>NZ_VDLZ02000010.1:0-294120 GCF_006334905.2 Streptomyces sp. 3MP-14
GGCTCCGGGCTCCGGGCTCCGGGCTCCGGGCTCCGGGCTCCGGGCTCCGGGCTCCGGGCTCCGGGCTCCGGGCTCCGGGCTCCGGGCTCCGGGCTCCGGGCTCCGGGCTCCGGGCTCCGGGCTCCGGCAGCGTCGCTAGCACATATCAAACCCGGCTACAACCCTTCGGAATATGCAACTTGTGGCCACTGGGCGGACCTTCGCGACCGACCGACGCGGCGGCCCACCGACCGCAGGGTACCGGTCACCGGGAAGCCGCCCGCCCCCCGAACCGTCCCCGAAGGCGCCGGAGTGCCGCGCCCCCTCCCGGGGAAGCCACGCGGGGTGGGGGGAACGGCCCGACGAACGACGGAGGTTCCAGCCGATGAACAACCCCGGCCTGGTCGCGTGGGCCCACGCGCTCGCCGAGTCCCTGCTGGCCGGGCCGCTGCCGCGCCGCTGGGCCCACAGCCTGGGCGCGGCCGAGCGGGCCAGGGCCCTGGCGCCCGCCCTGGGCGATGACGCCGAACTGTTGGCGGCGGCGGCCGTGTTGCACGACATCGGCTACGCGCCCGCACTGGTCGACACCGGCCTCCACTCCCTGGACGGCGCCCGGCACCTGCGCGCGATCGGGGCCGACGAACGGGTCGTCCGGCTCGTCGCGCACCACTCCTGCGCCTCGCTTGAGGCGGAGGCGCGCGGCCTGTCGGCCGAGTTGGAGGCCGAATTCCCCCACGAGTCAGCCGCGTTGGACGACGCGCTCTGCTACTGCGACATGAGCACGACCCCGGACGGAACGCCCACCAACCCGGTGGACCGCATCCAGGAGATCGGCGAACGGTACGGCGAGGACAGCGTGGTCGGCCGGTTCATCCGCCGGGCCAGGCCCGAGATCCTGGGCGCGACCGCCCGGGTGCTCAACCGCCTCGCCGGCGGAGAGGCCGTGGACATCGCCACCGCCCAGCGGCTCGCCTGGGAGAACAAGCAGGCCAAGAACTTCAACACCACCGATGTGGCCCTGGAGTTCGGCCTCCTCACCGCCGAGGTGGGCGAGGCCTTCACCGCCTGGATCAGGGGTCGGAACGATCTCGGCGAGGAACTGGCGGACGTCTTCCTCTACCTCACGGCGCTCGCCGAGATGAACGGCATCGACCTCGCCTCCGAGGTCACCCGCAAGATCGAGAAGAACCGCCGACGCACCTACGCACGCGACGAGAACGGCGTCCTCACCAGGACCAGCGACGGCTGAGCCCCCGGGCCCCAGGCTCCCGGACCCCGCCCGTCACCGCGCGGCGCGCGCCGCCCGGGTCGCCTGCTCGTAGCCCTCGCTGCCCGCCGTCTCCACCAGCCCCTGGAGCGAGCCGCGCAGATTGCGGGCCAGGGCCTCCTCGTTCCACCGCAGGCCGTCCACGCAGCCGACCGCGAAGGTGTCCGCCGCGTCCGCGACGTCGCCCAGCGCCGTGACCAGGGCGTCGAGGATCACCGGCTCCATGATGTTCAGCTCCAACTCGCCGGCCGCGACCGCCAGATGCACGGTGCTCGCCGCGCCCCGGACGCGGTAGCCGAGCTGCATCACCAGCTCGGGGATCACCGGGTTGACCTTGCCCGGCATGATCGAGGAACCCGCCTGGCGCGCGGGCAGGGTGACCTCGCCCAGCCCGCCGACCGGCCCCGACGACAGCAGCCGCAGGTCGCCCGCGATCTTCGCCATGACCTCACCGGTCCGGGCGCAGGCGTCCGCGATCGCCGCATACGGGTCGAGGTGCGCGAGCGCGTCGAAGAAGTCGTCCGCCGGGATCACGTCCCGGCCGGTCAGCGCCGCCAGCCGGGCCAGCGCGGCGGCGGTGAACCCCGCCGGCGCCCCGACCCCCGACCCGACCGCCGTCCCACCCAACGGCACGGCCCGCAACGCCTCGACGGACTCCCGCAGCGCCTCCCGGTTGCGGCGCACCGCCGCCGCCTGGGCTCGGTGCGTCTGGCCGACGGTCAACGGCACCGCGTCCTGGAGACAGGTCCGCCCCAGCCGCCGCACCGCGTCGAACTCCGCTGCCTTCGCCGCCAGGCTCACCTCCAGCCGCTCCAACGCGGCCAGCGCCGGCCCCGCCAACTCCCGCAGCGCCAGCGCCATCGCCGTCGGATAGGTGTCGTTGGTGGACTGCGAACGGTTGACGTGGTCGTTGGGGTGCACCACGGTCGCGCTGCCGCGTGCGGCCAGGAGCTGGCCGGCTCGGGCGGCGAGCACCTCGTTGACGTTCATGTTGGTGGACGTCCCGCCGCCGCCCTGCACCAGCGCGGTGGGGAACTGCGCCGCGTGCCGCCCCTCGGCGGCCTCCCGCGCCGCCCGCACGATCGCGTCGCCGCGCTCCTCGTCCAGCACGCCGAGCCGCACGTTGGCCAGCGCGGCGGCCGCCTTGGTCAGGGCGTAGGCGCGGACGAACTCGGGAACGTCGCCGAACCGGCGCCCCCGGCCGGGGAAGTTGGCCAGCGCCAGGCGGGTCTGCTCCCCGTAGAGCGGGACGGGCACGGGCGCCTGCGGCGCGGACGACCGCCGTTCGGGCGGCTGCGATGCGGAAGGGACGGTCACGTTCTTCCTCCGAACTCCCCGCCGTCGCGGGGGCGTTCAACGGTGTGGATGTGCAACGGGGCCGGCGGGCCCGGTGGCGTTCAACGGTGTGGACGGGCGCGGGCGTTCGACGAAGCGGGCGGGCGCACAACCGGCGTGCGGGCGGGGGGTCCGCGCGCCCCGCGCCGTCCTAGCGGGCGGGTCGGCCCAGCCGACGCCCGCCAACCTCCGAACGCCGGCCCCGCCGGGGAAGCACCGGACCCGCCGCCGAGGCCAACCGCCAACCGGGGCCGGGGCCCGCAACAGGGGCCCCGCCAGCGGCCGAGGCCAGTTGGGGAGGCACCGGTCTGGCGTTCGCGAGCCGGCCTCCGCCAGCCCCCGAGTCCGGCCGCCGCGCGGCCACGCTCCGACACCGACTGCCGCCCGCCAACCGACGTTCGCCGCCCGCCGAGTCCGGCCGCCGCGCGGCCACCCACCGGCCCTGGCCGCCGAGGCCAGTTGGGGAGGCACCGGTCTGGCGTTCGCCAACTGGTGTTCGCGAGCCGCCGAGTTCGGCCGCCGCGCGGCCACACTCCGGCCTGGCCGCCGAGGCCAGTTGGGGAGGCACCGGGCCAGGCGCCCGCCAACCGGCCGAGGCCAACCGCCGAACGCCCGCCAACCGCCGTGCGGCCACGCTCCTGCCCCGCCGCCGAGGCCAGCCGCCAACTGCCGGCCGTCGAGGCTCCGGGCCAGGCGCCCGCCAACCGGACCCGCCAACTGGCGTTCGCCAACCGCCGGGCCAACCGGCGCCCGCCGTTCGCCGAACGCCCGCCACCCGCCGGCCGCGGCGCGGCCACCCACCGGCCCTGGCCGCCGAGGCCAACCGGCGCCCGCCGGCCGCCGAGGCCACCCCGCGCCCCGCGCCCCGCGCCGCCGGCCCGCGCCGCCGGCCGCCGCCGGCCCTCACCTCCCGGCGGCGCGCCCCGCGCGCCGCCGGCCCGCGCAGGCGGTCAGCCGAGCCGAGGCTCGTCGCCCCGCGCCTTCGCGACCTGCGCCATCACGGCGATCTCGTCGAACACCCGCCACTCGCGGATGATCCTCCCGTTCCGCAGCAGGAACTGGGACGCCCCCAGGATCTCGATCGGGGAGTGGGTGACCGGGCCGTAGACGGGCGCGCCGTCGTAGGTGCCGGTCAGCCGCCACAGCACGCCGATCCGGGTGCCCTGCTCCGGCGCGGTGTTGACCGCGATGTCGCGCACCTCGACCGTGGCGTCGGGGAACGGGGCCAACATCTGGCTGAGTTCGATCTGGTAGTTCTTCGGCCGGGTCCTGATCCGCGAGCGGGTGGTCTCCAGGAACAGGTCGCGCTGGGTGAACTCGGGGACCCGCTCCAGGTGGCGCCGGCCCCACACGTCGTCGATGAACTCCCGGATGAACGCGGCCTCCTTCGCGTGCGTCTCGGGCCGGGGCCCGGACTCGCCGCGCACCAGCACGTCCTCGGGGGCCGGCGTGCCGAACAGCCCCTCCTCCTCGTCCGTGAACGCGACGGTGCGCGCGATCTCCTCGGGGTCGAGGCCGAGCGTGGTCACCACCCGGTACTCGTCACGCACCACCCACTCCTCGACGACCAGACCGTCGCGGACCAGGCAGATGGCGATGTTGCGGGACTCGGAGTTCCGGCCCGAGGGTGCGCCGTAGACCCACTGCCCCTCCTGCGGGCCCGAGTGGAAGACGCGGTGGTGGCTGATGAAGGCGTCGTCGCCGCGCCACTCGCAGATGACGTCCTCGGCGGTGCCGATGCGGTTCGGGAAGGCGCTCTTCTTCACCAACGAGCCCCGCAGCACGGTCTCCATGCCGCGTATCGGGCCATAGGCGCCGTGCACGACCATGTCGTCCGCGTAGTGCTCGTGAAGGCGACCCAGCCCGTACTCCTCCCAGATCTGGTCGGTCCAGCCGAGGATGTACTCCTCGGCGGACTCGAAGGGTGCATAGGTCTTGGGGTTGATCACCATGACGCGCTCACGCCTCTCAGCTGTGCGGTGACTGTTGTGCGGTGACTGTTGTGCCGTGACTGCCGTGACTGTTCGTGACTGTCTGTCGTGACGGTCAAGCTCTTGACTTGCTGGTGCTCGACCATTTGTATACGTATACATGACTGGTTGGAACCCCGCCAGTCCCTCCAGGCCGAGCCTCAGGGCCAGGTAGCCGCTCATCCCCCGGTATACAGGAGCTTGTTGTGACTGACCTTTCCCGTATCCGCTTGCGCTCGGCCACGAGACGACGGTGGGTCGCCACCGCCGCCGTGTCCACGGTCCTCGTCCTGCCGGCGACGGGCTGCGGGGCCGGCTCCGAGGTCGGGGAGTCGAGCGCCGACGTCACCTGCGACATCGATGTGCCGACCGAGCCGGTGACGGTCAACATCCTGGCCTACAACAGCACCGCCACCGACCCGTTCACCAACGCGCTCACCGCGAACTGCGGGTCCGACACCCTCGAACTCAAGCACCCGGCCACCGACCTCGCCGGGCAGAAGCAGCGCGCCGTGCAGTCCCTCTCCGGGAACACCGCGAGCTACGACCTGATAGAGCAGTTCGGCACCGTCTACCCGCTCTACGCGGCCCGGGGCTGGACGGCCCCGCTGGACGACTACATCGACACCTACGCCGACCGCTACCACCTCGACGACATCGACCCCAAACTCATGGCGACCCATGCGTACGAGGGCCACCAGTACGGACTGCCGACCTACTGGAGCGTCAACCACCTGGTCTACCGCGAGGACATCTTCGACTCGCTGGGCCTCGACGCCCCGACCACCTTCGAGGAGCTGCGGCAGGCGGCCGAGACGATCCAGGAGGCGGGCGTCGTCGAGCACCCGCTGGCCGTCCCGATGTCGCCGAGCAACGACATCCAGGGCCTCTTCGGCCAGGCCCTCCGCTCGCTGGGCGGCGACTACTTCGAGGAGGGCGAGCCCGTTCCCACCCTCGACACCCCCGAGGCCGTCGAGGCGGTGAACGAGGTGCGCTCGCTGATGCCCTACATGTCCCCGCAGGTCATGAGCTTCTCCTCACCCGAGGTCACCACCCAGCTCCAGACCGGCCAGGCCGCCATGGGCTTCCTGGTGTCCGGCCGGCTCGGCCCGCTGGTCGACGAGACCAAGTCGCCGCACGCGAACGACTTCGCCTTCGCCACCCCGCCGTCGGTCAGGGAGGGCGGCACGCCGCTGTCGTTCCTCTCGACGGACGGATTCGCCGTCGCCACCAACTCCCAGGCCGACCCCGAACTCCTCTTCCAGCTCGCCGCCGTGGCCACCGGCGAGGAGGCCGCCGCCTCCGTCATCCCCGAGGCGCTGCCGGCCCGGCTCGACCTGCTGGAGGACGCCGACATCCCGTTCGCGGCCAACGCCGTCGAGACCCTGGAGGAGGTCGATCCCCAACCGCTGACCCCCGTCCCCTACATGGCCGACGTCTACAGCGTGATCGGCGCCCCGCTCGGCGACGCCTTCGCGGGCGACCGGCCGGTCCAGGCCGCGCTGGACGAGGCGCAGGCCGCCGCCGTCCAGGCCATCGAAGACGGCGGATACGCCGACTAGTCCAGCCGCCGCCCCGGCCGCGACGGACCACCGGGCCCGTCGCGGCCGCGACCGAGAGAGGACCGCACCAGATGCGTCCCCGCACGTTCTTCGCCCTGTCGGGGCCGGCCATCGCGCTCATGGCGGCGCTGCTGATCGCCCCGCTGATCGCGACGCTGACCTGGAGCTTCCAGAACGTCCCCGTCGGCCAGTCGGGCACGTTCGTCGGGCTGGACAACTACCGGCAGCTCCTGACCAGTCCGCGCTTCGGCCGCGCCGCCGCGTTCACCGTCGCCTTCGCCCTCGTGATCACCTTCCTCAAGCTGGTGTTCGGCTATCTGCTGGCCGTCCTGCTCACCAAGGTGCGGCGTGGGCGCGCCATCTTCCTCGGGCTGCTGCTCTCCACCTATGTGGTGCCCACCGTCGTCGGCGCGCTGGACTTCTCCTGGCTCTTCAACGACGTCTTCGGCGGCCCCTTCAACCGGCTGCTGGAGGTCTTCGGCATCCACATCGACTGGCTCGTCAGCGAATGGCCGGCCCGGACCCTCGTCGCGATGCACATGCTCTGGCACGAGATCCCGTTCGCCGTCCTCATTCTCTTCGCCGGACTCCAGGCCCTCTCCAAGGAACCGCTGGAGGCCGCCGAACTCGACGGCGCCAACTGGTGGCAGAGACAGCGTTATGTCGTCATACCGAGCCTCGGACGACTCATCTCGTTCGTCTGCGTCATCGGCATCATGGACGCGCTGAAGATATTCGACTCCATTCGCATCATCACCCCGGCCGCCTCCCAACTCGGCACCGAGTCGCTGATGACCTACGTCTACCAGATCGCGCTGAACGACAGTTACCGACTCGGAATCGGCAGCGCTGTCAACGTTCTGACGATCATCCTCACCCTCGTCCTACTCGCTCCGTTCCTGCGCTCCACCTGGCGCGACGCAAGGGGGAAATGATGACGCTCACCGAAATCCGCCGCACGGGGACCGGGGAACGGGAACGCGGTCGGCTCGTTCCGACCACCAAACGGCCCCGCCGCCGCCGCAGCACCGACAACCCGCCCGGGTCCGGCGTCAGCTTCGTGGTCATGTGCCTGATCACCCTGCTGATGATGACCCCGTTCCTGTGGGCCGGACTCACGGCCGTCAAGCCGTTCGTGGACGCCTTCCGCAGCCCGCCGGTGTGGACGTTCACCCCGCAGTTCGACGCCTTCGAGCAGCTGTGGAAGGGCTCCACCTTCGCCGAGACGCTGCTCAACACCGCCTGGGTGGCGGCCCTTTCGGTCGTGGTGAGCCTGATCGTCGGCGCGCCCGCCGCCTACGCCTTCGCGCGCTACCGGGGACGGATCGGTCCCGCGCTGCTCGTGCTGGCGCTGATCTTCCGCGCGCTGCCCCGATTCGCTGTCGTCCTGCCCTTCTACCAGGTGTCCAGGTCAACCGGCCTCTATGACACCGATATCGCGCTGGTCATCGCCTTTGTCGCGGTCAACATGCCGTTTACCCTCCTCCTGCTCACCGGATTCTTCCGGGACCTGCCCGAGGAGTTGGACGAGGCCGCGATGGTCGACGGCTGCACCAGACTCCAGACGTTCCGCCGGGTCATTCTCCCGGTCGCCGGACCCGGACTTGTCACCGCCGGGCTCTTCGCCTTTCTGCTGGCCTTTCAGGAATACCTGATCGCCCTCACGTTGACCCAGAACGACGCCGTGACCATCCCCGTGTTCGTCGCCGCGCAGTCCGGCGCCGACGACACCTCGATGTACCAGGTGCTGGCCGCCTGTAGCCTCGCGCTGGCGCTGCCGATCATCTTGATCACCATCTTCGCGCGACGCTATTTTGTTGCTGGTCTCACCGGCGGGGCCGTCAAGGGATGAGCCCCGCACACCACCGCCCCCTCCGGCGCCACGCCGCGCGGCAGACCATCGCGGGGACCACCCCGCCCACCGCCCCGCAGGACCCGCCCACCGCCCCACAGGAGAAGCAGCAGATGAGAGAGAACCAGGTTCGACGCCTGGTACGGGCGGGGGAGCCGGCCCTCAACGCCTGGGTTTCCAGCGGGAGCCCGTACGCCGCCGAGGTGCTGTCACACGCCGGGTACGACGCCGTCACCATCGACCTGCAACACGGCATGTTCGGCGTCGACGGCGCCATCGCCCTCCTGACGGCGGTCAGCGCGGGCCCCGCCGTGCCCATGGTCCGCTGCACCCGGCTGGACCCGGCAGAGATCGGCAAGCTCCTGGACGCCGGCGCCTACGGGCTGATCTGCCCCAGCATCGACACCGCCGAACAGTGCGCCGCCCTCGTCGCCGCCTGCCGCTATCCGCCGCAGGGGCAACGGAGTTACGGCCCGGCGCGTGGCCTGCTCTACGGCGGGCCCGACTATGTGGCGGCGGCCGACGACACCGTCCAGGTCTGGGCGATGGTGGAGTCGAGGACCGCGCTGGAGAACCTGGAGTCCATCCTCGCGGTCCCCGGCCTCGACGGCGTCTATGTCGGCCCCAACGACCTCGCGCTGTCCCTCGGCGTCGAGCCCGGCACGGTGCCGGTCGCGCCCGAGGTCGAGGACGCCCTCGCGCGGGTCCTGCGCCGCGCACGCGCCGCCGGGGTCGCGGCCGGCGCCTACTGCGCGGACGCCGCGATGGCCCGCCGGCTCGCGGACGACGGCTTCCACCTCGTCACCCCGGGCAACGACATGGTGCTGTTGCGCGAGGGGGCCGCCCGGCGGCTCGCGGAGATCCGGGGCCGCCAGGCGTCCGGCGTGGGCGGAGGATACTGATGCGCGAACCGTCCCAGCGGCGCGGCAGCGGCGGCCCCTCGGCCGGCCGCGCGGAACGAACGGGCCGCCGGGGCACCGCCTCCGTCACCAGCCACGACGTGGCGCGCAGCGCCGGCGTCTCGCAGGCCACGGTCTCCCGCGCGCTGCGCTCCGACCCGAGCATCTCGGCCAAGACCCGGGAGAAGGTCCTGGAGGCGGCCCGCGTGCTGGGCTATGTGCCCAACGAACTCGGCCGCAGCCTCTCCACCCGCGCGACCCGCAGGATCGCCCTGGTCGCCGACCTGGACAACCCGCTGTGGCCGATGCTCGTCGGCCAGATACACGACGAACTCGCCGAGCGAGGCTACTCGTTGACGCTGCTCGCCGAGCGCGGCGACCCGGTGGGCATGGAGACCCAGCTGCTCAGCGGCTGGGCCGACGGCGTCATCATCACCTCGGCCAACCTGCACGCCAGGCTGCCGAAGGAACTGGCGCAGCGGCGCGTTCCGTTCGTCCTGGTCAACCGCACGATCGACGACCCGTCGGCGGACGCCGCCGTCGCGGACAACGCGGCGGGCGGGCGCGCCGCCGCGCAGCTGCTCCTGGAGGCCGGGCACACCCGGCTCGGCGCGCTGTTCGGCCCGACCGACACCAGCACCGGCCAGGACCGGGAGCGCGGCTTCCGCGAGGCGCTGGCCGAGGCCGGCGTGAGCCTGCCCAAGTCCCGCGTCGTGTACGGGCCGTTCGACTTCACCCACGGGCGGGAGTCGCTGCCCGCGCTGCTGCGCGGCCGCTACCGGCCGACGGCGGTGTTCTGCGCCAACGACATCATCGCCATCGGCGCCATCAACACGGCCCACGAGCTGGGCCTGCGGGTGCCGGAGGACATCGCCCTGGTCGGCTTCGACGACCTGGACCAGGCGTCCTGGCCGGTGTTCAACCTGACCACCATCAAGGCGCCGTTCGACGCGATGCTGGGCAGCGCGGTGTCGATGCTGGTCGAGCGGCTGTCCGGCTACCGGGGCAAGGGCCGGCTCCAGGTGCACCCGATCATGCCGGTGCTGCGCGGCACCCACGGCCCGGACGACGCGGCGCACGAGGACGCGGCACGCGGGGACTCCGGGCACGGGGCGCGGCCATGACCCGGCACGATCCCGCGCCGGGCGGCGTCTGCCTGCTGCTGCCCGGCATGTTGTGCTCGGCGCGCCTCTGGCAAGCCCAGCAGGAGGCGCTGAGCCGGCACGCCGAGACCCGGGTCGTCGAACTGACCGCCGACAGCGTCGCGTCGATGGCCGACCAGGTGCTGGACCTGCCGTACGAGCGCTTCGCGCTGGGCGGCCTGTCGCTGGGCGGCATCGTCGCCATGACGGTCGCGCACCGTGCGCCGGAGCGCGTGAGCCGGCTCGCCCTGCTGTCCACCAGCGCCCGCCCGCCGCGCGCCGAACAGCGCGCGGGCTGGGACGTGTTGACGGAACGCACCGTGTCCGGCGGCTTCGCCGACATCACGCCGAAGACGCTGCTGCCCCAACTCGTCCACCCCGCGCGGGTGCGCGAGCCGGCCCTGGCCGGGACCGTGGTGCGGATGGCCGACGAGGTCGGGCCCGAGGTCTTCCTGCGGCAGCTGTCCGCGCAGCGCTCGCGGACCGATCTCCGGGGCGCTGTGCGGGAGTTGCGCTGCCCGACGCTCGTCGTGGCCGGCGCCGACGACGCGCTCGCTCCGGTCGCGGCGCACGAGGAGATCGCGGCGCTGGTGCCGGGCGCCCGGCTGGCGGTCGTGCCCGACAGCGGCCATCTGACGCCGCTGGAACGGCCGGCCGAGGTGACGGAACTCCTCACCGGCTGGCTGCTCGCCGACGCTCACCCCGCCCACGCGGCCTGACCCTGCGGCGCCCGACCCGCACCGGCAGTTCGTTCGTTACCCGGTCGCCTGAGCCGCGCCGGGCCGGTTCGGCGACCGCCGGGCCGGCCCGTTCGTTGACCGTCGGTGACCGGCACCGGCCGCGCCCGCGCGGGCCCGTTCCCCGACCGCCGGCCCTTTCCGTTCCGCTGCCCGCCGGGCCGTTCGGGGCGGCCCCCAACGGGGCACACCCCGAACGGCCCGCGCGCCGCCGGCGGTTACTGGATAACGCCGGCGGTCACCGGTGGGCGTCGCCGACCAGCGAGGCCGGCGCCAGATAGCCGTTGGCGTCGAGCGCCACGCCCCCGGCCAGCGCCGCCTCGCGGACCGACTCGTCCCACTCCAGGCGCACCCGCCCGTCCCCGCCGGTCATGACGACCAGCTGGCCGGTCTCCTCGCCGACGCTCTCGATCGTCCGCCACGCGCCGGCCGGCACGGAGAGCGTGTCGAAGGGGCCGATCTCGGTGGAGACCGGGTTCTCCCGGTTGAGGGTCACCCGCCAGCGGCCGTCCTTGACCATGAGCACCTGCGAGGCGTCGTGGCGGTGCGCGTTGACCCCCTTGCCGGGCTCGGCGCGCAGCCACGCCAGGCTGAAGCCGTGCGGGTTGTGCACCCGGGGCGCGGCGTTCCGGTCCTCGGTGACGCCGTACCCGATGACCAGCGCGAGTTCCGCGCCGCCGCCGGGCAACTCCGAGTCCAGGAACGGCGTTGTCGACCAGACCAGGTCCTCCGGGGTGGCCAGCCGCTGCCGCATCTCCTCCGGGGTGACGGGGCGCAGCCGGCGCACCTCCGCCTCCGGCATCGGCTCGGTCAGCTCGACGCCCTCGGGCCGCTGGCCCGGCACGCCCCGGACGAGGCGGTTGTCCGCCGAGAGGTAGTTGCCGTGCTCCGCCGCCGCCTTCAGCACGGACGGCGCCCAGATGATGCCGCCGGTCTCGTCCATGCCGAGCGAGGAGAACATCCACCCGTCGTCGGCGCCGATGTTGGTGAACCCACGGAACATCCAGGTGGGCATGGAGACGACGTCCCCCGGGCGGATCACGCACTCGCCCTCGGAGCCGTCGACCCCCCAACGGAACAGCCACTCGCCGCTGAAGCAGCTGAACACCTCGGCGGTGAAGTGCAGATGCAGCGAGTTGGTGATGCCGTGTGGCATGGCCGCGACGCCCAGGTTGAAGCCGTGGGGGTCGCTGACGGGCACCACCTGCTCGGTGTTCTCCGCGACGCCGGGGCCGATGAGCGCGTAGTTCTCCTTCCCGGCGCACTCGGGCAGACAGGTGTCGATGAAGGCCGACCGGTCGGGAACCAGCTCGGCCCGTCGGATCGTGCGGCGTTCGATCTCCTCCGCGGTGACTGTGAGGCCCTGGGACTGGGACACAGACGTCTCCTCGCTCGGTGATGTATACGTATGCGTCATCTTAGGCTCGCCTGACTCGGACGGGCAAGCTCCCTGGTGGGGACGCATGGTGGGTTGACATCACGGAGTGCGCCAACCTCTAATGACATGCGTATGCGGGGGCCGATCGTCCCCACCGCGCTCCCCAACGGCCGGCCGGCCCCCGGCTCACCCGGTGTGGAGCGGCAACGGCGGCCGCCCGCCTTCACCCGCAAAAGCCCTGCCAGACAAGCGTTCAGCCGGTGCGGGACGCGGTCGGTCCCGTCCGGCGCGCACCGCGCCACCAGTCCGAAACCGTATGCATTACTCGTCCTTGAAAGAGGTGCGCGTTGCCGCTCCTGGGATGCATCGCCGACGACATCACCGGCGCCACGGACCTCGCCGGCGCCCTCGTGCGCCGGGGCGTCGCCACCACCCAGGTCTTCGGGGTGCCCGAGGGGCCGCTCGACCCCGACCCGGACGCCGTCGTGGTCGCCCTGAAGACCAGGACCGCCCCGCCCGCCGAGGCGCGGGAGTTGGCGCTGCGGGCCTGCCGCTGGCTGCGCTCGCAGGGCGTCCAGCACGTGTACCTCAAATATTGCAGCACCTTCGACTCGGTCCCGGAGGGCAACATCGGCCCGGTGACCGACGCCCTGAGCGAGGAGCTGGGGGCCGCCGGCGCGGTGCACTGCCCCGCGTACCCGGCCAACGGCCGGACCCTCTACCTGGGCCACCTCTTCGTCGAAGGGGCGCTCCTCTCCGAGTCCGGGATGGCGGACCACCCACTGACGCCCATGCGGGACCCCAACCTGCTCCGGGTGCTGGGCGAACAGACCGCCGCCGCCGTCGGCCTGTTGCCGTTCGACGTGGTGGACCGGGGCCCCGACGCCAGCGCCGAGCGGCTGCGCGGCCTGGCCGCTGACGGCGTGCGCCATGTCATCGCCGACGCGGTCAGGGACGCGGACCTGGACACCCTCGCGGCGGCGGCCGGCGACCGGCCGTTGAACGCCGGGGGCGCGCCGTTCGGCGCCGCCTGGGGTGCGGCGCTGGCCCGGGCGGCCGGCGTTGCCGGCGGGGCGGCGCCCGTGCCGCCGGCCGGGGGATCGGCGGTGCTGGCGGGCAGCGCCTCGCGGGCCACCGCCCGGCAGGTGGCGGCCTTCGCCCGGCGCCATCCCGTACTGCGCCTGGACGCCCGGGAGTTGGCGGCCGACGGCGGCACGGTCGGCGAGGCGCTGGCCTGGGCCGGCCGCCGCCTCGGGCGCGGCCCGGTCCTGATCGCGGCCGACACCGCGCCGGAGGCCGTCGCCCGCGCCCAGCGCGCGCTGGGCCGCGCCCGCGCGGCGGCGGTCGTGGAGGAGGCGATGGGCCGGCTGGCCGTCGGCCTGACCGCGCTGGGCGTGCGCCGCCTGGTGGTCGCCGGCGGGGAGACCAGCGGCGCGGTGGCCGAGGCCCTCGGGGTCGACCGGGTCCGCATCGGTCCCGAGATCTGCACCGGGGTGCCCTGGACGTTCTCCGCCGAGCCGCACGTCGCGCTCGCCTTCAAGTCGGGGAACTTCGGCGGCGACGACTTCTTCCTCGACGCCTTCGCGCGCCTGGCGGAACCGGGGGAGCCGGGGGAACGGGAGCCGGGGGAACGGGGGGAGCCGGCGGCCGGCGAGGCCGGTCGGGCGGAACGGGCCGGCGACGGCACCGTGGAGGGCGACCGTGACTGAGCCGGCGAACCGCACGGAAGCGGCTGAGCCGTCGAACGACGCCGAGGCGCGGGCCCGTTCCGCGATCGTCGAACTGGGCCGGGCGCTCTACGACCGGGGGATCACCCCGGGCCGGACCGGGAACCTCAGCGTCAGGATCGGCGACCGGCTGCTGATGACCCCCACCAACGCCTGCCTCGGGCGGCTTGACCCCGACCGGCTGTCGCTGGTCGGCCCGGCGGGCGAACTGCTCGCCGGCGACCGGCCGTCCAAGGAACTGGCGCTGCACCAGGTCTCCTACCGGCGCCACCCGGACGTCGCGGCCGTCGCGCATGTGCACTCCACCCACGCGGTCGCGGTCTCCTGCCTCAACGGGCTCGACCCGGCCCGGCCGTTGCCCGTGCTCACCGCGTACTTCGCGATGCGCGTCGGCCCGTTGCCGCTGGTCGGCTACTTCCCGCCGGGCGACCCCGGCCTGGCCCGCGCGCTCGCCGAGACCCCGCCCGAAGCGCGGTGCGCGCTGCTCGCCCACCACGGCTCCCTCGCCGCCGCGCCGACGCTGGAGGCGGCCGTGGACGCGGTCGAGGAGATCGAGGAGACCGCCAGACTGGCCCTGCTGCTCCACGGCCGCGACGCCCGCACCCTGACCGCCCGACAGGCCGCCGCGCTGTACCCCCGACGGAGAACGGAGAACGGACGGTGAAGACCGTGAACGTCGTCTGGTTCACCCTCGGCGGCACCATCGCGATGGCCGCGCCGGCCACGGACGACCCGGAAGGCGGGGTCGTCGCCGGGCTGCGCGGCGCCGACCTCGCGGCGGCCGTGCCCGGGCTGCGCGACCTCGGGGTGACCCTGGACGTGCGCGACGCGCTGGCCGTCGGGAGCGCGAACCTGACGTTCGCCGACTTCCTCGACGTGCTGGACGCCGCGTCCCGGGCGGTGACCGCCGGCGCCGCCGGGGTCGTCGTCACCCAGGGCACGGACACCCTGGAGGAGACCGCCTACCTGGCCGACCTGCTCTGGCCGCACCCGGAGCCGTTCGTGCTGACCGGGGCGATGCGCAACCCGACGCTGGCGGGGGCCGACGGCCCGGCCAACCTGCTGGCCGCCGTCCGCGTCGCCGCCGCCCCCGAGGCGCGCGGGCTCGGGGCGGTGGTCGTCTTCAACGACGCGGTCCACGCGGCGCGTTGGGTGCGGAAGACGCACAGCTCGCACCCCGGCGCCTTCGCGTCCCCGGACCTCGGCCCGATCGGGCAACTCGCCGAGGACCGCGTCCACATCCTGGCCCGACCGCCGCGCCCCGAGCCCCTCCCGACCCCGCCGGACCCGGCGCGGCTCGCCGCGACCAAGGTGGCGCTCCACACGGCGACGCTGGACGACGACGGCGCGCTCCTCGACGGGCTCGCCGCCACCCACCAGGGGCTGGTCGTCGCGGCCTTCGGCGTCGGGCATGTCGCGGCGCCGCTGGCGCCCGTGCTGGGCGCGCTGGCCGAACGGCTGCCGGTCGTGCTCACCTCCCGCACCGGGGCCGGCACGGTCCTGCGGCACACCTACGGTGGCGCCGGCTCCGAGGCCGACCTCCAGCAACGCGGCCTGATCAACGGCGGGTTCCTGCACCCCTACAAGGCCCGGGTCCTGCTCCGCCTCCTCCTCGCCGCCGGCACCCCACCCGCCGACCTCCCCGCCGCCTTCGCCCGCCACGGGTGAGTCCGCCACGGGTGAGTCCGCCACGGGTGAGTCCGCCACGGGTGAGTCCGCCACGGCTGAGCCCGCCACGGCTGAGCCCGCCACGGCTGAGCCCGCCACGGCTGAGCCCGCCACGGGCGGGGGCGCGGCGCGGCGTTCCCGCTCAGGCGCAGCCGTCGCCGGCCCCGTCATCGGTCCGGTCGCCGGCCCCGCCCGTGCCGCAGCAGCCGCCGCCCGCCGCGCGCCGTTCCCCGCCGGCCGCCGGTCGGGCGGGCGCGCCGATCGGCGGGAGCGGGCGCGGCCCGGCACAGCAACCGGCGTCCCGCCCCCGGACGTCGGGGCCTGGCGCGGCTCCGGCCGGGTCCGGCAGCCCGACGCCCGCCGGCAGCCCGCCGCCGCCGCAGACCCCCGTCGCCGGCAGGGTCAACGCGACGCTCCGGGCCGCCGCCAGGTCCCCGGCCAGCGCGGCGGCGAGGGAACGGACCTGCTCGTAGCCGGTCATCGCCAGGAACGTGGGCGCGCGGCCGTAGGACTTCGCCCCGGCCAGGAACAGGCCGGGCTCCGGCTGGGCCAACTCGGCCACGCCATGCGGGCGGACCGTGCCGCAGGAGTGGACGTCGGGGTCGATCAGCGGGGCCAGCGCGACGGGGGCGGAGAGCCGTTCGTCCAGGCCGAGTTGGACCTCCGTCAGGAAGGAGAGGTCGGGGCGCAGGCCGGTGAGCACGACGATCCGGTCCACGGGCGCGGTGCGGCGGCCGTCCTCGGCGACCAGCACCAGCCGGTTGTCGGCGTCCCGTTCGACGGCGACGGTGCGGAAGCCGTCGACCGCCCGCGCGTGGCCGGCGGCGACGGCCGCCCTGGCGGCCAGGCCCAGGGCGCCGCGCGCCGGGAGTTGGTCGGCGGCGCCGCCGCCGAAGGTGGTCGCCGAGATCGCGCGCCGCGTCACCCACAGCGCCTCGGTGCCCGCGCCCTCCTCGGTCCCGGCCAGCTCGGCCAGCGCGGCGAGCGTGGTGAACGCCGAGGCGCCGGCGCCGACCACGGCGGTCCGCCGCCCGGCGAACGTCGCGCGCACGGCGGGGTCGTGGAGGTCGGGAATGCGGTAGCCGAGGCGCCCGCGCGCGGCCAGTTCGCGTTCGCCGACGGCGGGGAGGCCGTCGGCGCCGAGAGGGCCGGGGGTGGACCAGGTGCCGGAGGCGTCGATGACCGCGCGGACCGGGACGCGTTCCTCGCCGCCGTCGGCGGTGGTCAGGTGAACGGTGAACGGCCGCCGGTCCCGGCCGGCGTCCGCCACCCGGTCGCGGCCGGCGCGGGCCAGGCCGGTGACGACGGTGCCGTAGCGGACCCGGTCGCCCAGGGCGTCGGCCAGCGGCTGGAGGTAGTCGGCGACCCAGTCGGCGCCCGTCGGGTACCGGTCGCTCGGGGGCGGGGTCCAGCCGGTCGGGGCGAGCAGCTTCTCGGCGGCGCGGTCGACGAGTTCGGCCCAGGTGGAGAAGAGGCGCACATGGCCCCAGGCGCGGACGGCGGTCGCGGCCGTCGGGCCGGCCTCCAGGACCAGCGGCGTCAGGCCGCGCCCGACGAGTTGGGCGGCGGCCGCCAGCCCCACGGGCCCGGCGCCGATGACCGCGATCGGCAGGGCGTTGCGCTCCGGCATAGCCACCATTCCTTTGCCACCTTCCCGCCATCCTTGATTCGACGGTTGTCGATATCCACTCCGGAGCCTGGCACTTGATATCGATGTCTGTCAACATAGAGGCATGTCGAATTCGGGATCGCAGCGGCCCCAACTCCCGGTGCTGCCCGGCGAGAACGCGGCCGCGCCCTGCTGCCCGCCGCTGACGGCGGGGGAGCTGTCCGTGCCGGACGCCGAACGGATGGCCGCGATGTTCAAGGCCCTGGCCGACCCGGTGCGGCTGCGGCTCTTCTCCAAGGTCGCCGCCCACCCCGGACGCGAGGCGTGCGTCTGCGACATCGCCGACGTCGGCGTCTCCCAACCCACCGTCAGCCACCACCTGAAGAAGCTCCGCGAGGCCGGACTCCTGACCTCCGAACGCCGGGGCACCTGGGTCTACTACGCCGTCGCCCCCTCCGTCGTCGCGGCGATGTCGGCGATGCTCGACCTGCCCGCCGACCGCTGAAGGACGTCCCGCCGTGCTCCCCGAGCCCACCGCCCCCCGCGCCTCCGTGCTGTTCGTCTGCGTCCACAACGCCGGCCGCTCCCAGATGGCCGCCGGCTTCCTCGCCCATCTCGCCGGCGACCGGATCGAGGTCCGCTCGGCCGGCTCCCTGCCCGCCGACCGCATCAACCCGGCCGCCGTCGCGGCCATGCGGGAGGCGGGCATCGACATCACCGCCGAGCGGCCGAAGGCGTTGACCACCGGCGCCGTCGAGGCGTCCGACTACGTCATCACCATGGGCTGCGGCGACGCCTGCCCCGTCCTCCCCGGAAAGCACTACCGCGACTGGCCGTTCGACGACCCCGCCGGCCGGGGCCCCGACGCCGTCCGCCCCATCCGCGACGCGATCCGCACCCGCGTCGAGCAGCTGATCCACGAGATCGACACCCAACCAAGGCCGTGACGGGCGGCCTTCGCCTCCCCGCCCGCCGGGGAACCCCCCGACCGACGCGGACAGCGGGGGACTCGGGTCAGATGTCGAGGAAGCGGACGTCCCTGGCGTTGCGTTGGATGAAGTGGCGTCGGGCCGCCACGTCCTCGCCCATCAGGATGGCGAACAGCTCGTCGGCGGCGGCCGCGTCATCGAGGGTGACCTGACCCAGGACCCGGTGGTCGGGGTCCATGGTGGTGACGCGCAACTCCTCGGCGTTCATCTCGCCCAGGCCCTTGAACCGCTGGATGGAGTCGTCCCGCAGCCGCCTGCCGGCCCGCCGGCCCCGCTCCACGAGCGCGTCGCGCTCGCGGTCGGAGTGGGCGTACTCGACGTGGTCCCGGCTCCACTTGATCTTGTACAGCGGCGGCCGGGAGAGGTAGACGTGTCCCTCCTCGACCAGGGGCCGCATGAAGCGGAACAGGAACGTCAGCAGCAGCGTGCTGATGTGCTGCCCGTCGACGTCCGCGTCCGCCATCAGGATGATCCGGTGGTAGCGGAGCCTGGCGATGTCGAAGTCCTCGTGCACGCCCGTGCCGAACGCGGAGATGATCGCCTGGATCTCCTGGTTGTGCAGGATTCTGTCGATCCTGGCCTTCTCCACGTTGAGGATCTTGCCCCGGATCGGGAGGATCGCCTGGTACTGCGGGTTACGGCCGGACTTGGCGCTGCCGCCGGCCGAGTCGCCCTCCACGATGAAGATCTCCGACATCGCCGGGTCGTTCGACTGGCAGTCGGACAGCTTGCCCGGCAGCGCCGCCGTCTCCAACAGGCCCTTGCGGCGGGTGAGTTCGCGCGCCCTGCGAGCCGCGACCCGGGCCGTGGCCGCCCGCATGGCCTTGCGCACGACGTCGACGGCCTCGTGCGGGTTGCGGTCGAACCAGTCGGTCAACCGCTCGTGGACGACCTTCTGCACGAACGTGCGCGCCTCGGTGTTGCCGAGCTTGGTCTTGGTCTGGCCCTCGAACTGCGGCTCGCCCAGCTTCACCGAGACGATCGCGGTCAGGCCCTCGCGGACGTCCTCGCCCGAGAGGTTGGCCTCCTGCTCCCGCAGCAACCTCTTCTCCCGCGCGTAGCGGTTGACCACGGTGGTCAGGGCCGTGCGGAACCCCTCCTCGTGGGTGCCGCCCTCGTGCGTGTGGATGGCGTTGGCGTAGGAGTACACGCTCTCGCTGTACTGGCTGTTCCACTGGAGGGCGACCTCGGCCGACAGCAGCCGTTCCGTGTCCCGGGCGGCGATGGTGATGACCGAGGGGTGAACCGGCTCGCCCTTGCGGGCGTTGAGGTGGGCGACGAAGTCGGCGATGCCGCCGTCGTAGCGGTGGGAGACCGTCCTCGCGACGGCGTCGGCGTCGGCGTCGGAGGCGGTGGCCGTGGGGCGTTCATCGGCGAGGGTCAGGGTGAGCCCACGGTTGAGGAAGGCCATCTCCTGGAAACGCCTGGCCAGCGTGTCGAAGGAGTAGTCGGTGGTCTCGAAGATGTCGCCGTCCGCCCAGAACGTCAACGAGGTGCCCGTGCGCTGGCTCGCCTCGTGGCGGGCCAACGGCGCGGTGGGTTCGCCGTGCCGGTACTCCTGCGTCCACCGGTGGCCGTCGGTCCAGATCTCCACCGACAGCCGGGTCGACAGCGCGTTCACCACCGACAGGCCCACGCCGTGCAGGCCGCCGGAGACCACATACCCGCCGCCCCCGAACTTCCCGCCCGCGTGCAGCACGGTCAACACCACCTCGACGGCCGGCCGTTGCTCCACCGGATGCGTCCCCACCGGGATGCCCCGGCCGTTGTCGACCACCCGCACGCCGCCGTCGGGCAGCAGCGTCACGTCGATCCGGTCGGCCACCCCGGCGAGCGCCTCGTCCACGGCGTTGTCGACGAGTTCCCGCACCAGGTGGTGTAGCCCCCGCGCGCCCGTGGAACCGACATACATCCCGGGCCGCTTGCGCACCGCGTCCAGCCCGTCGAGCACGGTGATCGCGTTGGCGTCATACGACGCCGGGCCTGCGGGGCCGAACTGCTCGGGGCCGGAACTACCGGGCGCGGTGCGGGTGTCATACGTGGTCACAGACGCTCTCTTTTCGGGCATGGCGGACCGCGCTCACGCATCGTCGTGCGGGAGCGGCCGGACAGTTGACGGAAACGGGGCAGGGCGGCCCAAACAGGGCCCCGGAGGCACGCGGACCCTGGTCCATCGACCACCGGAACCCTCCCGACCCTACCGGAGCGCCCCCTCGTCGACAGCTCCAGAACCTCTCTGTGCCCCGCTGTGCCGCCCCAACGCGCTTACGTCCGATCCCCCCTGCCTCGAATCCCCGAAAATGCGAGAGACGGTCGCTCAGGGGCTTTCCCGACGCCCTGTCGCGCCGCGCTCAAGGTGCTTGTTTTCGCCGTCACCCTCCGGAGTCGCCAGTCGCCAGTCGCCAGCCGCCCCGCACCCGGCCGCCCCGCCCCGCGCCCGGCCGCCGTTTGGCGAAACGGCAACGCCGACCGCCGCGCTCCGCCACCGCACCGTGGAGGCCCCCGCCGGGCGCCTGCACCTCGTCGAGCAGGGCAGCGGCCCGCTGGTGCTGCTCGTGCACGGCTTCCCCGAGTCCTGGTACTCCTGGCGCCGCCAACTCCCGGCCCTCGCCGCCGCCGGCTACCGGGCGGTGGCGCTCGACGTGCGCGGCTACGGCCGTTCCTCCAAGCCGGCGGCGGTCGACGCCTACCGGATGCTCGAACTGGTCGAGGACAACGTCGCCGTCGTGCGCGCCCTCGGCGCGGAGAACGCGGTGGTGATCGGGCATGACTGGGGCTCCCACATCGCCGCCACCTCCGCTCTGCTCCACCCCGAGGTCTTCCGGGCCGTCGGCCTGCTGAGCGTTCCCTACGCGCCGCCCGGCGGGCCCCGGCCCACCGACACCATACCCACCCAGAACGAGCCGGACCCGCATTTCGTCGCCCACGGCGGCCAACTGCGCGACCGCTTCCCCGCCGGCGTCCTCCCGGCCTGGCCGCCTCCCACCTCCTTGACGGCTGCGGCCACTGGCTCCAACAGGAACGCCCCGAGGAAACCAACGGCTCCTGACCGCCTGGCTCGACGCCGTCACGCCGTGAACCACCGCGCCCCAACCGGTCCGGACAACACGCCTAGGCGTCCATGGCCGCCCCGTCGACGAGGCCGGCCCTGATGGCGTTGACGACCGCCCTGGTCCGGTTGTTGGCGTTGAGTTTGAGCAGGACGCTGCCGACCAGCCGCTTGGCGCCGTGCTCGGAGATCAGCAGTCGTCGGCCGATCTGCTTGTTCGAAAGGCCGTGGACCAGGAGGAGCAGCGCCTCACGCTCCCGTGCGGTCAGCGCGGCGGGGCGGTTGGCCGCCGGCGTCGCACCGGACCCGCGCAGCAGCCGTCGGCCGACCTCGACGGGGATCGCCATCTCTCCGGCGGCGAGTTGGCTCAGGGCGCGGGCGAGAGTCTTGGCCGTCACCTTCTGGCGGACCAGATAGCCGTCCGCCGGCATCCGGTCAACGCCTCCGTGCAGTAACAGGTGTTGATCGACGATCACGAGCAGACGCGCGGCGTGTTGGGGAAACTCCGCCTCCACCCGGTCCCAGTGTCTCCGGCTCTCCACGGTGAGCACGACCACGTCCGGCCTGAGATCCCGAACGCCACGCACGAGGTCTTCCTCGTTCCGGGCGAAGTGGGTCTCCATGTCGAGGTCCGTTTCAGAAAGCAGGGCCCGCATTCCGAGATCGAGAACCTGATCCTCGACACAGATGATCACCGCGCTTCGGGCCACACCCGCCCTGGCCTCCGACGCAGATGCGGAACCTGTTGCCACGATTCCCCGCTTTCCGTTCAGCCATCTCACGCATTCAAGGTGCTGACGTTGGAAGTTCGCGTCGTTCCCCCGCGCGACACGCACGCGTCCACGCGACGTTCGGATCGCTGGTGCACACACTGCGAACATCATGTCCGGATGTCACGTCGCGCGAACGAAGCCGTGGTTTGCCTCGCTGCACTGGGTGATACTGCCGCCTGCCGCAAGGTGGCAAAGCTAAGGATGTTTGCAGTAGGAACGCTACTTAGCGCCCGTTCGGACGTCAACCCGCCCGCTTGGGCAAGCGGAGTGCTCGCCTTTGTCTCGCGGCGGCTCACGGCCGCCCCAAACCCGCCCGCTCGCGCACGGGAGAGGGCATCAGGGGCAGTCCCGTCAGGCGGGTCGAAAGGGGGCAATCGCCTTGGGGTGGTAGCGCGACGAGAATGAGCGGCACGCGGTCATTCGCTCGCCGAAAGCCGTGTGGTGTGCCGAGCCCAGGAGATCCAGCCGCATCCGCCGAGGGCGGGCTGAACTCGTGTTGCCACATTGCTGTGTCATGACGGGAACGCACCACGGTCGGGTGGCCTCGTCCGTCAGCCGGGCAGCGGCCGGCGCCGTTCAGTGGTCCATGGCCCGCCGTCCGCTCGGCGTCCATGGGCTCAGGTGATCCTCTGGTCGTTCTCGGTTCGTGTGGAGCGCGATCCCGTGGCGCGGACGGCGAGCCCGGCGCGTTCGAGCTGCGTGGCCAGGTCGCCGGCCGGCACCCGATCGGCCCAGGCCGGGTGGCGGATGAGCGGGACGCTCGGTCGCGGGGCGTCGTGCTCGACCGACGCGTTCCGGTCCCGAGGGAGATCGCGGGCAGTGGTGCCGTCACCGCTGGCCCGATATCGGGACTCCGCCGCGGCATCACGCTGGCCCTCGATTCCAGGCGTCGAAGAAACGGTCTCCGCTCGACGTTCGACGTCAGGAACGACCGTCATCCAGAATGCCGATGCACCAACCATGGACGCCGCCCAGCCGGCTGGACAAGAAACGATCGAGCGCTCGATCAGGGTGACCGAACGGCTATACCCGGAAGAATTCCGCCGGCCGCTCGCGGTCGAAGCCGGCGGCGCACTACGCTGCGAATCCCTTTCATCCGGCCGGCGCTGAACGCGCGGCCGAGGACGGTTGATCGAGGGGCGACATGGACGAAGACGGTCTCGCCGAGGCGGCCGAGCAGGCGTGTGTCCGCGCCGGACGCTTCCTCGCACAGCACCAGCGGGAGGGCATCGATGTCAGGGCGAAGGGCGCGTTCCACGATCTGCTGACCGAACTCGACGCCGAGGCCGAGCGGTTGATCCGGGCGGAACTCCTCGCGCGGTATCCGGGGTCGGTGGTCGTCGGCGAGGAGTTGGGGACCCAACGCGGCGCCGGTTCGCCGGCAGCGGGGGGCGACATCCGTTGGTATGTGGACCCCATCGACGGCACCTACAACTTCGCCCGAGGGTTTCCGGCCTTCGCTGTCTCCGTCGGGGCGCGCGTGGGCCTCGACTTCGTGGCCGGCTGTGTCTTCGACCCGACGACGGCCGTGGCCTACACCGCGACGCGCTCCGGGGGGTTCAGCGTCGCCGGGCGCCGTCACTCCGCCCGCCGTGGGCCGGTGTCCGACGGGCCGCCGCTGATGCTCACCGACATCCCCGGTCATGAGGCGCGGCTCGATCCGCACCAAACGGGTTTCCTTGCCGATCTGTTGGAGACCATGGACGTCCGCCGCGTCGGGTCGTCCGCCATGGCCCTGGCCCATGTGGCCGCTGGCCGGGCCGACTTGGCGGCCAACGCGAACGTGTTCGCATGGGACACCGCCGCCGGCCGCGTGCTCGTCACGGCCGCCGGCGGCGGCTTCCTGCCGCTGCCCGGGGAGGCGGGCACGGAGAGACGCAGTGGATTCGTCGCCTGGGCGGCCGGCCACGAGGCGGCCGGCAAACAAGTGGCCGAGGCAATGCGGGAATTCCCCGCCCTGCGCTCCGGAACGGCCTGAGCCTTTTCGGAAGGGCGATAAAGCCGCAACCCTTTTCCTGCCCCTCCCCGGGCGGTATGCCGACCCGGAAACCGGATCGCACGACACCAACCACCGGCACTACGACCGTGGGGACGGCGGCGGCAGCATCGTGAACCAGCATCCCAGGACAGCTGACGAGGCCCCACGTACCCTTCGAGATGTTCGCCCATGCCGGTGACAAGAGGCCATTCGTGAACAACCACGTATCACTCGTCGCGGTCCGCGATGAGGGCTTGGCCCCACATCCCGACGAAACGAACGCCGAGCCGAACTACGGGGCCCACGTGAGGCGTTGAGGGAGGAACTCGCCGCCCTCGAAGAGGAGACGCACCGGGCGCCGAACCCCGCCCCGCTCCACCGCCTGCCGGTCATCCCGGTCGATGGGCCCCTGCTCCCGGACGAACTGTCCCGCCGGCTCTTCGAGCCGTGCGGCTGGAGATCCCCTGCGACGACACAACGAAGGCCGCTCCCGTGAACGTGAACAACGGGACCGGCCATCAGAACAACATGAAGGGAAAGCGCACCATGGAGCGTCGCAAACACCCTGCGACCATCTACGTGGTGCCCCCGGCACGGCACCCGGAACAAGGGAACGGGCGCCGGGGGACGCCGAACGCCAGCTCACGATCACGGCCGTGGACCCGGCGAGGAGCGGGGTAAGGCGGGCGCGGTGAGGGGCGTTGCGCATCTTGACAACTTCGAAGCAAGTGCGTGGACCAGAACAGAAGTCACTGGGGGCATTGACCTGTGTCAGTCGGTGCACCGTCCCGACTGACACAAGACCCCTTGCGGACCCTCCAGGGTCGATGAGGAACGGGCTGGGCGCGCCCCACCCACACCGATGGCTCATGCTTGTTGCGAACCCTCCAGGGCTGATGAGGACGGCCCGACCAGCCTCGGGCCGAGGTTGACGGAACGCCGGCCAGGCAGCGGGGCACGACGGACAGCAGACCTTCGTGCGGCGATGGAGGGAAACGGACAGGAGCAGTCGACGGTCCCTCATACCCGGATCTGTGACGGTGCGTTCGTGACTTTGACGCTGTGTTCTCAGGCTTTCTAGGATGATCTGGGTACTTCTCCTGGGGGTGGGGCATGGCACGTGCGTCCGACTGGAGTCCGGTGGACATGGACCGGGACCCGACGCCCGGTGATCCGGACGAGGTTCGGGAACTGGCCGACGAACTCCAGGAGTTCGCCGACGATGTCGGTGAGGCGCTGGGGAAGATCCGAGGGTTGGCCTCGGAGCGCGCGGTGTTGGACTGGGCGGGACTGTCGGCGGACGCCTTCCGCTCCGAGTTCGACGGGGTGCCAGACAACCTGACCAAGCTGGAGGAGAGTTACTCCCTCTGCTCGCAGGCGCTCCAGACCTACTGGCCCAAGCTCCAGACGGCGCAGGGCATGGCCGACCGCGCCCTGGACCGGGCGATCTCCGCGCAGACGGATCTCGCCTCCGCCCAGTCGGCGCTCGGGGATGCCCAGGACTGGGTGGGCCGGGCCGGTGAGGAGGCCGAGCGGCTGCAACGCGCGGGGGAGCGGGAGGACGTCGAGCCACCGGACGAGGCCGATGTGCGGGCCGCCACCCGTGACCACCGGGCCGCCGAGGCGGCCGCCACGGCCGCCCGGTCCCGGGTGAACGACGCCGAGGAACGCCTCGCGGCCGCCCGCCAACTTGCCCTGGATGCGCAGGAGATGCGGGAGGAGGCCGCCCGCGAGTGCGCCCGTGACATCGACGAGGCGAGTGACGCCGGCATTCAGAACCGCAAGTGGTGGCAGAAGGCGATCAAGTGGGTCACCGACAACTGGGACACCATTGTTGCCGTCTGCAAGGTCATCGTCGCCGTCCTCGGCGTCGTCGTGATGATCATCGGCGGACCGCTGGCCTGGGTGGTGCTGGCCGCCGCCCTCGTCGTCCTCGCCGACACCCTCATCAAATACGCGAGAGGCGAAGCCGGACTCCTCGACGTCGCATTCGCTGCTTTGGACTGCATTCCGGGCATGAAGGGGCTCACCACTCTCGGTGGACTCGCGCGGGGCCTTCGTGGCGTCGCGTCAGCGGGGCGCACCGGCCTGCGAGGGCTCGCACAGGGAGCGCGCGGTCTCGGTCGGAACCTGCGGGAGCGAGCGGTGGATTGGGGCCGTCGGAATTTCTCCCCCGACCCCGTGGACTACGCCACTGGCGAGGTGGGGTGGCCGTCGACCGACCTTGAGCTACCCGGCGTCCTGCCCCTGGTCCTGCGTCGCCATCATCTCTCCTCCTATCGGGACGGCCGACTCTTCGGGCGCTCCTGGGCCTCCACGCTCGATCAGAGACTCGTCCTGGAGGAACATGGCGTCCGTTTCCTCGCCGAGGACGGTAAGGAACTGCACTATCCCGTTCCGCTCGCCGACACCGAGGTCCCGGTACTGCCTGTTGAGGGTCCCCGATGGACGCTGAGTTGGGATGGACAGCCGGGATCTGACTTCCGCGTCCACCAGCAGGACAGCGGTCTGACCCTCCGATTCGCGCCCATCGCCGGAGGCAGGCCTTCCGAGTGCGTCCTGCAAGCGATCGAGGATCGCAACGGCAACTTCATCGCGTTGAGCCACGACGAACAAGGTGCGCCCACCGAGGTGCGGCATTCCGGCGGCTATCGTGTCGGTGTCGCAGTGGTGGAGGGGCGCGTCACTTCGTTGCGGCTTCTGAGCCACCCCGATCAGCCATTGTTGCGGGCGTACGAGTACGACGATTCCGGAAACCTCGCGAAGGTCTACAACTCCTCCGGGTTGCCCCTCACCTACTCCTATGACGAGGCCCGGCGGCTCACGCGTTGGGAAGACCGAAATGGCATGTGGTACCGGTACAAGTACGACGAGACCGGGCGATGCGTCTTCGGTACGGGAACCGATCGGATGCTTGAGTATCGGTACCAATATGAGCCTGAGGAGTACCGCACCACGGCGATCGACTCCCTGGGCAACGCCACGGTCTACCAGTTCAACGACTGCTTCCAACTCGTAGCCCAGACCGACCCATTGGGGCACACCACCCAGCACTCCTGGGATCGCTATGACCGTGCCGTGACCGTCACCGACCCCGTGGGACACACGACACGTTTCACATACGACGAGAGCGGACACCTCGTGGCCCTGACGCGTCCCAATGGTGGGACCGTTCAGGTCGAGTACAACGAACTCGGCCTGGTCACCAGCCTCACGGAGGCCGATGGTTCGTGCTGGGAACAGTCCTTCGACACAAGGGGGAACCGGGTCGCGCTGCTCGATCCCGCCGGCCATCGCACCCGCTACACCCACGACGATCACGGAGGCATGTCCTCGTTCACTGTGGCCACGGGGGAGGTCACCCGCTTCGAGTGTGACGCGGCGGGGTTGCCCCTCTCCACTACCGATCCGATGGGTGAGACGACCCGTTACCGCCGGGATGCCCTTGGCCGGGTCACCGAACAGATCAGCCCGCTGGGCGCCATCCAGCAGGCCGAGTACGCCCTCGAGGGCAGGCCACTGCGCAGGCTCGACCCTCTGGGCGGCGTGCAGACCTGGGAGTGGGACGCTGAGGGCAACCTGCTCCGTCACGTTGACGAGCACGGTGGTGTCACTCGCTTCGAGTACGGTCCGTTCGACCTGCTGACGGCCCGCTGTGAATCGGACGGCGCCCGTTACGAGTTCCTGCGCGACTCGGAGACCCGTATCACTCGGGTGGTCGCGCCTCTGGGGCTCACTTGGGAGTATGCCTACGACGCGGCGGGCCACCTGGTGCGAGAAACGGACTACGACGGTCGCACCGTCACCTACACGGTTGACGCCTCGGGCCGTGTCCTCTCCCGCACCAACGCCACCGGCCAGACGGTCACCTATCGACGCGATGCGCTGGGCAACATCATCGCGAAACGTGCCGGTGACCAGGTCACCACCTACGAGTACGACCTTCTGGGGCGTCTGGCGGCCGCGGAGGGGCCCTCGTGTCATCTCGCGATCGAGCGAGACCAGTTGGGGAGGATTCTGTCCGAGACCGTCGACGGGCTCACCCTCACTCACACCTACGACGCGATGGGGCGCCCACTCTCCCGTACGACTCCGGGCGGAGTCGTCAGCGTCTGGGGCTACGACGACGTGGGACGCGCCGCGACCCTCACCACCGCAGGTCGTCTGCTCAGCCTTCGGCGGGATGCCGAGGGGCGACTGACCGAACGAAGCCTGGGCAACGACATCGTGCTCGGGCAGGAGTGGGACGACATGGGGCGACTGACAAGCCAGTCGCTCACCCTTGCCGGGCAGCAGGTTCGGGACCGTGGATACACCTATCGATCCGACCACCACCTCACCCGCATCACCGACAACGCGGCGGGAACCGTGGATGAACTGACGCTGGACCGAGCCGGCCGCGTCACCACCGTCGCTCGGCCCCAGGGCAGCGAGTCGTACGCCTATGACCTGATCGGAAACCAGCGCGTTGCCCGTATGACGGGTGGGGCAGGCGCCATCCCAGGTGTCGCGGAGCACGACGGCGCGCGCACCTACGCGGGCAGCCGGGTCACGCGCGCCGGCCGCTTTCGTTACACCTACGACCGGGCCGGGCGCACAGTCAGCCGTCAAAAGACGATGCTATCCAAGAAGCCCGAGACCTGGCGGTATGAATGGGACGCTGAGGACCGGTTGGTGCGTGCCATCACCCCGGACGGGGCGCGCTGGCACTACCGGTACGACCCCTTGGGGCGTCGAGTGGCCAAGGAGCGGATGGCCGACGACGGGAGCGTCATCGCACTGACTCGATTCACCTGGGACGACTTCACACTCGTCGAGGAGAGCGGCACCGGACAGCCCGGTGGCGAGCCGGTCGCACGCACCTGGGAGTACGAGGGGCCACACCCCGTCGTCCAGGTGGACAGCACGGGGGGAGCGCGATCGGACGACACGGACCGTCGGTTCTTCGCGATCGTCACCGATCTGGTGGGAGCGCCCACCGAACTGGTCGAAGAGACCGGGACCATCGCCTGGCGATCGCACACCACGCTGTGGGGCCTCACCACACACGCGTCGCCCGGCGGCACCGAAACGCCGCTGCGCTTCCCTGGGCAGTACCACGATCCGGAGACGGGCTGGCACCACAACGTCTTCCGGCACTACGACCCGACCATCGCGCGGTTTACCAGCCCTGACCCTCTGGGGCTGGCGGCGGCGCCCAACCACTATGGCTACGTTCACAATCCGTGTACGTTGGCCGATCCACTGGGCTTGACCGGGGAGGAGATCCTCCCACCCGGCTATACTTCCTCCCCCGCGTTGGAAGGCGATCCCTACCACCCCGACATGGTCGCGGAACGCAGCCAGCAGAACCGGGATCTCTACGGACCATCCGTGGCCGACCGGGCACGGGAGTTGGGCTACAACCAGCGCGTACCCCCGAACCGGGCGCCGTTCAACTCACATGGCCAGCCGGTCTTCTCGAATGGCAGAAACTTCATCACTCCTGATGTGGACGGTCACAATGTGAGTGATGGCTGGAAGATGTTCGACAGGCGCGGCAGGCGCACCGGCACCTACGATTCGGCGCTGAACTATGTCAAGAAGTGACGTATTCGCTATCACCCTCGACTCGGGGCGGGTGCCTCCGGACGCGACAGCGTGGGAAGAAGCGGTGGGTGTCATCCGGATCGGGGACTTCCAGGAGGATTTCCACGCGAGTCTCAGCTTCTGGAGCGCCGACGACTACCGCCGCAGCTGGCGCTCGGCGTTCGTCGCTCTTGCCGACGATTCCGCCGCGACCTCGTGTCTGGTGACGTCCATCACCGACCCGGCGAACAGCAACTTCATCTTCTGCTGGCCGCTCTACCGCTCAGGCGAGACGGTGTTCGTTCAGAACTCCCTCATCTTTCTCGAGGAGTTGACCTCTCCCTTCGACCCTGCGGAACCGTGGCACTCCGTCCTGCCACGAGAAACGGTCAGCGAGGAGGGACGACCGATCTCCGAATGGGCGACTACCATGTCGGCGTTGGGCGCGTTCTTCTCCGACTGAACGAACAGCACTCTGCTCGTCTGATCGCAGCTGACGGGTCCCGCTCGCACCGACGACGCGAGGCTGTGAACAACAGGGAGTCCGAGCGGGCCATGGGCAGGGGCCGAGGACAGGAACACCTGAGCCGGCCGCCCACGCGCCCCTCACGCGTGAACACCGCGACACAGCGAAACAGGGCGGGAGTCAGTGAGACTGACTCCCGCCCTCTGCTGCGACGAGTTGGCTGGTCAGCGGGCGGTTTCCGCTGGTTTCCAGGAGGTGCCCCCGGCAGGATTCGAACCTGCGCACACGGCTCCGGAGGCCGTTGCTCTATCCCCTGAGCTACGGGGGCGCTTGGCGCCTTGGGTGGCGACGGAGAGAACACTACCAGCTCGGCGGGGGTGCCCCGCACCGTGGTTTCCGCACGTGGGTGCGGAGGGAGGTACTCCCGGGTAGAAGTTGCCGGAAAGGCCGGACGGCGGCGGGGGAACGCGCTTACGCTGGCAGGGTGCCAGGCGCTCCTGGCCGGGTGCTGGTGGTGGACGACAGCCAGGTCATCCGGCAGCTGATCAGGGTCAATCTCGAACTCGACGGGTTCGAGGTCATGACCGCCTGCGATGGCGCCGAATGCCTGGAGCGGGTCCACAGGTTCCGCCCGGACGTGATCACCCTCGATCTGGCGATGCCCCGCCTCGACGGCCTCGGCACCGTCGACCAGCTGCGCCTCGACCGCCGCACCCGGCACATCCCGCTGCTGCTGGTCTCCGCCAGCGTCGACCCGCGCCGCCCCTGGGGCGCCGACGACGGGCCGCTCGACTGGAGCGGCAGCGGCGAAGCGGGCGCGCCCCCCGGCGGGGGGATCGACGCCGTGTTGAGCAAGCCCTTCGAACCGGCCGAACTCGTCGGCCTGGTCAAGCGGTTCTGCGCCGAGGGCCGGCGACGCGTCGTCCAGTTGGTGAAACCCCTCGCGGAGTGCGCCCCCGCCTCTCGTACGCTTGCTCCGTGACCCCGACCCAGCTCTCCCAGGCCGTGCTGCGCTCCGTGCGCGGCGCGGTGGACGGCGGCGAGCTGCGGGTGGCCGTTCCCGAGCGGGTCACGGTGCGCCGCCCGCCCCGGCACGTCGGGGCGCACGCCTGGTCGACGGGCATCGCGCTGCGGCTGGCCGGCCCGGCCGGGCTGCCGGCGCCCGAGGTCGCCCGGCTGCTGCGCCGCCGGCTGGTGGCCGAGCCCGGCGTCGCCGAGGTGAACGTCACCGGCGGCGGCTTCCTGACCATCGCGCTGGCCGACGACGCCGAGGCCGCCTTCCTGCGCGCGATACTCGCCGCGCCCCCCGCGCCCAGCCTCCCCGAGGACCCGGCGCTTGACGCCGCCCGCTGGGCGGCCGTCGCCGGCGGCGACCCGCACGGTGCGCTGCTGGTGCAGCGCGAGGAGAACCCTCTGTTCCTGGTGCGCTACGCCCGCGCCCGCTGCGCCGGCCTGGCCCGCGCCGCCGAGGCGCTCGGCGTCCGCCCGGAGCCCGGCGCCGCCCCGCTCCAACTCCCCGCCGAGCGCGAGCTGTTGACCGCGCTCGGGGACGGCGGCCGCCCGGCGGCCCGGCTGACGGCCGTCGCCGACGCCCTGCTGACCGTCGAGGCACTGCGCCCCACGCTCCCCGTCGGGGACGAGAAACCCGGGGCCGTCCACCGCGCCCGGCTGGCCCTCGCCCAGGCCACCGGAACGGTGCTCGCCGACGGCCTGCACGCCCTGGGCGTCAGCGCTCCCGAGCGGCTGTGAGCACCCCCCACGGCGCCCCCCACGGCGCCCCGGTGGACCACCCGTCGAACCACGCGGTGGGCCACCCGTCGTGAGGCGCCGGCCGCCAGATCCAAGGAAAGTCACACCATGAGTCGTTCCGCCCACCCCGCAGGCCCCCGCCATGCCGACGTGCTGCCCGAGGGCCACTATTCCGCGCCTCCGGTCGACCTCAACGCCCTGGACCCCAAGGTCTGGGCGCGCACCGTGCACCGTGACGCCGACGGCGTGGTGACCGTCGGCGGGCTCGATGTCCGCGCGCTGGCCGAGGAGTTCGGCACCCCGGCGTTCGTGCTGGACGAGGCCGACTTCCGCGCCCGCTGCCGCGCCTGGCGGGACGCGTTCGCGCCGGACGCCGACGTCTTCTACGCCGGCAAGGCGTTCCTCTCCCGCGCCGTGGTGCGCTGGCTGCGCGAGGAGGGCCTCAACCTCGACGTGTGCACCGGCGGCGAGCTGGCCACCGCGCTGGCCGGCGGGATGCCGCCCGAGCGGATCGCGCTGCACGGCAACAACAAGTCCGTCGCCGAGATCGACCGCGCCGTGGCCGCCGGCGTCGGCCGCGTGGTGCTGGACTCGTTCCAGGAGATCGACCGGGTCGCCGACGCCGCCCGCCGGCACGGGGTGCGGCAGCGGGTGCAGATCCGGGTGACGGTCGGCGTCGAGGCGCACACCCACGAGTTCATCGCGACCGCGCACGAGGACCAGAAGTTCGGCCTGGCGCTGGCGGACGGCTCGGCGCTGGAGGCGGTGCGCCGGGTGCTGGCCGCCGACAGCCTCGAACTGGTCGGCCTGCACTCGCACATCGGCTCGCAGATCTTCGACATGGCCGGCTTCGAGGTCTCCGCGCGCCGCGTCGTCGGCCTGCTGCGCACGGTCCGCGACCGGCACGGCGTCGAGCTGCCCGAGATCGACCTCGGCGGCGGCCTCGGCATCGCCTACACCTCGGACGACGACCCGGCCGAGCCGCATCAGATCGCCAAGGCGCTGCGGGACATCGTCACCCGGGAGTGCGAGTCCGCAGGGCTGGCGCTGCCCCGGCTGTCGGTCGAGCCGGGCCGGGCGATCGTCGGCCCGACCGCGTTCACCCTCTACGAGGTGGGAACGGTCAAGCCGCTGGAGGGCCTGCGCACCTATGTGAGCGTGGACGGCGGCATGTCGGACAACATCAGGACCGCGCTCTACGACGCCGAGTACTCGGTGGCGCTGGTCTCCCGCGCCTCGGCCGCGCCACCGCTGCTGGTGCGGGTGGTGGGCAAGCACTGCGAGAGCGGCGACATCGTGGTGCGGGACGCCTATCTGCCGTCCGACCTGGCCCCTGGGGACCTGATCGCCGTCCCGGCCACCGGCGCCTACTGCCGCTCGATGGCCAGCAACTACAACCACACGCCGCGCCCGCCCGTGGTCGCGGTGGCCGGCGGGCTGGCCGGCCTGCTCATCCGCCGCGAGACGGAGGAGGACCTGCTCCGACTCGACGTGGGCTGAGAACGGGCCCGACCGGGTCGGCCCGGAGACGTTCGAGGGGAACGTGGGCGGCGGCCCGTTGATCGTTCACCGACGCGGGCCGACCGGGAGCCGACCGTTGACCGGCCGGGGGCCGGACGCCGGCCGATCACTTCCTGATCGCCGGCGTCCGCATGGTGAACGTGGTGGGGCGGTCCGCCGCCCGTGCGTGAGACTGATAGTTCCGAGTGAGCTGAAAGGCTGGGTCGAATGGTGCGCACTCGTCCGTCGCGTCCGTTGAGGGTGGCGCTGCTTGGCTGCGGCGTGGTCGGCTCCCAGGTGGCCCGGCTGATGCTGACGCAGGCGGACGACATGGCGGCGCGCATCGGCGCCCCCGTCGAGCTGGCCGGCGTCGCCGTGCGCCGGCCCGACCGGGCGCGCGGCGAGGTGCCGCCGGAGCTGATCACCACGGACGCGGCGGGGCTGGTCGCCTCGGGCGACATCGACGTGGTCGTCGAGCTGATCGGCGGGATCGAGCCGGCCCGTTCGCTGATCGACAGCGCCTTCGCGCACGGCGCCAGCGTGGTCACCGCCAACAAGGCGCTGCTGGCCCAGGACGGCCCGGCGCGGCACGCGGCGGCCGAACGGCACGGCGTGGACCTCTACTTCGAGGCCGCCGTGGCCGGCGCGATCCCGCTGCTGCGCCCGCTGCGCGAGTCGCTGGCCGGCGACCGGGTCAACCGGGTGCTGGGCATCGTCAACGGCACCACCAACTTCATCCTGGACCGCATGGAGTCCACCGGCGCCGGCTACGGCGAGGCGCTCGCCGAGGCCGCCGCGCTCGGCTACGCCGAGGCCGACCCGACCGCCGACGTCGAGGGCTTCGACGCGGCGGCCAAGGCCGCGATCCTGGCCGGCATCGCCTTCCACTCCCGGGTCCGCCTCGATGACGTGCACCGCCAGGGGATCACCGAGGTCACCGCATCCGACATCGCCAGCGCGCGGGCGATGGGCTGCACCGTCAAGCTGCTGGCCATCTGCGAACGCGCCCAGGACGGCCGGTCGGTGACCGCCCGGGTGCACCCGGCGATGATCCCGCTCAGCCACCCGCTGGCCTCGGTGCGCGAGGCGTACAACGCGGTCTTCGTCGAGGCCGACTCCGCCGGCCAGCTGATGTTCTACGGCCCGGGCGCCGGCGGCGCGCCCACCGCGTCCGCCGTGCTCGGCGACCTGGTGGCCGCCTGCCGCAACCGGCTCACCGGCGGCCGTGGCCCTGGCGAGTCGACGTACGCGCGGCTGCCAGTCAGCCCGATGGGCGAGGTCGTCACGCGGTACCACATCAGCCTCGACGTGATGGACAAACCGGGCGTGCTGGCGCAGTGCGCGATGGTCTTCGCCGACCACGGGGTCTCCATCGACACGGTGCGGCAGACCGGCAAGGACGGCGAGGCCCAACTCGTCGTCGTCACCCACCGGGCACCCGACGCGGCGCTCGGCGCCACGGTCAACGCACTGCGCGAGCTGGACACGGTGCACGGTGTGGCCAGCATCATGCGCGTCGAGGGCGAGTAAGCGTGCGAGACGTGCGAGACCGTGCACAGCGGAAGGCACCCCGTGGGCACATCCCCCGGGGCGAGCAGAAGGACATGAGATGGGCATGAACGCATCCGCCGAGCCCCGCACCAGCGGCCAGTGGCGCGGGGTGATCGAGGAGTACCGCGACCGGCTCCCGGTCACCGAGCGGACCCCGGTGGTCACCCTGGGCGAGGGCGGCACCCCGCTGGTCACCGCCGAGACGCTCTCCGAGCGCACCGGCTGCGAGGTGTACCTCAAGGTCGAGGGCGCCAACCCGACGGGCTCGTTCAAGGACCGTGGGATGACCATGGCCATCTCGCACGCCAAGGAGGCCGGCGCGCAGGCCGTCATCTGCGCCTCCACCGGCAACACCTCCGCCTCGGCCGCCGCCTACGCCGTGCGCGCCGGCATGGTCTGCGCGGTGCTGGTGCCCCAGGGCAAGATCGCGCTCGGCAAGATGGGCCAGGCGCTGGTCCACGGCTCCCGCATCCTCCAGGTCGACGGCAACTTCGACGACTGCCTGACCCTGGCCCGCGGCCTCTCCGAGAAGTACCCGGTGGCGCTGGTCAACTCGGTCAACCCGTCCCGCATCGAGGGCCAGAAGACCGCCGCGTTCGAGGTCGTCGACCGGCTCGGCGACGCCCCCGACCTCCATGTGCTGCCGGTGGGCAACGCCGGGAACATCACGGCCTATTGGAAGGGCTACCGGGAGTACGCGGCCGATGGCCCGGCCACCCGCACCCCCCGCATGTGGGGCTTCCAGGCCAGCGGCTCGGCGCCCATCGTGCGCGGCGAGCCCGTCAAGGACCCGACCACCATCGCCACCGCCATCCGCATCGGCAACCCCGCCTCCTGGACCCAGGCCGAGTCGGCACGGGACGCGTCCGGCGGCCTCATCGACGAGGTGACCGACCGTCAGATCCTGTCCGCCTACCGGCTGTTGGCCTCCCGCGAGGGCGTCTTCGTCGAGCCGGCCTCGGCCGCCTCGGTCGCCGGCCTGCTGAAGGCCGCCGAGTCCGGCCGCCTCGACCGGGGCCAGCGCGTGGTCTGCACGGTCACCGGCAACGGCCTCAAGGACCCCGACTGGGCGGTCGCCGGTGCGCCGCAGCCCATCGTCGTCCCGGTCGACGCCGACGCCGCCGCCGAGCGGCTCGGCCTCGCCTGAACGACCCGCGCCCACGGTCAGCGCGCCGCCCGCCCACGAGGCCAACGCCGCGCGCCGGCCACGACACCGCACCGCCCTGTATCGCGTCTGAACCTTCCTTCGATAGGCTGGTATTCGTCCCGGAGCGGTCCACCGCTCGTGGCCGTCGCGCCCGAGCGGGTTCACATCCGACGTGGCGCCTCGTGTCCCCCCTCGTGCCGCGCGTCCGCAGGGGACACGTGCCGCACATCTCACCAAGGAGAGTCATCGAGCGATGGCCCATCCCGCCTTCCGCGCCGCCGCCGTCCGCGTCCGGGTGCCCGCCACCAGCGCCAACCTCGGCCCCGGCTTCGACGCCCTGGGCCTGGCGCTCGGCCTCTACGACGACGTCGTGGTCAGGGTCGCGGACTCCGGGCTGCACCTGGACATCGCGGGCGAGGGCGCCGACACCGTGCCGCGCGACGAATCCAACCTGCTGGTGCGGACGTTGCGCACCGCGTTCGACGCACTGGGCGGGCAGCCCAGGGGACTTGAGGTCGTCTGCGCCAACCGCGTGCCGCACGGCCGTGGTCTGGGCTCCTCGTCCGCCGCGATCTGCGCCGGACTGGTCGCGGCCCGCGCCGTGACGACCGGCGGCGAGGCGAAGTTGGACGATGTCGCGCTGCTGGAGCTGGCCGCCGAGATCGAGGGCCACCCGGACAACGTGGCGGCCTGTCTGCTCGGTGGATTCACCCTGGCCTGGGGGGAGTCGGGGGCCGTGCGCGCCATCCGCATGGAGCCGGCGGCGAGCGTCGTTCCGCTGGTCTTCGTGCCGGCCCGCCCGCTGGCGACCGAGACCGCGCGCGGGCTGCTGCCGCGCGCCGTTCCGCACGCCGACGCGGCGGCCAACGCCGGCCGCGCCGCGCTGCTCGTCGAGGCGCTGACCAGGCGCCCCGAGCTGCTGCTGCCCGCCACCGAGGACCGGCTGCACCAGGACTACCGCGCGCCGGCGATGCCCGAGAGCATGGACCTGGTGGGCCGGCTGCGCGCCGAGGGCGTGCCGGCCGTGATCTCGGGCGCGGGGCCGACGGTGCTCGCGCTCGCCGACGAGAGCCAGGCCGACAAGTCCGCGCTGCTGGCGGGCGACGGATGGACGGCCAACCGGCTGTCCCTGGACACGGCGGGCGCCTGCGTGCTCCCGCTGGCCGGCGCCGCCGCATGAGCCGCTCGCCCCTGGCGACCGAGCGCGCGACGGCCGGGCAACGGGGCGCCCACGCCGGCGCTTCCGGGGAAAAGCAAGTGAAGAACGACAGAGAGGGGGAATGAAGGCAGCATCCGGTAGTGTTAATCTCAAGTCTGCACGTACCGTTCTGTCGGGCGTCACACAGAATGCGTGCGGAATCCGGGGTCCCACCTTCTGGGACCGCTCTTCTTCCGGGAGCCTCCCTCATCTGCCTGAGCAGCCTGCCTGGTAGCGCCGAGCACGCTCCGGAACCGGTGCGTCGGTTCGACGGTTCAACGTTCCTTCGACGTGTCTCGTCGATCCCCCCGCACCACCACGCATTGATCTTCCGCCGTGATCGAACAGGCGGGTTTACCGCACCGGCCGGTCCACCGCGAAGGGGCCGCAGCCGGACAGCACGACCGGTCGCCGAGCCAGACAGGCCGACGTCCGCTCCAGGGAAGGACCCTTAGTGAGCGACACCACCGATCTGATGGGCGTGAGTGCCGACAGCGCCGACAAGACTTCCGGTGCTGCCACCGCGTCCGCCACGGACGCTCCCGCCGCCTCCGCCGCTCCCCGCCGCCGGCGTTCGGGTACCGGCCTCGACGGGATGGTCCTGGCTGAACTACAGCAGGTCGCCTCCCAGCTGGGGATCAGGGGCACCGCGCGGATGCGCAAGAGCCAGTTGATCGAGGTGATCAAGGAGAAGCAGGCCGCCGGCGGCCAGGCCACGGCGCCGGCCGAGTCCGCGTCGTCCGCCGAGAAGCCCAAGCGCCGCGCCACCTCCCGGGCCCGCACCGGCGAGGAGGGCCAGCAGCAGGGCCAGATCGAGATCCCCGGCCAGCCCGCCGAGAACAACGGCCAGCAGACCGAGGCGCCGAAGGCGGCCAGGGCCGCCGAGCGCAAGGCCGCCGAGCCCGCCGCAGAGGCGAAGGCCACGGCCGAGCCCACCGAGAAGGAGCGCCGGGCGACCCGCGCCTCCGAGGGCAGGGGCACCGACGCCAGGGCCGAGTCCGGCCGGGACGAGGGCAAGGGCGAGAACGGCAGGAACGACGGCGGCAAGGGCGACGGCCAGGCCGACCGGCAGAGCAAGCGCGAACGCCGTGGCAAGGGCGAGCGCCAGGGCCAGAACCAGGGCGGCGACCGCCAGGGGCAGAACGGCCAGGGCGGCGACCGTCAGGGCCAGAACAACCAGGGCGGCGGCCGCAACCGGGACAAGGACGGCGGTCGCGACCGCGACAACAACCGCGACAACAACCGGGACCGGGACAACAACCGCGACCGGGACCGCGACAACAACCGCGACGACGACTTCGAGGGCGGCCGACGCGGCCGGCGCGGCCGCTACCGGGACCGCAGGGGCCGGCGCGGGCGCGACGAGGTCGCCGAGCCGCAGATCAGCGATGACGACGTGCTGATTCCCGTCGCGGGCATCCTCGACATCCTCGACAACTACGCGTTCGTGCGCACCTCCGGCTACCTGCCGGGCCCCAACGACGTCTATGTCTCGCTCGCCCAGGTCCGCAAGAACGGCCTGCGCAAGGGCGACCACGTCACCGGCGCGGTGCGCCAGCCGCGCGACGGCGAGCGGCGGGAGAAGTTCAACGCCCTGGTCCGCCTCGACTCGGTGAACGGCATGAGCGTCGACTCCGGCCGGGGCAGGCCGGAGTTCAACAAGCTCACCCCGCTCTACCCGCAGGACCGGCTCCGCCTGGAGACCGACCCCGGCGCCCTGCTGACCCGCATCATCGACCTGATCACGCCGATCGGGAAGGGCCAGCGCGGCCTGATCGTGGCCCCGCCGAGGACCGGCAAGACCACGATCATGCAGATGATCGCCAACGCCATCACGCACAACAACCCCGAGTGCCACCTGATGGTCGTGCTGGTCGACGAGCGCCCCGAAGAGGTCACCGACGTGCAGCGCGCGGTCAAGGGCGAGGTCATCTCCTCGACCTTCGACCGGCCGTCGGAGGACCACACCACCATCGCCGAGCTGGCCATCGAGCGGGCCAAGCGACTGGTCGAACTCGGCCACGACGTCGTCGTGTTGCTCGACAACCTCACCCGCCTGGGCCGCGCCTACAACCTGGCGGCCCCCGCCTCCGGGCGCATCCTCTCCGGCGGTGTGGACTCGGCCGCGCTCTACCCGCCGAAGAAGTTCTTCGGCGCCGCGCGGAACATCGAGGACGGCGGCTCGCTGACCATCCTCGCCACCGCGCTGGTCGAGACCGGCTCGCGGATGGACGAGGTGATCTTCGAGGAGTTCAAGGGCACCGGCAACATGGAGCTGAAGCTCGACCGGAAGCTCGCCGAGAAGCGGATCTTCCCCGCCGTGGACGTGGACGCGTCCGCGACCCGGAAGGAAGAGATCCTGATGGGCTCCGAGGAACTGGCCATCGTCTGGAAGCTGCGCCGGGTGCTGCACGCGCTCGACCAGCAGCAGGCGATGGAGCTGCTGCTGGACCGGATGAAGAAGACGAAGTCCAACGCCGAGTTCCTGATGCAGATCCAGAAGACGACGCCGACGCCGGGGAACGGGGACTAGTCGCTTGCCGCGGGTGGGTGGGGCTTTCTAGCCCGACCCACCCGCCCCTTTGCCTGCGGCCCTGCCGGGACGCCGGTGCCCGGGGCGATGCCCGGGCCGGCCCGGTTTTTTCCCCACCCACCCGCCCGTTTGCCTGGCGGCGCTTCCGGGACACCGGGTCGTGCCTGCGGCGCTTCCCGGGCCGGCCCGGTTTTTTTCCCCACCCACCCGCCCTTCCTGCCTGCGGCCCTTCCGGGGGTCGTTTTTTGTCTGCGGGGTCGGTGCCCGGCTGCGCCTCGGCCTGTTGCTCTGCGGCCCCATTCGCCTGCGGCGCTTCCCGGGGCCGGGGCCAGGCCCGGGGCTGCGCGCCCCGGCCTTCTTGCCTGCGCCCCTTCTTGCCTGCGGCCCTTGCGGGGGCCGTTTCCTTGTCCTCGGGGCCGTTGCCCACGGCCTTCCGGGAGGGCCGTCAGGCAAGAGGGGCGGGTGGGTGGGGCACCGGCCCCCGGGGCACCGGCCTCTCGGCAGGGCCGCCAGGCAAGAGGGGCGGGTGGGTGGGGGCGATAAGCCCGGGCGCAGCCCCGGGCACGGGTGGCGGCGCAGCCCCCGGGGCACCGGCCCGTGCGCCCCGGCCTCTCGGCAGGGCCGAAGGCAAAGGGGGCGGGTGGGTGGGGGTGAAAAGCCGGGGCGTCGCCCCGGGCACCAGCGTGCCGGCGTGCCGGGAGGGCCGCCAGGCAAAGGGGCGGGTGGGTGGGGCGGAGAACCGGCCGAGAAGCACAGCACCGCGTACCAGGGCACAATGGGTGAATGGTCCCTCCTTCGGGCGAAGGGCCAGCGGCGGTTTCCGGCCAGGAGGAGCCGCCCGCCCGGCCCACGCCACTGCTCCGTCGCCGCCTGGTGCGGGTGACGCTGATCACCACGCTCGCGCTCGCGCTGCTGCTCGGCGTGGGCGGCACCGTGCTCTACCTCAAGCTCGACGGAAACATCTCCCACATCGACATCGAGGGAGCCCTCGGCGAGGACCGCCCGGAGGACAGTGACAACGGCTCGCTCGACCTGCTGGTGCTCGGCTCCGACACCCGCAGCGGCCAGAACGGCGGCTACGGCGGGGACGACCCGGACGGGGAGGCCCGTTCCGACACCGCGATGATCGTGCACGTCAACGAGGAGCACGACGCCGCGACCGTGGTCTCGATCCCCCGGGACACCATGGTTCCGCGCCCGGAGTGCGAGCGGATCGACGGCGGCGGGACGGCGCCGGCGGCGGACCGGACCATGTTCAACGAGGCGTACGGGATCGGCGGGCCGGTCTGCGCGGTCAAGACCGTGGAGGCGCTCACCGGGCTGCGGATGGACCACTACCTGGAGGTGGACTTCGCCGGGTTCGCGGAGCTGGTCGACACCCTGGGCGGGGTGGAGGTCACCACCACGCAGCCGATAGAGGACAGCGACAGCCATCTGCGGCTGGCCGCCGGCACCCACACCCTCAGCGGTCGGGAGTCCCTGGCGCTGGTGCGCACCAGGAAGGCCGTCGGGGACGGCAGCGACCTCAGCCGCATCCAGCTCCAACACTCGTTCCTCCAGGCCCTGATGGGGCAGATCGACGGCGTGGACCTGTTCGGCGACCCCAGGCGGCTCTACGACCTCGCCGACACCGCGACGTCCGCGTTGACCACGGACTCCGACCTGGCCTCCGTCTCCAAGCTGGTGAGCCTGGCGCGCACGCTCAGGGACGTGAAGCCGGACGCGATCCAGATGGTGACGCTGCCCGTCGGGTACGACCCGGAGGACCCGAACCGGGTCGCGCCGCTGCGCGAGCAGTCCCGGCAGGTGTGGGCGGCGCTGCGGGACGACCGCCCGGTGCCGCGTTCGGCGATCAGGGACTCGGCCGCCGAGGAGGGCGGCGGGGACGACCTCATCATCCAGGGCTGATCGTCCAGGGCTGATCGTCCAGGGCTGACGAGCCGGTTCCGAAGGCCGCCCCCGCCCCGGTTCCCGGGGAATATCCGCCGGGGGGACCCCGTTTTGGTCGTCACGTGCCAGTGCTGGCAGACTGGAGCGTCGGTCCCGGTTCACGGAGCGCATCCCGCGCGCCGACCCGGCGGCCCTCCCGAACCCTAGGAGAAGCCTTGAAGCGCGACATTCACCCGGAGTACGTCGAGACCCAGGTCAGCTGCACCTGTGGCGCGTCGTTCACCACCCGCAGCACGGTCGGCGGCGGCAACATCCGCGCCGACATCTGCTCGGAGTGCCACCCCTTCTACACCGGCAAGCAGAAGATTCTCGACACCGGTGGTCGGGTGGCCAGGTTCGAGGCGCGCTTCGGCAAGAACGCCGGGTCGGCCCGCAAGTAGCGACCCCGTCGGCGTCGGCCGGCCGCGCACCACGGCGGCCGGACCGGCGCCTTTCGCGTCCCCGGATGACCGTTCCGGATCAACGTTCCCCGGCACCCAGCCCTCTCCCGCCACTCTTCTTCTCCAGGAGCGACCCATCATGTTCGAGGCCGTCGAGGAACTGATCGGCGAGCACGCCGACCTCGAACGACGGCTCGCCGACCCCTCGGTCCACGCCGACCAGTCCGCCGTCCGTCGCTACGGCCGGCGCTACGCCGAGCTGACCCCGATCGTGCGGGCCTACCAGCAGTGGCTCTCGACCGGGGACGACATCGAGACGGCACGTGAACTGGCCGCCGAGGACCCGGAGTTCGCGGCCGAGGTGAAGAGCCTGGCGGCCCGCAGGGACGAGCTGACCGACGAGCTGCGGCTGCTGCTGGTGCCCCGCGACCCCAGCGACGACAAGGACGTCATCCTGGAGATCAAGGCCGGCGAGGGCGGCGACGAGTCCGCGCTGTTCGCCGGCGACCTGCTGCGGATGTACCTGCGCTACGCGGAACGGGTCGGCTGGCAGACCGAGATCATCGACGGCAACGAGTCGGACCTCGGCGGCTACAAGGACGTCTCCGTCGCGGTCAAGAGCCGGGGCGGCGTCGTGCCAGGCCAGGGCGTGTGGGCGCGCCTGAAGTACGAGGGCGGGGTGCACCGGGTGCAGCGGGTTCCGGCCACCGAGTCGCAGGGCCGCATCCACACCTCGGCCGCCGGCGTGCTGGTGCTGCCGGAGGCGGAGGACGTCGAGGTCGAGATCAACCAGAACGACCTGCGCGTCGACGTCTACCGCTCCTCGGGGCCCGGCGGGCAGTCCGTGAACACCACCGACTCCGCCGTCCGCCTCACCCACCTGCCCACCGGCATCGTGGTCTCCTGCCAGAACGAGAAGAGCCAGCTCCAGAACAAGGAGCAGGCGCTGCGCATCCTGCGCGCCAGGCTGCTGGCCGCCGCGCAGGAGGAGGCCGACCGGGAGGCGTCCGACGCGCGCCGCAGCCAGGTGCGCACGGTGGACCGTTCCGAACGCGTGCGGACCTACAACTACCCGGAGAACCGGATCTCCGACCACCGGGTGGGTTACAAGGCGTATAACCTCGACCGCGTGCTCGACGGCGAGCTGGACGCGGTGATCCAGGCGTGTGTGGACGCCGATTCGGCGGCCAAGCTGGCCGCCGCGCAGTGAACGTAGGGTGGGCGATGTGACTGCGGCTGCTTCTTCTTCGGGTTCCTCGGGTTCCGCCGGTTCCGCCGGTTCCGGGGCAGGTTCGGCGCCGGCGCAGGGGGCGCGTTCCGTGCTGCTGGCCGAGGTGGCCAGGGCGACCCAGCGGCTGGCCGACGCGGGCGTCCCCTCGCCCAGGTTCGACGCCGAGGAGCTGGCCGCCCATGTGCACGGCACCGAGCGGTCCCGGCTGCACTCGGTGCCCGACGCCGAGTTCGACGCCCGCTACTGGGAGGCGGTGGCCCGCCGCGAGGCCAGGGAGCCGCTCCAGCACATCACCGGGCGCGCGTTCTTCCGCTACCTCGAACTCCAGGTGGGGCCAGGCGTGTTCGTGCCCAGGCCGGAGACCGAGTCGGTGGTCGGCTGGGCGATAGACGCGGTCCGTGCGATGGACGTGGCGGAGCCGTTGATCGTGGACCTGTGCACCGGCTCCGGCGCGATCGCGCTCGCCCTGGCCCAGGAGGTGCCCCGTTCCCGGGTGCACGCCGTGGAGCTGGACGAGCGCGCGCTGGCCTGGGCGCAGCGCAACGTCGAGGGCAGCCGGGTGGTGCTGCACCACGGCGACGCCCGCGAGGCGCTGCCCGAGCTGACGGGCCAGGTCGACCTGGTGATCTCCAACCCGCCCTACATCCCGCTCGGCGAGTGGGAGAACGTGGCGCCCGAGGCGCGGGACCACGACCCCGAACTCGCCCTGTTCTCCGGCGAGGACGGCCTCGACACCATCCGCGGCCTGGAGCGGGCCGCGCACCGGCTGCTGCGGCCCGGCGGGATGGTGGTCGTCGAGCACGCCGACACCCAGGGCGGCCAGGTCCCGTGGATCTTCACCGAGGACCGGGGATGGGCGGACGCGGCCGACCACCCCGACCTCAACAACCGCCCCCGGTTCGCCACCGCCCGGCGGGTGGCCCGATGACCGGCGGTCGCGCATCGCGAGAGGAGCAACTGTGATGGCACGGCGTTACGACTGCGCGGACGAGGTCGACCGCAGGCACGGGCTGCGCGAGGCGGCCTCCGCCGTGCGCAGGGGCGACCTGGTCGTCCTGCCGACCGACACGGTCTACGGCATCGGGGCCGACGCCTTCAGCGCGGACGCGGTGGCGGACCTGCTGGCCGCCAAGGGTCGGGGCCGTGGCGTGCCGTCGCCGGTCCTGGTCGGCTCGCCGACCACGCTGCACGGGCTCGTGACGGACTTCTCCGAGCTGGCCTGGGAGCTGGTGGACGCCTTCTGGCCCGGCGCCCTGACCCTGGTCGCGCGCCACCAGCCGTCGCTCGCCTGGGACCTGGGGGAGACCCGGGGCACCGTCGCGGTGCGGATGCCGCTGCACCCGGTCGCCATCGAACTGCTCAAGGACGTCGGCCCGATGGCCGTCTCCAGCGCCAACCTCACCGGCCAGCCGGCGCCGCAGACCTGCGACGCCGCCCGCGAGATGCTCGGCGACTCGGTGGCCGTCTACCTCGACGGCGGCCCGACGCCCGACAGCGTGCCGTCCTCCATCGTCGACGTCACCGGAGAGGTGCCGGTGCTGCTGCGCGCCGGGGCGGTGAGCGAGGAGGAGCTGCGCAAGGTCGTACCCGATCTGGAGACCGCGCATTGACGGCCTCCGCTGAGGGCCCTCCCGACCCGGGCATAGCCGCGCCCGACGCCTTCGCCCAACCGGCCCTGGAAACGCCGGTGTTCCGCATCCTGCACGTCAGCACGGGGAACGTGTGCCGTTCCCCGATCACCGAACGTCTCACCCGGCAGGCGCTGGTCGAACGGCTCGGCGACGGCGCCAGCAGCGTGGTGGTGGAGTCGGCCGGCACCTGGGGGCACGAGGGCGCGCCCATGGAGGAGCACGCCGCCGCGCTGCTCGCCGAGTACGGCGCCGACCCGGGCGGGTTCTTCGGGCGCGAGCTGCTCGACGAGCACGTGATAAGGGCCGACCTGGTGCTCACCGCGACCCGGGACCACCGCGCGCAGGTGATCTCGATGGGGCACTCCGCCGGGCTGCGCACGTTCACGTTGAAGGAGTTCACGCGGCTGGTGCGCGCCATCGACCTGGCGACGCTGCCGGTGGCCGGCTCCCCCGAGGCGCTGGTGGACCGCGCCAGGGCGCTGGCCCGCGCGGCGGCCGCGCTGCGCGGCTGGCTGCTGGCGCCGAGCGTGGAGGCCGACGAGGTGCAGGACCCCTATGGCGCGCCGCTGCCGTATTTCCGCAGCGTGGGGGAGGAGATCAGAGCGGCGCTCGACCCGGTGGTCACCGCGCTGACCGGGGTGCCGGCGCGCGGCCGGGACGTGGGGAACGCGGCGGTCTGACGGCTGTCGGGCCGGCGGCTAGCCGGGGAGACCGGCGGCTAGCCTGGGAGAGAGGCTGATAACCGCCTTCCGGGGCGCGGTTGATGGGCGTGCGACATGAGAGGGTGTTGCGCGGTAGTCCAGCGAGACCTCTGGGGCAGCTTGTGCGCGAATACCTGTTGACGCTCTGCGTCACGGCGGCCGTCACCTACCTGCTTTCCGGGCCGGTGCGGAAGTTCGCCATCGCCTGGGGCGCGATGACCGCGATCCGGGCCAGGGACGTGCACCGCGAGCCGACGCCGAGGCTGGGCGGCATCGCGATGTTCGGCGGGCTCTGCGCCGGGCTGCTGGTCGCCTCCCAACTCACCAACGTGGGCCAGGTGTTCCGGCTCTCCGACGAGCCCAGGGCGCTGCTCTCGGGGGCCGCGTTGATCTGGCTGGTCGGCGTGCTGGACGACAGGTACGGCGTGGACGCCCTGGTCAAGCTGGGCCTCCAGATGGTCGCGGCCGGCGTGATGGTGCTCCAGGGTCTGACGGTGCTGTGGCTGCCGGTGCCCGGCGTCGGCATGGTGGCGCTGACCCCGATGCAGTCCACCCTGCTGACGGTGGCGATCGTGGTGATCACCATCAACGCGGTGAACTTCGTGGACGGCCTGGACGGGCTGGCCGCCGGCATGGTGTGCGTGGCGGCCTCCGCGTTCTTCCTGTACGCGTACCGCATCTGGTACGGCTACGGCATCGAGTCGGCGGCCCCCGCGACCCTGTTCGCGGCCGTGCTGATCGGGATGTGCGTGGGCTTCCTGCCGCACAACGTGCATCCGGCGCGGATCTTCATGGGCGACTCGGGCTCGATGCTGCTGGGCCTGGTGCTGGCGGCCGGCGCGGTCTCCGTCACCGGGCAGGTGGACCCGGACGCGATGCGCCTGTTCACCGGCTCGGAACGGAGCGCGGTCACCGAGATGGTGCCCGTCTACATGCCGCTGCTGCTGCCGCTGACGATCATCGTGCTGCCGTTCCTCGACCTGGTGTTGGCGATCGTGCGGCGCACCTGGAACGGGCGGTCCCCGTTCGCCGCCGACCGGGGGCACCTGCACCACCGGCTGCTGGAGATCGGGCACTCGCAGAGCCGCGCGGTGCTGATCATGTACTTCTGGTCGGCGCTGGTGGCCTTCGGCGCGGTGGGCTACTCGGTGGGCGCCAACGCCTGGGTGGTGCCGCTGGTGGTGGTGCTCTCCGGCGTTGGCCTGGTGGCGCTGCTGCTGCCCCGGTTCACGCCCCGGGTGCCGGGGTGGGCGGAGCGGGTGGTGCCGCCGCGCTACCGGGCCTCGCGCCGGCGTGCGGGGCGGGTGCGCCCGGCGGAGCCGGCGGCGCGGGACTGGGCGGAGAAGCCGGCGCGCCGGCTGGAGCCCGAGGCGGAGCCTGCGGTGGAGGCGGAGCCGGAGGACGCCGGCGCGGACGCCGGCGGCGAACCGCGCACCCCGCCGGGGCTGCACGGGGCGACGGCGGTGGGCAGCCGGCAGCGGTTCGCGCCCCGCCGCAAGATCGACAGCCGGTCCTGACGTTCGGCGGAGTCGCCCGCGCGCCGTTGTTGCTCCTGGTCCGTGGCCGTCCGCGGCCCGTGGTGGGTGACTCGCGCAGTTCCCCGCGCCCCTGAGGTGGCGCCGGTCCGCCGGACCGAGGTCGCTCCGCTAGCAGCCCCCCGCCGTGTGGGCGGGAGGGCGCGCCGGGGATACTCCCAACGGTGTGAGGTCCTGCACACGTTCGAGTAAAGACCTCATCAAAAAGTTTGTGATAGCGTTCACGAGACCCGGCGTGGAGGCCCAACTGCCGGGCCAAACCCGCTCGTCAACGACGACAGTCCCCAAGCCCGTCGGAGAACACTTCCATGCAGTCCAACGACGCCCGGATCATCCGAGGCGCCGCACTCCCCACTGCCACGGTAGGTGTCCTTGCCACCCTGGTCGCCGCGTTGCTGGCCGGGGGCCGGGAGGCCGGCGGGGTCGCGCTCGGCGCCTTCGTGGCCGCCGCCTTCTTCGCCATCGGGCTGCTGTCGCTCAACGTCGTGGGCCAACGCTGGCCCGAGCTGTTCTTCGGTGCCGCCTTCCTGATCTACACCACGCAGATGGGCCTGCTGCTCGTGCTGCTGCTGGTGCTGCGGGACGCCGACTTCCTCGACGGACAGGCGTTCGCCATCGGGGTCCTGGTGGGCGCGGCCGTCTGGCTCGCCGGTCAGGTCCGTGGCCATCTGCGGGTCAAGACGCTGTACGTCGACGTGACCGCCGGGTCGGACCGGAAGCCCGAGGCCGCCGACGAGCGGTCCACCGTCACACCGGGCGGTCCGGCATGACCAGCAACGGTGAGCCGGGGGGCTGCATAAGCACTGTCCTTCCCTGCTGCTATCGTCCGTCGCCGGAGGGCGGCTCACCGGCGAAGCGCGCGGTGCCCGGGACAGCGCCGTGGTCGCGGACCGGCCTCTCCTCCGTCACACCTAGTCCAGTGCCGCTCCGTGGTATGCCGCCACGCCGACACATCGAGGTAGCCGTATCCATGCGTCACGCCGAGGGAGTCTCGCGGTGAGTAATGACCAGGTGCTCGCCTTCGAGACCGACTGCCATCTCTTCAAGGACTGCGGCTTCCCCGCCCCGTCTGAGTGGTCGTTCATCTTCGAACCGCTGTTCACCATCGGTTCGTTCGAGGTCAACAAGCCGATGGCGCTGGTGTTCCTGAGCACCGTCATCATCTGCGGATTCTTCTGGGCCGCGTTCGCCAAGCCCAAGGTCGTGCCGGGCAAGCTCCAGCTGGTGGCCGAGGTCCTCTACGACTTCGTCCGCCGGGGCATCGCCCGCGAGACCATGGGCAAGAAGGGCGAACCGTATGTCCCGTTGCTGGTCACGCTGTTCTTCTTCGTCTGGATCATGAACATCTGGGCGATCATCCCGTTCGCCCAGTTCCCGGCGACCTCGATCATCGCCTATCCGGCGGCGCTCGCGCTGATCGTCTGGTCGACGTACATGTACCTGACGTTCAAGACCAACGGCCTGGTCGGCGGCATCAGGAACCTCTGCGTGCCCAGCGGGCTCCCCAAGGGGATCTACGTGATCCTCACGCCCATCGAGTTCATCTCGGCGGTCTTCATCCGCCCGCTGACGCTGACCGTCCGGCTCTTCGCGAACATGTTCGCGGGCCACCTCCTGCTGCTGGTCTTCATCATCGGCTCCTGGTACACCCTGGGTACGGTCGTGGGCACGTTCTACTCGGCCACCTCGCTGGTCATGACGCTGCTGCTCACGGTCTTCGAGATGTTCATCCAGGCGCTCCAGGCCTACGTGTTCACGGTGCTGACCGCCTCCTACATCTCCCAGGCCCTCGAAGAGGCGCACTGAGAGAGGCCCCAGGGCGACCCGGTCACCCGTGAACGGCGCCCGACGCCACCCCAAGAACCGCAACGCACTCCGGTGGACATCCCCCACCGGGTCACCACAGAGAAGGAATACAACGGACATGTCCGCAGCTCTCGCCGCAGTTGAAGGCAGCGTCAACACCATCGGCTTCGGCCTCGCGGCCATCGGCCCGGGTGTCGGTATCGGCATCATCTTCGGTAACGGTGTCCAGGCCATCGCCCGTCAGCCCGAGGCCACCGCCGTCATCCGGCAGAACATGCTGCTCGGCTTCGCCGTCGTCGAGGCGCTGGCGCTGATGGGCTTCGTGCTCGCCTTCGCCCTCGGCGGCTGACGCAAGCACTCACGCCACTACCGAGGAAGGGTCCACCATGCTGATGCAACTGGCCGCGGAGGAACCGCAGAGCCCTGTGGTGCCGGTGGTGCCTGAGATCGTCATCGGGCTGATCTGCTTCGGTGTCATCTTCTTCGTCTTCTACAAGAAGCTCCTGCCGTCCATCAACAAGGCGCTTGATGAGCGACGGGAAGCTATCGAAGGCGGCATGGAGAAGGCCGAGGCGACCCAGGCCGAGGCCCGGCAGACGCTCGAAAGCTACCGGGAGCAGCTGTCCGAGGCCCGGCACGAGGCGGCCAGGCTCCGCCAGGAGGCCAAGGAGCAGGGCGCCGCGCTCATCGCCGAGATGCGCGAGGAGGGGCAGCGCCAGCGCGAGGAGATCATCTCCGCCGGCCACGCCCAGATCGAAGCCGACCGCAAGCAGGCCGCCGAACTGCTCCGCCAGGACGTCGGCAAGCTGGCCGTGGAACTGGCCGGTCGGCTCGTCGGGGAGTCCCTTGAGGACCACGCCCGGCAGAGCCGCACCATCGACCGCTTCCTCGACGAGCTGGAGGCCAAGGCCGAGACGGCGGGAACCGAGGCCGCCCGATGATGGGAGCGAGCCGCGAGGCGCTGGACGCCGCGCGGGAGCGGCTGGACACGCTGGTGGACAGCACCGGCGTGGACGTCGCCGCGCTGGCCGGCGAGCTGGCCGCCGTCACCGCCCTGCTCGACCGCGAGGTCGCGCTGCGGCGGGTGCTGACCGACCCGGCCCAGCCCGGCGAGGCCAAGGCGGAGCTGGTGGGCAGGCTGCTGTCGAACCAGGTGGGCGGCGAGGCCGTCGACCTGGTGTCGGGCATGGTCCGCTCCCGCTGGTCCGCTTCCCGTGATCTGGTGGACGCGGTCGAGGAGCTGGCCGACATCGCGGACCTGATCGTCGCCGAGCGGGACGGCAGCCTGGACTCGGTGGAGGACGAGCTGTTCCGGTTCAGCCGGATCGTCGCCACCTCGCCGGAGCTGCGCGCCGCGCTCAGCGTCAGGGACCGTGGCGAGCGGGCCCTCGCCGCCCAGAGCGAGCTGGTCAACCAGCTGCTGGGCGGCCGGGCGCGCGAGGTCACGCTCCGCCTGGTCACCCGTCTCGTGGAACATCCGCGAGGCCGTAGCCTGGACAGTGGGCTCGACGCGCTCAGCGTGCTGGCCGCCGCCCGGCGGAACCGTTCGGTCGCGCAGGTCACCTCGGCGGTCCCGCTCAGCGACGCGCAGCGGGAACGTCTCGGCGCCGCCCTCGGCCGGCTCTACGGCCGGCCGGTCCAGCTGAACCTCGACGTGGACCCCGCGGTCCTCGGCGGGATCTCGGTGCGGATCGGGGACGACGTGATCCACGGCACGATCGGTGACCGGCTGGAAGAGGTCACCCGCCGCATGGCGGGCTGACCGCGCGGCGCGGACACCAACTCAACAAGCAGGACCAGCGGCCCGGGTTGGGCCGTAGCGGAAGAACTTACGGGCCCAACAAGGAGAGCAGGGAACCCAGATGGCGGAGCTCACGATCCGGCCGGATGAGATCCGGGACGCACTGGAGAACTTCGTCCAGTCGTACACGCCGGACGCGGCCTCGCGGGAAGAGGTCGGGACGGTCAGCGTTGCCGGTGACGGCATCGCGAAGGTCGAGGGGCTCCCCTCGGCCATGGTGAACGAGCTGCTGGAGTTCGAGGACGGCACCCTCGGCCTCGCCCTCAACCTTGAGGAGCGGGAGATCGGCGTCGTCATCCTCGGTGAGTTCAGCGGCATCGAGGAGGGCCAGTCGGTGCGCCGCACCGGCGAGGTGCTCTCCGTCGGGGTCGGCGACGGCTACCTCGGCCGGGTCGTCGACCCGCTGGGGAACCCGATCGACGGCCTGGGCGAGATCGAGACCACGGGCCGCCGGGCCCTGGAGCTCCAGGCTCCCTCGGTGATGCAGCGCAAGTCGGTGCACGAGCCGATGGAGACCGGCTACAAGGCCGTCGACACCATGACGCCGATCGGCCGTGGCCAGCGTCAGCTGATCATCGGCGACCGGCAGACCGGCAAGACCGCGCTGGCCGTCGACACGATCATCAACCAGCGCGACAACTGGCGCTCCGGCGACCCCACCAAGCAGGTCCGCTGCGTCTATGTGGCGATCGGCCAGAAGGGCTCCACCATCGCCTCGGTGCGTGGCGCCCTGGAGGAGGCCGGCGCGCTGGAGTACACCACCATCGTGGCGGCCCCGGCCTCCGACCCGGCCGGCTTCAAGTACATCGCGCCGTACACCGGTTCGGCCATCGGCCAGCACTGGATGTATGACGGCAAGCACGTGCTGATCGTCTTCGACGACCTGTCCAAGCAGGCCGACGCCTACCGCGCCGTCTCCCTGCTGCTGCGGCGCCCGCCGGGCCGCGAGGCGTACCCGGGCGACGTCTTCTACCTGCACTCCCGGCTGCTGGAGCGCTGCGCCAAGCTCTCCGACGAGATGGGCGCCGGCTCCATGACCGGGCTGCCGATCGTCGAGACCAAGGCCAACGACGTCTCCGCGTTCATCCCGACCAACGTGATCTCGATCACCGACGGTCAGTGCTTCCTGGAGTCCGACCTGTTCAACGCGGGCCAGCGGCCGGCGCTGAACGTGGGCATCTCGGTCTCCCGGGTCGGTGGCGCCGCCCAGCACCGGGCGATCCGGCAGATCACCGGTTCGCTCCGCGTGGACCTGGCCCAGTTCCGCGAGCTGGAGGCGTTCGCCGCCTTCGGCTCCGACCTGGACGCCTCGTCCAAGGCGCAGCTGGAGCGGGGCCGGCGGATGGTCGAGCTGCTGAAGCAGGAGCAGTACAGCCCGTACTCCACCGAGAACCAGGTCGTCTCCATCTGGGCCGGCACCAACGGCCTGATGGACGACATCCCGGTCGGCGACATCCGCCGCTTCGAGCGGGAGCTGCTGGACTACCTCGGTCGCGAGCGCAAGGACCTGATGACCAGCATCCGCGAGGGTCAGAAGATGTCCGACGAGACGGTCGAGGCCGTCCGGGCCGCCGTGCTCCAGTTCAAGCAGCAGTTCGAGACCTCGGACGGCAAGCTGCTGGGCGAGGACTGATCCATGGCTGCCCAGCTGCGCGTATACAAGCGGCGGATCAAGTCGGTCACCGCCACCAAGAAGATCACGCGGGCGATGGAGATGATCGCCGCCTCGCGGATCGTCAAGGCTCAGCGGAAGGTGGCCGCCTCGACCCCGTACGCGGACGAGCTGACCGCCGCCGTCACGGCGGTGGCGCACGGCTCCGACGTCAAGCACCCGTTGACCACCGAGGCCAAGCGGCCCCGGCGGGCGGCCGTTCTGATCATCACCAGCGACCGGGGCCTCGCCGGCGCCTACTCCAGCAACGCCATCAAGGCGGGCGAGCACCTGACCAGCCAGCTGGCGAGCGAGGGCAAGGAGGTGGACACCTACATCGTGGGTCGCAAGGGCGTCTCCTACTACGCCTTCCGGGAGCGGCACGTGACCCGGTCGTGGACGGGGTTCACCGACAACCCGACCTACGCCGACGCCAAGGAGGTCGCCGCCCCGCTGATCGAGGCGATGGAGCGGGACGCCGACGAGGGTGGCGTGGACGAGCTGCACATCGCGTTCACGGAGTTCGTGTCGATGATGACGCAGACGCCGGTGGAGCGCCGGCTGCTGCCGCTGAAGCTGGAGCGTTCCGCCGAGGAGTCGGCCGAGGTCTTCCAGCGCGACGAGCACACCCACGCGCTCTACGACTTCGAGCCCTCGGCCGAGCAGGTCCTGGACGCGCTGCTGCCGCGCTACGTGGAGAGCCGCATCTACAACGCTCTGCTCCAGTCGGCCGCCTCCAAGCACGCCGCGACCCGGCGGGCGATGAAGTCGGCGACGGACAACGCCGAGGAACTGATCAAGTCGCTGACGCGGCTTGCCAACGCGGCCCGCCAGGCCGATATCACCCAGGAAATCTCTGAGATCGTCGGTGGCTCCAGCGCCTTGGCCGACGCGAGCGCGGGAAGTGAACGCTAACCATGACTACTGCTGCTGAGGCGGCCCCCAAGCAGGACCTGCCGACCGGGCGGGTCGCGCAGGTTCGCGGCCCGGTCGTCGACGTGGAGTTCCCCGTCGACGCGATGCCCGAGATCTACAACGCGTTGACCGTGGACATCGCCGACCCGGCGAACGCGGGCGCCAAGAAGACGCTGACCCTGGAGGTCGCGCAGCACCTGGGCGAGGGCCTGGTGCGCACGATCGCCCTGGAGCCCAACGACGGCCTGGTCCGCCAGGCCGTGGTGACCAACACCGGCGGCGGCATCTCCGTGCCGGTCGGCGACGTCACCAAGGGCCGGGTCTTCAACACCCTGGGCCGCATCCTCAACGAGCCCGAGGCCGAGTCCGAGGTCACCGAGCGCTGGGAGATCCACCGCAAGGCCCCGGCGTTCGACCAGCTCGAGTCGAAGACCGAGATGTTCGAGACCGGCCTGAAGGTCATCGACCTGCTGACCCCGTACGTCAAGGGCGGCAAGATCGGTCTGTTCGGTGGTGCGGGCGTCGGCAAGACCGTCCTCATCCAGGAGATGATCATGCGTGTGGCGAAGCTGCACGAGGGCGTCTCCGTCTTCGCCGGCGTCGGCGAGCGCACCCGTGAGGGCAACGACCTGATCGAGGAGATGGCGGAGTCCGGCGTGCTGCCGCAGACCGCCCTCGTCTTCGGTCAGATGGACGAGCCGCCGGGCACCCGGCTGCGGGTGGCGCTGACCGGTCTGACCATGGCGGAGTACTTCCGCGATGTGCAGAAGCAGGACGTGCTGTTCTTCATCGACAACATCTTCCGCTTCACCCAGGCCGGTTCCGAGGTGTCCACCCTGCTGGGCCGGATGCCGTCGGCGGTGGGCTACCAGCCCAACCTGGCGGACGAGATGGGTGTGCTCCAGGAGCGCATCACCTCGACCCGTGGCCACTCGATCACCTCGATGCAGGCGATCTACGTGCCGGCGGACGACCTGACCGACCCGGCGCCTGCGACCACCTTCGCCCACCTGGACGCCACCACGGTGCTCTCCCGGCCGATCTCGGAGAAGGGCATCTACCCGGCGGTGGACCCGCTGGACTCCACCTCCCGCATCCTGGACCCGCGGTACATCTCGCAGGACCACTACGAGTGCGCCTCGCGGGTCAAGGGAATCCTCCAGAAGTACAAGGACCTCCAGGACATCATCGCCATTCTCGGCATCGACGAGCTGGGCGAGGAGGACAAGCTGGTCGTCAGCCGGGCGCGCCGGATCGAGCGCTTCCTGTCGCAGAACACCCACGCGGCCAAGCAGTTCACCGGCCTCGACGGCTCGGACGTTCCGCTGGACGAGTCCATCGCGGCGTTCAACGCCATCGCCGACGGCGAGTTCGACCACTTCCCGGAGCAGGCGTTCTTCATGTGCGGTGGCCTGGACGACCTGAAGGCCAAGGCCAAGCAGCTGGGCGTCTCCTGACGGCCGCGCGCCGCGCGTCGGTTCACCGGCCGCGCGGCGCGCACCGTTTCACCCCGGCCGAACGCGGTCACCCGTGGGGCGGGCCCCGCCCCACGGGCGTTCGGGGCGGGAAACTATCCTTCGACCAAGCCAGAGACCATCCCCTTGGGACCATCCAGGGATTCCAGGTGAACAGGAGCCATCGTGGCTGAGCTGCACGTCGAGCTGGTCGCCGCCGACCGGAAGGTCTGGGCCGGCGAGGCCAGCCTGGTGATCGCGCGCACCACCGCGGGCGACATCGGCATCATGCCGGGCCACCAGCCGGTGCTCGGCGTGTTGCGTTCCGGCCCGGTGACCATCCGCACCACGGGTGAGACGGGGGAGGGCACGGTGGTCGCCGCCGTCCACGGAGGCTTCCTGTCCTACACGGACGGTAAGCTGTCGCTGCTTGCCGAGGTGGCTGAGCTGGCCGACGAGATCGATGTCGAGCGGGCCCAGCGGTCACTTGAGCAGGCCCAGGCGGAGACGGACGCCGAGGCGGAGCGCCGGGCGTCGGTCCGCTTGCAGGCCGTGGCGGCGGAGCGCTGAGAGAAGACGGAGCGATCGAGCCCGGGTGAGAGCCGGGACGGACGCACGAGGCGAGGAGGTCGGTCGAGATGGTCCTCGCCTTGACCGTGTTGGGCGTGGCGCTGTTGTTGTTGGTGCTCGGGCTCTTCGCCTTCGGGCTGCGCCGCCGGGTGATCCAACGCTCCGGCGGCACTTTTGACTGTAGCGCCAGGTTCGCGCCGCCCGCGTCCGGCAAGTCGGCGGGCAAGGGGTGGCGGTACGGGGTCGCCCGGTACAACGGGGACCGCGTCGAGTGGTTCCGGGTCTTCTCCTACGCGCCGCGCCCGAGGCAGTCGCTGCACCGGGAGCGGATCGAGGTGCGGGACCGTCGACTGCCGCAGGGCGACGAGGAGTTGGCGCTGCTGCCGGGCGCGGTGGTGCTCAGCTGTCGGCACGACGGGCTCGATGTGGAGCTGGCGATGAGCGAGGACGCGCTCACCGGGTTCCTGGCGTGGCTGGAGGCGGCGCCGCCGGGGCAGCGGGTCAACGTGGCGTGAGGCGTTGCGCTTGCCGCTTGCCGCTTGCCGCTTGGCTTTCGGGGGTTGGCGGGGGCTGACGGGGGTCGGCCTTCGGGGGGTTGGGCGTTGTTTGTTGGGGCGCGCGTTTTCCGGGGTTGTGGTTCGCCGGGGCGCGCGTTTCGTTGTTCGTTCTCGGTGCTCGTGCCTGCGGGGTGGCACCGGGCGCTGTTGATCGCCGGTGCCACCCCGCAGGCGGTGCGTGCTGGCTCTGTACGGGCCTTTGTCAGGCGGCGTTGAGGCCGCTGTCGATGGCGTCCAGCAGGGCGCCGTCCGAGGTGTCGCCGGAGAACTCCCAGAAGAAGGCGCCGCCGAGACCCTGGCTGTTGGCCCAGGCCATCTTGTCGACGATGGTCTCCGGGGTGTCGTAGCTCCACCACTCGTTGCCGCAGTGCGCGTAGGCGGTGCCGGCGACGGTGCCGGTCGCCGGGCAGGAGTTGACGAGCACGTGGTAGTCGTCGATGCCGGCCTCATAGGTGCCGGGCGCGGCGCCGGTGGCGGTGCCACCGGGCTCGGACTGGGTCACGCCCGTCCAGCCACGGCCGTAGAAGCCGACGCCGAGCAGCAGCTTCTCGGATGGCACGCCCTGGGCCTGGAGCGCGGCGATCGCGTCCTCGCTGGTGAAGCCCTCCTGGGGGATGCCGTCGTAGCTGGTGAGCGGCGAGTGCGGGGCGGTGGGCCCGTCCGCGTCGAAGGCGCCGAAGAAGTCGTAGGTCATCACGGCGAGGTAGTCCGCGTACTCGGCGCCGTAGGCGTAGTCGGCGGCGGCTATCTTGCCGCCGTCGGAGGCGTCGGCGGTGATCGCGGCGGTCACCAGCTGGTCGCCGAAGGCGCCCCGGAAGGCCTGCATCATGTCGCCGAAGACCTCGGGGCCCGACTCGTCACAGGTCAGGCCGCAGGCGTTGGGGTACTCCCAGTCGAGGTCGATGCCGTCGAAGACGCCGGCCCAGCGCGGGTCGTTGACCAGGTCGTAGCAGGACTGGGCGAAGGCCTCGGGGTTCTGCATGGCCTCGCCGAAGCCGCCGGACCAGGTCCAGCCGCCGAAGGACCACAGGACCTTGATGTGGGGGTACTGCTCCTTGAGCTGCCTCAGCTGGTTGAAGTTTCCGCGCAGGGCACCCGGGTCCCAGGTGTCGGCCTCGCCGCTGACGCTCTCCTCGGCGGTGTAGGCGCGGTCGTAGGCGGCGTAGGAGTCGCCGACCGTACACTCGCCGCCGACCACGTTGCCGAAGCTGTAGTTGATGTGGGTGATCTGCTCGGCGGAGCCGGAGTCCACGATGTCCTTGACGTGGTAGTCGCGGTCGTAGACGCCCCACTCGGTGAAGTAGCCGAGGCGGACCTCGCCGACGGCGTTGGGCTCGGCGGTGACGATCTCGGCCGCCGGCCCGGACGCCGACCCTGCCGCCGGCTCGTCGGCCCCGGCGGGCGCCGTCAGGGCGACCAGGCCGGCGGCGGGGAGGGCGAGGGCGGCGGCGAGAACGGTGATCAGCCGGCGCGCACGACGCGGGCGGCGCTGCTCGGGGTGCTGCTCGGGACGGCGCTCGGGACGGCGCTCGGAGGGTGTGGATGATCTCAAGGGGACTCCCTGGTTGGAGAGAGACGGTGGGGGTGGGTGGGGGTTTGTGGTGCGGGGGTTCGTGGTGGGGGGTTGTGGTGGGGGTGAGCCGGGGTGGGTGTGCCGGGGTGTGGGGGGACGCCTCCGCCACGCGGAGCGCGCGTTCTCCGGGCGCTGTGACTCAAGGGGTGTGACTCAAGGGGTGGAGCGGCGCGGGGAGTTGACTGTGGGGGTTGTCATGGCGTGCTCAGCGTGTGCCCGAGAGATTAGAGTGGTCTGGACCACGGGTCAATAGGTCTGTACCAAAGGCGGGGTGCCTCCGGCGGTGGGTGGTTGCGGGACGGCGCCGTCTGCGGGCGGTGCGCCGCCGGCGCCCCGGCTGCGTCCGGCCTGGTCGCCTCTTCCGTTTGCGGAGGCCGGGACGTCGCGGCGTACCGCCGCTCCGATGCCCGGCGTCGACGCCCCCGAACGCCGCGCGACGGCCCGTCCTGCCGCTCGCCCTCCCGCAGTTGACCGGCCGTCGATGCTCACCGTCACGCCCGGGGGCGGGAACGCCGGGGCAGGAACACCGAGGGCGGCCGGCCGCCCCGCCCGTCGGCGGTGCGTGCCCCGCCCCTGCCGAAGTGGCTGCCCGCCCCCACCGACAGACACCCCGCCACCGTCGGTGAGCTGCTGTGGGCCCGGGCCAGGCCGGGGGCCCGGAGGCCTTCCCCGCTGGCGGTCACGCTGCGCGACGCCCCGGGCGTGCCCTAGCTGCCCCGCGTTGACCACGAGTTGGCACGCCTGGCCGAAGCCGGCTGCCGGTCGCCCAGACCCTGTCAGACGCCCAGGCGTTCGTCTCCGCGCAACCGAACTACCACGCCCCAACGCGCCCCGCCGACCCGCCTCTTTGGCTAACCGGCGCGCCCCGGCGGGCGCCCGCGCTCGGCTCGGTGTCTCCCGGCGTGCGTCCCCATGGCGTGCCTGCTTCGCGCGCCCGCGCTGTGTGCCGACGCTCCGCGCCGGGCAGCGGCCCGGCGGCGACCCCCGCACGGCAGCGGCCAGTCCACCCGCCAACTCGGTGCCCCATCCGCCCCGCCCGGGCGCCAGCCCGGGCCCCCGCCGGGCCGCACCGCCTGCCGGGCAGGCACGCCCCGCTGCCCGCGCGCCCGCGCCGCCCCGGCGGCCGGCGCGGCCGGCTGGCGCTCCCGCCCCGGCGGCAAGCCGCATCGCGGGCAGCCGCTCACCGGCTGCCGGGGAGGCGCAGCTCCTGGGCCAGCACGGCGGCCTGCACCCGGTTGGTGAGGGTCAACTTGCCCAGCAGCCGGCTGACATGGGTCTTCACCGTGGCCTCGGCCATGTGGAGTTGGTCGGCGATCTGTGCGTTGGACAGGCCGGCTCCGATCTGCTCGAGCACCTGCCGTTCGCGCGGGGTGAGGCAGGACAGCCGCTCGGCGGCCGGCGATGCGGCGGGCGCTGATGCGGCGGGCGGCGGGGGATCGGACGACTGCCGGGCGAACTCGGCGAACAGCCGGCGGGCGACCGCCGGCGCGACCGTTCCCTCTCCGGCGGCCACCGTGCGCACCGCGTTCAGCAGCGTCTCCATGTCGCTGTCCTTGAGCAGAAAGCCGCCGGCGCCGGCGCGCAGCGCGCCGAAGACGTACTCGTCGAAGTCGAAGGTGGTCAGCACCAGCACCTCCGCCAGCCGTCGTTCGACGATCTGGCGCGTGGCCGAGACGCCGTCGAGTCGGGGCATCTGGATGTCCATCAGTACGAGGTCGGGGCGCAGTTCGGCGGCGAGCCGCACTGCGGCCTCGCCGTCGGCCGCCTCGCCGACCACCTCGATGTCGTCGGCGCTGCGCAGGATCAGTACGAGGCCCTGGCGCACGGCCGCCTGGTCGTCGGCGACCAGCACCCGGATGGTCATGCGGTCGAGTGTCCTTCCACGAGGGGGAGTTCGGCGGCGACCCGCCAACTGCTTGTTCCCGTTGGTTCGTTGACCGGACCGGCGGCGAAGTTGCCATGGAGCAGCTCGACCCGCTCGGCCATGCCCACCAGGCCGCTGCCGGTGCCCGGCGCGCGGGAGGCGGTGTCCTGGCGGTAGGGGCTGGTGACGGTGACCGTCAGCCGTTCGTCCCGGTGGCCGAGGTGCACCTCGACCCGGCCGGGGGCCGCGTGCTTGACGGCGTTGGTGAGGGACTCCTGGACTATTCGGTAGGCGGCCAGCTCGACCGGGGCGGGCAGCCGCAGGTCGGCCTCGCGCTCGTCGCGGCCGACGAAGCTCAGCGCGCCCGAGGCGTCGCCCACGGCAGCGCGCTTCAGCAGGGCGTCGAGGCCGTCGAGCGTGGGGTTGGCCTCGGGGGGCCGCTCGGCGTCCGAGGTGCGGAGCAGCCCTATCAGCCGGCGCATCTCGGTGAGGCCCTGGGTGCTGTTCTCCCTGATCACATGGAGGGCCTCCAGGTTGGTCTCGGGCCTGCCCAGCGAGAGAGCCGCCGTGGAGTGGATGGCTATGGCGGAGAGGTGGTTGGCGACGATGTCGTGCAACTCCCTTGCCATGCGGGCGCGTTCGGTCGCGACCGCCTGCGCTCTGTCCATCTCGGCGAGCAGGGCCGTCTGCTCGGCGCGGAGCCGCTCGGCGGCCGCCTTGTCGCGGTACTCGCGCAGCAGGAGCCCCGTCCAGGACGGGGCCGCCGATATCCCGAAGAGGGCGGCGCCGAGGACGAGCGCCTCGGGCTCGCGCAGCCAGGCGAGGACGGCGACGGCGCCAGCGGCGCTGAACAGGGTGGAGCCGGAGACCACGGCCCGGCCGAACCGGGCGGGGCCGTAGAGCACCGCCGCGTAGATCACGTCGGTGAACATCACCAGCACCGGCAGCGAGCCGCCGGCGAACGCGTCGATCACCAGGGCCGCCGTGGCCACCGCGAGCGCCGTCCTGGGCAGGGTGCGGCGCCACACCTCGGCGGCGCAGATCACCAGCAGCCCGGGGAGGCGCAGCACCTCGGAGGTCTGGTACGGGTTGAACGTGTACAGCTCGAAGAGGATCGCGACCAGCCCCGTGACGAGGCCGGCCAACGCGATCCACAGATCGTGACGGTGCGGTCGCGGTGGTGCTGGCATGGTCTTATTCGAGCACGGACCCGGGCTGAGCGGGACCGTCGTCCGATCTACATCTAAGGATGCAGGGACGGCTGGGGGAATCGTCACTGAGGGTGACGTGCGGTGGGCTGACGGCGGCGATCCTTGAGGGGAACGTCTGTCCGGAGAGTCCGAGGGGGTGTGGGGCGATGATGGTGGGCCTGATCTTGGCCGCCGAGGTGGCCTTCTGGGTGGTGTTGGCCAGCGGCCTGGCGGTGCGTTACCTGCTGCGGATGCGGCGGCTGGGCGGGGCGCTGCTGCTGGGGGTGCCGCTGATCGATGTGCTGTTGCTGACGGCCACGGCCATCGATCTGCGGGGCGGCGGGGAGATGAGCGCCGGGCACGGCCTGGCCGTGTTGTATCTCGGCTTCACCGTTGGCTACGGGCACTATCTGGTCACCTGGGCCGACGGCCATGCCGCGCATCGCCTCGGCGGGGCGGCCAGGCCGGCGAAGCCGCCGAGGTACGGCATGGCCAGGGCGGGACACGAGTGGCGGCTGTGGCGGATGACGTTGGTCTCGGTGCTGATAGTCGTGACGGTCGCGCAGCTGCTGCGGTGGTTCATATCCGAGCCGGAGACGGACCGGGGCATGGTGGCGGTCCAGTTCGCCGCGCTGCGGGTGCTGGGCATCCACACGCTGATCGCTGTGGCCTACACGATCTGGCCCAAGCGACCCAAGCAGGGCGAGGAGTCCGCGCAGCCGGAGATCACCGGGGGGTTCGTGGAGAGCGGCGGCGGCTCCCCGGGCACCATGCGGCCCTCGGCGGGGTCTGTCCCACCCGGGGCGGCCGAGGCGGCCCGGGGCGTTGGGTGGGGGCAACGGCCGGCGGGGGACGCCGGGTTCGGCGGCTCGGCGGGCACCCCGCCGGGAGTGTGGCGGCGGTCGGACGCGGGAGGCGGCGGATGAGCGGGCGGGCCGGCGGGGCCGGCCGCGCGGGACGGCCTCGCCGGGGGATCGCCGGCGCTCAGCGGTTCTCGCCGGGCACCCAGAGCACGTCGCCGGTCTCCTTGTTGGCGGTCCTGGCGAGGATGAAGAGCAGATCGGAGAGTCGGTTGAGATAGGTGGCGGTGAGCGGGTTCATGGACTCGCCGTGTTCGTCGAGGGCGGCCCAGGTGGAGCGCTCGGCCCGGCGGACCACGGTGCAGGCCTGGTGGAGCAGGGCCGCACCGGGGGTTCCGCCGGGGAGGATGAAGCTGCGCAGCTTCTCCAGCGGGGCCAGGAAGCGGTCGCAGTCGGCCTCCAGGCGGTCGACATAGCTCTGCTCCACGCGCAGCGGCGGGTGCTCGGGGTTCTCCACGACGGGGGTGCACAGGTCGGCGCCGACGTCGAAGAGGTCGTTCTGCACCCGCACCAGAACGGTCCTCACGTCGTCGGGGAGTTGGCCGAGCGCCAGGGCCGTGCCGATCGCCGCGTTGGCCTCGTTGGCGTCGGCGTAGGCGGCGATGCGGGAGTCGGTCTTGGCAGTCCGGCTCATGTCGCCCAGCGCGGTGGTGCCGCTGTCTCCGGTACGGGTGTAGATCCGGGTGAGGTTGACCATGCCGGGAGCCTACTGCGCGCGGTCAGGCCCCGGCCGTGCGGAAGAGGCGGGTGCCGAGGGTGAGGGAGACGGCGGCCAGCAGCGCGGAGGCGAGGGCGCCCAGGGCGAGCGAGCCGTCTCCGTAGTCGCCGACGAAGGCGGCGCGGACGCCGTCGACGAGATAGCGGAAGGGGACGAAGTGCGAGACCACGTCCAGCCAGGCGGGGGCGAGGGCCATGGGCAGCAGGATGCCGGAGAGGAGCATGGCGGGCAGGTTGATGGAGTTGATCACGGGGGCGAACTCCTGGGCGGAGTTCACCCGCATCGCGAAGGCATAGGAGAGTGAGGCCAGGGAGAGCGCGAGGACGGCGACGAAGACGAAGCCGATCAACACCCCGAGCACGGGGGCGCGTAGGCCGAAGGCCACGCCGGCCAGCACCAGGACCAGCGACTGGACGAGCAGCATCGCCACGTCGCGCAGGACCCGGCCGAGCAGCAGCGCCGTGCGGCTGACGGGCGTGACCCGCATCCGTTCGACGATGCCGAGCTGCTTCTCGATGAGGATGCCGAAGCCGGCGAACGCCGCGCTGAAGAGGCCGAGTTGGATCAGCAGGCCGGGCACCAGGATCTGCCAGGAGTCGCCCTCGCGGCCCAGCGGGACGTCCTCCAGCAGTGGGCCGAAGAGACCGAGGAAGAGCATGGGTTGCATCAGCCCGAAGATCAGGCTGATGCGGGAGCGGAGGGTCTGGCGCGCATAGCGTTCGAAGATCAGTCGGGAGTCGGCGAGCACGGTGGTCATGGTCGTGTGGGCCTTTCGGCGAAGAGAGGCGGGACGGGATCGGGCCCGGCGTCGGGACGCGGGGGAGTGGTCGCGCGTGGGGCGTTCACACGGCGATCGGTGCGTCCTCCTCCTGGCGCGGTCCGTGGCCGGTGATGGCGATGAAGGTGTCCTGGAGGGACGCGTCGGGTGAGCCGCCGTACTGCTCCTTGAGGGCGGTGGGGGCTCCCTCGGCGACGATCTCGCCGTGGTCGATGATCACCAGTCGGTCGGCCAGCGCGTCCGCCTCGTCGAGGTAGTGGGTGGTCAGGAAGATGGTGGTGCCCTCCTGCCGCCGGATGCGGCGCACCAGTTCCCACAGGTCGGCGCGGCTGCCGGGGTCGAGTCCCGTGGTCGGCTCGTCGAGGAAGAGCAGCGCCGGCCGGTGGGTGAGGGCCATGGCGATGTCCAGGCGCCGTCGTTGGCCGCCGGACAGCTCCGAGCACTTGCGGTCCAGCAGGTCCGTCAGGTCCAGGTCGGTGGCCAGTTCCTCGGCCCTGGCCTCGGCCTCGGTCCGGCTGAGCCGGTAGAGGCGGCCCTGGAGCACGAGTTCGGCCCGGACCCGTTCCTGCGGGTCGAGTCCGCCGGACTGCGCCACATAGCCGATCTTCTGGCGCACCGCGCGGGGTTCGGTGGCCAGGTCGTGCCCGGCGACGGTCGCGCTGCCCCGGGTGGGGGTGAGCAGGGTGGTGAGCATCCGCAGCGTGGTGGTCTTGCCCGCGCCGTTGGGGCCGAGGAAGCCGAGGATCTCACCGTTCTCGATGGACATGTCGATGCCCCGGACAGCCTCGACGAGGCCGTGCTTGGTGGGGAAGGCCAGTGCCAGGTCGTGCGTGCTGAGGATCGGTGCCATGCGGGTCAGAAAACCAGAGAGGCTCAAAAAATGCAATCGCTCCAAGTTTTAAGTGAGCCAAGGCAACGCTACGATGGCGACCATGACCGGGTTGAGGGAACGCAAGAAGCGGCAGACCAGGCAGCACATCTCGGATGTGGCCACGGGCCTGTTCCTGGAGCGTGGTTTCGACGCCGTCACCGTCGCCGAGGTCGCCGAGGCCGCCGAGGTCTCGGTGAACACGGTCTACAACTACTTCCCGGCCAAGGAGGACCTCTTCTTCGACCGCGAGGACGAGATCGTCGACCGGCCGTCGGCCCGGGTGCGCCAGCGGCGCCCCGGCCAGTCCGCCGCCGAGGCGATCTTCGACGGGATGCGCGAGGACATGGACGAGCGCCCGGTCAACCTCGGCATGGTCGAGGGCTTCGAGCACTTCATGTCCGTCGTCACCAACTCCTCTTCGCTGATGGCGCGGCTGATGCGGATGCAGTTCAAGACCGCGTTCCACCTGGGGCGGACCCTGGCCGAGGAGGCCGGCTGCGAGCCCGACGACCCGCTGCCCGAGTTGGTCGCCGCCCAGCTGATGGCGGTGCACGCCAACCTCAACCAGACCGTCCGCCGCTGCGCCATGGCCGGTCGGACCGTTGACGAGGTCAAGGCGGAGCTGAGCCGGAGACTCGACATCAGCGAGCGGCTGCTCGGCCAGGAGGTGCGGGACTTCGCCCGCCGCCCCGCAGGCTCTGGCGCGGCCGCCGCCTCCGGCCCCGAGGCCGCCGGAGGCGATCGCGCCGTCTGACGGGCCGCCAGCGTCACGCGGTGTGGCCGGCGTCACGGCCAACGCCCGCCCGGCGTCCCGCCGGTACCACGCCGCCGTGACGCGTGTCTCTTCTCCCCCCACACCGGCCCCGTGGCGGCTAGGGTCTAGTCTCCCCGGAGTCGCCGTGTATCAAGGGAGATCACTCGTGGCCAGGAAGCTCGCCGTCGTCGGTGCCGGTCTGATGGGCTCCGGCATCGCCCAGGTCGCCGCTCAGGCCGGCTGGGACGTGGTGCTGCGCGACCTCACCGAGGACGCGCTGGCCAAGGGGCGACGGGCCATCGAGACCTCCCTCGCCAAGTTCGTGGAGAAGGAACGCCTCGAACAGGCGGCGGCGGACGCCGCGTTGACCCGGATCAGCACGACCACGGACCTCGACGCCGTGGCCGACGCCGAGCTGGTGGTCGAGGCGGTCTTCGAGGACGTCGACACCAAGCGTGAACTGCTGCGCACCCTGGACGGTCTGGTCAAGGACGAGGCCGTGCTGGCCTCCAACACCTCGGCCATCCCCATCACCAAGCTGGCCGCCGCGACCCGGCGACCCGACCGCGTGGTGGGCACCCACTTCTTCTCGCCGGTTCCCCTCATGGCGCTCTGCGAGTTGGTGCGCGGCCACCTGACCAGCGACCAGACCCTGGCCACGGCCCGGGAGTTCGCCGAGTCGACCGGCAAGACCGTGGTCGTGGTCGAGCGCGACGTGGCCGGCTTCGTCACCACCCGGCTGATCACCGCCCTGGTCATGGAGGCCGTCAGCCTCTACGAGTCGGGCGTCGCCTCGGCCGAGGACATCGACACGGCCTGCCGGTTGGGCTTCGGCCACGCCATGGGCCCGCTGGCCACCGCCGACCTCACCGGCGTGGACGTGCTGCTGCACGCCACGGAGAACATCCACCGCGAGTCCGCCGACGGCAAGTTCGCGCCGCCGGAGATCATGCGGCGGATGGTCGACGCCGGCAGCCTGGGCCGGAAGACCGGCCAGGGCTTCTACAGCCACTAGACCCCCGACGCGGATCTGGTGACAGATCCCGCCCGGGCCCACGCCATCCGCACGGGCCCACGCCACCCGCCCGGTGCGGCCATCCACCCGCCCCGGGAAGCCGAACGGCCGGCCGCCGCACCCCGGTTCGCCATCACCGTTCCGGGACGCGTGGCCCGCCGAACCCCCGCGCCGCACCCCCCACGCCGGGCCCCCACCGGGACCCGGCACCGAAGCCGGCGCCCGAATCCCCCACACCCACAGCGAAGAGCAGCGGAAGAGCCATCGCCACCATCAACGCACTCACCAGCACAGCAAGCACCCTCACCACCACCAGCACGCCCGGGTCCGCCGGCGCGGCCGGGGCCACGGTCACCGGCGGCGGCCGGACCCGGCCGGACGAGCGGAGCCACGGGGAGCGCCACCACGTGAGACGGCGCACCCTGCTGTCCTCCCTGTCGCAACCAGCCGCGCCAGCGAGCGGGGGAACGTACATGCACATCACGGGCGACCACGCCGAGTTGGTCGTCGGCGGGCGGTTGGACGTGCGCAGCGCGGCCGACGCCAGGAGCGCGCTGCACCGCGCCGTCGACTCCGGCGAGGGCGACCTGGTGCTCGACCTCGCCGGACTCGACGCCTGGGACGCGACCGGGCTCGGCGTGATCATGGGCGCCCACCGCAGGGCCGGCCGGGCCGGCCGTCGGCTGGTGCTGCGCGACGTCCCGCCCCGAATGCACCGGGTGCTGGTCGCCGCCCGGCTGCACCGCGTGCTGACCATCGCCCCCTGAACGCCGGGCCGAACGCCGCCACTGAACGCCGCCACTGAACGCTGCCACTGAACGCCGCCCCGCACGCCGGCCGTTCCGGCGGGGGCGGCGAGGGCGGCGCCGGGGCGCCAACGGGTCCCCGTTTCCCGTGAATTCGCCACACCGAGGTTCGTCCTGTCACACCCCACCGGTAGCGTGGGGTCATTCACCAGGCGGCGTCGCCGCACTCACTGCCGAGAGACTCTGACCCATGGACCTCAACCACCCCACGGACCCCGCCGACCGGCCGGCGCAGCGCAGCGGCGCCGGCGAAGGGTCGGGGCGGGCGGCCTGGCTGATCGCGGGCGACTTCCTGCTGACCATCAACCCCATCGACGGCAGCGAGATCGTGCCCTGCCCGCCCGGGCGCCGCCCGCTCGCCCCGCGCCGCGCGCCGGCTGCCGCCGGCGCCCCCGGGGCCGCCGGAGCCGCCGACGCCGAGCCGGGCCCGCCGCTGCTCGACCGCGAGGAGGAACGCGCCCATCTGCGCGCGCTGCTCGCCGGCGGCCGTTCCGTCCGGCTGACCGGCCCCTCGGGGGTGGGCCGCAGCGCGCTGCTGGCCGCCGTCGCCGAGGACTGCGCCACGCTGGCCCCCGACGGGGTGGTCCGGCTCAACGGCCACCGGCGCACCCCGAGGGACCTGCTGCACGAGCTGTACGCGGCCGTTCACCACGTCAGCAACTACCGCCCCGGGCCGACCGAGTTGTCCGCCGCGCTGCGGGAGATCGGCGCCGTGGTGGTGCTGGACGACGTGGAGTTCGGCGGGGCCGCGCTGGACGAGCTGCTCACCGCGACGCCCGAGTGCGCCTTTCTGCTGGCCCAGCGCCCCGAGGCGCCGGCGCCCGGCGCCAGCTCCGGCGTGGTCGACGTTCCGCTCGCCGGCATCGGCCCGGACGCAGGACGCCGGCTGCTGGCGCTGGCCGTCGCCCGCGAGTTGACGCCCGCCGAGGTCGAGTGGGCCGACGAGCTGGGCCGCGCCGGCGGCGGCCTGCCGCTGCACCTCGTGCAGGCCGGCGCGGTGCTGCGGTACCGCGCGCTCGGCGGGCGCGGCCCGCTGCCCTCGGCCGACGGCCTGGTCGGCGCCCTGGCCGCCGCGATATCCGAGGGCGCCAGGGAACTGCTGGTGATTGCCCTGGCGCTCGGCGGCGAGCTGCCCGACCCTGCGGCTCTGCCCGCGCTCACCGGCGACGGCGAAGCCACCGTCGCCTACACGGAGTTGGTCGACTGCGGCCTGCTCACCCGGGTCGGCCCCCGGCGGCGGCTGGCGCCCGGCGCGCTGGCCGCGCTGGAGGGCTCCGAGCTGGCCGCCGACGGCGCGGCCCGGATCGCCTCGCTCACCCGCCACTTCACCTGGTGGCTCAGCGAGGCGCAGGTCGCGGCCGAGGAGGCCGTGGCCCAGGCCGACGTGCTGCTCGCCGCACAACGCGCCGCCCAGCAGGCCGGGTTGGCCGCCGAGGCCACGGAGCTGGTCCGCCGCACCGCGCCCCTGCTGGCCGCCGGGCTGCGCTGGGGCGCCTGGGAACGGGCGCTGCGCACCGGGCAGGAGGCGGCCAGAGAAGCCGGCGCCGTCGCCCAGGAGGCGTACTTCCACCACGAGTTGGGCGTCCTCGCCATCTGCGAGGGCCAACTGGCCCGGGCCCGCGCCGAGTTGGAGGCGTCCACGGCGCTGCGCGGCGTGCTGTCCGACGCCGGCGGCGCCGTCGCCGGCCGCCGCGCGCTGACCCTGGTGGACGACCTGACCAGGCCGCCGTCCGCCCTGCCCGCGCACACCCCGCCCGCCGGCCTGCCCGCCGACCTCACCCAGCAGCCGCCGCCCGAGGTGAACGCGCCGCCCGCCGCCCACGCGCCCGAGCCGCCCGGCTCCACCGAGTTGACCCTGGTCATCCGGGGGCGCTCGCCCGAGGAGTCGGGCGCCACGCTGCGCCAGATGCTCGCCCGGGGGAACCGCCGCAACGCGGTGGCCACCGGCGCTGGCGCGCTGCTGGCCGCCGTGCTCGGCACGGTGGTCGCGCTGGGCCTCACCTCGGGCGACTCGGGGGACGACGCGGAGAACGTCACCCGCGACGACCCGGCCGCCTCGGAGGAGGACGCCCCGGTCACCGAGGAGACCACGCCCGAGGAGTCGGCCACCGAGGAGAGCGAGGAGCCGAGCGAGACGCCCTCGCCGACCGAGGAGACGTCCGAGGCCGAGCCGACCGAGCCCACCGACCAGCCGACCACGCCCGACCCGACCACCCCCCAGCCCACCACGCCGTCGGAGTCCGAGGGCTCGGGCGGGAGTTCGGGCGGCTCCGGAGGTTCCGGCGGCGACAGCGGCGGCGGGGACACCGACCCGCCGACGGACCCCACCGACCCGCCCACCGACCCGACCGACCCGCCGACGGACCCGACCGATCCGCCGACGGACCCCACGGACCCGCCGACCGACCCCACGGACCCGCCGACCGAAGGCGACGACGAGGGCACGGACGCCTCGCCCACCGCCACGGAGGAGGCCACGGAATCCGCCACGGAGCCGGCCACGCCGACGGAGTCCGCCGCACCCGGCGCCAGCGCCACCGCCGGCTGACGCCCCGGCCGCGCCGGACCGACCCACCGCCCGACCCACCGCCCACCGGGCCGCCGTTCAGCGGCGGCCCGGCGGAGCGGCGGCCGGGTTCAGCCCGCCGCCACGGCGAAGCGGTACCGACCCGAGCCCGTGGTGAAGACGGCACAGCCGTCCGCCATCCGCTCGAACGACGCGCCGTCCTGCTCGACCTGCTCACCGGTCTCCGCCGGCACCCACACCTCGGCCGTGGCGTTCACCGGCACCTCGACGTCCAGCGTGAACGTCCCGTCCCCGCCCAGCGCCCAGTGCGTCGCGACGATCCCGTACGGCGAAAGGAACCGCCCCGAGGCCGTGGTCACCCCGCCGCCGGGGCGCGGCCGGACGGTGACCACCCGGAAGCCGGGCGCGCCCGGCGCGATGCCGGCGACGGTGCCGTACAGCCACTCGCCGACCGCGCCATAGGCGTAGTGGTTGAACGAGTTCATGCCCGCCGTCTGGAACCCGCCGTCCGGCGTGATCGAGTCCCAGCGCTCCCACATGGTGGTCGCGCCGTTCGCGATCTGGTACCCCCACGACGGGAAGGCGTCCTGCTCCAGCAGCCGGTAGGCGACGTCGACGCGCCCCGCCTCGGTGAGCGTCGGCAGCAGCCTCGGGGTGCCGAGGAAGCCGGTGGACAGGTGGTCGCCCCGCGCCTCGACCAACTCCACCAGCCGCCCCAGCACCGCCGCCCGCAGCGCGGCACCGGGCAGCAGGTCCATCGAAAGCGCCAGCACGCAGCCGGTCTGGGTGTCGCCGGCGATCCGCCCGTCCGCCGCAACGAAGGCGGCGTTGAACGCGTCCCGCACCCGCGCGAACAGGTCGTCGTAGGGCGCGGGATCGTGCCCCAACACCCGCGCGACACCGGCGACCAGGGCAGCGGCATGGGCGAAGTACGCCGTGCCGATGACGTCCTTGGGCGTCTCGTCCTCGACGTTGAGCCAGTCCCCGTACCCCTCGGCCGGCCGCACCAGCCCCTCGCTGTGCTCGACGAGATAGTCGATCCAGGCGGTCATCGCCGGCCAGTTCTCCGCCAGCACCCGCTCGTCGCCGTAGGCGCGGTGCAGGCTCGTCGGAACGGTCACCCCCGCGTCGCCCCAGCCGGCCACGCCCAGGCCGAGTTCGTCCATGGCCGGCGCCACGTCGGGGAAGCCGCCCCGGTTGGGGCCCTCGGCGGGCTGCCCGTCGCGCAGGTCCGTCAGCCACTTGGTGAGGAACCGCGCGGACGCCATCACATAACAGGCGGTCGGCGCGAAGACGTTGATGTCGCCGGTCCAGCCCAGCCGCTCGTCGCGCGCCGGGGTGTCCGTCGGCACGGACAGGAAGTTGCCGCGCTGGCCCCAGGTGATGTTGCGGTGCAACTGGTTGACCATCTCCAGGTTGGTGGAGAACTCCATGGTGAACGGCGCCGCCGTGTGCGCCACCCGCCCGGTCACCGCCTCGGCGCCCGGGGTGCCGGGCAGGCCGGCGACCTCGACATAGCGGAACCCATGGAAGGTGAACCTGGGTTCGAAGACCTCCTCCCCGCCGCCCGCGAGGGTGAAGACGTCCTGGGCGCGGGCGGTGCGCAGGTTCTCCGTGTAGAGCCGGCCGTCCCGGTCCAGCACCTCGCCATGGCGCAGCGTGACCCGGGTGCCGGCCTCGCCCGTCACCCGCAGCCTGACCCAACCGACCATGTTCTGGCCCAGGTCGAAGAGGTGCACGCCGGGCCGCACCTCGGTGACGCTCACCGCAGGCAGCTCGCTCACCACCCGGGTAGGCTCGTCCACCATCCGGACGACCTCGGGCGTCGCGACCTCCGTCGGGACGACCGGACGCCAGGCTTGGTCGTCGAAGCCGGGCGCGTCCCAGCCGTTCACCTCCCGCCGCGCGTCGTACTCCTCCCCGTGGATCAGGTCCGCGACCAGCCAAGGACCGGTGGCCGCGCGCCAGGTGCCGTCGCTCGCGACTCGTTCCACGCGACCGTCCTGGTAGGTGACCTCAAGGACCGTGAGCAGCGAGGGCAGTTCGCCGTACCGCTGCTGACCGAACCACGCGATGTGCCCCGCGTACCAGCCGGGCGCCAGCGCGAAACCCAGCGCGTTCTCGCCCGCGCGCACCTGCTCCGTGACGTCGTACGCCTGGTAGGCGACCCGGCGGCGGTAGTCCGTCCAGCCGGGGGTGAGCTGGGCGTCGCCGACGCGTTCCCCGTTGAGCCGCGCCTCGTAGAGGCCGAGCGCCGTCGCATAGAGCCGCGCGCCGGCGACCGGGCCGGCGGGGAGCGTGAACGAACGGCGCAGCAGCACCGGCGAGCGCTGGGCGTGTACCTCACCCCAGGGGGCGCCTCCCCAGGGCGCGCGCGCCCGCACCGGCTGCCAGCCGTCCGGCTCGAACTCCGGCGCGCGCCACGCCTCGCCCGGTGGCTCGACGTCGGTGCTCAGCCAGTCGGCCTCGCCGGTGACCAGCCGGCGGCTGGTGCCGGCCCCGGTGGTCACTTCGAGAACGGCCAGCAGCCCCGCGGGGCCCGTCGTCGCGTTGCCGGCCTCGACGGCCAACGCGTTGCGGCCGGCGCGCAGTTCGGCGGTCACGTCGATCCGCGCCGGGTCGCGCCAGGCGTCCTGGCCGGCGACGATCGGGCGGCCGCCGACGGGCACGCCGTTGACCCAGGCGGTGAAGCCGTCGTCGGCGGCCAGCACCAACTCGGCCGCGGTGACCGGCCCGTCGTCGAGGTCGAAGGCGAGCCGCAGCCAACGGGTCGCCGCCGGCGCCTCGTCCGGGTCGCCCGGGAACCACACCCAGTGCGCGTCGCCGAGCGCGGGCGCGGCCCCCACCTCGGCCGGCACGGTGACCCACTCGGCGCCCCAGTCGTCGGCACCGCCGGGCCCGGTCTCCCACCAGGTCGGCTCGCTCCACTCGGAGGCGACGTCGTCGGCGTCCCAGACCCGCACCCACCAGTGGTACCGGCGGCGCGGCTCGGGCGGCGGCCCCGCGTAGGGGACCAGCACGGACTGGTCGGACGGCTGCTGGCCGCTGTCCCAGATGTCCGGGTTGTCGAGCAATGTGGGCGAACTGGCGACGCGGACCTGGTACGCGGTCTGCCGCTGGCCGCGCACGGCCGACTCCAACGTCCAGCTGAGCCGGGGCTGTTCGACGTCGAGGCCGAGGGGGCGGTCGGCGTACTCGGTGGTGGTGGAGGCGACGTGCAGCGGCTGCCCGCCGGGGCGCTGGCCGCTGGGCTCTCGGGGACGGGCGGCCGCCGCCGGGGTGAGCCCCGGCAACGGGGCCGCCGCCGTCGCGGCGGCGGCGGTAGTGGTCGCGAGGATCTGGCGTCTGCTGATCACATGCCCCTCCTGGGCGGATTTCTTGGGCGGAGTTCCTGGGCGGAGGATGGGGTGGCACGGTCTGTTGAAGCCGGTTAAAACGATTCATCCTGGCGTCAGTTGACCGTAGGGAGGGGCTGGGAGGCCGTCAAGGGGGTTCGCCTGCCGGCGGGGTTCGGGAGGTGGCGGGTTCGCCTGGCGGCGGGTTCGCCTGGCGGCGCGCCTCGGGAGGGGGGGCGCCTGCCGGCGGGGTTCGGGAGACGGGGTTCGCCTGGCGGCGGGGTTTGGGAGACGGGGGGTTCGCTTGGCGGCGGGGTTCGGGAGGCAGGGGGTGCGGGGAGCGGTGATGGTTCGGAAAGCCGGGGGCTGGCTTGCCGGCGGGGTGTGGAACGTTGGGCGGTTGGCTGGTGACGCGCCTCGGGAGGTGGCGGGTGCCGCCGAGGTGCGGGAGCGGCGATGGTTCGCGAAGTCGGGGGATTGGCTTGCTGGCGGGGTGTGGAGAGCCGGGTGGTTCGCTGGTAGCGGGTGTCGCCGGGGTGCGCTGGGCGGTTGGCTGGCGGGTTCGGCAGGTGGTGGGAGCCGGAACGGAGTTCATGGGTGGCGGCGGCGCCGGAGGGGCGGTGGATTTCGGGAGACGGGAGGTCGCGGGGGTTGCTCTGGCGGCGCGCCCCGGGAGGCGAGTTCTTCTGCTGACTGGCCGGCGGGTTCGCGGCGAGTGGTGGTGCTGCCGGGCATCGGCGAGGCGACGGTACGCCTGGTGGCGGGAGTTGGGGACTTGGCGTTGAGGGGTGCTCGGTGGTGCCGCACACGGCCAGGCGCGCGACCCGTCCCCGTCGATGCGAAAGCGCCCGCACCGAGGCGGGGCCCGACCCGCAGTGAGGCGGCACCTCCTGGGCGGACGCCTTCGGCAGGTGCTCGCGGCCGGAGGCACCCACCTCGTTGAGAAGTCCGTCGCGGATCGGCTCTCCGTTCGGATGCCGGGGCGGCCAACTCCCGTTCCCGGCCTGGCAAGCGCGTTCGCGTCACCGTTGCGGACGGGCCGCAGGGGAGCCGCGTGGGCGGAGCCTCGCTCGGTGGTGCCCGTTCGCGGGCCCCGCCCGCGCACGAAACGACGCATCGTGACCTGCCTGCGGCGAACCCACGTTCCCCGGGCCGCGCCGCCGGCGCGGTGCTCGGCACGGGGGACCCCAGCCGAGCCCCGGCGTGGCCAGCGCCTCCCCGGCCCGCGCCGCAGGCGCGAGGCCGCGCCCGCCCGCCGGCAGGCGCGGTGCCAAACCCGCGCGCCGCAGACGTGCCCGCCGCAGGCGGGACCCCCGGTACGGACCCGCGCCTCCCCGGCCCGCGCCGCAGGCGCGAGGCCGCGCCCGCCCGCCGGCAGGCGGACCCTCTCCCGGGCCTCGCCCACGGCGAGGCCCGGGCCCGCGCTGTCGCTCCCCGAAGCCCGCCGCAGGCGGGCCGCGTCAGAAGAGGCGCAGCTTGTCGTCCTCGATGCCGCGCAGGGCGTTGTAGTCGAGGGTGACGCAGCGGATGCCCCGGTCCGTGGCGAGGGTCCGGGCCTGGGGCTTGATCTCCTGGGCCGCGAACAGGCCCTGCACCGGCGCGAGATGGGGGTCGCGGTTGAGCAACTCCAGATAGCGGGTGAGCTGCTCCACGCCGTCGATCTCGCCGCGCCGCTTGATCTCGACGGCCACCGTGCCGCCGTCGGCGTCGCGGCCCAGGATGTCCACCGGGCCGATCGCCGTGGGGTACTCGCGGCGGATCAACGTCCAGCCCTCGCCGAGGGTTTCCATCCGGTCGGCGAGCAGTTCCTGGAGGTGAGCCTCGACCCCGTCCTTGATCAGGCCGGGGTCGACGCCGAGTTCGTGGGAGGAGTCGTGGAGAACCTCCTCCATGGTGATGATCAGCTTCTCGCCCGTCTTGTTGACCACCGTCCAGAGCTGGCCGCCGTCCTCCGTCTCCTCCTCCTTGAGGGTGCACGGCGGCGACATCCAGTTCAGCGGCTTGTAGGCGCGGTCGTCCGCGTGGACGGAGACCGAGTTGTCGGCCTTGACCAGGACGAGTCGGGGAGCCATGGGCAGGTGGGCGGTGAGCCGGCCGGCGTAGTCGACCGAGCAGCGGGCGATGACAAGACGCATGGGGGCAGCCTAGAGCCTGTCCCGGGCCGGCCTCGCCGCCCTCCCCGGCCGTCAGCGGGCCGTGGACTCGCCCACGGAGTCCGCCGGTTCGGCCCGTTCGGCCGGCCCGTCGGCCTGCTTGCCCAACCGGCCACCGCCCGCACCGTCGGAACCTCCCGCACCGTCGGAATCTCCCGCACCGTCGGAACCTCCCGCACCGTCCGGGTCCATCGCACCGCCGGAGGCATCCCCGTCGTCGACCATCGTCGACTCGTCGAACGGCAGCCGCCCGGCCAGGACCTCGCCCGCCCGTTGCCGGTCCAGCTCCCCGGTCCAGGTGCCGACCAGCACCGTGGCCACGGCGTTGCCCGCGAAGTTGGTCAGCGCCCTGGCCTCGCTCATGAAGCGGTCGATGCCGACGATCAGCCCGACGCCGTCGACCAGTTCGGGTCGGTGCGACTGGAGGCCGCCGGCCAGGGTCGCGAGGCCGGCGCCGGTGACGCCGGCCGCGCCCTTGGAGGCGATCACCATGAACAGCAGCAGGCTGATCTGTTCGCCCAGCGACAGCGGGTCGCCCATCACCTCCGCGATGAACAGCGAGGCCATCGTCAGATAGATCGCGGTGCCGTCCAGGTTGAACGAGTACCCGGTGGGCACGGTGATGCCGACCACGGGCTTGCTGACGCCCAGGTGTTCCATCTTGGCGATCAGCCGGGGCAGCGCGGACTCCGAGGAGGAGGTCGACAGGATCAGCAGGAACTCGCGGCCCAGGTAGCGCAGCAGGGTGAAGATGTTGACCCGGGCCACCGCCCACAGCAGCACGCCCAGCACCAGCGCCACAAAGATCACGCAGGTCAGGTAGAAGCCGACCATGATGACCGCCAGCGAGCGCAGCGCGTCCGCGCCGGTCTCGCCGATGACGGCGGCCATCGCGCCGAACGCGCCGACCGGCGCCGCCCACATGATCATCGCCAGCACCCGGAAGACCAGCTTCTGGAGGTGCTGCACGCCGCGCAGCAGCGGCTCCCCGGCGCGCCCCATCGTCTGGATCGCGAACCCGGTGAACAGCGCGATCAGCAGCGTCTGGAGCACCTCGCCCTCGGTGAACGCGGAGGCGAACGACGTCGGGATGATGCCCAGCAGGAAGTCCACGGTGGACTCGCTGGCCCCCTCGGCCTGGGCCGCGCCCGCCTCCCTGGCGTCCTGGGTGATGTCGAGCCCGGCGCCCGGCTCCAGGATGTTGCCGACCACCAGGCCGATGACCAGCGCGAACGCCGACATCACCATGAAGTAGCCGAGCGCGAGGCCGCCCACGGCGCCGACCTTGGCGGCCTTGCGGACCGAGCCGATGCCGAGCACGATGGTGCAGAAGATCACGGGCGAGATGATCATCTTGATCAGGTTCACGAAGCCGGTGCCCAGCGGCTTCAGCTCCACCGCGACGCCGGGGGCCACCAGGCCCAGGGTGACGCCGGCGACCACGGCCAGGATCACGAAGATGTAGAGGTAGTGCGTGCGGTCGCGCCGCCTTCTCGGCCCCGGAGGGGCGGGCGCGGGGGAGGACTTGGCAGCCACGGTGGGGGTCTCCTCGTCGTTGTGGAGTCGGCCTGAGGCACTGCGACTATCCAGGGGGACGTGACGCCCGTCACGGTTGCGTTCATTGAGTTCGCGGCGCCGGCGCGCGGAGTCCGCCGCGGCGGAACGGGAGTTCGCGGCGGCGGAACGGGAGTTCGCGGCGGCGGAACGGTGGCCAGCGTCCGGCGGCGCGAGCCGGCGGCGCCCGTGGGTTCCGGTGAACGCCCCGGCTGAGCACACTGTGCGCTATGGCTCTCCCCCGCCCGCGTTCGCTGGCCGGCCAGCTCTTCGCCATGCAGGTGCTGCTGGTGACGCTGGTGGTGGCCGGCTGCGCGGTCTTCACCTATCTCAACACCAGGGAACAGGCCGAGGAGGCGGCGCGCACCGAGGTCACCGTGGTGGCGCGCGCCATCGCGGACGCGCCGTCCGTGTTGGCCGCGCTCCGTTCCGAGGACCCGAGCGCCCGGCTCCAGCCGTATGCGGAACGGGTGCGCCTGGACACCGGGATCACCTTTGTCACGATCATGCGCCCCGACGGGGAGCGGCTGACCCACCCCAACCCGGAGCTGATCGGGCAGACCTTTATCGGCCACACGGAGCCCGCGCTGCGCGGCGAGACCTTCACCGAGTCCTACACCGGCACCCTGGGCCCCTCGATGCGGGTGGTCACGCCCGTCTGGGCGGACGGCGAGATCGTGGCGCTGGTGAGCGCGGGGCTGGCCGTCGAGACCATAGGGCGCCGGGTCGCCGACCAGGTCAGTGGCCTGCTGTTGGTGGCCGGCGGGGCGCTGGCGCTGGGCGCGGTGGGTACCTGGGCGGTCAACGTCCGGCTGCGTCGGCACACCCACGGCATGAACGCGGCCGAATTGAGCCGGATGTACGACTACCACCAGGCGACGCTTCGGGCGGTGCGGGAGGGGCTGCTGCTGCTGGACGGGGATGGCCGAATCGCGCTGGTGAACGACGCCGGTCTCGAACTGCTCGGGCTGCCGGACGAGCCGGTCGGCCGGGCGCTCTCGGAGCTGGATCTCTCGCCCGGTCTGGTGGCGGCGCTGAGCGGCGAACCGCCCGTGGTGGACGAGGTGTTGGTGACCGAGGAGCGGGTGCTGGTGGTCAACGCGGCGCCGGTCTCCGGCGGCAGCCGCCGCGGCACCGTGGTCACGCTCCGCGATCACACGGAACTCCAGGAGTTGGCGGGTGAGTTGGACTCGGCGCTGGCGTTCACCGATGCGCTGCGTGCCCAGGCGCACGAGGCGGCCAACCGGCTGCACGCCGTGGTGGCGCTGATCGAGCTGGGCCGGGCCGAGGAGGCCGTGGAGTTCGCCACCGCCGAGCTGGAGCTGGCGCAGGCCCTCACCGACCGGGTGGTGGACGCGGTGGCCGAACCGGTCCTCGCCGCCCTGCTGTTGGGGAAGGCGGCCCAGGCCAACGAGCGCGGCGTGGAGCTGCTGCTGACCGAGGACAGCAGGATCGACGACGGCGTGCTGCCCAGCGCGCTGCCGCCCAGGGACCTGGTGACCATCCTGGGCAATCTGATCGACAACGCGATGGAGGCGGCCATGGGCGCGGCGGTGCAGTCGGCGACGGGGGCGACGGTGGCGGACCGGGCGGGGGGCGCCGGCGCGCGGGTGGGCGATGTGCGCGCCGGCGCGCGGGTGTGGGTGCGGGCGCGGGCCGACGCGCACGAACTGCTGCTGGAGGTCAGCGACTCCGGCGGCGGCCTGCGCGGCGAGAGCGCCGAGGCTGCCTTCGACTGGGGCTGGACCACCAAGCCGGCGCGGGGCCAGGGTACCGGGGCGCGCGGCGTCGGCCTGGCGCTGGTGCGGCAGGCGGTGCGCCGCAACCGGGGCACGGTCGAGGTGGACCGCGCGGCCGGCGGCGGCGCCCGGTTCACGGTGCGGCTGCCGCTGCGGGTGGGCGTCGCATGACCGGGCCGGGAACGGGCGCCGGATCGGGTGCGGGGCCGGGCCAGGACCCGCCGCCGGTGCGGGTGTTGGTGGTGGAGGACGAGCCGCTGGCCGCCGAGGCGCACCGGGGCTATGTGGAACGGGTCCCCGGCTTCACGGTCTGCGGCACCGCGCGCTCGGGCGCCGAGGCGGCGCGGCTGGTGGCCGGCACCGGGGTGGACCTGCTGCTGCTCGACCTCTACCTGCCCGACGGCCACGGGCTGCGGCTGCTGCGGGCGTTGCGCGGCGCCGGGCACGGCGTGGACGTGATCGCGGTGACCTCCGCGCGCGACCTGACGGTGGTGCGGGAGGGCGTATCGCTGGGCGTCGTTCACTATGTGCTGAAGCCGTTCACCTTCGCAACGCTCCGTGATCGACTGGTGCGTTACGCGGCCTTCCGGCAGGCCGAGGGCGAGGCGGGCGGGCAGGAGGAGGTGGACCGCGCGCTAGCGACGCTGCGTTCGCCGGTGGCCGCCGCGCTGCCCAAGGGCCTGAGCCAGCCCACGCTGGAGGCGGTGATCGAGGCGCTGCGCGCCGCGCCGGAGGGGCTGACCGCCACGGTGGCCGCCGGACAGGTGGGCGTCTCGCGGATCACCGCCCGGCGCTATCTGGAACATCTGGTCACCACCGCCCGCGCCGCGCGCGCCCCCCGTTACGGAGGGGTCGGCCGACCGGAGTTGTGCTACCGCTGGCTGGATGAGGAGGGTGAGCGAGGGGTGGCGGAGTGGTAACCGGGTGAGGTCAGAGGCGTCTGCTATGGGGGAGATTCGCCGGATTCGACAGTGGCCAGTTATGTGCCCAATCCACTGACACCCACCCGTCGCGCGGCCTAACGTGAGCAAGGGGGTTCCACTCGAACGTGCGCACGCGGGTGCGGGGTTGGGGTGGTGGCAACCCCTCGGGCCAGTCCGCGCCAGACCCCGACCGGGGGTCACGAGAGGAGAAACTCATGTCGCTCGACGTCTCACCGGCGTTACTGGAACAGGCCGAGCGGGGCGAGGTGGACGAGAAGGAGTTCGTCGACTGCGTCCGGACGTCCCTGCCCTTCGCCTGGGACATGATCAGCAGTCTGGTGACCCGACTCCAGGTGGACGGCGGTGCGTTCGCCGACAACACGACACCACCACCGGACGAGCACGCGCGCGGGCAACTGCTGCGCGCGTTGGCCAGCGACGCCATCAGGGGTGCCCTGGAGCGGCACTTCGGCGTTCGGCTCGCGTTCCAGAACTGCCACCGGGTCGCCGTCTTCCCGCTCGACGGGTCGAGCGACGAGCGGCTCGCCCGGTTCACCTCGATCCGTGGTCAGATACTCAACCAGTCGCCGGAGTTGCGCGACTGCTGAGTGCCGCCGCCCACGGACGCACCGTTCGCTGCCGCCTTCCCCGCCTGACCGGGGAGGAGCGGCAGCACGTCGTCGGCGAGGCGGCGCACGTTCCGCTCGGTGCCCGCCAGCTCGCCCGAGCCCTCGACCAGCAGCGCGAAGCGGGTGATCCCGGTGCGTTCGCTGGTCAACGCCAGCCGGTCCGCGCAGAGTTGGGGATCGCCCACCGGGTGCAGCTCGCACAGCAGCTCGGTGTAGGCCAGCGGGTCCCGCATGGCGCGGGGCGCGCCGTCCAGCGTCTGGTGCGCGGCCAGCCCCTGCCGCAGCCAGCCCGGCAGCGCGCGGCGGATCGTCTCGACGGCCTCCGAGTGGCTGTCGCCGACCTGCCCCACGCCCGCCGCCACATGGTCGGCCGCCGCCACCGCCTCGGGCGGCACCCCGGCCTGGGCCGCCGACCGGCGCCAGAGCGCCACCATCTCGGCCTTCTCCGCGTCGCCGATGTGCATCCCCAGCAGCATGGGCAGCCCCCGCCTGGCCGCCAGCCGCACCGTATCGGGCGAGGTGCAGGCCACCACGACCGGCGGCGGATCGGCCCCCTCGGCCGAGCTGGGCACCACCGGCACCGAACGGAACCGGTACCGCGCCCCGTTGGCGTCCACCGCCGGCTGGGTCAGCCAGCGCAGCAGCAGGTCGAGTGACTCGGGGAAGTCGCGCTCCAGCGCCTCCCGGCCGGTGCCGAAGACCTCCAGGTCCACCCACGGGCCGCCGCGCCCCACGCCCAGCGTGAACCGCCCGCCCGAGGTCAGGTGGAGCAACGTCGCCTGCTCGCCGAGCGCCACCGGGTGCTGGGTGGACAGCACGCTGATCGCGGTGCCGACCCGGATGCGGCGGGTCCGGCCGAGCAGCAGCGCGGCGAGCGTGGTCGCCGAGGGGCACAACCCGTAGGGCACGAAGTGGTGTTCGGCCAGCCAGACGGTGTCGAGCCCGACCTCGTCGGCGACCTCGGCGGAGCGGACCGCCCGGTCGAGGGCCGCCTGCTGACTCTGCCCCGGGTACTGGCCGGCCAGCACAAATGTCCCTATCCGTATCGTCGACATGGCGTCCGCCCTCCTCGCGGCCCGGTCCGGGCTCGCCGTGACCTGCCTCGTTGCCGTTCTCCCCATGGGCCTTAACGCGTGACACGTGCCAAGGGCACGGGACGGCGGCAGGTTTTTCCGATGATCATCAATGGGCCTGGTCGGGGGCCCGCGTAAACTCGGTTGCGTAGCCGGCTCTCCCGCGCTCCACCGATCCGTCCCGCCGCACCCCCGCACCGGCGTTCTCGCTCCGCCTCGCCGGTCGGCTCCGGCAGTCGGCCCCTCGGCGCGCCACCCGGGCCGGCCACGCCGCAAGCCGAACCGCCGAGCCAGGTCGAGGTGTTCCGTGTCCCCGCGTCGCAACCGCCCGCGCGGTCGTCAACAGCCGCCGTCGGGCGCCGAAGGGCCCCGCGAGTACGGCCTGGAGCGCACCGACGAGTGGCGCGGCGAGGAGTGGGTGGTGCGCGGGATCACCGGGGCCTCGGCCGCCAAGCACTACCGCTGCCCCGGCTGTGACCAGGAGATCCCGCCCGGCGTCCCGCACGTGGTGAGCTGGCCCAGGCTGGGCGCGGTCGAGGACCGCCGGCACTGGCACCGCGCCTGCTGGAACGCGCGGGACCGCAGGGGCGCGCGGCCCCTGCGGTCCCGTAACGCGCCGCGCTACTGAGCCGCGCGGTCTCGTTCCGTTCGGCCGGGTCAGACGTCCGACGTGGTCAGCCGCGCCAGCGCGGCGATCATCGCGGCCGCCGTCACACCGGCCAGCAGCCCCAACATCGGCCAGCCGGTGGCCGTCTCCCCGATCATCGGGATGCGGAACAGCGAGGCCAGCCCGTTGAGCGGCGAGTACTCGATCAGCTTGTCCCGGAAGTCCCGCAGGCTGTCGCCCACCATGAACAGCGCGACCAGCAGCGGCACCAGCACCACGCCCAGCATGGTGGTGATCGCCCCCGCCGAGTGCCGCAGCAGGGTGCCGACGGACAGCGCCAACAGGCCCAGCAGCGCGACATAGAGCGAGGCCCCGACGGTCGCGCCCAGCCAGTGGCCGCCGCTGGCGACGACCTCGCCGTTCTCGATCGAGCCCTCCATATAGGGATCGTCGTAGTCGTAGGAGGGCACCACCTGGTCACTCAGCATCGAGGAGTGAATCAACGCGGTCAGCCCGGTGGCCAACAACGTGACGGAGAAGGCGAGAACGAAGAAGACCAGCGCCTTCGCGATCAACACCCGGGACCGCTGGGGGCAGGCGGTGAGCGTGGTCCTGATCATGCCGGTGCCGTACTCGGATGTGATCACCAGCACGCCCAGCGTGATCACGCACAGCTGCCCGAACATCAGGCCGAAGAAGCCGCCGGCCAGCAGCGGCATCCCCACGTAGTCCTCGGTGCTCAACGCGGCCGCGAAGGCCAGGCCGATGCCGACGGTCAGCAGCACCGTCAGCGCCAGCGTCCATACCGTGGAACGAACGGTCCGGATCTTGGTCCACTCCGAGGCGATGGCGTGCCCGAGGTGGGTGGTCACCACCGGGATCGGCGAACTGTAGCCGGGCCCCAACGGCTGCTGCCCGGGCGTCAACGGTGGCTGCCCCGGCCCGGGCGCCTGCGGCGGCGGGCCCAACGGCGGCTGCTGGGCCGGGAGTTGTCCCGGCGGGCCGGGCAGCTGGCCCTGCTGCGGGTGGGGCGGCGGAACGTGCGGCGGCGGCGTCGCCGGCGCGGACTGCGGGGCCTGCTGGGGCGGCGGGGGCGGAGTGCTCATCGGGCGTCCTCGGGGCGGAACGGGGCGGGGGACGTGGCCTGGTGCGGCACCGGCGGCGGGCCGGCCGGCACCGGGGCGCCCGGCGGGGGCGCGCCCCAGCCGGGTTGCGGCGGGGCGTAGCCGCCCGGCTGGGGCGGCCCGATCCCGACGACCGGCTCCTGGTACCCGCCGTACGGCGGCTGCGGCGGGCCCTGGAGCCCGGCGCGCTGGTCGGCGGTGGAACGGAAGTCGACCGCGCCCTGGGTCATCCGCATATACGCCTCCTCCAGCGAGGCGTGGTGCGGCGACAGCTCCCACAGCCGCACGTCGACCCGGTGCGCCAACTCGCTGATCCGGGGCAGCTCCAGGCCCGTGACCTTCAACGTGCCCTCCGGCTCGGCCACCACCTGCCCGCCGTCCTCGGTGAGCGCCCTGACCAGCAGATCGCGCTGCTCCTCCTCGCCGTCGGGCGTGCGCACCCGGGCGAAGCCGGTGGAGTTCTGCTCGATAAACGCCCGCACCGGCAGGTCGGCCATCAGCTGACCCCGGCCGATCACGATCAGATGATCGGCGGTCTGGGCCATCTCGGACATCAGGTGACTGGAGACGAACACCGTCCGACCCTCACCGGCCAGCCTGCGCATCAACTCGCGCACCCAGCGGATGCCCTCCGGGTCGAGACCGTTCACCGGCTCGTCGAAGAGCAACACCTGGGGGTCGCCCAACAGGGCCGCCGCGATGCCGAGTCGCTGCCCCATGCCCAGCGAGAAGCCCTTGGAACGCTTCCCGCCCACCTGCGTCAGGCCGACCACGTCCAGCACCTCGTCCACCCGGCGGGCCGGAATCCCCGACAGCTGCGCCAGGCACAGCAGATGGGCCCGCGCGTTGCGCCCGCCGTGCTTGGCGTTGGCGTCCAGCAGCGCGCCCACCTGCCGTGGCGCGTTGGGGAGTTGCCGGTACTGGTACCCGCCGATGGTCACCGTCCCGTTGCTGGGGGTGTCCAGGCCCAGAATCATCCGCATCGTCGTGGACTTCCCGGCGCCGTTCGGGCCGAGAAAGCCGGTGACCTTGCCGGGCTGCACCCGGAAGGTCAGGTTGTAGACGGCCGTCTTCGAGCCGAAGCTCTTGGTCAGGCCGGTTGCCTCGATCATCCTGCATTCACCCTGCTACTCGGGGCCCCGCGTCTCGGCCGACCCTAGTGGCAAACGCTCACGGTCCGGCAAAGCCTCTGTCCCAACCCCGCACCAGCCGCCGTCCCGTTCGCCCCCCGGCTCCGCGCGCTCGCCGAACGTCCTCCGGTAGGCACCGGGCGTCACGCCGAACGCGGCACGGAAGCGGCGCCGCAGGTTCACGGCCGAGGAGAGGCCGACCCGCACCGCGACGGCCTCCACCGGGAGGTCGGTCCGCTCCAGCAACGCCCGCGCCGCGTCGAGGCGTTGCCGCAGCAGCCACTGGCCGGGGCTGGTGCCCAGCTGCTCCTCGAACCGGCGCGCCAGCGTGCGCCCCGAGACGCCGGCGCGCGCGCCGAGCCGCTCCAATGACAGGGGCGCGTGCAGGTTGTCGAGCGCCCACTCCAACAACGGCGCCAACGAGGCGGGTGCCGCGCGCCCCTCCGGATACGCCGGCCGGACCGCGTACTGGAGCTGGCTGCCCTCGCGGTGCGGCGGCAGCACCATGCTCCGGGCGACCGCCGCCGCGTGGGCCGAACCGTGGTCGGCGCGCAGCAGATGCAGGCACAGGTCGATGCCGGCGCCGCTGCCGGCGCTGGTCGCGACATCGCCGTGGTCGACATAGAGCACGTCGGCGTCCACCCGCACCCTCGGGTACGCGGCGGCCAGTTGGGCGGTGCGCCGCCAGTGCGTGGTGGCCCGGCGCCCGTCGAGCAGGCCGGCTTGCGCCAGCACGAACGCGCCGGTGCAGATGGACACCACCCGCGCGCCCCGCGCGTGCGCCGCGCGCAACCCGTCCAACACCGCCTCCGGCGCCGTGGCGCCCGCCGGCAGCCAACCGGGCACGAGCACGGTGTCCGCCCCGCGCAACGCGTCCAGGTCCCGCTCGACCAGCACCGCGTGCCCGGCCGTGGTCCGCAGCGGCCCCGGCCGCTCGGCGCAGACCTCGAACGCGTAGCGCCGTGGCAGCCCCTCCCGCGCCGTGCCGAACACCTCGACGGCGCAGGCGAGTTCGAACGGCGAGTGCGGCTCGTTGAGCACCGCCACCACCCGGTGGAGGCGCCCGGCGGGCGCCGGCGCTGCTTGGGACATGGCGGGATCGGACATGGCTGGAATGTATCCAAGGGCGTCAATCACGACACTGCCGGGGCGGCGGCCCTTCGAAGCAGGGTGGACGGCATGAGTCACAGCATGGACAGCGAACCCGGCGACGACGGGCTCAAGAGCACGGTCCTGGTCGAGGACGTCGCCCCCGTCGAGATCGCCCCCGGCATCCTCCGCCGCCCCCTGCCGCGCACCGCGCACGCCGCCGGCTGGCTGATCGACTTCGGCCCCGGCACGGAGTGGCCCGAGGTCGACCACCACGCGACGGAGGAGCGCTACTTCGTCATCAGCGGCGAGATCATCGACGGCGGCGACCGCCACGGCCCCGGCTCCTATGTCGTCTTCGCGCCGGGCAGCAGCCACCGGCCCAGGTCGGAGACGGGCGGCCGGATGCTGGGCGTGACGGTGTTCTCTTCGGGGAGTTGAGCCCCCACCCGCCCGCCCCTTTGCCTGCGGCGCTTCCGGGAGGTTGTCGCTGAGGCGACTGCCGTCCTTTTTGTTCCCACCCGCCCGCCCTTTCCTGCCTGCGGCGCTTCCGGGAGGTTGTCGCGGCGGTGTCCGTTCCCCGTTCGTCTGCCGGAGCTGGCATCCTCGGTAGCGGCGGTGAGGGGGAGAGCATCATGGCACTGGTCCGCAAGGGAGCGCGCCGCATCGTCGTGGACGGCACGGCCTATCGCTGGCGACTGCGGCACCGGCCGAGCTACTGCCAGGGTCTCGCCTGGACGCCCCTGACGTTCGCGGTCGAGCACGCCGAAACGCCCGGGGCCACGCTCGTCGTGACCACGAACCAGCCGCACCCGAGCAACTGGTTCGACCGCGAGGCCCGTCCGGTCCTCCCGTCCGACGTGGCCCGCGCCGTCCAGCAGGCGCTCCGCGCGGGCTGGACCCCGACGGCCCCCGGCGTTCCCTTCCGCCTGGACTGGTCCGACGGGTTTGTGTCGTCGCCGTGAGGGTTTTTCGCCCCACCCACCCGCCCCTTTGCCTGCGGCGCTCCCGGGGGGTTGTGGCGGCGGGTGTCCGCCGTCCCGGTCGCTGCGGCGGTGAACGGTCCGCGTGGCTCGGGTCGTTGACCGCGGTGCGCCGGGGTCAACGCGGCGGCAGCCGGCCGCCGTTGCCGTGCCGCGCCTCGGCAGGGCCGCAGGCAAGAAAGGGTGGGCGGGTGGGAACAAAGACCCCGGCCGCGACGGCAGTCGCCTCGCCGACAACCTCCCGGAAGCGCCGCAGGCAAAGGGGCGGGCGGGTGGGGCGGAAAACCCCGTCACGCATCGCGCCTCCGCAGCACGAACCACCCCGCCGCCACCGCCGCCGCCACCCACGCCAGCATGATCAGCAGCCCGACCCACGGCCCGTACGGCCACCCGCCGTCGTCGATCACGGCCATCACGCGGGAGCCGGCCTGGTCGGGGAGGTAGTCGCCGACCTTCTCGGTCGCGGGCACGTTGGCCAGGATGCTGGAGATCATGAAGAAGAACGGGATCTGCACCCCGAATGACAGCAGCGCGCTGCGCAGCACCCAGGTCAGGCCCATCGCGAAGAGCGCGATCAGCCCCATGTAGAGGCCGGTGCCCAACACGGCCCGCAGCACGCCGGGTTGGCCGAGGTCCGTGCGGTGGTCGCCCAGCATCAGCTGGCCGAGCAGGAACGCCGCGAAGCTGGTCACCATGCCGACCGCCAGGGCCAGCGCCGTCGCCACCACGAGCTTGGCGGCCAGCAGTTCGCCGCGCACCGGCACCGCCGCCAGGGAGGCCCGGATCATGCCGGTGCTGTACTCGTTGGAGACCACCAGGATGCCGAACGCGATCATCGCCAGCTGCCCGAGCGAGGTCCCGGCGAAGCTGATGAACGTCGGGTCGAAGGTCAGCCGGTCCTCCCGGGACAGGTCGTCGAAGCCGCTGTTGAGCAGCGCGCTGATCAACATGCCCAGCGCGACCGTCACCACCAGCGCGCTGGCCAGCGTCCAGACCGTGGCCCGCACGGTGCGGATCTTCGTCCACTCCGACAGCAGCACCCGACGCGCGTGGGACACGGCTCAGCCTCCCCAACCCTGGCGGTTCGCGGCACCCCGGCGCCCCTCGGCGTCGTCGCCCGCCTGGTACTCGACGGACTGGCGGGTCAGCCGCATGAACGCCTCCTCCAACGAGGCCCGGTGGTGGCAGAGTTCGTGCAGGACCAGGCGGCGTTCGGCGGCCAGTTCGCCGACCGCGACGGTCTGGTCGCCCTCCAGGTCCAGCGCGCCGTCCGCGCCGGGCCCGGTCGCGGGAGTGGCGACGAGCCCGACGGAGTTCAGCGCGTCCATCAGCCGTTCCCGGTCGGGGGAGCTGACCCGCGTGTAGGAGCGGGCGTTCTCCTCGATAAAGCCCGCCATGGAGGTGTCGGCCAACAGCTGCCCCTGGCCGATCACGATCAAATGGTCGGCGGTCAGGGCCATTTCGCTCATCAAATGGCTGGAAACAAAGACGGTTCGCCCCTCTGCGGCCAGTCTCCTGATGAGATTGCGCACCCAGTGAATGCCTTCCGGATCAAGTCCGTTCACCGGTTCGTCGAAGATCAGAATGCGCGGATCGCCGAGCAGGGCGCTGGCGATGCCCAGGCGTTGCCCCATACCCAGCGAGAAACCCTTCGGCCGCTTGGCCGCCACCTCGCCGAGCCCCACCAGGTCCAGCACCTGGCCGACCCGCCGCCGGGGAATGCCGTTGCTCTGCGCCAGGCACAGCAGATGGTGGAACGCGGTCCGCCCCGGGTGCACGGCCCGGGCCTCCAGCAGCGCGCCGACCACGGTCAGCGGCTCGGTCAGCCGCGCGTAGGGCCGGCCCTCCACCAGCGCCCGACCGGCCGTCGGGTGGTCCAGGCCCAGGATCATCCGCATCGTGGTGGACTTCCCCGCGCCGTTGGGGCCGAGGAAGCCGGTGACCTGCCCGGGTCTGATCACGCAGGTCAGCTCCCGCACGGCGGTCTTCAGGCCGTACCGCTTGGTCAGTCCCGCCAGCTCGATCACGGTTCCGACGCTAGAACGGGCCGGGGCCCGCCGCCCGGTGGGGACGGCGGGCCCTGGCCCGTTGGGGTGAGCGGCCGCCGCTCAGCGGCGAGCGCGGCTCAGCGTGCGACAGCTCGACGGCTCAGCGGCAAGCGCCTCAGCGGGACTGCTGGGCGGGAACGCCCTGGCTCAGGCCCTCGTCGCCGTCGTCCGTGTCGCCCAGCGACGCGGCCGCCACCTGGGCGCCGGTCAGCGTGGCCAGCATCTCGCGGACGTTGGTCAGCTGGGCGTTGATGCTGTCCCTGCGGTTGGTCAGGGCGGCCAGCTCGCGCTCGGACTCGCTGCGGATGCGGTCGGCCTTGGCGTTGGCGTCCGCCACGATGTCCTCGGCCTGCCGCTGCGCGGTCTCCACCGTCTGACGCGCGCGGCGCTCGGCGTCGGTGCGGAGCTTCTCCGCCTCCAGGCGCAGCTGCTCGGCACGGTGCTCGATCTCCGCCAGCCGCTTCTCGGCCTTGGCCTGACGGGACGCCAGGTCGCGCTCGGACTGCTCGCGGCGCTTGGCCAGGTTGGTCTCGAAGTCGGCCGCCGCCTGGGCCGCCTTGGCGCGGGTGTCCTCGAAGAGGGCGTCCGCCTCCTCGCGCTTGGACTGGGCGTCCTTGTCGGCCTCGGCGCGGGTGGCCTGGGCCTCGCCCTTGGCCTTCTCGATGATCCGCGCGCCGTCCTCCTCGGCCTTCGCCCGGCGCTCCGCCGCATACGCCTCGGCGTCGTTGCGCACCTGCTGGGCCGCGCCCTCCGCCAACTCGCGGTGCTGCTCGGCCGACCTGCGGGCCTCCTCGCGCAGGTCCTTGGCCTCTTCTTCCGCGAGCCGCAGGATCTTCTCGACGCGCGCGCCGAGACCGGCGTAGGACGGCTCGGAGTCGGTGATCTGCGCCTGGGCGTTCTGCGTTTCGAGGTGCAGCTCCTCGATCCGCTTCTCCAGGGAGGTGATGCGCGCCAACGCGCCGTCGCGATCCGCGACGAGCTTGGAGATGCGGTCCTCCACCTGCCCGCGGTCGTAGCCACGCCGAACCAGCTCGAAGCCGAATGGGGAAGAGGAAGTGTCGCTCATGGGGTTCCTGTCGATTCAGACGGGTGAGTGAGTAGGGGATCGGGGCTTGGCGTTCTGCGCTTCGAGGTGTGGCTCCCAAGCATGGTGAATCAACGGTCGATTCGGTACGGGGTCCGTGCCCTCGGAGGCTTCATCCTAGGGGGCTTGCCGGCGTGTCTACGAGCGAATCCCGGCACTCCATGGAGAATGTTCGCCGCTTCCGCCCAATCGTGTGGCCCGAGCCGCACGCGCGATCGTCCGGCTCAGCCGCCCGGGCGTTTCCCGGCGGGCCGGCCCGGGCCGGCGCCGGCGCCGGCCGTGACCGAACCGGGCTGCCCCTTGGGGGACTTGGCGGGCCCGGCCGGTTTGGGCGCCTCGAAGGACTCCAACGCCTCCAACACGTCCTGCACGCGGGAGATCTCGGCGTTGATGTCCTCACGCCTGCGGGCCAGCTGCTCCAGCTCACGCTTGCCCTCCTCCACCATGCGGGTCGCCTCCCGCTCGGCCTGGACGCGGGCCTCCCGCGCCTCGGCCAGGGTGGCCGTCCGCTGTAGCTCCGTCTCCTTCAACAGCGCCTCCGCCTTCCGCACGGCGGCGATCCTGACCTTGCCCGCCTCGGCGTTGGCCTCGGCCATGATCTTGGCGGCGGCCTCCCTGGCCTCCTCGCGCTGCTCCTCGGCCGCGCGCATCAGCTTGTCGACGCGCTCGCCGGCGGCCCGCGCCTGCTCGGCGGACTCGCGCCTGGCCCGGTCGTGCAACTCCTCGACCTCGGCCTCGACCCGGCGGCGCAGCTCCTCGGCGCGCTCCCGGATCGCCGCCGCGTCCCGACGCGCCTCCTCCAGCAGGGTGTTGGCGTCCTCGCGGGAACGCTCCACCAGCTCGCCGCCGGACGCCTTCGCCTCGGCGAGCACCCGGTCCGACTCCTTGCGGGCGGCGGCCACCATGCCGTCGGCCCGCTTCTCCGCCTCGGCGGTGAGCCGCTGGGACTCCTCGGTCGCCCTGGCCACCAGCCGGTCCGCCTGCTCGGCGGCCTCGGTGCGGCGCCTGGCCGCGTCGGCCAGCGCCCCGTCCCGCACCGCCTCGGCGTCGGCCCGCACCCGCGCGGCCTCCTCCTCGGCCGCCCTGCGGGCCGCCTCGGCCTCGGCGATGGCCTCCGTGACGGTCCGTTCGGCGAGCGCGGCGGCGGCCTCCTTCTCCTCCGCCGACTCCCGCAGCACCCGCGCCGCCGCCTGCTCGGCCTCGGCCCGGTGGGTCGCGATCTCGGCCTCGGCCTCCTCGCGCAGCCCGGCCACCGAGTCCCGCACCTGCTGCGCCTTGTGCTCGGCCGCCGAGACCAGCGTCTCGGCCCGCCGCTCCGCCTCGTCGAGGCGGGTGCGCGCGGACGCCAGCAACTCCTCGCTCTGCTCGTGCGCCTGGGAACGCTCCTGGTGCGCGGCGTCCCTGGCCTCGGCCAGGAAGCTGTCGCCCTTGGCCCGCAGCCGGGCCGCCTCCTCCTGCGCCGCCGCCAGCGCCTCGGCCGCCTCGCTCGCCGTCCGCTCGGCCGCCGCCGCCGCGTCGGCCCGCGCCCGGTCGGCCGCCGCCGCGGCCTCCTCGCGCAGCCGGTCCGCCTCGGCCAGCGCCTCGCCGCGCAGCCGAACGGCCAACTCCTCGGCCTCGACCCTGGCCCGCGCCGCGTCCGACGTCGCCTCGGCCCGCAGCTGCTCGGCGGACCGCTCGGCCTGCTCGGTCAGCGACCTGACCCGCTCCGCCGTCTCGGCCCGCAGCGCCTCCGCCGCCTCGTGCGCCTCGGCCCGCAGCCGCTCCGCCTCGGCCCTCGCCTCGGTCAGCGCCTCCTCGGCCGCCGCCAGCCGCTCCCCGGCCTCGGTGCGCAGCCGCTCCAACTCGGCGGCCGCCGCCGCCCGTTCGAGCCGGCCGGCCTCCCTGGCCTCCTCGCGGAGCCGGGCCGCCGCCTCCTTGGCCTCGGCGATGGTCCGCTCGGCGTGGCCGGCCGCCTCCTCGCGCAGCTCCTCGGCCTCGCCGCGCGCCTTGCGGAGCGCCTGCTCGGCCTGGTTCCGCAGGGTGGTGGCGCGTTCGATGGCCTCGGTGCGGACCCGTTCGCTCTCCGCCGTGGCCGCCGAACGCAGCTCCTCGGCGTCCGTCCTGGCCTGCGCCAGCAGCTCCTCGGCGCTGGCCGCCGCCTGCTCGATCTGGGAGACCGTCTCGCGGCGGGCCTCCGCCCTGATCCGCTCGCCCTCCTCCACGGCCTCGGCCCGCAGCTGCTCGGCCTCGCCGCGCAGCCGCCGCGCCTCCTCCTGGAGTTCGACGGTCTTGGCCCGGTACTCCTCGGTGTCGTCCTGGGCGGCGCCGCGCAGCTGCTCGGCCGTCTCGTGCGCCTCGGCCCGCAGCCGGTCCGCCTCGGCCTCCGCCTCGGCGCGCAGCCGCTCGGCCTCCTCGGTGGCGGCCTTCGTCGTGGCCTTGGCCTCGCCCGCCGCCTTGTTCAGCACCTCCTCGGCGGTCCGCGCCGCCTCGGCGAGCTGCGCCGCGTACTCCTCGGCCGACCGGGAACGCGCCTCCTCGGCCGCCTCGGCGAGCAGCTGCTCCGCGCGCGCCTTCGCCTCGTCCAGCGCGTTCTGCGCCTCGGTCCTGCGGCGCTCGGCATCCGCCGTCGCCTCGCTGACCATCCTGGCCACCTCGGCCTTGGCGGTCGCGGTGCGCTGCTGGTAGACGGACTCGGCGTCCGAGCGGCGCTTCTCCGCCTCCTCGGCGGCCTCGGCCCGCAGCCGCTCGGCCTCCTCGCGGGCCAGCCGCAGCGCGGCCTCCGCCTCGCTCGCCCGCTCCTCGGCCTTCCGCACCAGCGCGGCGGCCTCGCGCCGGCCGGCGTCGGTCTCCTCGGCGGTCGAGCTGCGCAGCCGCTCGGCGTGCTCGGTGGCCTCGTCGGCCTGCGCCGAGGCGGCGGTGACCAGCCGTTCGGCGTCGGCGCGTGCCCGGCGCAGCAGCTCCTCGGCCTCGGCCCTGGCGGCCTCGGCGTCGGCCATCAGCCGCTGCCTGGCCTCGTCGGTCAGCCGGGCGGCCTCGGCCCTGGCCTGGCTGACGGTGCGCTCGGCCTCGGCCCTGGTCTCCTCGATCAGCCGCCTGGCCTGCGACTCGCTGCGGGCGCGCAGCTGCTCGGCCCAGGCGACGTTCTCGTTGACGTGGGACTCGACGGTGGAGCGGCGCTGCGCCAGCTCCTCGTCCAGCCGCTGCCGCCGGCCGACCGCCTCCGCGTGCAGCTCGGCCTCCATCCGGGCGCGCTGCTCGGCCTGCTCCTGAAGCACCCGCTGGGTGCGGGCCCGCGCCTCGCGCAGCTCGCGCTCGGCGTCGGCGCGCAGCTGGTCGGCCTGGTGCTGGGCGGAGCGCAGCACCTGCTCGGCGTGCGAGGTGGGGTCGCCGTAGACGGGGCGGACGGCCAGCATCCGGCGGACCTCGTGCAGCTTGGCGCGCAGCACCTCGACCTGGTAGCCGAGGTCGTCGGCGTGGTCGACCGCCTTGTCCCGCTCCTTCTTGAGCCGGTCCATCTCGGCTTCGAGTCGCGAGAGGTGGTCGTCAGCCTGGTAGGCGTCGTAGCCCCGCACCGTGCGGTCCCATCCGTCCCCTGGTCGTGGTAAAGCTGATCCGGTCGTCGGCGAACACGGGACGTGAAATTGCCCCAAAGCCCCGGCTGGGCCACTCTACCGGCCGGGGCGCCATGCGTCAGTGGGCCTCAGGTTCCGCACCGGTCACGGTCGGGGCGGGCGTGACGAGTTCGGTCAGCACGCCGTGGCAGTCCTTGGGGTGGAGGAACGTGATCCGCGAGCCCATCGAGCCGCGCCTGGGCTGCTCGTAGAGCACGCGCACGCCCTTGTCCCTGATCGCCTCGGAGTCGGCGTCCACGTCGGCCGTGCCGAAGGCGATGTGGTGCACCCCCTCGCCGTTCTTGGCCAGCCACTTGGCGACGGGGGAGTCGTCGCGGACCGGTTCGAGCAGCTGAATCCAGGAGGCGCCGCCGTCGTCGGTGCCGTTGATCCTGAGCATGGCCTCGCGAACGCCCTGCTCCTCGTTGACCTCGGAGTGGTACACCTCGAAGCCGTAGGTGGCGCGGTAGAACTCGATGGTGGCGTCCAGGTCGAAGCAGGCGATGCCGATGTGGTCGATGCGCGTCAACATGGTTCCAGTGCACAGGGGTTGGGGGGCGGCGCGCAACGTGCCCACGGTCACAGGTGGGCACCGATGACCCGGTTGGCCGGCGTCGGTAGATTGAGGTGAACAGTCGTTTACGTGGTCCACGGTGGTTGAACGCGGTCCACGCGGTCCACCCGGGGTTCGGCCGCCGCCGGCCCCGCACTGCGCGAGGAGAGCAAGATGACGGCATCCGCACAGCGTCGTTCGGTGATTGTCTCGGGCGCCCGCACCCCGATGGGCCGGCTGCTCGGCTCGCTGTCCGGGTTCTCCGGGGCCGAGCTGGGCTCGATCGCGATCCGGGCCGCGCTGGAGCGCGGCGGCGTCGCGGCCGAACAGGTCGACTACGTGATCATGGGCCAGGTGCTCACGGCGGGCGCCGGGCAGATCCCGGCCCGCCAGGCGGCGGTCGGCGCCGGCATCCCGATGACCACCCCGGCGCTCACGGTCAACAAGGTCTGCCTCTCCGGCCTCGACGCGGTGGCGCTGGCCGACCAGCTGATCAGGGCGGGCGAGTTCGACGTGGTGGTCGCCGGCGGGCAGGAGTCCATGAGCAACGCGCCCCACCTGCTGCCGGGCGGCCGGCGCGGCGTGAAGTACGGCGCGATGCAGGTGCTGGACGCCATGGCCCACGACGGGCTGACCGACCCGTTCGACGGGATCGCGATGGGCGAGTCGACGGAGGCGTTCAACGCCCGGCTCGGCGTGACCCGCGCCGAGCAGGACGCGGTCGCCGCCCTCTCCCACCAGCGGGCCTCGGCCGCGCGGAAGGACGGGCTGCTCGGCGAGGAGATCGTGCCGGTGACCGTCCCGCAGCGGCGCGGCGAGCCGCTGGTCGTCGACGCGGACGAGGGCATCAGGCCGGACACCACCGTGGAGTCCCTGGCCCGGCTGCGGCCCGCGTTCTCCGGGCCCGACGGCGAGGGCACCATCACCGCCGGCTCCTCCTCGCAGATCTCCGACGGCGCCGCCGCGCTGGTGGTCATGGAGCGCTCGCGGGCCGAGGCCCTCGGTCTGACCTGGCTGGCCGAGATCGGGCCGCACGGCAACGTCGCCGGCCCGGACAACTCGCTGCACTCCCAGCCGTCCCGCGCCATCGAGCACGCCCTGGACCGGGCCGGGCTCGCGGTCGACGACCTCGATGTGATCGAGATCAACGAGGCGTTCGCCGCCGTGGTTGTCCAGTCAATGCGCGACCTGGGCATCACCTCCGAACGAGTGAACGTGAACGGTGGCGCGATCGCCCTGGGCCACCCCATCGGCATGTCCGGCGCCCGCCTCGCGCTGCACCTCGCCCACGAGCTGCGCCGCAGGGGCGGCGGCACGGGCGTCGCCGCGCTCTGCGGCGGCGGCGGTCAGGGCGACGCGCTGCTGCTGAGCGCGCCACGTGACTGAGCGGGCCGGCTCCCCGGACGGCTCGTCGGACGAGGTGCGGGAGCTGGTGGCGCGCGCCAGGAGCGGCCAGGCGCGCGCCGTGGCCCGGCTGATCTCGATGGTGGAGAACGAGTCGGACCAACTCCGCGCGGTCATGGCCGCGTTGGCGCCGCACACCGGCAACGCCCGGGTCATCGGCCTGACCGGCTCGCCCGGCGTCGGGAAGTCCACCTGCACCTCGGCCCTGGTCGCCGCCTACCGGCGGGAGGGGCTGCGGGTCGGCGTGCTGGCCGTCGACCCCTCCTCGCCGTTCTCCGGCGGCGCCCTGCTGGGCGACCGGGTGCGGATGAACGACCACGCCCTCGACCCCGGGGTCTATGTGCGTTCCATGGCGACCAGGGGCCACCTCGGCGGTCTCGCCTGGGCCGTCCCGCAGGCGGTCCGGGTGCTGGACGCGGCCGGCTGCGGGGTGATCCTCATCGAGACGGTGGGCGTGGGCCAGTCCGAGGTGGACATCGCGGCCCAGGCCGACACCACGGTGGTGCTGCTGGCGCCCGGGATGGGCGACGGGGTGCAGGCAGCGAAGGCCGGCATCCTGGAGGTCGGCGACCTCTTCGTGGTCAACAAGGCCGACCGCGACGGCGCCGGCACCACCGTCCGCGAACTCCAGCACATGCTGGGGCTGGGCCCGCCCCGGGCGCCCGGCGAGTGGCGGCCTTCCGTGGTCCGCACGGTCGCCGCACGCGGCGAGGGCGTGGACGAGCTGGTCGCCGCGCTGGCCAAGCACCACGGCTGGCTGCTGGAACACGACGCGCTGGCCGCCCGCCGCAGGCGGCGGGCGGCCGGTGAGATCGAGACCATCGCGCTGACCGCGCTCCGTGGGCGGATGGCCGCCCTCAGGGGCGACCAGCGCCTGGGCGCGCTGGCCGCGCGGGTCCACGCCGGAGAGCTCGACCCCTACGCGGCGGCCGACCTGCTGCTGGAGGGGTTGCGTTAGGAGGGGCGGGCGGGTGGGAGACCAGCGAACCCCACGGGCGAGCACCCCGCACGGTCAGTCGTCAGTGCCGTCGTCGTCGCGGTCATCCCGGTCGTCGCGGTCGTCGCGACCGTCGTCGTCCCCGTCGTCGTCCCGGTCGTCGTCGTCGCGCTCGCTCTCCTGCGCCACGATGTCCCCGTTGGCGAGGCTGATGGACAGCTCGTGCTCCGTCCCGTCCTCGCCCCTCAGCTCCAACTCCCAGTGCCCGTCGTCCACGTCCGCCTCGCGGAGCGTCGCGCCGGTGTGCGACTCCGCCGTCGCGATGGCCGTCGCCGCGTCCGTGCTGGCCTCGGCCGCCAGCAGGCTGCGGGCCGCCGCGCGGTCGTCGTCCCCGTCGTCGTCCCGGTCGTCGTCATCGTCGTCCCCGGACCGGCCGGTGCGCTCGTCGAGGACCTCGTTGCCGTCCTCGCTGACCACGATCCGGTGCCAGGTCTCCGACTCGTCGTAGATCTCGATCTCCCAGCCGCGCGGCCCGTCGTCGTCCCGGTCCAGCTCGACCTCCGTGACCACCCCGGGCGCCGCCGACAGCGCCGTGGCCACCGCGCGCAGCGCGGCCGAGTCGCCGGCGGCGTCCCCCGCCTCGGCCCCCGCCTCGGTGGAGCCGTCGTCGCCGTCGTCGCCGTCGTCCGCCCCTTCGAGGCCGAGCGAGCCGCCGTCCCGCACCGACAGGTTGCCGCTGAGCGCCGCCGAGTCCGTCCGCTCCGTGTCGTTCTCCGCGCCCAGCGCGATCCCGGCCAGCGTGCCTCCGCCGATGATGGCTCCGGCAGCGGCCACCGCGACGATCATGTTGCGCTTCATGGTTCGTTCCTCCCCGATCAGGAATGTCCGTCCGCCGACGTTCCTCGCTGTCGACGTGCACCACCGTCGCGCACCGTTGCTGAAGCGGAGCTGAAGGCACCTGAAGAAGTCTTCAGCATCCGTTTGCGAAGCTGGACGACGTGCGCGTGCTGATAGTCGAGGACGAGAAGCGGCTGGCGATATCGCTGGCCCAGGGACTGCGGGCCGAGGGCTTCGCGGTCGACGTGGTGCACACCGGCACCGACGGGCTGCACCGGGCCACCGAGGGCGGCTACGACCTCATCGTGCTCGACATCATGCTGCCCGGCATGAACGGCTACCGCGTCTGCGCCGCGCTCCGCGCCGCCGGGGACGAGACGCCGATCCTGATGCTCACCGCCAAGGACGGCGAGTACGACGAGGCGGAGGGCCTGGACACCGGCGCCGACGACTACCTCACCAAGCCGTTCTCCTATGTGGTGCTGGTCGCCAGGGTCCGCGCCCTGCTGCGCCGGCGCGGCCGGGGCGCGGCGCCCGAGCTGCGGGTCGGGGACCTGGTGGTGGACCGTTCGACGCGCCGGGTCACCCGGGGGGACCGCGAGATCCCGCTGACCGCCAAGGAGTTCACGGTGCTGGAACGGCTCGCCGGGCGGGCGGGCGAGGTGGTCTCCAAGGCCGAGATCCTGGAGCACGGCTGGGACTTCGCCTACCAGGGCGACCCCAACATCGTGGAGGTCTATGTCAGCGCCCTGCGCCGCAAGCTCGGCCCCGGCCTGATCGTCACGGTGCGGGGCGCCGGCTACCGGCTGGTGGCCGGCCGAGGGGACGGCGACGGCCGTGGGTAGCGTCCGGGCGCGGGCGACGATCGGCGCGACGCTGGTGGTGGCGGTCGCGCTGGTCTCGGCCGGGCTGCTGCTGTTGTGGCTGCTGCGGGAGAACCTCCAGGAGCAGGTCGGCCTCCAGGCCGAGGTCACCGGCCGCGACGTCGCCGCGCAACTGGCCACCGGCCGCGCCCTGGACGACCTCGACCTGGACGTCGCCCGGCCGGTGCAGGTGGTGGACCGGGACGACCGGGTCTACCAGGTGAGCGACGACCTGGAGGAGATCACCGGCACCGGCGTCCCCGGCGTCACCCCGAACCCGCCGCCCCGCGACGGCGGCGACCAGACCGGCGGCTCGGACGGTTCGGGCGAGGGCTCCGGCTCCGACGCGGACGCGGACGCGGACGCGGACGCGGATGACGATGACGACTCCGACGACGACGATGACGGCGACGACTCGGCCGAGGACCGGGACGCCGCCGGGAACGACGACTCGTTCCCCGGCCCCGGCGAGCTGGACGAGGAGATCGGCCAGGTCACCGGCACCGCCGTGGTGGACGGCGAACGCGGCGACTACCTCTTCGCCGTCGTCGAGGTGACCACCCCCTGGGACGAGGACCTGATCGTCTACGCCGGCGCCCCGCTGGACGTGGAGCGGGCCGCGATCGACAGCGTGCGGACCTCGATGCTGGCGGGCGTTCCCGCGCTGCTCGCCGTGGTGGCCGGCGTGACCTGGCTGGTCACCCGCAGGGCGCTGCGCCCGGTGGAGGGCATCCGCCGGGGGATGGCGGACATCACCGCCTCCGAGGACCTGAGCCGGCGGGTGCCCGAGCCGGAGGCCAGGGACGAGGTGGGCCGGCTGGCCAGGACGACCAACGAGACGCTGGCCGCGCTGGAGGCGTCCGTCGAGCGGCAGCGCCGCTTCGTCGCCGACGCCTCGCACGAGCTGCGCAGCCCGATCGCCTCGCTCCGCACCCAGCTGGAGGTGGGCGCGGCACACCCCGAGCTGCTGGACCTGCCGGGCGCGGTGCAGGACACCGTTCGGCTCCAGGCGCTCGCCGCCGACCTGCTGCTGTTGGCCCGACTCGACGCCGGGGAACGGCCGTTGGGCTCGGTCGTCGAGCTGGCGCGGTTGGTCGACGAGGCCCTGGCGGAACGGGTCGGCGACCGGCACCCGGTGGTGGTCGCCGAGCTGGCCGACCTGCGGGTGAACGGCTCGCGCGGCCAGCTGGCGCGGGTGCTGGGCAACCTGCTGGACAACGCGCAGCGGCACGCGGCGGGCGGGGTGCGGGTCTCGCTGCGGTCGGCCGGCGGACGGGCGGTGCTGGAGGTGGGCGACGACGGGGAGGGCGTGCCGGAGGCGGACCGGGAGCGGATCTTCGAGCGCTTCGTCCGGCTGGACGACGCGCGCACCAGGGACGAGGGCGGGGCAGGGCTTGGCCTGGCCATCGCCAGGGACGTGGCGCGGCGCCACTCGGGCGAGCTGACGGTCGGCGCGGCGCCCGAGGGCGGGGCGCTCTTCACGTTGAGCCTCCCGCTGACCGAGGACCGCCAGCCGGCGGACGCCGCCGCCTGAGCGTGCCGCCCGGCGGCCCGGCCGGGCCTGGACCGTAGGCCCGGCCGGGCCTACGGTCTGCCGCGCCGCCGGTGCAGGTGCTCGGCGACCGGGCGCAGCGCGCGGTCCAGGGCGGCCAGGTCGCCGGGGGAGAGCAGGTCTATGAAGTGCTGCCGCACCGACTCCACATGGTGCGGGGCGACCTCCCGCATCACCGTCCAGCCCTGCTCGGTGAGGACGGCGAACAGCCCGCGCTTGTCCGAGTCGCAGTGCTCGCGCCGGACCAGCCCGGCCTTCTCCATGCGGGTGATCTGGTGGGACAGCCGGCTCTTGGACTGGAGGGTGGCGGCGGCCAGGTCGCTCATCCGCATCCGGTGGCCGTCCGACTCGGAGAGGTTGACCAGGATCTCGTAGTCGTTCATGGTCAGCCCGAACGGCTGGAGGTCGCGCTCCAGCTGGTGGGTCAACAGCCTGGTGACGTCCAGGTGGGTCCGCCACGCGCGCTGTTCCTCGTCGTTGAGCCAGCGGGTGCCGATGTCGGTGTCCATGGAACCGAACCCTAACCAAAGCCGCCGACCCCCGGCCCTTGATCGTCGAGGGGGCTGCCACAATGGTTTGTGCATCCGTTCACATGGATGGTCCACACCCGTCCCACCCCGGCTTCGAGAGGGCGCCCACCCCATGGACATCAAGACCCTGAAGGCCCTGCACCGGCTGCGCCTGGTGTCGGCCCCCGAGGCCGTCTCCTTCCTGCTGCTGCTGGTCTGTTCGGTGCTCAAGCGCACCACCGACTTCAACGCGGTGCCCGTCATGGGCGCGGTGCACGGGGTGCTGTTCATCGCCTATGTCCTGCTGTGGGCGGACGCGTGGAACCGCGCCAAGTGGTCGCTGGGGACGGCCGCCTGGTACTTCCTGATGTCGGTGATCCCGGTCGGCGGCTTCTTCGCCGAGCGGCGGCTGCGCCGTTCCCAGGACGACGCGGTGATCGCCGCCCGCGCCCGCAAGGAGGGCGTGGTCAACGCCTGAGCCCGGTCCCCCGGACCAGCCCGCCGATTTCCCGACCCGGCGACCGCACGACGGTCGCCGGGTCGCTCGCGTTCCCGGGGGCGCTCGTCGCCGCCGGGTCGCTCGCGGTCGCCCGGGTCGCTCGCTCGGACCGCTCCGGTTCGACAGGGCCCACTTTCTGACGTGTCGTTGATGTGTCGGATGGTGGCACCTGCCCCGAAAAGGAGGGTTCCGTGCGGTCTGAGCGGTATGACTACGAGGCCTACAGCCGCCTCGCCGGCCCGCTCACCGAGCCTGGGCCCGGGTACCGGGTGCGGTACCGGAGCCTGCTCGGGCAGGAGCCCCACCGAATACGCGCCACCCTGCTGATGACGCTGGCGCCGACACTGTCGTTGGTGCTGCTGCTGTGGCTGGTGTGGCCCAGCCACTGGACGGAGCGCAGCAACGCGCCGCTCTGGCTGCTGGTCGCCGACGCGGTGATGCTGGGCTGCATCGCGCTGATCGAGCTGTTCCGGCTGGTCAACGTGGTCTCCGTCGCGCACGCCACGATGGTGGCCAGGGACCCGGTCCCGGTGCTGCCGGAGGCCGGCACCCGGGTGGCGTTCCTCACCACCTTCGTGCCGGGCAAGGAGCCCCTCGCCATGGTGCGGGCGACCCTGGAGGGCGCCGTCCGGCTGCGCCACAGCGGCCCGCTGGACGTGTGGCTGCTCGACGAGGGCGACGCCCCCGAGGCGCGGGAACTCTGCGCCGAGCTGGGCGTTCACCACTTCACCCGGCGCGGCGTCCCGCACTGGAACCAGCCCAGTGGGCCGCACCGTTCGCGGACCAAGCACGGCAACTACAACGCCTGGCTCGACGCGCACGGCGAGGACTACGACTACTTCGCCTCGGTCGACACGGACCACGTTCCGCTGCCCGGCTTCCTGGAGCGGATGCTGGGCTACTTCCGCGACCCCGACGTGGCCTTCGTCGTCGGCCCGCAGGTCTACGGCAACTACGAAGCGCCGGTCACCAAGGCCGCCGAGAGCCAGCAGTTCCTCTTTCACGCGCTGATCCAGCGCGCCGGCAACCGCTACCGCTCGCCGATGTTCGTCGGCACCAACAACGCGGTGCGGATCGCCGCGCTGCGCTCCATCGGCGGGCTGTGCGACTCGGTCACCGAGGACATGGCCACCGGCTTCGAGCTGCACCGCACCGTCAACCCGGACACCGGCAACCGCTGGCGTTCCGTCTACACGCCCGACGTGCTGGCGGTGGGCGAGGGCCCCTCCTCGTGGACGGACTTCTTCAGCCAGCAGCTGCGCTGGTCACGCGGCACCTACGAGACGCTGCTGCGCCAGTACGGGCGCGGGCGCGGCCGGCACCGCCCGGGCAGCCTGCTCAACTACACGCTGATGCTGGCCTTCTACCCGATGGCGGCGATCACCTGGACGCTGGGCGTGCTGGGCTGCGTGCTCTATCTGACGCTGGGCGCCTCCGGCACCCAGGTGTCGTCATCCGTGTGGCTGATGCTCTACAGCGACGTGGCGGCGCTCCAGGTCGGGCTGTACGTCTGGAACCGGCGGCACAACGTCTCGCCGCACGAGCCCGAGGGCTCCTCCGGCACCGCCGGGATGCTGATGTCCGCGCTCTCCGCGCCGGTCTACGCCCGTTCGCTGCTGGACACGGTGCTACGCCGCACCTCCACCTTCGTGGTCACGCCCAAGGGCGGCGAGGCCAGCCCCGACCGGGCCGCGACGTTCCGCTGGCATCTGGGCTGGGCCGGGGCGCTGACCGTCGCGCTGCTGGTCTCCGTGGCGCTGGGCCACACCCATGTGGCCATGCGGACCTGGGCGTTGATCGCGCTGGCGGTCGCCCTGGCGCCGCCGGCCATCTGGGCCTGGACCAGCCGCGAGCCGACGCGCCGCACCCCGGGGCGGCACCGGGCCGCCGGGCCCTGGACCCGCCTGGGCACCGTCCGCCGGCCGCTGCCGGCCGAGCCCGGGCCCGCGACCGGGACCACCCCGACCGACCCCGGCGGTGAACGACCGCCCCGACGCCCCGTGGGAGCCGACGCATGAGCCGTGCACGACGCCGTCACCCCTACCGCCCCAGCCGCCGGCTGCGGAAGCTGGCCCTCGGCAGCGGGGTCACCCTGCTGCTGGTCGGCCTGAACGCGCCCGCCGCCGTGAGCTTCGCCCAGCAGCAGCTCCACGAGTACCGGATATCCCGCCCCGCCTACCAGGCGCGGTACGGCTCCTGGGAGGTGGTGGACGTTCCCGAGGAGTACCGCACCAACGCCATCCACGCGGCCCTGCTGCACACCGGCAAGGTGCTGCTGATCGCCGGCTCCGGCAACAACGAGGACCAGTTCGACGCCGGGACCTTCGACAGCATCCTGTGGGACCCGGAGGACAACACCTTCGAGAAGGTGCCGACCCCCGACGACCTGTTCTGCGCCGGGCACGCCCAACTCCCGGACGGCAAGCTGCTGGTGGCCGGCGGCACCCTGCGCTACGAGGTGCTGGGCGACGCGGTCACCCACGCCGGCGGGCCGATGCTGATCAAGAACGAGGACCCCGACCAGAGCCGCGAGTTCCCCCAGGGCACCCGGCTGCGCGGCCCCAACGGCCAGCTCTACGAGACGACCAACGCGATCACCGTGCCGGCCGCCGACAAGCGGGAGCGGGAACGGGAGCCCGCCGAGGACGCCGAGAGCGACGCCGGGGACGCCGCGAACGCCGAGGACGCCGCGGACGGCGGGGCGGAGATCACCATCACGGCGGGCGAGGAGCGGGTCTTCGTCAGCGCCGTGGAGGAGGGCGAACAGGGCGTCGTCGACGAGCCGGGCCAGTACGAGATCCTGGGCCTTGAGGGCGAGGACGCCCGCAACCTCTACGGCCTGGCCGCCGAACTCACCCTGGACGACCAGGACTTCCAGGGCATCGACGTGGCCTACGAGTTCGACCCGGTCGCCGAGCGCTATGTGCCCGTCGACCCGATGGCCGAGGCGCGCTGGTACCCGACGCTGACCACCCTCCCCGACGGCCGGGTGCTGACCGTCTCCGGGCTCGACGAGGTGGGCGAGGTGGTGCCCGGGATCAACGAGATCTACGACCCGAAGACCAAGACCTGGTCCGAGGCGCCCGAGCGCTACTTCCCGACCTATCCGGCGCTCTTCCTCACCGAGGGCGGCAAGATCTTCTACACCGGCTCCAACGCCGGCTACGGGCCCGCCGACGAGGGCCGGGTGCCGGGCATCTGGGACCTGGAGGACAACTCCTTCGAGGAGGTCGGCGGCCTCTCCGACCCCGACCAACTGGAGACCTCCGCCTCGCTGTTGCTGCCGCCGGCCCAGGACCAGCGGTTCATGGTGCTCGGCGGGGGCGGCGTCGGCGAGTCCGCCAAGTCCACCGAGCGGACCGCCATCGTCGACCTCACCGAGGAGGACCCGACCTACCGCGAGGGCCCCAGCCTGCCGCAGGGCACCCGCTACCTCAGCAGCGTGCTGATGCCGGACGACACCGTCTTCACCTCCGGCGGCTCCACCGACTACCGGGGGCGCGGCAGGAGCGACGTGTTGCGGGCGCAGTTCTACGATCCGGCGAAGGGCGCCTTCGTGCCGGCGGCCGACCCCACCGTGGGCCGCAACTACCACTCCGAGGCGCTGCTGCTGCCCGACGGGCGGGTGGCGACCTTCGGCTCCGACCCGCTCTACGGCGACAAGGACAACACCAGGCCCGGCGAGTTCGAGAAGCGCATCGAGGTCTACACCCCGCCCTATCTCTTCGACGGCCGCGAGGAGACCCGGCCGGCACTGGACGACGGGCCCCAGAGCGCCACGCTCGGCGAGACCGTCACCTTCGACACCGGGGACGCCGACCGGATCGCCACCGCCCGGCTGATGCGGCCCAGCGCCGTCACCCACACCACGGACGTGGAGCAGCGCTCCCTCCAGCTGGAGCTGGAACGCGCCGAAGGCGAGGTGCGGTTGGCGCTGCCCGAGGACCCCTCCCTGGTGCCGCCCGGCTGGTACATGGTCTTCGTCACCGACCGGGAGGGCACCCCGTCCGAGGCGAAGTGGATCAAGGTCGGGCCCTGAGCCCGCCGAACCCCCCACCGTCGCTCACTCCCGGGCGCGCTCGGCCAGCGCCAGCGCGTACTCCGGCCACCAGCGGCCGGGCTCGGGTCCGCCCCGGCACTCGCCGTCGGACTCGCCCGGCCGCTTCACCCACAGATAGGCGTCGACCAGCTCGTCCCCCGTGTCCGTCGTCGGCGGGGTGCCCAGGGCGCGGCCCGGCGGGTTGCACCAGCGCTCGTCGCCGCCCTCCTCCCAGGGCCCGTTGCCGTTGCGGCTGGTGTCGATGACGAAGTGCGCCCCGCCCAGCAGCCCGGACAGCTCCCGGCCGTAGGCCGTACTGGCGTCCGTGGTCTGGAAGTTGGAGACGTTGAGCGCGAAGCCGTCCGCGCGCTCCACGCCGGAGCCGCGCAGCGCCTCGGCGAGCCGGCCGACATCGGTGACCCAGTCCGGGTTCCCCGCGTCGAGGTAGACCCGGGTGCCCGGCTGCTCCCCGAGCCGGTCCACCGCGTCGGAGAGCAGCGCGTACCGGTCCTCGACATACATGGGCGCGGTGCAGCCGTCGAGGGTGTGCGGCACGGCGTCCGGCTCCAGGACGACGACGGCCTTCGCGTCCCCGATGGCGGAGGCGAAGGCGTCGATCCACTCCCGGTAGGCGTCGTCGCTGGCCGCGCCGCCCTCGGAGTACTGGCCGCAGTCGCGGTGCGGGATGTTGTAGGCGACGAGCAGCGCGGTGCGGTCCTCGGCGGTGGCGGCCTCGGTGATCCGCCGCACCTGGGGCCCCGGGTCCTCCTCGCCCGGCGGCCAGTGGGACAGCGGCCGGTCGGCGATTCGGCGCAGGGTGTCGGCGTCCTCGGCCCGCCCCGACTCCTCCCACTGGCGCACCTGTTGGGCGGCGGGGGAGTCGGGATCGACCCAGAACTCCGAGGAGTCCTCGGCGAGCGGGGCGCTCGACTCGCCCTCGCTCCCCGGTCCCGACGGATCGGCGCTGCCGGAGGAGCAGCCGAGGGCGAGCAGGGCGAGGATCAGGGGGAGGATCGGGAAGAGGCGGTTCAGGGCCAACGAGAGGGGCCGGCCGGGCCGGCGACGCGGTGCGGTGGTGGGGCTGGACATGTGCGTCATGGTGCCACGAGGGTCTGACAATCCGTGGTCGTGCGATCACGGAACGCGCCCTACGGTGCCGCCGCCTGTGGTCACCCGCTCGCCCCGGGTCACCGACCTGGGGCGATTCACCACAACGGCCGCACACCGCCCCGGCGTGCCGGGTAGGGTCGCTCCCGTGTCCAAGCCGCTCAGCCTCCCGTTCGACCCCATCGCGCGCGCCGACGACCTGTGGAAGCAGCGATGGGGCTCCGTCCCGTCCATGGCCGCGATCACCTCGATCATGCGGGCCCACCAGATCCTGCTCGCCGAGGTCGACGCCGTGGTCAAGCCGCACGGCCTGACCTTCGCCCGCTACGAGGCGCTGGTGCTGCTCACCTTCAGCCGGGCCGGCGAGCTGCCGATGTCCAAGATCGGCGAACGGCTGATGGTCCACCCCACCTCCGTCACCAACACCGTGGACCGGCTGGTGCGTTCGGGCCTGGTCACCAAGCGGCCCAACCCCAACGACGGCCGGGGCACGCTGGCCTCCATCACCGAGCGCGGCCGCGAGGTCTGCGACGCGGCGACCCGGGACCTGATGGCCGCCGACTTCGGGCTGGGCGCCTACGACGACGAGGAGTGCCGGGAGATCTTCGCCATGCTGCGCCCGCTGCGCGTGGCGGCCCGCGACTTCGAGGCCCCGGGCGAGGTACCGGTGGCCAGGGCCGGCGCCGACCCAGGGGAAGCCCCGCGCGCGGAACGACCGGAATGACCCGATAGGCTCGCCCGCATGAAGCGGAGTGTGCTCACCCGGTACCGGGTCATGGCCTATGTCACTGCGGTGATGCTGCTGGTCCTCGGCACCTGCATGGTCTTCAAGTACGGCTTCGACACCGGCGAGGGCCTGACCCTCGTGGTGTCCCAGGTCCATGGCCTGCTCTACATCATCTACCTGGTCTTCGCCTTCGACCTGGGGCAGAAGGCCCGCTGGCCGTTCGGCAAGCTGCTGTGGGTGCTGGTCGCCGGCTCCATCCCGTTCGCCGCGTTCTTCGTCGAGCCCCGCGTCACCGCCGAGGCGGAGCCGCTGGTGGAGCGCGACGACGACGAGGGCGTCGGAACCGGCGCCGAGGAGACGGCCCGCGCCTGAGCGGCGCGGCCCCCGGCCGGCGGAGACCGGTCGGGGCGCATCCTTGGACAGATAGTTGGACGTCCAAGTAAATTGGCGGTATGGACGCTGACGCCATCGAAGCGGGCCGCCGACGCTGGCAGGCCCGGTACGACGCGGCCCACACCAGGGACGCCGACTTCACCACGCTCTCCGGGGACCCCGTGGAGCCCGTCTACGGCCCCGCGCCCGGGGACAGCTACGCCGGCTTCGAACGGATCGGCTGGCCCGGGGAGTTCCCCTTCACCCGGGGGCTGCACCCCACCGGGTACCGGGGCAGGACGTGGACCATCCGCCAGTTCGCCGGCTTCGGCAACGCCGAGCAGACCAACGAGCGCTACCGCACCATCCTGCGCAACGGCGGCGGCGGGCTCTCCGTCGCCTTCGACATGCCGACCCTGATGGGCCGCGACTCCGACGACCCCAAGGCCCTCGGCGAGGTCGGCCACTGCGGCGTCGCCATCGACTCGGCCGCCGACATGGAGGTCCTCTTCCGGGACATCCCGCTGGGCGAGGTCACCACCTCGATGACCATCTCAGGCCCGGCCGTGCCCGTCTTCTGCATGTATCTGGTCGCGGCCGAACGGCAGGGCGTCGCGATCGAGACGCTCAACGGCACGCTCCAGACCGACATCTTCAAGGAGTACATCGCGCAGAAGGAGTGGCTCTTCCCGCCCGAGCCGCATCTGCGACTGATCGGCGACCTGATGGAGTTCACCGCCGCCCGCATCCCCGCCTACAAGCCGCTGTCGGTCTCCGGCTACCACATCAGGGAGGCCGGGGCGACGGCCGCGCAGGAGCTGGCGTACACCCTCGCCGACGGCTTCGCCTACGTGGAGCTGGGCCTCAGCCGGGGCCTCTCGGTGGACGAGGTGGCGCGCGGGCTGTCGTTCTTCTTCGACGCGCACATCGACTTCTTCGAGGAGATCGCCAAGTTCCGCGCCGCGCGCCGGATCTGGGCCCGCTGGATGCGGGACGTCTACGGCGCCACCAACGAACGCGCCCAGTGGCTCCGCTTCCACACCCAGACCGCCGGCGTCTCGCTGACCGCCCAGCAGCCGTACAACAACGTGGTCCGCACCGCCGTCGAGGCGCTGTCGGCCGTGCTGGGCGGCACCAACTCGCTGCACACCAACGCCCTCGACGAGACCCTGGCGCTGCCCAGCGAACGCGCCGCCGAGATCGCGCTGCGCACCCAGCAGGTGCTGATGGAGGAGACCGGGATCACCTCCGTCGCCGACCCGCTGGGCGGCTCCTGGTACGTGGAGCGGCTGACCGACCGGATCGAGGCCGACGCGGAACGGATCTTCGAGGAGATCGCCGAACGCGGCCGGCGCGCGCTGGCCACCTCGGGCGCGGCCGACCACCCGATCGGTCCGATCACCTCCGGGCTGCTCAGCGGGATCGGGGACGGCTGGTTCACCGGGCAGATCGCGGAGTCCGCGTTCCAGTACCAACAGGCGCTGGAGAAGGGCGACAAGCGGGTGGTCGGCGTCAACTGCCACACCGCTTCGGTGACCGACGAGCTGGAGATCCTGCGGGTCAGCCACGAGGTGGAACGCGAGCAGGTGCGGGTGCTGGCGGCGCGCCGCGCGGCCCGCGACGACGCGGGGGTGCGCTCGGCGCTGGCCGAACTGGTGCGGGTGGCGCGGGGCGAGGGCGACACCATCGCGCCGATGCTCGCGGCGGTGCGGGCGGAGGCGACGCTGGGGGAGATCTGCGAGGCGCTGCGCGAGGTCTGGGGCGGCTACACGGAGCCGGCGGGCTTCTGACGGTGCCCTGCCCTGCCCGGGCGGGTTTCGGGGAGCCGGCGCGGGGCGCGCTGCGCGCGCAGCGCGGGGCGGGGCCGCGGCGCTTCGCGCGCGGCGGGGCGGTGGCGCGGCGCCGCTGCGCGGCGCGTTGCGTGGGGCCCTGGCCGGGCGGGCGGTGCGGGTGCCGTTGCGCGGCGCTTCGCGCGCGGCGAGTTGGGTTGTGGGGCCGTGGGCCGTGGGCCGTTGCGCCTTGGCCGGGCGGAGCTTGCGGTGCGGTGAGGTGGTGCGGCATCCCGTGCGGCGCGTGGTGTGGGTCCCGTTGGGTTGCGCTTCGGGCCCGGCGGGGCCCTTGCCGGCGAGCCCGGCCGAGCGGGCGGTGCGTGTGCCGCGCGGCCGTTGGGGCACCGGTGGTGTCAGCTGCGGGTGGTTGGGGGCGGCACCGTGGTGGCGGCCCCTGGCCGGGGTGCCGGTGGCCCCCCGGGCCGGTGCCGCGCTCACGCGCGGGAGGCGGGGCGCGGGGCCGTTGCCCGTGGCCGGGGGCGCCTGCCGGCCACGGTCAGAGAATGCACCGCCCGGAGGCCGACCGCGCGGTGCCTGTGGCGGGCGCCGCGTCACGGAGTTGCGCCCGCCGGCAGTCGGCCGGCGCGACACTGGTGTCGCGCTCCGCGCGCGGAGTGGGGCGGTGCCCATGGCCCGTGACCCGGTGGCCCGGGTCGAAGACGCACCACCCGGGCGCCGATCGCGCAGTGCCTGTGTCGGGAGCCGCCCTGGTCGGGTGCCGTGCGGAAGCTCGGCAACGGGCGGTGGCGCGGGGGGCGTTGGGTACGTCGGGCCGGCCGGAGTTCGGGAACCGTTCGATCGGCCCGGGCCGCGCCGGAGCTTCCGCGCACGTCGGGTCCCGCAACACGCGGTGCCGCGTGGCACGTTGGGCCACCGGTTCCCCGACGGTGCCCTTCCCGGCCGGGTCACGACCGGTCCCTTTGGCGCGGGGTCCACTGCGGGTGCGGCGAGTTGAGGGCTGCGGTGCGCGTTCGGTCCGAGCCGCGCTCCGGTGGGGAGGGACGGACGACGTGGGTGGCGGCCGGCGGCAACGATGGGCGGATCGAGCGCCCCGCGTCTGGCGACTTCCGAACCCATCCGGGTCCCGGCGGGCGCGGATCTGCGACGCGTGGCTCCCGGCCATGGGGACTGCCCCGTGCGTGGCGCAACGCCGGTGCCGGGCCGGTTGACCTCCGGCCTGTCCGGCTGCCGGCGGGCGCAGCCCGAGGGGCGCAGGTCCGCGAGACGGTACCCGGGCGACGGGCACCTCCGTGCGCGGTGCGGCGCCGCGTTGGCCGGCTTCGGGGCGATGCGCCTTCGGCCCGGGCGCCGGTGGCGCGCCGCGCGCGGGAGTCAGGCGGCGCGCCCATGGGCCGTGAGCCGGTGGCGCCCCGGCCACGGGCCGCCACCCCCGCCCCCCGCGCGTGAGCGCGGCATCCGCGCCGCCCACCCGGCGGAGCCCGCCGCGCAGGGCCCCAACTCGCCGCGCGCACAGCACCGACCCGGCACCCGCACCGCCCGGCCCGCCGCACCGCCAGGCCCCGCCCGGCCGGTGTCCGCCCGGCCAGGGCCCCGCGCAGCGGCACCGGCCTCCGGCCGTTTCCGGTCCGGGCCACCGCCCCCGGTCCCGGCCGGCGGCCCCCCGGGCCGCTCGGCCTTCCCCGAAGGCCCGCCCGGCCAGGGCCTCGTTCCGGAACGCTCGCCGGAGGAGGGAGACTGGTGCCATGCAGCCACGCAACATGTCCATGAGCGGAGCCGTCGATCTCTCCGCGGTCAAGGCCGCGGCCGAGGCCAAGCAGAAGGCCGAGCAGGCCCGCGCCCAGCGGGCGGCCCAGCCGGACGCGCCGGCGGCCGCCGTCTCCCTGGTGATCGACGTCGACGAGGCGACCTTCGAGCAGGAGGTGGTTCAGCGCAGCGCCGAGGTTCCGGTCGTCATCGACTTCTGGGCCGAGTGGTGTGGGCCGTGTAAGCAGCTCAGCCCGGTGCTGGAGCGGCTCACCGAGGAGTACGCGGGGAGGTTCGTCCTCGCCAAGATCGATGTCGACGCCAACCAGCGGCTCTTCCAGCAGTTCGGGGTGCAGGGCATCCCGGCGGTCTTCGCGGTGATCGCCGGTCAGGCCCTGCCGCTCTTCCAGGGCGTGGCCCCCGAGCCCCAGGTGCGGCAGGTGTTGGACCAGTTGATCCAGGCCGCCGAGGAGCGCTTCGGCATCGTGGGTCAGCCCGTCGACCCGGAGGCGGCCGCCGCCGCCAGGGTGGCCGGGCCGGTGGAGCCGCCGGCGGACCCGGCGTTGGCGCACGCGCACGCGGCGCTGGACGCGGGCGACCTGAACGGCGCGATCCAGGCCTACGAGAACATCCTCGCCACCGAGCCGGGCAACACCGAGGCCGCGCTCGGGCTCGGCCAGGCGAAGCTGCTGGCGCGGGTGCAGGGGACGTCGGCCGAGCAGGCGCGGAAGGACGCGGCCGAGCGGCCCGAGGACGTCGAGGCCCAACTGGCCGTCGCCGACCTGGATCTGGTGGGCGGCCATGTCGAGGACGCGTTCAGCCGGTTGATCTCCACCGTGCAGCGCACGGCGGGCGACGACCGGGATGCCGCCCGGGTGCGCCTGTTGGAACTCTTCGACGTGGTGGGGCCCGACGACCCCCGGGTGGTCGCCGCGCGCTCCGCGCTGGCCCGGGTGCTCTTCTGAGCTGAACCCGACTCATCCGACCGACGGCGGCCGCGTTTTACCAAAACTTGGTAAATGTGGCCGCCGTCACATAGGGTGTGGACTCCCGGTAGACCAGGGGCGATTGAGGGGCATTGAGGCGCCTATGGGCGCTTTCTGACCCGACACCCTCCGTGGATGAACGGGCGCGATCCTCCCCGGTCTGCCATATCGCCATTACTGGCAAGTAACGAACCTCTTGTGTCCCGCCGTGAGATAGACCACGATCGGCGGGGCCGACTCGGCCACGCGTCGGCCGTGGTGTGTGACCCACCGCCCCCGCGGCGGGTGTCGTGCCGCGCAACCGAAGGCCGTCTCCCGGCGGCCAGTGGCTGTCACCGGAGCGCTGCTGCCGGGGACAACGCACCTCTCCCCTCCGGAGTTCCCGGGCGGTACACGCATCGACCGCCGGGTCCGAGGGAGATGTTCGTCCGAGAAGGAGGAAGTCATGGAGTCACAGGCTCGCGGCGGCACCAGATGGCGGCGTTTCGGTCTGGTCATGGTGCCGAGCGTGGCCGCTACCGCTGCGATAGGCGTCGCCCTCTCCCAGGGGGCACTCGCCGCCTCGTTCGCCGTGTCGGGGCAGCAGTTCAAGGTCAGCGTCGACCGGCTGGACGGTGAGGGCTTCGTTCAGTACGGGGCCATGGTCACCCCGGCCGGCGGGGAGGAGCGGCCGGTCGCGGTCTCCGCGTTCGACCACGCCACCATCAACAACCTGTGCCAGTCGGTGGTGTTGCCCGTCCCGTTCTTCGGCGACGTCACCGTGCGGATCGGCGCGGGTTCCGACCCGGACAACCCGGTCGAGGCGGACAACCTCTTCATCGACCTGGAGCAGTTGAACGCGGACGCCACCTTCACCAACATCGACATCGGTGTCGCGGCCGACCAGACGACCAAGGGCCCCACGCCCGAGGCCGGCGTGCTGCCGGGGTCGTTCGCGCAGCAGTCCGACCGCGCGGTGTTGAACGACGTGCGCCAGACCGCCTGGGCGACGTCGGCCGGCACCTTCAAGCTCAGCGATCTGAGCCTGTCCCTGCACCGGGGCGCGAACGAGTGCTTCTGACGGTCTGAACCGCTCCTGGGGCAGGGCGGAGGGCCTGTCTCTGCCCCGGAGGGGCACCGCCGTATCGTGCGTCCCGCCACTGAACCGCGCCAAGGGGAGTACGTGCCGTGAGCACCAACATCGATGTCGCACCCACCGAGTCGCTTGTCGCCCGGGGGCGGCTGGCCTTCCGCCGCTTCCGCTGGGGGCGGCCGTTCTGGGCCGGGTTGTTCACCATCGTCGCCGGGCTGCCCATCGCCTATCTCCCGTATGCCAACCTGACGTTGGGGCAGCTGACCATCCGGATGGCCACCACGGCGGGCGCGGGGTCGCTGGTGATCGGCATCCTGCTGGTGGTGTTGGGGCTGACGATCTGGTTCCAGCCGCAGGTGCGCATATTCGCCGGCGTGGCCGCGATCCTGCTGTCGCTGGTCTCGCTGGTCGTGTCCAACTTCGGTGGATTTCTGGTGGGTTTCGTCTTCGGCATGGTGGGCGGTGGCATGAGCATCGCCTGGATGCCGGGCGAGCCCGTGGCCTCGACGACGGACGAGGCGGACACCGCGGACCGGGAGCCTCCGGTCCTGACGCCCGGCACGGGCAGCGCGCTGGCCTCCTTCGAAGGCCCGGCGCGGGCCCACGGGGATGAACCGGGGAAGGGAAACCCACGTGCCGACTGAAGACATATCCGCCGCCGAGGGCGAGGCGGCGGCCCGGCTCGCCGCCTCGCGGCGGTCCCTGCTGCGCCGGCTGCACATGCCGGTCGGCAAGGCGATAGCCCTCGCCGCGATGCCCTCGGCCGCGCTGCTGGGCATGGGGTTCACCTCGCCGCTGGCGAAGGCCGACCCCCAGCCGGAGAACCCGTTCGCCGGGGAGGCGTGCGTGGAGATGCCGGACGAGCCGCCGGCGGGCGTGGAGGCCGAGGAGGCCGAGGAGACCGACGCCTCGTCGGAGGACGAGGGGGCAGCGGAGGCCGGGTCGGAGGAGCCGCCGGCCGAGGAGGCCGGGGGGTCCGAGGAGCCGCCGGTCGCCGAGGAGCCGGCCGAGCCGCCCGCCGACGAGGCTCCGGTGGCGCCGCCCGAGGAAGAGCCCGCGCCGGAGGAGCCGCCGGCCGACGAGGAGCCCGCCGAGCCGCCGGCCGACGAGGAGCCCCAACGGCCCAACCCCTGGGACCCGTTGGGCCTGGGCGAGGGCCTCGCCGAGCTGGGCGAGGGCGTCTGGGACCTGCTGACTCCGGGCGAGCGTGCCGAGTACGAACGGGCGCAGCGCGAGGCCGAGGCGGAGGCCGAGCGGCAGCGCCAGGCGGAAGCGGAAGCAGCGGCCGAGGCGGAGGCCGAACGCGAGGCGGCCGCCCGGGCCGAGGAGGAGGCGGAACGGCAGCGCCGCGAGGAGGAGCAGGCGGCGGCCGAGGAGGCCGAGCGGCAGCGACAGGCGGAGGCCGAAGCGGAAGCCGAGGCCGAACGCGAGGCGGCCGAACGCGAGGAGGCGGAGGCGGCGGAGCGCGAGGCCGAGGAGGCCGCCGAGGCGGAGCGGGAGCGCCGCGAGGAGGAGCGGGCGGCGGCCGAGGACGAGGCCGCCGAGGACGACCGGGAGATCGACGCGGACACGATCCCCGGCGCCGGCGAGCCGTTCCCCTGCCCCGAGGAGCTGCGGGTCCCGGGCGACGACGAGCAGACCGCGTTCACCCTGCCCGACGAGTCCTGGTACCTGGACGCCACCTATCTGACCCTGCGCGGCCTGAGCTACCACGGCGTGGTCAACGTGACGACGGCCAGCGGCAACGTCAAACAGGTGCTCAAGTTCACCGCCGACAAGCTGGACATCGGCGACCTGCACCAGATCGTCGACGCGCCGGGCGGCGTCCGCTACCACGTGGCGACCGCGCCCGGCTCCAACTCGACGTTCCGGGACGGCACGGTGACCATGTACACCGAGCGCCTGGAGGGCAACCTCTTCGGGGTGATCCCGGTGGTCTTCGACGCCGAGCACCAGCCGCCGCTCGACCTGCCGATCGCCCACTTCACCGACGTCTTCGTCACCCAGGCCGGGCAGTTCGGCGGCACCCTCTCGATGCAGGGGATGCACTCCTACACCACCGCGGACGGCCCCACCGTTCCCTGAGAGCCTCGGCCGACAGCCCCGAGGACAGCCCCGAGAGACCGCGACTCCCCGTCCCCACACGGCACATCCCCGCCGGCCCGCACCTCGGGCCGACGGGGATGTGCCGCGCAGGAGAGCGGTGAACGGGCTCAGGCGCCGCCGTGGCCGCCCAGGTGGTGAACCCGGACCATGTTGGTGGTGCCGGGCACGCCGGGGGGCGAACCGGCCGTGATGATCATGGTGTCGCCGGTCTCGTAGCGGTTGAGCCGGGACAGCTCCGCGTCGCACAGCTCGACCATCTCGTCGGTGTGGTTGACCAGCGGAACGACGAAGGTCTCCACGCCCCAGCTGAGCGTCAGCTGGTTGCGGGTCGACGCCTCGGTGGTGAAGGCGAGGATCGGCTGCACCGACCGGTAGCGGGACAGGCGGCGGGCGGTGTCGCCCGACTTGGTGAACGCGATCAGCGCCCGCGCGTCCAGGAAGTCAGCCATCTCGGCCGCCGCCCTGGCCACCGAACCGCCCTGGGTGCGCGGCTTCTTGCCGGCGACCAGCGGCTGGAGGCCGCGCGAGAGCAGCTCGTCCTCGGCGGCCACCACGATCTTCGACATGGTCTTGACGGTCTCGATCGGATAGCGCCCCACCGAGGACTCCGCCGACAGCATCACCGCGTCCGCGCCGTCCAGGATCGCGTTGGCCACGTCGGACGCCTCGGCGCGCGTCGGGCGGGAGTTGGTGATCATCGACTCCATCATCTGGGTCGCCACGATCACCGGCTTGGCGTTGCGGCGACACAGGTCGATCAGCCGCTTCTGCACCATGGGCACCTGCTCCAGCGGGTACTCCACGGCCAGGTCGCCCCGGGCCACCATCACCCCGTCGAAGGCGAGGACGACCTCCTCCATGTTCTCCACGGCCTGCGGCTTCTCGACCTTGGCGATCACCGGAACCCGGCGGCCCACCCGGTCCATCACCCGGTGCACGTCCCGCACGTCGTCCGCGTTCCGCACGAAGGACAGCGCCACCATGTCGGCGCCGAGCCGGAGCGCGAACTCCAGGTCCTCGACGTCCTTGCCGGAGAGGGCCGGCACGTTGACCGCGACGCCGGGCAGGTTGATGCCCTTGTGGTCGGAGATCACGCCGCCCTCGATCACGATGGTGCGGACCCTCGGGCCGTCCACCTCCAGCACCTGGAGGGAGACGTTGCCGTCGTTGATCAGGATCGTCTCGCCCTTGGCCACGTCGCCCGGCAGGCCCTTGTAGGTGGTGCCGCAGATCGAGCGGTCGCCGGGGACGTCCTCGGTGGTGATGGTGAACTCGTCGCCGCGCCGCAGCTCGACGGGTCCGTCGGCGAAGGTCTCCAGGCGGATCTTCGGGCCCTGGAGGTCGGCCAGCACCCCGATGGGGCGGCCCGTCTCCTCGCTGGCCTTGCGGAGTCGGTGGTACCGCTCCTCGTGCTCCTCGTGGCTGCCGTGGCTGAAGTTGAAACGGGCCACGTTCATGCCGGCGTCGATGAGCGCCTTCAGGTTCTCGAAGGAGTCGACGGCGGGGCCCAGGGTGCAGACGATTTTGGAGCGGCGCATGGAAGCGATCCTATCGTTTTGTTCCATGGTGGAATAATTTGCGGGCTCAGGTTAGCGGAGGTCAGGCGTTGACCAGGGCGAATGCCTGGGTGGCGATCTCCAGTTCCTCGTCCGTGGGCACCACGGCGACGGCAACCCGAGCGTACTCCGGCGAGATCAGGCGGGGGCCGCGAACGGCGGCGGTGTTCAGCCGTTCGTCGATCGCGAGCCCCAGGGCGTCCAGGCCGGCGACCGCCGCCGTTCGCACCCGCGTCGCGTTCTCCCCGACGCCGGCCGTGAACGCCACCGCGTCCACCCGGCCCAACACCGCGACATAGGCGCCCAGATACGACCGCAGCCGGTGGATGTACACGTCGAACGCCAGCCGCGCCCGCGTATCCCCGGCGTCCATCCGCCGCACCACCTCCCGCATGTCGTTGTCGCCGCACAACCCCCGCAGCCCGGAACGGGAGTTGAGCAGCTCGTCGATCTCGGCCACCGACATCCCGGCGACCCGGGACAGGTGGAAGACCACCGCCGGGTCGATGTCCCCCGAGCGGGTGCCCATCACCAGCCCCTGAAGCGGCGTCAGCCCCATCGAGGTGTCCACGCACCGCCCGCCGGCCACCGCCGCCGCCGAGGCGCCGTTGCCCAGGTGAAGGGTGATCACGTTCACCTCCTCGGGCCGCCGGCCCAGCAGTTCGGCGGTGCGGCGGGAGACGAAGGCGTGCGAGGTGCCGTGAAAGCCGTAGCGGCGGATGCGGTGCTCCGCCGCGACCTCCGCGTCGATCGCGTAACAGGCCGCGTGGTCCGGGATGGTGGTGTGGAACGCGGTGTCGAAGACCGCCACCTGCGGCACGTCCGGGTTGATCGCCAGCGCGGTGCGGATGCCGGCCAGGTTGGCCGGATTGTGCAGCGGGGCCAGCGGCACCAGCCGCTCGATCTCCGCCAGCACCCGCTCGTCCACCACCGTCGGCTCGGTGAACGTCCGCCCGCCGTGCACCACCCGGTGCCCGATCGCCGCCAGTTCGGGGGAGTCCAGGCCGAGCCCGTCGGCGGCCAGCTCCTCGCCGGCCGCGCGCAGCGCCGCCGCGTGGTCGGGCAGCGGCAGCTCGCGCTCCCTGCGCCCGCTGTCGCCGTCGCCGTCGCCGTTCGTTCCGGCCGGGGTGTGGACCAGCCGGCCCGGGCCGTCCTCGCCGATCCGCTCCACCAGCCCGGTCGCCAGCCGGCGGCCGGCGGGCATGTCCAGCAGCTGGTACTTCAGCGAGGAGGAACCGGAGTTGAGCACCAGCACCTGGGTGGCGTTCACGTTGCCGAGACGTCCTTTCGGGAGCGGGCGGCGGTCCTGGCCGCCGCCTCCTGGGCCTGGACGGCGGTGATCGCCACCGTGTTGACGATGTCCTGCACCAGCGCGCCCCGCGACAGGTCGTTGACCGGCTTGCGCAGCCCCTGGAGCACCGGGCCCACCGCGACCGCGCCGGCGGAGCGCTGCACCGCCTTGTAGGTCGCGTTGCCCGTGTTCAGGTCGGGGAAGACCAGCACCGTGGCCTGGCCCGCGACCTCGGAGCCCGGCAGCTTGGTCGCCGCCACGGACGGCTCCACCGCCGCGTCGTACTGGATCGGCCCCTCCACCAGCAGGTCGGGCCGGGCGGCGCGGACCAGCTCGGTGGCCTCCCGCACCTTGTCCACGTCCGGGCCCGAGCCCGAGGTGCCCGTCGAGTAGGAGAGCATCGCCACCCGGGGCGTGACCCCGAACTCGGCGGCCGTGTGCGCCGACTGGATCGCGATGTCCGCCAGCTGGGCCGCGTTCGGGTCCGGGTTGACCGCGCAGTCCCCGTAGACCAGCACCCGGTCGGCCAGGCACATGAAGAAGACCGAGGAGACGATCGCCGCGTCGGGCTTGGTGCGGATCACCTCGAACGCCGGCCTGATCGTCGCCGCCGTGGAGTGCGCCGCGCCGGAGACCATCCCGTCGGCCAGGCCCTCGCGCACCATCAGCGTGCCGAAGTACGAGACGTCCGAGACCACGTCGAACGCCAGCTCCTCGCTGACGCCCCGGTGCGCCCGCAGCCGCGCGTAGATCTCGGCGAACCGCTCCCGCAGCGGCGAGGTCACCGGGTCGACCACCCGGGCCACCGGGCCCGCGCCGTCGGCCGCGCCGTCGATCGCCTCGTCGGCGCCCAACAGGGCCAGATCCAGGCCCAGTTCGGCCGCCCGGCGGCGCACGGTCGCCTCGTCGCCCAGCAGCGTCAGGTCGCACACCCCGCGCCGCAGCAGCACCTCGGCGGCGCGCAGCACCCGTTCCTCGGTGCCCTCGGGCAGCACCACATGGCGGCGGTCGGTGCGCGCCCGCTCGATCAGGCCGTGCTCGAACATCATCGGCGTCACCCGGTCCCCGCGCGCCACCGACAGCCGCTCGGCCAGGCCCGCCGTGTCCACGTGCGTCTCGAAGAGGCCGAGCGCCAGCTCCGCCTTGCGCGGGGTCGCCGCCGTCAGCTGCCCCTCAAGCCCGGACAGCTCCGTCGCGGTCGCGAACGAGCCGGCCGCGACCGACAGCACCGGCGTTCCCGGCGAGAGGCGGGCGGCCAGCCGCAGCGTCGCCTCGTCCGGCCGGTCGCCCAGCGTCAGCAGCACGCCGGCGATCGGCGGCGAGCCGGCCGAGTGCGCCGCCAGCGCGCCCACCAGCAGGTCGGCCCGGTCGCCCGGGGTGATCACCAGGCAGCCCTCGGTCAGCGCGGCGAGGAACGTCGGCAGCGTCGCCCCGCCGAAGACGTAGTCCCGCACGTCCCTGGCCAGCCCCGCGTGGTCGCCCAACACCACCTCGGCGCCCAGCGCCCTGCTGACCTGCGCCACCGTCGGCGCCGCCAGCGTCGGGTCCTCCGGCAGCACCGAGAACGGAACGGGAAGGTGGCCGGCCAGCGCCGCCACCGTGGCGGGGATCTCGGCGGCCGGCACCCGGTTGGCGATCATCGCCAGCACGTCGCAGCCGAGCGCGGTGAACGCGTTGTGCGCGTTCCGCACCTCGGCCGCCGTCGCCTCGCCGTCCTGCGCCACGCCGGCGACGACGGGCAGCACGGGGGCGCCGAACTCGTTGGCCAGCCGGGCGTTGAGCGTCAGCTCGGCCGGCAGCTGGGTGTCCGCGTAGTCGGTGCCCAGCACCAGGACCACCTCGTAGGCGTCGGCCACCCGGTGGTACCCGCGCACCAGCTCGGTGACCAGCTCGTCCATCCCGCGCTCGGCCAGCAGCGCGGACGCCCGCTGGTAGCCCATGCCGACGATCTCCTCGGGCGGCTGGCCCAGCCGGTAGCGGGCGCGGAGCAGCTCCACCACCTGGTCGGCGCGGCCCTCGTGGGCGAGCGGCCGGAAGAGCCCGACCCGGTCCACGGTCCGCGTCAACAGCTCCATGACACCCAGCTCCACCAGCTGCCGGCCGTCACCCCGGCCGATGCCGGTCACATACACGCTGCCTGGCACAGGTCCCCTCCCGCTCCTTGTCGCTTTTGACCGTAACCCGGTCAGGAACGGACCCGCGCGCCGGGCCCTCGGGGGCTGCTCCGCCGGCCCCTCGGGCGGTGCTCCGCCGGTGCTCGTCGAGCGTTGGTCCGGGGTTCGGCCGGCGTTGGTCGCTGGACAGCCTCTCGTGAAACAATCCCGACGGCCCCGAAGGCGAGGCCGGTCACCCTCACCACCCAACCAGCGTCAAGCGAGGAAAGAGCGGTCCAAAATGCGCATCGGAGTTCTCACTGCGGGCGGCGACTGCCCTGGTCTCAACGCGGTGATCCGGTCGGTTGTGCACCGTGCCGTGGTGGATCGCCAGGACCAGGTGATCGGATTCGAGGACGGGTTCAAGGGCCTGCTCGAAGGTCGCTACCGCACGCTCGACATCAACGAGGTCAGCGGCATCCTGGCCAGGGGCGGCACCATCCTGGGCTCCAGCCGGCTGGAGCGGGCGCGGCTGCGCGAGGCGTGCGACAACGCCGAGCAGTTCCGGCACAAGCTCAGCCTGGACGCCCTGATCCCGATCGGCGGCGAGGGCACCCTGACCGCCGCCAAGATGCTGGCCGACGCCGGCATCCCCGTGGTGGGGGTCCCCAAGACCATCGACAACGACATCTCCGCCACCGACCGCACGTTCGGGTTCGACACCGCCGTCGGCGTGGCCACCGAGGCGATCGACCGGCTGAAGACCACCGCCGAGTCCCACCAGCGCGTCATGGTCGTCGAGGTCATGGGGCGGCACGCCGGCTGGATCGCCCTGGAGGCCGGGATGGCCGGCGGCGCCCACGGCATCTGCGTCCCGGAGCGGCCCTTCGAGGTCGACGCGATGTGCAAGATGATCGAGTCCCGCTTCGAGCGCGGCAAGAAGTTCGCCGTGATCTGCGTCGCCGAGGGCGCCCGGCCGGCCGAGGGCTCGATGCCCTACGAGCGTGGCGAGATCGACCCCTACGGGCACGAGCGGTTCACCGGCATCGGGACCCGGCTCGCCGCCGAGCTGGAGCAGCGGCTCGGCAAGGAGGCCCGGCCGGTGATCCTGGGCCACATCCAGCGCGGCGGCACGCCCACCGCGTACGACCGGGTGCTGGCCACCCGCTTCGGCTGGCACGCGGTGGAGGCCGCGCACCGGGGCGAGTTCGGCATGATGACGGCGCTGCGCGGCACGGACATCGTGATGACCCCGCTGGCCGACGCGACCGCCGAGCTGAAGCGCGTCCCGCAGAACCGGATGGACGAGACCGAGGCCGTCTTCTGACCCGAGGCGGAGTCCGTGCGGCGGGCCGATGGCATCGCACGGGTGTGACACCGAGAACGTGCCAAAAACCGGGAGTTGCCACTCCTTGGCACATCCCGGTTTTCGGCAAGTTTGCCGAGGCCGGGCAGGCTGGTGCGGCTGCTGGCCGACGTGACACCTCTGAGGGAACGGGCCGATCAGACGGACCTGTTCCGTGCCACCCGCCCCCTGGGCGTGATCGCGCCCAACGGAGTGCGAGCCGTGCTCGACGAGCTGACCGGGACCGCCGGAGGCGGTGAACGGGACGTCCTGATCACCGGGTCCTACGCGGCCAAGGCCGTGGCCCCGTCGGCCCGAGCCAACGGGTGTTGGACCGAGCTCGCCGTCCAGGCTCTCGCGGGGGACGTCCCGGAGTCCCGCGTGCGGGCGTTGGCGCCCCGCTATGTCGCCCGGCTGGGCGCCGGATCAGGCGCCTGAGGCCCTGCCCCCGCCACTCCGGCGGTCAGCCCGCCAGGTCCGAGGGGTCCGTGTTCGCGCCGCACAGCACCACGCACACCTCGCCGTCCGGCGGCGGCTTCGGCGCCCCGGCCAGCGCGGTGGCCGCCGCGTGCTCCACCGCGATCCGGTGGTCGAGCCACAGCCGGCGCCGGGTCGCGACGATCTCCTCGTCGGGCACCAACACCGAGCGCACATGCGGCTGTTGGGCCCACCACAGCGCGTCGGCCGAGACCCGGCGGGCGCCGAGGGAGTCGGCGGCCACCGAGGCGACGGGAACGTCCACCACCCGCCCGGCGGCCAGCGCCGCGTGCAGCGCCCGGCAGCGCTCGGGCTCCACGGCCACCACGTCGAGCCCGTGCTCGGCGGCCGCCGCCGCGACGCCCGCCAGCAGCCCGCCGCCGCCCACCGCGACCACCACCGTGGTCACCGAGGGCCGGGCGGCGACGATCTCGTCCACCAGCGTCCCGGCGCCGGCCGCCACCAGCGGCTGGTCGTAGGCGTGCGAGGCCAACGCGCCCCGCTCCGCGACGAACGCGGCGCACGCCTTCTCCGCCTCCGCGTACTCCGCGCCGACCTGCCGCACCTCGGCGCCCAGCGCCCGCAGCCGCGCCACCTTGACCGGCGGCGCCGTGGTCGGCGTGAACACCGTCGCCGGCACCCCCTCGCGCGCCGCCGCCCAGGCGGCGGCCAGGCCCGCGTTGCCGCCGGAGGCGATCGCGACGCCGGCCTCGGGCAGCCGGCCGGCGGCCCGGCGCGCGGTGAGGAAGTTCAGCGCGCCCCGCGCCTTGAACGACCCGGTGTGCTGGAGGAACTCCAGCGCGAACCAGGCCCGTTCACCCGCCGGCGCCAGCGCCACCGGCCGCACCCCGCCGGCGATCCGCTCCCCGGCCGCCCGCACATCCGCGTATCCCAGTGCCTTGTTCTCAGCGTTCCCAGCGTTCTCACCGCTCATCCCGCCAGCCTAGGCGGGCGGCCCCAGCAGGATGTCGGCCCCCACCTCGATCTTCTCGCCGACCGAGCCGACCGGGGCGACCGACTCCGGCAGGACGAAGGTCTCGCCCGGCCGGTAGGTGGACCGCGTCCGGTACTCGCCGTCCCGGGGATCGGTCAACAGACTCACCCGCCGCGCCCGCCGGTCCCCGATCAGATACACGGGAACGCCGGCCCGCGCGTAGGCGAGGGGCTTGGCCACGATGTCGCTGGTGAGGTTGCTTGAGGTGACCTCCACGACCATGCGGAAGACATGGGGTGCGTAGCAGTTGAACGCCACCAGGTGCTCCTTCACGTCCTCCTCCACGACCGCGAGATCGGGGACGACATAGTCGTCGCCGGAGGGGAGCCAGAGCCCGACACTCTGGACCACGTTGACCCCCAGGGTCTCCAGCGGCGCGAGGGCGAGCGTCAGTTGGGTGAGGGCACGCGCGTGCCCGAAGTCCGCGGGGAGATTCACAACCAGTCTTCCTTCGACAACTTCCGGGCGGTAGCCGGGCATGGTCTGGTACACCGTCTCGGCAAGATCCAGCAGCGACATGCTGTTCTTCCTCTCCGGACTCTCGGCCATGGGCCCTACCTCGATCCTGGAAGCGGTCGTTGGCGCCAGAATCGATTCTGCCAGCTCAGCGGGGGCGCGGGCCCGGGGCGCGCGCCGGGGTGGGTATAGGTTCGGGCGGCATGAACAGAGGTGTGGACATAGCGATCAGGTCCGGTTACGTGGTGCCGGTGGACGGCGAACCGATAACGGGCGGCACGGTGCTGGTGGTTGACGGGAGGATCGCGGCCGTGGGGCCGGACGCCGAGGTGGCGGTGCCGGACGGGGTGCGGGTGGTGGACGCCTCGGGCCGCTGGGTGCTGCCGGGCTTCGTCGAGGCGCACGGCCACATCGGGGTGCACGAGGAGGGCGAGGGCTGGGCCGGCGACGACACCAACGAGATGACCGACCCGGTCGGCGCCCGGATGCGGGCGTTGGACGCCATCAACCCGGCCGACCAGGGCTTCGCCGACGCGCTCGCCGGCGGCGTCACCAGCGCGGTGATCAAGCCGGGCTCGGGGAACCCGATCGGCGGCCAGACCGTCGCCGTCAAGTGCTGGGGCCGCACGGTCGACGAGATGCTGGTGCGGCAACCGGTCAGCGTCAAGAGCGCGTTGGGCGAGAACCCGAAGCGGGTCTACGGCGAGAAGAAGCAGCTGCCCTCGACCCGGCAGGGCGTCGCGGCCGTGATCAGGGACGCGTTGACGCGGGCCGACGCCTACCGCGCGCGCCGGGCGCGCGCCGAGGCGGACGGGGAGCCGTTCGAGCGGGACCTGACGCTTGAGGTGCTGGCGCGGGTGTTGGACGGCGAGCTGCCGTGGTGCCAGCACACCCACCGCGCCGACGACATCGCCACCGCGATCCGGCTGGCCGACGAGTTCGGCTACCGGCTGGTGATCAACCACGGCACCGAGGCCCATCTGCTGGCCGACGAGATCGCCCGGCGCGACATCCCGGTGATCAGCGGGCCGCTGTTCACCACGCGCTCCAAGGTCGAGGTGCGGCAGCGGACGTTGGCCAACCCGGGCATCCTGGACCGGGCCGGGGTGCGGGTCGCGATCACCACGGACCACCCGGTGATCCCGATCAACTTCCTGGTCCACCAGGTCACGTTGAGCGTCAAGGAGGGCCTGGACCGGGACCGGGCGCTGGCCACCATCACCACCAACCCGGCGGCCATCCTGGGCCTGGACGACCGGGTGGGCGCGCTCCGCCCCGGCCTGGACGGCGACGTGGTGATCTGGTCCGGCGACCCGCTGGACGTGATGAGCCGCGCGCTGCGGGTCTTCGTCGAGGGCCGCGAGGTCTACGCCTGGGACGAGGAGCGCCGCGCGGGCACGGTCGTCGACCCGTACTACCGCGAGTCCGTCTGACCGAACCCGGAGACGGCCGGCTCAGGCCGGGACGAGCCAGACCGTGGCCAGCGGCGGCAGCGTCGGGGTGACGCTGGCGGGCCGGCCGTGGCTCGGTGCCGTCTCGGCCTTGAGCGGCTCGGGGTTGGTGACCCCGCCGCCGCCGTAGCGGAGTTCGTCGGTGTTGAGGACCTCCCGCCAGGCGTCGGCGAGGCCCGGCACCCCGAGCCGGTAGCCGTGGCGGACCACGGCGGAGAAGTTGCTGACGGCCAGCAGCGGGGAGCCGTCGGCGGCGAACCGGAGGAACGCCAGCACGTTGTCGGTCGCCGCGTCGGCGGTGACCCAGGCGAAGCCGCCCGGGTCGGTGTCGCGCTCCCAGAGCGCGGGGGTGGCGCGGTAGCGCGCGTTGAGGTCGCGCACCAGGTCGCGCACGCCCCGGTGGTCGCCGGCGGCGACATAGTCGTCGGCGAGCACCCACCACTGCGGGCCCTCGGCCTCCGACCACTCGGCGCCCTGGGCGAACTCCTGTCCCATGAACAGGAGTTGCTTGCCCGGGTGGGACCACATGAACGCCAGATAGGCCCGCACGTCGGCCCGGCGGCGCCACCAGTCGCCCGGCGTCTTGGAGACCAGCGCGCCCTTGCCGTGCACCACCTCGTCGTGCGAGATGGGCAGGACGTAGTTCTCCGAGTAGGCGTAGTGCATGGCGAACGTCATCCGGTGGTGGTGCCAGGCCCGGTGCACCGGGTCCTCGCCCAGGTAGAGCAGGGTGTCGTGCATCCAGCCCATGTTCCACTTGAAGCCGAAGCCGAGACCGCCGTGGTCCGTTGCCCGGGTGACGCCGTCCCAGGCGGTTGACTCCTCGGCGACGGTGATCACGCCGGGGCAGCGGCGGTAGACCGTGGCGTTCATCTCCTGGAGGAACGCGACCGCGTCCAGGTTCTCCCGGCCGCCGTGCGCGTTGGGCAGCCACTGGCCGTCCTCGCGGCTGTAGTCCAGGTAGAGCATGGAGGCCACCGCGTCCACCCGCAGCCCGTCCACGTGGTACTCCTCGCACCAGTAAACGGCGTTCGCCACCAGGAAGTTCCGCACCTCGCGGCGGCCGTAGTCGAACTCCAGCGTGCCCCAGTCCGGGTGCTCGGCGCGGCGCGGGTCGGGGTGCTCGTAGCAGGGGGTGCCGTCGAACCTGGCCAGCGCCCACTCGTCCTTGGGGAAGTGCGCCGGCACCCAGTCGATCAACACCCCGATCCCGGCCCGGTGGAGGGCGTCCACCAGGTGCTTGAAGTCGTCGGGGCCGCCGAGCCTGGCGGTGGGGGCGTAGTAGCCGGTCACCTGGTAGCCCCAGGAGCCGCCGAAGGGGTGCTCGGCCGGCGGCATCAGCTCGACATGGGTGAAGCCCAGGTCCCTTACGTAGGCGGGGAGTTGCTCGGCCAGCTCGCGGTAGCCGAGCCCTGGCCGCCAGGAGGCGGGGTGCAGCTCGTAGATCGAGAGCGGCGCTGCGTGCGCCGGGCGCTTCGCGCGGGCGGCCAGCCAGTCGGCGTCGCCCCAGACATAGTCGCTGCGGTGCACGATCGAGGCGTTGGCCGGGGGGCACTCGGTACGGCGCGCGAGGGGGTCGGCGCGCAGGGAGTGCGCGCCGTCGGCGCCGAGCACGTCGTACTTGTAGAGCGCGCCGGCGTCCACGCCGGGCACGAACAGCTCCCACACGCCGCTGGAGCCGAGCGAGCGCATGGGCAGCTGGGTCGGGTCCCAGTGAGTGAAGTCGCCGGTGACGCGCACCCCGCGCGCGTTGGGCGCCCAGACGGTGAACCGGGTGCCGGCCACGCCCTGGTGGGTCATCGGGCAGGCGCCCAGTGCCTCCCACAGCCGCTCGTGCCGGCCCTCGGCGATCAGGTGCAGATCGAGTTCGCCGAGCGCGGGCAGGAAGCGGTACGGGTCGTCCGCCACCACCTCGGTGCCGTCCGGGTAGGCGACCACCAGCTGGTACGCCTCGGGCGCCGGGCCCGCGAGCAGCCCGGCGAAGAACCCGTCGCCCAGGTCTTCCAACGGAACGTCGACGCCGCCGGCGCGCACCGCGACCCGGCGCGCGAGCGGGCGCAGGGCGCGCACGAGGGTCCCGCCCTCGACCGGATGCGCCCCCAACAGCGCGTGCGGGTCGTAGTGCGCCCCGTCGAGCAACAGGGCGCGGTCCTGGGCCGAGAGCTTCACGGTGGGGATCTCCTTTGCGGCGGGCGGCCGTTGGGGGCGGGAGCGGGCGGAACGGGGCGGAACGCGCGGTACGGAAGGAACGAGGGGAGCGCGACGGCCGGCGGGGTCAGGCGTCGGCCTCGGCCAGCCGCCGGATGGCCATCATCGGCACCGGCAGCCAGGACGGCCGGTGCCGCGCCTCGTAGAGCACCTCGTAGATCGCCTTGTCCGTCTCGTAGGCCAGCAGCAGCTCCCGCTCGGCCAGCGGGTTCTCGCCGCCGGCCGCCGCGTAGCCGGCGCAGAACGCCGCCCGGTTGGCGCGCGACCACTCGGCCGCGCCGGCGCGCCCGCGCACCCGGTGCTGGCAGGCCGCGTAGTCGAAGGACCGCAGCATCCCCGCCACGTCGCGCACCGGCGGCCCCGGCTCCCTGCGGTCGGCCAGCGGCCTGGCCGGCTCGCCCTCGAAGTCGATCACCGTCCAGTGGGTGCCCGCCGGCTGCCCCGGCCGGTCGGCGGTGAGCACCTGGCCCAGGTGCAGGTCGCCGTGGAGCCGCTGGACCCGCGCCCGTCCGCCGCGCGCGGCGTGGTCGGCCAGCGCGGTGTAGCCCCGGCGCAGGCCCTCGCGGTAGGGGCGCAGCGCGGAGACCGCCTCGACGGCGTGGTCGAGCCGTTCGATCATGCCCAGCGCCAGGCCCTCCAGGCGGCGCCCGGTGAGCAGGTCGGTGGGCAGCGCCTCGGCGAGCGCCGCGTGCACCTCGGCCGTCGCCCGGCCCAGCGCGTGCGCGGCCGGGGTGAAGTCGGTGCGCTCGGCGAGCGAGCGCTGGGCGAGCTGCCAGCCGTCGGTCGAGCCGGCGAGGAACGGCTGGAGCACGCCCAGGGTCAGCGGCTCGTCGGGGGCGTCGGGCAGGATGGCCTCGAACCAGGCGGCCGGCGCCGGCACCCGGGCGCAGCCGGCGCCGGCCAGCGCGCGCGGCAGTTCCAGGTCCGGGTTGATGCCGGGGGAGACCCGGCGGAAGAGCTTGAGGATGTGGGCGTCGCCGAAGACCACGGAGGAGTTGGTCTGTTCGCCGGTGAGCACCCGGGCCGGCAGGCCCGAGGGGATCACGGTCCCCTGGGCGCGGCCGAAGGAGAGGCAGCCCAGCCGGCCCGGGGTGCGCAGCCGCTCCAGCAGCAGCCCGGCCAACCGCGGGTCGTGGAGCGCCTCGTAGACCGCGCGCCCGCGTAGCGGCCCCTCGGTGGGGCGGCCGACGAGGGCCGGGTGGAGCGCGTCGGGCAGCGCGGGCCGCACGCCCAGCAGCAGTTGGTAGCAGTCGCCCGTCGGGGGCGCGGCGTGCCCGGCGCCCGCCGGCGCGGACGCGTCGTCGCGCGCCGGTCGTGCGCCGGCGCGCACCAGCAGATGGAGCAGCCCAGGGCCGGGGCCTGAGCTGCCGCAGGGCAGCAGCTCGGTCGCCGAGATCAGCGTCAGCTCCCCGATGGGGCGGCCCTTGCCGGCGAACCAGCGTTGTTCGGGAAGCCAGTTGGCGAGCAGCCCGGTGAGGGAACGCAACAGCGCGCTGCCCTGTGCCTGCTGGGCGCGCGCCTGGCCTTGGGAGACGGATGCCTGAGCGGTCCGGGGGGCGGAACTATCCGACATGTCGTCCTTTCCCCGGGCATGAGATATGTCACGAAGTGTCCCGGATTGAGGCCTGAGTTGCCTGGTCGTGCGGGACGTGTCGTGCAGGAACGACCGTGCGGGTGAGGGCCCCACATCGGGCCCTCACTCAACGGTAGGCCCTGGCCAATGCCCTGCCAGGGAAAGGCTTCCCCCAGCAGGCTGGGGGTAAGCCCGTCCGGCGCCCTTCTACGCCTTATGACTCGGAGGCTTTACGCAGCCGAAACCAGTAGAAACCGTGACCCGCCAGGGTCAGCAGATACGGGAGTTCACCGATGGGCGGGAACCGCACCCCGCCGATCAGCTCCACCGGCACCCGGCCCGTCCAGGGCCTCAGATCCAGCTCGGTCGGCTGCGAGAACCGGGAGAAGTTGTTGACGCACATCACCAGGTCGTCGCCGTGCTCCCGCAGATACGCGAGCACCGCCGGGTTGGACGACGGCAGCTCGGTGTAGCTGCCGAGCCCGAACGCCGGGTTCTGCTTGCGGATCTCCACCATCCGCCGCGTCCAGTGCAGCAGCGAGGCCGGGGAACTCATCGCCGCCTCGACGTTGGTCACCTGGTACCCGTAGACCGGGTCCATGATCGTCGGCAGGAAGAGCCGCCCCGGATCGCAGGACGAGAAGCCGGCGTTGCGGTCCGGCGTCCACTGCATCGGGGTGCGGACCGCGTCCCGGTCGCCGAGCCAGATGTTGTCGCCCATCCCGATCTCGTCGCCGTAGTACAGGATCGGCGAGCCGGGCAGCGACAGCAGCAGCGCCGTGAACAGCTCGATCTGGTTGCGGTCGTTGTCGAGGAGCGAGGCCAGCCGCCGCCGGATGCCGATGTTGGCACGCATCCGCGGGTCCTTGGCGTACTCCGCGTACATGTAGTCGCGTTCCTCGTCGGTGACCATCTCCAGGGTCAGCTCGTCGTGGTTCCGCAGGAAGATCCCCCACTGGCAGCCGGCGGGGATCTGCGGGGTCTTGGCGAGGATTTCCGAGACCGGATAGCGGGACTCGCGGCGCACGGCCATGAAGATCCGTGGCATCACCGGGAAGTGGAACGCCATGTGGCACTCGTCGCCGCCCTTGTCGTAGTCGCCGAAGTAGTCGACGACGTCCTCCGGCCACTGGTTGGCCTCGGCGAGCAGCACGGTGTCGGGGTAGTGGGCGTCGATCTCCGCGCGCACCCGCCTGAGGAACGCGTGGGTGGCAGGAAGGTTTTCGCAGTTGGTGCCCTCCTCCGCGTAGAGGTAGGGCACCGCGTCCAGCCGGAACCCGTCGATGCCCAGGTCCAGCCAGAACTTGAGCGCCGAGATCATCTCCTCCTGGACCGCCGGGGACTCGTAGTTGAGGTCCGGCTGGTGGGAGAAGAACCGGTGGAAGTAGTACTGCTTGCGGACCGGGTCGAAGGCCCAGTTGGAGGACTCGGTGTCGACGAAGATGATCCGGGCGTCCCCGTACCCCTTGTCGTCGTCGGCCCAGACGTAGTAGTCGCCGTAGGGTCCTTCGGGGTCCCGGCGGGACTCCTGGAACCAGCGGTGCTGATCGCTGGTGTGGTTCATCACGAAGTCGATGATGACCCGCATCCCCCGCTGGTGTGCGGCGTCCACGAACTCCACGAAGTCCGCCAGGTCACCGAACTCGGGCAGCACGTCGGTGTAGTCGGAGACGTCGTATCCGCCGTCGCGCAGCGGGGACTTGAAGAAGGGCGGCAGCCACAGGCAGTCCACGCCGAGCCACTGAAGGTAGTCAAGCCTCGCGGTGATCCCCTTCAGATCACCGACACCGTCACCGTTGCTGTCCTGGAAGGAGCGGACGAGGACCTCGTAGAAGACCGCGCGCTTGAACCACTCGGGATCACGGTCGCGGGCTGGCGTGTCCTCGAAGGTGTCGAGGACCGGCTCATTGACGCTCATCGTTGGGTGACCCTCCGGTCTGTGAGGACGGTCGCAGGGCCAAGATGTGAGCTGACGAGGCGTACGCATCCGCACGGCCCGGCTCAAGCCGCACATAGTTGTCCCTGCCCCAGTAGTAGGTCGTCCCGGTGAGCTGGTCGCACACCGGGAAGGGCTCGGCGCCACCTTCCTGCGCGGGCGTGAGGCCGCACCCCTGGAGTTGCTCCATATCCAACGAGACCGTCGCTTCGTGGGTGTGGTGTGGATCGAGGTTGACCACGATCAGCACGCAGTCGGCCTGAGGTGTCCGCGTCCGCTTGGAGTAGGCCAGGATGTGCTCGTTGTTCGTGCGGTGAAAGTGAAGATTCCGAAGCTGCCGCAGCGCGGGGTGGCGCCGCCGGAGCGCGTTGAGCAACGAGACGAGCCCCGTGATGCTCTCCCCCCGCTCCTCCGCGCCGGCCCAGTCGCGGGGGCGCAGCTGGTACTTCTCCGAGTCGGCGTACTCCTCGCTGCCGGGCGCCGCCGGCGCGTTCTCGCACAGCTCGTAGCCGGCGTACATGCCCCAGGTGGGGGAGAGCGTCGCCGCCAGCACGGCCCTGGTCTGGAACGCCGGCCGGCCGCCCTCCTGGAGATAGGCGTGCAGGATGTCCGGCGTGTTCACGAAGAAGTTGGGCCGCATATACGAGGCGGCGGGACCGCTGAGTTCCGTGAGGTACTCGGTGAGTTCCTCCTTCGTGTTGCGCCAGGTGAAATACGTGTAGGACTGCTGGAAACCGATCTGCGCCAGCGTGTGCATCATCGCCGGCCGGGTGAACGCCTCGGCCAGGAAAAGCACGTCCGGATCGGTCCTGTTGATCTCCGTGATCACCTTCTCCCAGAACACCACCGGCTTGGTGTGCGGGTTGTCCACCCGGAAGATCCGCACGCCGTGCGCCATCCAGAACCGGAGAACGCGCAGCGTCTCCGTGACCAGGCCACGGAAGTCCTGCTCGAAGGAGATCGGGTAGATGTCCTGGTACTTCTTCGGCGGGTTCTCGGCGAACGCGATCGTGCCGTCGGCGCGCCGCGCGAACCACTCCGGGTGCTCCTTCACCCACGGGTGGTCCGGGCTGCACTGGAGCGCGAAGTCCAGCGCCACCTCCAACTCCAGCTCCCTGGCCCGCGCCACGAAGGCGTCGAAGTCGTCCAGGGTGCCCAGGTCCGGGTGGACCGCGTCGTGCCCGCCGTCCGGCGAGCCGATCGCCCAGGGGGAGCCCACGTCGTCGGTGCGCGCCGACAGCGCGCCCCCGCGCCCCTTGCGGAACGCCGTGCCGATCGGGTGGACCGGCGGCAGATAGACCACGTCGAAGCCCATCTGCGCGATGGCGGGCAGCCGTTCGGCCGCCGTGCGGAACGTGCCGGAGACCGGCGGCTGGTGCGGGCGCACCCGGGCGCCCTCGGAGCGCGGGAACATCTCGTACCAGGAGCCGAAGAGCGCCCGCTCCCGCTCCACCACCAGCGGCATCGGCCGCGAGGCGCTGACCAGTTCGCGCAGCGGATGGGCCGTCAACACCTCGACGACCTCGGCCGACTGCGCCGCCGCCAGCCGGGTGGCCGGCGGCAGTTCGGCGTCCACCAGCGTGTCGGCCGCCAGCAGCACCGCCTCGCGCCCGTCGTTCTTGGGCACGCCGGTCGCCGCGCGCCGCAGCAGCTCCGCGCCCTCCAGCAGGGTCAGCTCCACGTCGACGCCGGCCGGGACCTTGATGGCGGCCCGCTGCCGCCAGCTGGTGACCGGGTCGCCCCACGCCTCGACGGCGAACGTCCAGCGGCCCTCGCGGTCCGGGGTCACCTCGGCGCCCCAGCGGTCGAGCCCCGGCTGGAGTTCGCGCATCGGCAGCCAGGGGCCGCCGCGCCCGCCCGGGTCGCGCAGCACGACGTTGGCCCCGACCGCGTCGGGTCCCTCGCGGAAGACGGTCGCCGAGACCAGGAAGGTCTCGCCCGGGACGGCCTTGACGGGGCGGCGCCCGCAGTCAACGCGCGGCTGGACGTCAAGGACAGGGATACGACCGATCATGTGGGGATCACCTGGATGCGTCGGGGGCGGGCTTTTTCCCTCGCCGGGAGGGAACTTCGTCCTTTGTATCTGCTGGACCGCTGAATGGCGGGTTTCGGGCATGGCCGCTCCGGTGCGCGTTCACTCGTGTGGGGGGTGCCGTGTGGCAAGCCTGCCCACCCTGGGGGCCCGAACAATCCGCTCTTCGATGACCGGCGCGTATCCACTCGTTAAATCTCTGGGAACTGGCCCGAAGATCAGTTGATGTCGGCTACACGGGGTGGCATTGCGGGCGGAACAAAGGCCGGGGCGAAACGTGCGACGAAACATGCGACAAGAGCTGCGACAAAACGTGGGAGACGCGCCCACGGGACGCCCTTCACCGAACGTGAAAAAACCGGCCCCCACCTGCGGGAAACAGGCGGGGGCCGGCGTGGGAGCGATTCCGCGAACGGGCCCGGGGCACATTCCCCCGGTTTACCCGGGGTAACGCGCCGGGGGCCGCGCGGGCGGTCGCGGCCGGGTCACTGGTAGGAGATGTCGGACTCCGAGTAGCGGCAGTACGTCCCGTCGGGCCCGTCGCCTGACTCCTCCGGCTCGTCGCCCGAGTCGTTGCCGATGTACCGCTGACAGGGCACCAGGTCCCCGTCGTCGCCGATGACCGTGATGGCGCGGAGGGTGGCGGTGTCGCCGTAGTTCTCGTTGATCCCCACCAGCCGGGAGGCCGGCGCGGTCACCTCGACGCCGTCCAGCACCACCGAGCGCTGGTACTGGCTGGAGCAGTTGCCGCACGAGCGGTAGAGGGTGGTGAAGTCCTCGGCGGCGAAGTCGGTGACGGTCAGTTCGCCGCCGCCGTTGTGCTGGAACACCTTGTCGTCGCCGCCGCGCGCGGCCCCGCCCGAGACGGTGAACGTCGAGCCCTCGCCGCCCCGGAACGTGGCGGCGTCCTCGCCGATGTCCTCCCACCAGACGCGGTTCAGCGCGCAGCTGCCCGCGCAGTGCACGCCGTCGGCGCCGGGCGAGCCGATGATCACGTCGTTGAGCGAGCCGCCCTCGGCCACCTCGAAGACCGGCAGCTGGTCCTCGCCCTGCCCGCCGTCGCCCAGCCCGGGGCCCGGGACGTAGCGGGCGTTGCCGCCGTCGAAGTCGCCGTCCACCTCGATGGTCTCGTTGACCTCGATCTCCTCGGTGGCCTCCGGCCAGTCGACGGCCGAGGCGCCCGTTTCCGTGCTCGCCTGGGTCCGGGCGTCGGCCGCCGCCGCGTCCAGCGCGAAGCTGGGGTGCGGGGGCTGGTTGTAGGCGGTGTTCTGCCACGCGACGCCGGTCCGGTACTGGCGGTCCTCCATCAGCGAGGGGAACGTCAGGTCCGTGGGGATGTCGGTGGAGTAGATCCGTAGCGCGTTGTTGTCCGAGGTGCGCCAGATGACCTCCTCGCGCCAGTCGCCCAGAATGTCGGCCGACAGGACCGGGGTGGCCTTGGTGCCGTTGTTGGACGAGACGCCCTCGGCGGTCAGCAGCCGCTCGTCGCCCTCGGGGCTGTACTTGTCGATGTGGGTGCCGTCCAGCAGTTCGCGGGTGGCGTCACCGTCCCACCAGACCAGGAAGTTGGTGCTGGAGGGCTTGGGCCCTATCTCGTCGCCCGCGAGGTTCCGCAGCCCGCCGACCGAGCTGGACCAGAACTCGGCGCCCGGGTTGTCCGCCCAGATGTCGCCCGCGACGCCGCGCCCGTTGTCGGCGCCCGCTTCGGTCTCCCACTGGACCTCGCCGTTGGCCGGGTCGATCAGCAGCGAGGACGGCTGGCTGCTGGACTCGGAGACCTTGAAGTACTCCAGGCCCTCGTTGGTCGGGTCGAAGTCGCCCAGGTGCTGGGCGTCGCCGTGCCCGGTGCCGGTGGACCACATCGGGCTGCCGTCGTCGTCGACGGCCATCGCGCCGTAGACGATCTCGTCGTTGCCGTCGAGGTCGACGTCGCCGACGGACAGGCTGTGCGAACCCTGCCCGGCGTACTGGTTGCCCGCCTCGTCGCTGTCGAAGTACCAGCGCTGGGTCAGCGACTGGCCGTCGAAGTCCCAGGCGGCCAGCGTGGAACGGGTGTAGTAGCCGCGCGCCATCACCACCGACGGGTTCTCGCCGTCGCCGCCGAGGTGGGCGGTGCCGGCCAGGAAGCGGTCCACGCGGTTGCCGTAGTCGTCGCCCCAGTCCGCGACGTTGCCGCGCGGCGGTGCGTAGTCCACGGTGTCCACGGCCGCGCCCGTCGCGCCGTTGAACATCGTCAGGAACTCGGGGCCGGCCAGGATGTAGCCGCCGGAGTTGCGGTGGTCGGCGCCCGCGTCGCCGATGACGGTGCCCTCGCCGTCCACGGTGCCGTCGGCCGTCTTCACGGCCACCTCGGCCGCGCCGTCGCCGTCGTAGTCGTACACCTGGAACTGCGTGTAGTGCGCGCCGGCGCGGATGTTGGGGCCGAGGTCGATCCGCCACAGCCGCTCCCCGTCGAGCGTGATGCCGTCCAGATAGACGTTGTCGGTCACGCCCGACTGCGAGTTGTCCTTGGCGTTGTCCGGCTCCCACTTGAGGACGAGGTCCAGCTCGCCGTCCCCGTTGAGGTCGCCGACCGAGGCGTCGTTGGGGTGGTGCCCGTCCGACGGCCGGTCCAGCGGGATGTCGGTCTGCGCCCGCGGCATCGCCAGGGCCTCGTCGGCGGCCATGGTCTCCACGCCGTCGGCGACCGTGGCCAGGGAGTAGCTGGCGTCCGAAGGCGCGCCCTCGTCCAGGTAGTTGGTGACCCCGGTCAGCGGCTCCTCGGTGATCCGGGTGCCGTCCCGGTAGAGGTGGAACGCCACGTCCTCCGGGTCGGCGGCCAGCGAACGCCAGCTCACCAGGTTGCCCTGGTCGCCGCCGACGCTGACCAGGCCCCGGCCGAGCCCGCCCGGGCTCCGGTCCGCCGCCGCTTCGGCCGCGCCACCGGCCTCGGTCTCGTCGCTGGCCTGCGCCAGAGCGGTGACGCCGCCGGCCGCCAGCACGCCGGTGAGGGCGGCGGCCAGCAACGTCCTTCGGCGCCGTGTTGATCGTGCGCGATGAGGGGAAGGCACGAGGGACTCCTCGGTGTGGGGGAACTCCAATGGACACCTCCCGGTGGCCGCCGGGCGGCGCGAGGTTGCCGCGCCTGGTGAAAAACTTTCGGCCGCGCCCGCCGCCGGGGCGTCGAACTTCCGGCTGAACTGCGCCTTTTGTGCGGTTTACGCGCCAAGTCTCAGCTCGGTATCGCCGGGCTTGACGATGTTCACAGCCAAATTCCCGCGCAGTAATGTGCCCTCCACCGGACAGGGCCTAGACCACTACCCCTTCACCACCGCCCCGACCCTCTGAGGTGGATCAATGCGCATAGCAAGACCCCGCGCCGCGAGGATGTTCGTGGCCGCCCTGGCGATCGGACTGATCGCCAGCGGCTGCGCGAGCGACCGCGACAACGAAGAATCCGGCGGCGACTCGGAGGTGTTCGTCTTCGGCGCCGCGGGTGACCCGGCGGCCCTCGACCCCGCGTTGGGCAGCGACGGCGAGACCTTCCGCGTGACCCGGCAGGCCTTCGAGACGCTGCTGGAGCACGAGCCGGGCGGCACCGAGCTGGTGCCCGGGCTGGCCAGGGAGTGGTCCTCCAACGAGGAGGGCACCGAGTGGACGTTCCAGCTCCAGGAGGGCGTCACCTTCCACGACGGCGAGGCGCTGACGGGCGAGGTCGTCTGCCAGAACTTCGACCGCTGGTACAACTGGGCCGGCACCTACCAGAACACCACGCTCTCGTACTACTACCAGACCGTCTTCGGCGGCTTCGCCGAGAACGAGAGCGAGGACACCCCCGAGCCCAACTACGTGGGCTGCGAGGCCCCCGACGAGCTGACCGCCACCATCACCGTGGCCGAGCCGTCCGCCAACTACCCCGGCGGCTTCTCGCTCCAGGCGTTCGCCATGCACTCGCCCAAGTCCCTTGAGGCGTACGCCGCCGACAACCCCAGCGGCGAGGGCGAGGACATCACCTTCCCCGCCTACAGCCAGGAGGCGGGCGACCTCGCCGGCACCGGCCCGTTCCGCATCACCGAGTGGAACAAGGGCAACGGCGAGGTGACGCTGGAGGCGTTCGACGACTACTGGGGCGAGACCAAGCCCGGCGTCGACGAACTCGTCTTCCGCACCATCCCCGAGGAGTCGGCCCGCCGTCAGGCGCTCCAGGCCGGCGACATCCACGGCTTCGACCTCGTCGCCCCGGCGGACGTGCGGACGCTGGAGGACGAGGGCTTCCAGGTCCCGGTCCGTGGCGTCTTCAACATCCTCTACCTGGGCATCACCCAGGACAAGCAGCCCGCGCTTGCGGAGCTCCCGGTCCGCCAGGCCATCGCGCACGCCCTGGACCGGCAGAACATCGTCGACACCCAGCTGCCCGAAGGCGGCGTGCAGGCCACCCAGTTCATCCCGGACACGGTCGCCGGCTACTCGGAGAACGTGCAGACCTACGAGCACGACCCCGAGCTGGCGCAGCAGCTGCTCGCCGAGGCCGGCGCCGAGGACCTGACCGTGGAGTTCTGCTACCCGACCGAGGTGACCCGCCCGTACATGCCGGCGCCCGCCGACATCTACGAGCTGCTCCGCGCCGACCTGGAGGCGGTGGGCGTCACCGTCGAGCCCAGGCCGCTCACCTGGAACCCGGACTACCAGGAGGCCACCAGGTCCGGCGGCTGCGACATCTATCTGCTCGGCTGGACCGGTGACTTCAACGAGGCCTACAACTTCCTCGGCACCTGGTTCGACGGCTACCAGCAGGAGTGGGGCTTCGAGAACGAGGAGATCTTCGACCTGCTGACGGAGGTCCGCCAGGAGCCGGACGTCGCCGCCCGCGAGGCCCTCTACCAGGAGGCCAACGAGGCGATCATGGAGTTCCTGCCCGGCGTGCCGATCTCCAGCTCGCCGCCGTCCATCGCGTTCTCGCCCGATGTCAACCCGCCGACGGTCTCCCCGCTGACCCAGGAGAACTTCGCCGAGGTTTCCTTCAAGTAGCCCCAGCGGGCTCGGGGTTCGTTCGCCCAGCCGCCCGGCCACGGGACCCGTGGCCGGGCGGCGCGCTTCCCCCGTGGAGATGAGAAAGAAAGGGGAGCCCCTCGGTGCTCCGTCTCGTCGTCCGCAGGCTGTTGCAGCTGATACCCACGCTGTTCGGCCTGACGGTCCTCCTGTTCATCTGGATTCACCGGCTGCCCGGTGGCCCCGCCTGGGCGCTGCTCGGCGAGCGCGGCAACGAGGCGGCCCGCCGCCAGATCGAGGAGCAACTCGGTCTCGACGAGCCGCTGTGGGTCCAGTACGGCCGGTGGTTGCGCCGGCTGCTCCAGCTCGACCTCGGTAACTCCATCAAGACCGGCCAGCCGGTCTGGGAGGAGTTCACCCTGCGCTTTCCCGCCACCGTCGAACTCGGCCTCACCGCCCTGGTGTTCGCCGTCGTCATCGGCATCCCCCTCGGCTACTTCGCGGCCCGCCGCCGGGGCAGCTGGCTGGATGTCACGGCCGTCTCCGGCTCGCTGGTGGGGATCTGCGTTCCCGTCTTCTTCCTCGCGATGATCCTGCGCTCGATCTTCGCCGTGAACCTGGGCTGGCTGCCCAGCGGCGGCCGGCTCACCACCGGCATCGACGCCACCGACGTCACCGGGTTCGCCGTCCTGGACGGCCTGTTGACCGGCGAGTTCGACGCCTCCTGGGACGCCGTCCAACACCTGATCCTGCCCGGCCTGGCGCTCGCCTCCATCCCGCTCGCCGTGGTCGTGCGGATCACCCGGGCCAGCGTCCTCGAAGTGCTCAGCGAGGACTACGTCCGCACCGCCGAGTCCAAGGGCCTGCGCAAGAGCGTGGTGCGCGGCCGGCACGTGCTGCGCAACGCGCTGCTGCCGGTCGTCACCACCGTGGGCCTGGTCACCGGAAGCCTGCTCTCCGGGGCCGTGCTGACGGAGTCCGCGTTCTCCTTCGGCGGGATCGGCAGCTTCATCCGGCAGGCGATCTCCGACCGTGACTATCCCGTGCTGATGGGCTTCATCCTCTTCATCGCCCTGGTCTATGTGCTGATCAACCTGCTGGTCGATCTCACCTACGGGCTGATCGACCCGAGAGTGCGGGTGAACTGATGGCCACCAAGACCGAGAAGATCGACCGGCTGGCCGAACTCACCGCGCAGCGCGAGACGGTGACCGGCGGCAGCCTGTGGGTCGAGGCGTTCCGCCGGCTGCGGAACAGCAAGATGGCGCTGATCGGCGTCGGCATCATGGCCGTCTTCGTGATCATCGCGCTGATCGGGCCGTGGATCGCGCCGCACAACCCGACCGCCCAGCTCTGGCGGAACGAGGTCTTCACCAACCGGGGCGAGTTCGTCGGGCCCCGGGGCGAGAACTGGCTCGGCCTGGACCACCTGGGCCGCGACCAGCTGTCCCGGATGCTGGTGGGCGCCCGACAGACGCTGCTCGTCGGCGTCGTCTCCACCGTGCTCGGCTTCGCCCTCGGCGCGCTGATCGGCGGCGTCTCCGGCGCGGCCCTCTCGTTCGGCGGCCGGGCCGGGCAGCGGCTCGACACCGTGCTGATGCGGTTCATCGACATGATGCTGGCGATGCCCTCGCTGCTGCTGGCGGTGAGCATCGCCGCCGTGATGGGGCAGAGCCTCACCACGGTGATGATCGCGGTGGGCGTGGTGCAGGTGCCGATCTTCGCGCGGCTGCTGCGCGGCTCGATGCTCGCCCAGGCCAACGCGGACTACGTGCTGGCCGCCCGCGCGCTCGGCGTGCGCCGGCGGCGCGTGGTGCTGGGCCATGTGCTGCCCAACTCGCTGGGCCCGGTCATCGTACAGTCCACGCTGGCCCTGGCCACGGCCATCATCGAGGCCGCCGCCCTGTCCTATCTGGGCCTGGGCAACCCCGACGCGGCGCAACCCGAGTGGGGCGTGATGCTGGCGCAGGCCGAACGGTTCTTCGACGAGGCACCGTTCATGGCGATCTGCCCGGCCCTCGGCATCATCGTCACCGCCCTCGGCTTCACCCTGCTGGGCGAGGCCATGCGGGAAGCACTCGACCCGAAACTGCGGAGCTGATCCCATGCCCCTGCTTTCCGTGGACGAACTGAAGGTCACCTTCGCGGGGCACGGCCGCCGCGCGACCACCGCCGTCTCCGGCGTCTCCTTCGACGTGGACGAGGGACAGGTCGTCGGCCTGGTCGGCGAGTCGGGCTGCGGCAAGAGCGTCACCTCGCTCGCCCTGATGGGCCTGCTGCCCGCCAAGGGCGTGCGCGTCGAGGGCCGCGCCGACTACCGGGGCACCGACCTGCTGTCGCTGTCGCCGTCCCGGCTGCGCGACCTGCGCGGCACCCAGCTGGCGATGATCTTCCAGGACCCGCTCTCCTCCCTCAACCCGGTCGTCCCCATCGGCGTCCAGGTCACCGAGATCCTCAGCCGGCACCGGGGGCTGCGCGGCCAGGCCGCGCGCGACGAGGCGGCGACGCTGCTCGACCGGGTCGGCATCCCCGACCCTAGGCGGCGGCTCAAGGAGTACCCGCACCAGCTCTCCGGCGGGATGCGGCAACGCGCGTTGATCGCCATGGCGGTGGCCTGCGCGCCCCGGCTGCTGATCGCCGACGAGCCGACCACCGCGCTGGACGTCACCATCCAGGCCCAGATCCTGGAACTCCTCAAGGAGTTGGTCGACCAGCAGGGCACCGCGCTGCTGATGATCACCCACGACCTGGGCGTGGTCGCCGGGCTCTGCGACGAGGTCAACGTGCTCTATGCCGGCAAGGTCGTTGAGTCCGCCGACCGGCGCACGCTCTTCGCCGAGCCGGCCCACCCCTACGCGCACGGGCTGCTCAACTCCATCCCCCGGCTCGACGCCCCGCGCGGCCAGCCGCTCAACCCCGTGCGCGGCTCCATCAACGACCAGATCGCCTGGTCCGACGGCTGCGCCTTCGCGCCCCGCTGCGACTTCTACACCCTCGACTGCCTCCAGGGGGCGCCGGAGCTGGGCCCGTTGCACGGTTCGGAAGGTTCGGACGGTTCCGACGCTGCCGCCGGCCACCAGGTGCGCTGCGTCAACCCGGTGCGCGAGCCGCTGGCCGTCACCACCCTCGCCGAGGTCGGGGCCGGCGGCGATCCGCCGACCGAGGCCGCCACGGCGAAGGCCACGGCGAAGGCCGCGCCGAAGACCGCACCGAAGGAGGAGACCTCCGAATGAGCCTGCTGGAACTGAACGAGGTCAAGGTCCACTTCCCGGTCAGGCGCGGGGTGTTCTTCGACCGCCTGGTCGGGCACGTCTACGCCGTCGACGGCGTCTCGCTCACCATCGAGGCCGGCCAGACCTACGGCCTGGTCGGCGAGTCCGGCTGCGGCAAGACCACCCTGGGCCGGGCCGTGCTGCGGCTCAACGACATCACCTCGGGGCAGGTCGTCTTCGACGGGACCGACCTGGCGGCGCTGCCCGCCGAGGAGATGCGCCGCTCCCGGCGCCGCCTCCAGATGGTCTTCCAGGACCCGCTGGGCAGCCTCAACCCCCGGCAGAACATCGAGTCGATCCTCGCCGAGGGCATGGCCGCGCACGGCATCGGCGCCGACCGCGCCGAGCGCCGCGCCCGGATCGTCGAGGTCCTGGAGAAGGTCGGGCTGCCGGCCGACGCGCTCTCCCGCTACCCGCACGAGTTCTCCGGCGGGCAGCGGCAGCGCATCGGCATCGCCAGGGCCCTGGTCCTGGAACCCGACCTGATCATCTGCGACGAGCCGGTCTCCGCGCTGGACGTCTCCATCCAGGCCCAGGTCATCAACCTGCTGGAGGAACTCCAGGACTCCCTGGGCCTCACCTATCTGGTGATCGCCCACGACCTGGCCGTGGTCCGGCACATCTCCGACGTCATCGGCGTGATGTACCTGGGCGCGCTCGTCGAGGAGGCGCCCAGCGACCAGCTCTACGCCGAGCCCCGCCACCCCTACACCCGGGCGTTGATGTCGGCGGTGCCGGTGCCCGACCCCGAGGTGGAGGACACCAGGGAACGCATCCTGCTCCAGGGCGACCTGCCGTCCCCGGCCAATCCGCCGACCGGCTGCCGCTTCCACACCCGCTGCCCCTGGCGGCAGCCGGAGCGCTGCGACACCGAACGGCCCGCCCTCGTCGAACTGGCCGACGGGCACCGGGTGGCCTGCCACTACGCGGCCGAGATCGCCGACGGCACGCTCCGGCCCACCCGGGAGCTGGCCGAACGCATCCTGCCGGAGGACGAGCCGATCGGCGCGCCCGCCACCACCGGGGCCGACGAGGCCGACGAGCCGGAGGGCGCGGCCGGCACCGCACCCGTCGAGGCCGGCTGACCGGCCCGAGGCGAGCCCGCAGCCGCGCACCCGGCTGGTCCCCGGGGGTGGTTGTCGGCGGCGATCCAGCTGAATCAGCCGGAATCCGCCGCGACCGCCCCCGGGGCCCGGCTACGGTCGAGGGGTGAAGGCCATCCGTCGCTTCTCCGTACGTCCCGTCCTTCCCGAACCCCTCCGACCCCTCCAGGAACTGGCCCGCAACCTCCGCTGGTCCTGGCACCCCGAGACCCGCGACCTGCTGCGGTCCGTCGACCCCGACGGCTGGACGTCCGGCGGCGAGGACCCGGTGCGACTCCTCGGCACCGTCACCGCCGGCCGGCTCGCCGCGCTCGCCGCCGACCGCGGCTTCCTGCGCCGCCTCGGCGTGGCCGTCGAGGACCTGCGCGACTACCTCACCGAACCCCGCTGGTACCAGCAGACCGACGCCCGCGCCGGCGGCGAACTGCCCCGCGCCATCGCCTACTTCTCCCCGGAGTTCGGCATCACCCCCGCGCTCCCGCAGTACTCCGGCGGCCTCGGCATCCTCGCCGGCGACCACCTCAAGGCCGCCAGCGACCTGGGCGCCCCCCTGATCGGCGTCGGGCTCCTCTACCGGCACGGCTACTTCCGGCAGAGCCTCTCCCCTGACGGCTGGCAGCAGGAGCACTACCCCGTCATCGACCCGCACGAGCTGCCGCTCACCCCGCTCCTGGAGGCCGACGGCAGCCGCGCCCGGGTCAGCCTCGCCCTCCCCGGCGGGCGCACCCTCACCGCGCAGATCTGGCAGGTCCAGGTCGGCCGGGTGCCGCTGCTGCTCCTCGACTCCTCCGTCGCCGAGAACGGCCCTGCCGAACGCGACGTCACCGACCGGCTCTACGGCGGCGGCAGCGAACACCGCCTCCTCCAGGAGATGCTGCTGGGCATCGGCGGGATGCGCGCGGTGCGCGCCTTCTGCCGCCTCACCGGGCACGCCGAGCCCGAGGTGTTCCACATGAACGAGGGCCACGCCGGCTTCCTCGGCCCCGAACGGGTGCGGGAGCTGGGCGAGCTGGGCATCGGCTTCGACGCCGCGCTCCGCGCCGTGCGGGCCGGCACCATCTTCACCACCCACACCCCCGTCCCGGCCGGCATCGACCGGTTCGCCGAGGACCTGGTCGCCCGCCACTTCGGCGAGGGCGGCGAGCTGGCCTCGCTCGACCTCCAGGCGCTCCTCGGCCTGGGCCGCGAGCCGCTGGGCGCGGCCGCCCCCGGCGGGCAGCCGGTCCGCGAGGGCGAGCCGGCCCCGTTCAACATGGCCGTGCTCGGCCTGCGCACCGCGCAGCGCTGCAACGGCGTCTCCACCCTGCACGGGCACGTCAGCCGGGGCATGTTCGCCGGCCTGTGGCCCGGGTTCGACGCCGAGGAGGCGCCGATCGGCTCGGTCACCAACGGGGTGCACGCGCCCACCTGGACCGCCGACGCCACCCGCAGGCTCGCCGAGGGCAGCCGCAGCGACACCGAGCTGTGGGAGCTGCGCCGCTCGCTGCGCGAACAGCTGGTGCACGACGTGCGGGCCCGGCTGCGCGCCTCCTGGCGCCAGCGCGGCGCCGGGCAGGCCGAACTCGGCTGGGTCGACGAGGTGTTCGACCCCGACGTCCTCACCCTGGGCTTCGCCCGCCGCGTCCCCTCCTACAAGCGGCTGACGCTGATGCTCCAGGACCCCGACCGGCTCAAGGCGCTGCTGCTGCACCCCGAACGGCCCGTGCAGATCGTCGTCGCCGGCAAGGCCCACCCCGCCGACGACGGCGGCAAGCGCCTCATCCAGGAGCTGGTCCGCTTCGCCGACGACCCGGCGGTCCGCCACCGGATCGTCTTCCTGCCCGACTACGGCATGGGCATGGCCCGTTCCCTCTACGCCGGCTGCGACGTCTGGCTCAACAACCCGCTGCGCCCGCTGGAGGCGTGCGGCACCTCGGGGATGAAGGCCGCGCTCAACGGCTGCCTCAACCTCTCGGTGCGGGACGGCTGGTGGGACGAGTGGTTCGACCCGGACTTCGGCTGGGAGATCCCCACCGCCGACGGGGTCGCCGCCGCCGAGCCCGAACGCCGCGACGCCATCGAGGCCGCCGCGCTCTACACCCTGCTGGAGCAGCAGGTCGCGCCCTGCTTCTACGACCGGGGCGTCAACGGGGCCGGGCTGCCCGGGCGTTGGCTGGAGATGGTCCGCGCCACCCTGGACCGGCTGGCGCCCCGGGTGCTCGCCGAACGGATGCTGCGCGAGTACATCACCGGCTACTACGCGCCGGCCGCCGCCGCCCACCGGGCGATGACGGCCGAGGCCGCCGGCGAGCTGGCCGCCTTCGCCGAACGCGTCACCCACGAGTGGCCCGGCGTCGCCGTCGAACACGTCGAACCGGGCAACGAGCCGCCGACGCTGGGCGGTTCGGTGTCGCTGCGGGTGCGGGTCGCGCTGGGCGGCCTGGAGCCGTCGGCCGTCGAGGTGCAGGCCGTCACCGGCCGGGTCGACGGCGACGACACGCTGGCCGAGCCCGGCTACGTCCCGCTGAAGGCCACCGGCGGACCCGACCTGGCGGGGCGCTGGACCTTCGAGGGCGAGCTGACCCTCAACCGGCCGGGGCCGTTCGGCTACACGGTGCGGGTGCTGCCCGCGCATCCGTTGCTGGCGCACCGGGCGGAGCTGGGGTTGGTGGCGGCGGCGGCTCCGCCTGGGTGACGGGTTCTCCGCCCCACCCGCCCGCCCCTTTCGCTGGCGCGATGGCCCGGCGGCGCTGTGTCTGTGCGGCGCCGTCGGGGCGACGCTGCGCGGGCCCGGGGTGGGTTGGTGTGTGCGGCGCCGTTGGGGTTGCTGTTCTTGTTCCCACCCACCCACCCTTTTTCAGATGTCCTTCCGCAGGTGGTGGGTTATCCGCCGGCCGGTGGGGGCGCGGAGCGGCCCCTCGTAGGGGAGGCCGAGGGCCGTGGCCAGGTCGCGGGCGTGGAGGTCGACCGCCGACTCGGCCAGCGCGCAGAACGCGTCCATCGCCGCCCGGCCCCGGCGGATGCCGACCGTGAACGTGGTCGCGGCGACCAGCAGCGCCGGCCACCACCAGGCGGCCAGCGCCAGATACAGCAGCGACCAGGCGACGAGTTGGGCGGCCGCGTCGTAACTCCGGCGCGCGGTGCGGAGTTCCGCGCGGGTCTCCTCGGGCACCAGCAGCCACAGCCGGGGCCAGGCCGCCGCCAGGTCCAGGCCGTAGGCGGTGAGGACGCGCCGGTCCGCCGCGTCGACGCGGTCGCCGATCCAGGTGGGGCGCCGGGGCGGGACCAGGCAGATCCGGTCCCGTTCCGCGACGCGCCGCGCCGGCTCAGCGTCGTCCGGTCCCGCGCCGCCCGGCGGGAGGGCGGCGCGGGTCGCGGCGTGCCGGCGCCACGCCTCCCTGGCCCGTTCGTCCGCCGCCGCCCAACGGGCCGCTCGACGTTCGCGGAGCCGCGTCGCCAGCCGGCCCAGGCCGCGCGGCCAACTCCCCAGCCAGAGCCGGTCGACCGCGCCGCCCAGCGCCCGGACCAGGAGCCCGGCGCCGGTGGCGAGGAGCACGGTGCCGGCGGCCACGGCCAGGGCGGCGCCGAGGGACCGCTCGTCGGGGCTGGCCGCCAGTTCGTCGATCCGGTCGATGACCGCCGGCAGGTCGTACCAGCGGGCATGGCCCAGGACCGCGCCCGTTCCAGCGGCGCCCAGGAAGAGCAGCCCCGTCGGCACCAGGTAGCTGAGCCAGCGGGTGACGAGGGTCTTGCCCAACTCCGACAGCAGGGCGTTCATGTCGGCGGGGGGAGGTGCCGCAGGGGGAGGGCGTGGAGTCGGCAGTGGCGCGGCACCTCGGGCGGGTCGTCGAGCAGCACCGCGCGGGGGCAGCGGCCGACGGGGCAGACCAGCGCGGCCGGGCCCGTCGGGTGGCCGGGCGTGGGCGGGATGCCGCCGATGCCCGCGCCCCGGGTGATGCCGGTCAGGCCGCCGGCGATGCCGGCGCGGCGCAGCAGGCGGTGGAGTTCGCGCTCGGCGGCCGCGATGTCGCCGCCCTCGCGCAGCGCGGCGAGGACGCGTTCCGCTTCGCCGCCCGCCCCTGCGGCCGTGGTGAGGGCGCGGATCTGCTCCAGCTCGGCGCAGATCCGGCCGAGTGTCGTCCGCGTGGACGCCGGGTCTTCGCCGTTCGACGCCGTGGTTCCGGCCACCCGCTGTTCCCCCTCCCCGATCACGGCAGGTGATGGAATGATAGTCGGGCCGTGAACGCGCCGTCTCCGGCGGCGGGTTACCTTCCGGGGCTCTGGGGGTGGGAGATGTTCGGCCGGTGGCGGCGCCGTCGGGGTCGGCCGCGCGGGGGCGGGGACGACGAACTGCCGCAGACGCGGCTGCTGGTGGCCACCATGATGTTCGGCGGCAGGCCGAACGAGCGCGACGTCGAGGAGCTGCGGAACATCGCGCTGCGGCGGCCCGTCAATTTCGCCGGCACCAGCGACCCCGTCGCGCTGATGGGGGTCATCGCCGCGTTGGGCGGGGAGCCGGTCGCGCACTTCTCCGTGGGTGCCGCGTCGCCGGGGCCGACGGAGCGGGGCGGCGTCGCCAGCGCCGAGGAGATCGATGCCATCGGCCGGGCCGAGGCCCTGCACGAGCGCTTCGACGCCACGCACGACCCGCGCCACCTCGACGCGGCGGAGGTGCTCTTCACGCTGGTGCTGCGCACGGAGCCCGTCGCCGAGGTGCGGGCCGCCGCGTTGAACGGTCTGGGCAAGTGCCGGTGGTCCCGCTACGAGGCGTTCAGCGAGCGGGCCGACATCGACGAGGCCGTGGACCGGCTCCGCGAGGCGCTGGCCGTCGTGCCGGCCGGCCACCGCATGGTGCCCGCGCTGCGCGCCAACCTCGCCGGCGCGCTCTTCGTCCGCTGGGACGTCGCCACCCGGACCGACGACCTCGACGAGGGCATCGCCGAGATCCGCGCCGCGCTGGACGCCACCGGGCCGGCCGACGCGATCCTGGTGTCCCGCCTGAACTCGCTGGGCATCGCACTGTCGAAGAAGGGCTCCGCCCTCGGCGACTCCTCCGCGCTCGACGAGTCCGTGGACACGCTGACCCGCGCGCTGCGCGCCGGGCGGGCGGCGGGCGAGGCGGCGTCGGCCGCTGCCGCCGCCTCCAACCTCGCCGAGGCGCTGCGCCTGCGCCACGGCCTCGTCGACGGCGACGACCCCGAGGACCTGGTCACCGCCGCCGAACTGGCCCGGGAGGCGCTGGCCGCCACCCCGCCGTCCGACCCGCTGTGGGCGCGTTACCAGTCCAATCTCAGCGTGGTGCTGATGTCGCTCTACCTGCTCCGGCGGGAGGCCGCCGACCTCGCCGAGGGCGTGGCCGCCTCGCGCAGGGCGCTGGCCGCGACCCCGGAGCGGCACCCGAACCGGGTGGAACGCCTCGGCGTCCACGCCCAGTTGACGCGGCTGGAGTTCGATCGGTCCGCCGGCATCGACCACACCGTCGACGTCAACCTCTCTTTGACCCCGCCGCCCGAGCTGCCGGACCACCTCTCCCGCGCCAGCCTCGACCTGCTGCGGGCCGCCGTTCGCGCCGCCGAGGAGGCCGCCGCCGCGACCCCCCGGGGCCACAGGCAGCACAGTGCCAACCGGCTCTTCCTCGCCTCGGTCAGATTCCTACGCGATGTGACCACCGGCGTTCCCGGTCGGTTCGGTGACGATCACGACGAGACGGTGCGCGATCTCGCCGCGCTCGCCGTCGATGTCGCGGCGCCGACCAGCCAGCGGGTGTGGGCGGCGCGGCAGTGCGCGGCGGCCCGGCTGATGACCGCTATGACCAGCACCGGCGAGGCGTCGGCCGCCGCCGGCAGGGACGCGCTGGCCGCGTTCGGCCTCGCCACCGAACTGCTGCCCCGCACCGCCACGCCGTCCCTGCCCCGGGCCGACCGGCAGCGGCTGTTGGCGCGGTTCGCCGGGCTCGCGCGGGACGCCGCCGCCTGCGCGCTCCGCGTCCTGGACGCGGACCCGGGCGCCGCGCTGCGGCTGCTGGAACACGGCCGGGGCGTGCTGATCGGCCAGGCCATCGACGCCCGCGACGACCTGACCGAGCTGCGCGCCGCGTACCCCGAACTCGCCGACCGCTACCAGCAAATGTGCCGCGCGCTGGACCGCCCCGAGGACGCCTCGTTCCTCTCACCCGGCGGCGGTGTTGTCGGCGGCGGTGCCGGCGGGGCGCCGCTGGCGGGGGAGGACCGGCACGCGCTGGCCGCCCAGCGGGACGCCCTGGCCGAGGCCGTGCGCCGGCTGCCGGGCTTCGCCGGCTTCCTGCGCCCGCCGGCACCCGAGGAGTTGGCGCGCGCCGCCGCCCCGCACGGGCCCGTCGCACTCGTCAACGTCAGCGGCCTCGGCAGCGACGCGCTGCTCGTCCAGGACGGCCGGGTGTGGTCCGTTCCGCTGCCGGACGTTCACTACGCGGAACTGCTCGGCACCGCCCGGGACTTCGCCGAGAACGTGCGACGCGCCGGCGACACCGCGCTGCCGTTGGCGGAGCAGGCGGCGGCCCAACGGGAGGTCGTCGCGATCCTCGGCTGGCTGTGGGAGGCGGTGGCCGAACCGGTCCTGACCGCGCTCGGCCTCACCGGCCCGCCGCCCGAGGGGCAGCCGCCGCCCCGGATGTGGTGGATTCCAACCGGGCCACTGGCGGCCTTCCCGCTGCACGCCGCCGGGCTGCCCGACACCCCGGGCGCCAGCACGCTGGACCGCGTCGTCTCCTCCTATGCCACCACCGTCCGCGAGCTGCTGTGGGCCCGCGCCAGGCCGGTGGTCGGGGAACGTTCCCTGCTGGCGGTCGCGCTGCGCGATGCCCCGGGCGTGCCCCAACTGCCCCGCGTGGACTACGAGTTGGAACGCCTGGCCGAACGGCTGCCGGTCGCCCAGGCCCTGTCGGGCGCCCAGGCTCGGCACGGCGCGGTGCTGTCGGCGTTGCCCGATCACACCTGGGCCCATATCGCCTGCCACGCGGTCAGCCCCGCCACCGCCTCCGCCGGCGGAGAGCTGCTGCTGTACGACCACGAGAGGCGGCCGCTGAGCACGGCGGACATCGCCCGACTGCGCCTGGAACGGGCCGAGTTGGCGTATCTCTCGGCCTGCGACACCGTGCGCGGGCACGAGGCGCTCGCCGACGAGGCCCTGCACATCGCCGGCGCCTTCCACTCGGCGGGCTTCCGGCATGTGATCGGCACCCTGTGGCCGGTCGACGACGAGGAGGCGGCGGAGATCGCCGACGCGTTCTACGCCGGGGTGGCGAGCGGCCACACCCTCGGCGACGCCTCGGGCGCCGCCCGCGCCCTCCACGAAGCGGTACGCGCCCGCCGCGCGGAGCACCCCCACACGCCCACCCTCTGGGCGGCCCACCTCCACTACGGCGCGTGAAGAAGGGGCGGGCGGTGCTCAGCCATCGCGCCAGCGAAAAGGGGCGGGCGGCTGGGGTCAAAGACCCCAGCCCGAAGATCGCCGCACCAATACCCACCGCCCAAACCATCGCGCAGCGATCACCGCCGCACCACCCCCCGCCGCCGGGCCACCGCGCCAGCGAAAAGGGGCGGGCGGGTGGGGCAGGGAACCCTACACAAGCGACTCCCGCCACGCCCGGTGCAGATCCGAGAACCTCCCCGCCCCCGCGACCAGTTCCGCCGGCGCCCCGTCCTCGACGACCCGCCCCTGTTCCATCACCAGCACCCGGTCGGCGATCTCCACCGTCGAGAGCCGGTGCGCGATCACCAGCGCCGTCCGGTCGCGCAGCACCGTCACCATCGCGTCCTGGACGGCCCGTTCGCCGGGGATGTCCAGCGAGGACGTCGCCTCGTCGAGGATCACCACCGCCGGGTCGGCCAGCAGCACCCGCGCGAACGCGACCAGCTGCCGCTGCCCGGCCGAGATGCGGCCGCCGCGCTTGCGGACGTCCGTGTCGTAGCCGTCGGGCAGCTCCTCGATGAAGGTGTGCGCGCCGATCGCGCGGGCCGCCGCCTCGATCTCCTCGCGGGTGGCGTCGGGCTTGCCCAGCGCGATGTTCTCCGCGACCGTGCCGGAGAACAGGAACGCCTCCTGCGTCACCATCACCACGCCGCGCCGGAGTTCGGCCATGCTCAGCCGCCGCAGGTCCGTCCCGTCCAGCAGCACCCGGCCCTCGGTCGGGTCGTAGAACCGGGCGAGCAGCTTGGCCAGCGTGGACTTGCCAGCGCCGGTCGCGCCGACCAGCGCCGTGGTCTCGCCGGCGGCCAGCCGCAGCCGGAAGCGGGGCAGCACGTCCCCGCCGGTGCGGTAGGCGAACCGCACGTCCTCGAAGAGGACTTCGCGGCCCGGCCGGTCGGTGGGCCGTTCGGGCAGGGCCACCGGGTCCTCGGGCTCGGGCACGTCGGGCCGCTGGGCCAGCAGCCCGGAGATCTTGTGGAGCGAGGCGACGGCCGACTGGTAGCTGTTGAGCAGCATGGCGAACCGGTCCAGCGGGTCGTAGAGCCGCCGGATGTAGAGCGCGCCGGCGGCCAGCGCGCCCAGCTCCATCTCGCCGGCCCGCACCCGCTGCGCTCCCCAGAGCACGATGCCGGCGACCGAGACCGCCGCGATCAGCCGGGAGAGCACGACGAAGCGGCACATCTCCAGCAGGGTGTCGCCGTTGATCCGCTCGTGGTGGCGGTTGAGCCGGTCGAAGGAGACGTCGTTGGCCGCCTCCCGCCGGAACGCCTTCACCGGGCGGATGCCGTTGACCGTCTCGGTGAACTTCACGATCACGGCGGCGATCGCGGTGGAGCGCTCGTTGAACTTCTCCCGCGAGCGCCGCCGGTAGCTGCGCACCAGGAGCGACAGCGGGACGAACGAGAACACCGCCGCCGCGCCCAGCCCGGCGTCCAGATAGAAGAGCAGGCCGCCGATGTAGGTCAGGGAGACCAGGATCAGCAGCATCTCCTGGAGGCCCTCGTTGAGCAGCTCGCGCAGCGACTGGACGTCGCTGGTGGAACGGGAGATCAGCCGGCCCGAGGTGTACCGGTCGTGGAAGTCGAGGCTGAGCGCCTGCGCGTGCCGGTAGATCCGGCCACGCAGGTCGAGCAGCACGTTCTGGTTGACCCTGGCGGAGACCATGATGAACAGCGACTGGAGCACGCCGGAGCCCAGCGCGCAGAGGAGGTAGGCGACGGCGACCGCGATCAGCGGGCCGTTGTCGTTGTCGCGCAGCGCCGGCACGCCGGAGTCGATGGCGTAGGCCACCAGCAGGGGAACGGCCTGCACCGCCGCCTGTTGGGTGAGGAGCAGCAGCGCGGCCAGCGCCACCCTGGCCCGGTGCGGGCGCAGCAGGGAGAGCAGCAGCCGGCGGGAGGCGCCCTTCGGCGCGGGCAGTTGGTCGTCCGCGTAGGCGTCGGCGACCTCAAGTGGTTCGAGTGGTTCGAGGGCCTCGTCGGGCTCGGCGAGGCGGGCGGGGGCGTCGGGGTCGCGGTCGTCGGGTTGGTCGGTGTCCTGGTCGGTGAGCTGGGTGGTCATCGGACGGGCGCCTTACGCGGTTCGGGACGGGGCGGTCAGCGAGCCGCCGTTGGACTCTCGGTCCCGGCCCTGGGAGAGCTGGGACTCGCCGGTCATCAGCCGGCGGTACTCGGCGTTGTCGCGCAGCAGTTCGGTGTGGGTGCCCACGGCGGCCACCCGGCCCTCGGAGAGCAGCGCGACCCGGTCGGCCAGCTGCACCGTGGAGGGGCGGTGCGCGACGACCAGGGCCGTGGTGTCGACGAGAACCTCGCGCAGCGCGGCCTCGACGCGGGCCTCGGTGTGCACGTCGAGGGCGGAGAGCGGGTCGTCCAACACCAGGAAGCGGGGCTTGCCGACGACGGCCCGGGCCAGCGCGAGGCGCTGCCGCTGCCCGCCGGAGAGGCTCAGGCCCTGCTCGCCGACCTCGGTCTCCAGGCCCTCGGGCAGGGCCCTGACGAAGCCGTCGGCCTGGCTGACGCGCAGCGCCCTGGCCAGCTCGGCCTCGTCGGCGTGCTCCGCGCCCATCAGCACGTTCTCCGCGACCGAGGCGGAGAAGAGCGTGGGCTCCTCGAAGGCGACGGCGATCCGGGAGCGCACCTCGGCGCGGGAGAGGGTGGCCGTGTCCACCCCGTCGAGGGTGATCCGGCCGGAGGTGACCTCGTGCAGCCGGGGCAGCAGCGCGAGGAGCGTGGTCTTGCCGCTGCCGGTGGCGCCGACCAGCGCCATGGTCTCGCCGGTGCGGACGTGCAGCGTCACCCCGTCGAGCACGGGCGGGCTGCCGGGCGGGGCGTCGGGGTAGTGGAAGACGACGTTCGTGAGGCGGATGCCGTCCCCCGGGGTGCCGCCGTCCCCGGCGGCGGGGGTGGCCGGCGTCGGCTCGTCGGGAATCTCGGTGTCCAGCACCTCGAAGTACCGGTCCGTGGCGGTGGCCGCCTCGTTGCACAGCGCCAGCAGGAAGCCCATGGACTCCACGGGCCAGCGCAGCACCATGGCCGTGGCCATGAACGCGACCAGCGTGCCGGCGGTCAGCTCGCCGTCGGCGACCTGGGAGACGCCCAGCACCAGCGCGGTGCCCAGGAACAGCTCGGGCAGCGCCAGGATCACCAGCCAGATCCCGGCCAGCAGCCGCGCCTTGTACAGCTCGGTGTCCCGCAGCTCCCCGGAGAGCAGGCGGAACGCGCGGGCCTGGCTGCGGTGCCGGCCGAAGCCCTTGATGATGCGGATGCCGAGGATGGACTCCTCGACGACGGTGGTCAGGTCCCCCATCTGGTCCTGCGCCCGGCGGGCCACCAGGGAGAACCGCCGCTCGAAGAGCGCGCACAGCACGATCAGCGGCACCACGGGCAGCACCAGCACCAGGCCGAGCGTCCAGTCCTGGACGAGCAGTACGCCGAAGCCGATGAGGATGGTGGTGCTGTTGACGATGAGGAACGTCAGCCCGAACGCCAGGAACATCCGCAGGAGTTGGAGGTCACCGGTGGCGCGGGAGAGCAGCTGCCCGGTGGGCCAGCGGTCGTGGAAGGTGACGGGCAGCCGCTGGAGGTGGCGGTAGATCGCGTCCCGCATGTTGGCCTCGACCCTGGCCAGGGGGCGGGCGACCAGCCAGCGGCGCAGACCGAAGAGGGCCGCCTCGGTCAGCCCGACGAGCAGCAGCACCACGCCGCCCCACCACACGCCGCCTGTGTCCCCCTCGGCGACCGGGCCGTCCACCATCCACTTCAGCACCAGCGGCATCACCAGGCCCATGGAGGCGGCCACGACGGCGACCCCGGCGGCGCTGAAGACGCGGCCCCTGGCGGGCCGCACATAGGGCCACAGCCGCAGCAGGGCACGGACGACGGAACGTTTTCGGTGGGGGACGGTGGTCGCGGCGGGGGAGGTGGCTGTGGCAGACATCGCCTCCGAGCCTACGAGCTGGCACTGACAACGCCCACGGGTTTTCGACCTAGGTCCTGCGGCCGATGCCACCCGTGACACCCCGTCTGTCCTGCGGATTCGCCGATCCGGCGGGCGCGGGGGCCGGCTCGGGCGCACGGTGTCAGTGGGGGCGCCTACTGTGGCCCGCATGAGTCATCAGGTTGAGCTGCGCGAGCTACAGGCGGCGCTGCGGACCGCCTCCGACGTCGCCTTCGACCAGGAGCCGCCGGCCGGGGAGCAGGCGGCGGTGTTGGTGGACGCGCTGCGTCGGGCGCTGGTCGCCGCCCAGGCGCTGACCGAAGGTCCGGGGGAGACGGGCTGCCGGGAGCATCCCAGGGGCGCGGTCGATCCGCTCTACGGGGACCCGGAGGACCCGCTGCCGCCGGGGTGGGGCCGCTGTCTGCTGTGCAACGACCGCCGGCGCCGGGCCAGCACCCGCCGGCGGCCGGGGCGTTGAGGTCGTTCCCCGGCGGCCGCGCTCCCGGGCGGGGGTGTCAGCGGTGCGGGTCGGCGGTGCGGGTCGGCGGTGCGGGTCGGCGGTGCGGGTCAGCGGTGCGGGGTGCGCATCTCGAACCAGACGGACTTGCCGTGCGGCAGCAGGTCCACGCCCCAGCGGTCGGCGAGGGTGTCCACGAGGAAGAGGCCGCGCCCGCTGATCACCTCCATCTCCCGCACGGGCAGCAGCGCGGGCAGCGCGCGGGAGGGGTCGCGCACCTCGACGCGGACCCAGCCCCTGCGCCGCCTGATCCGCAGGCCGAACTCGGCTGCCCCGGCGTGCTGGACGGCGTTGCCCACCAGCTCGGAGACGAGCAGCACCGCGTGCTCCGTCAGCTCCTCGGGGAGCAGCCAGCGGGCGCCGAGCTGGCTCCGGGTGAGCCGGCGGGCGCGCCCGGCGGACGGGGGCTCGGAGGGCAGCAGCACCTCGGCGAGGGAGGGGTCGTCGGGGCGGGGGCGGGGCGGGGGCGCTTCGCGGTCGGCGAGGTCGGTGAGGTCGGTCTCTTCGAGGTCGCTCGTGGGGACGTCCGCCGGTGCAGCCATGTGCTCCATCATGGCCGCGCGTGCCGGGTGCGCGTGCCGTTTCGCGGGAACTGCCCCCGCTCCGGGGCGCGTTGCCAGCGCGGTGTGGCGCGCGCCGGCGCACGCGTGCGAGCCTCGGTGCGCCCCGTGGCGGGCCGCGCCGCGTCGTAGGTTGGGGCGTGGCGGGGCGCGAAGGGTGCGAGGGCAGGGAGTTGATGTTGACGACGAGCGGGCAGGGCGCGGCGGAGGCGGCCGAGGCGGCGGGCGGGTCCGAGGCAGCCCAGGCGGCGGGCGGGTCCGAGGCGGCGGAGACAGCGGGGCGGCTGCGGGCGGTCTGTGCGGAGCTGTCGGACCGCTTCTACGAACGGGCCGACGTGGTGCGGACGTTGCTGGTGACGCTGCTGGCCGGGCAGCACTCGCTGCTGCTGGGTCCGCCGGGGACGGCGAAGTCCGAGCTGGCGAGGGAGCTGACCGGCCGGATCGAGGGGGCGGCCTACTGGGAGATCCTGCTGTCGAAGTTCACCGCGCCGACCCGGATGTTCGGCCCGGTGGACGTCGCGGCGCTGGCCAGGGGCGAGTACCGGCAGGTCTTCGAGGGGCGCGCGACGACCGCGCATGTCGCGTTCGTCGACGAGATCTTCAAGTGCTCGACGGCGGCCCTCAACGAGACGCTGGGCTTTCTCAACGAGCGGATCTACCACCCGGAGAACGGCGGCGAACCGATCCGCTGCCCGCTGATCGGGGCGATCACGGCGAGCAACGAACTGCCCGGCGGGGAGGACACGGCCGCGATCTACGACCGGCTGCTGGTGCGGATGGAGGTCGAGTATCTGGCCGACCCGGCGAACTTCGCCGCGCTGGTGCGCTCCGCCGTCAGCCGCCCGGAGCCGCCGCGCCGGACCACGGTCACGCTGGCCGCGCTGCGGGACGCGGTGACCGGGTTCGTTCCGGCCGTGTCCGTTCCCGATGAGATCGTGGACGCGGTGTGCACGTTGCGGTCCGCGCTGCGCCGCGAGGAGTTGATCGCCTCCGACCGCCGTTGGCGGCAGTCGATCGGTCTGCTCCAGGCGTCCGCGTTTCTGGACGGCCGCGCGGCCGTGGCCGCGTCCGATCTGTCGGTGCTCTCACACGTGCTGTGGGACTCGCCGGCGCAGCGGCCGACCGTCGAGCGCGAGGTGCTGCGGCTGGTCCACCCGGACGCCAGGGAGGCGCTCGATCTGGCCGACGCCATCGACGAGTTGGAGGTCCAACTCGACGCGATGGCCGGGCAGTCCAGGGAGGCGCTCAGCGAGTGGGTCATCAAGAACGCGCACAACAGGCTGGCCAGGGCGGGCAAGCGGCTGGAGCGGCTGCGCGCTGAGGCGCTGGCCGCCGGCCGTTCCACCGCCGCCATCGACCGGGTGGCCACCCGCCAGCGCGCCGTCCGCGCCCGCGTCCTCACCGAGGCGCTGGGCATGGACGCGAGCATGGTCAGGGCGCAGCTCTGAACGGCGGGGGCGGGGCGTGAACGGGGGCGTGAACGGGGGGCACACCGGGGTCGTGGTCGCCGACCGGTTCGACCTGGTCGCCTGGCGCGACACCCTCGCGCAGTCGGCCGGACTGCGCGCGCTGGCCGAGGAGTTGGGCGCGGAGCCGGGCGGCGCCGGGGGTGTCGTCGACTTCGCCGACCTGCTGGCCGACGCGTTCCTGGCCGCCTACAAGGCCAACCCCCGGCTGCGCGAGCCCGGCGAGATGGCCCCGTCCCGGCTGGGCCAGCACCGGGCGGTCGGCGCGCTGGTGACCACGCCCGGCTTCGCCGAGCTGCGCCGGGAGACCGCCGGCGACCCGTATGCCGCCGCCATGGCCGTGCTCGCCCAGGCCCCCGCGCTGCGCCGGATGCTGGCGCGGCCGCCGAAGGCCCCGGAGCCGGACCGGCCGCGTCCGGCCTCGGCCGCCGCCGCCCGCGCGGCAGAGCCGGCCGAGCCTGCCGCACCGGCCCAGCCCGCCGAGCCCGCGTCGTCGGCCGCCGAGCCGGGGGCGGCCCCCGAGCCCGGCGCCGCCGCGCTCCGCGTCGCGGCGCGCGAGGCGGCGGCGCGGGCCGTCGAGGCCGTGCGCGCCGAGTCAACGCTGATGCGGGCGTGGGGCGTTGGCCCGGGCGAGCTGGCGCGGATGTCGTTCGAGCGGCGCGCCAGGCTCGCCGAGCGGCTGCGCGCCGGCCGGCTCGCGCCCTGGGCCGAGCTGATCGGCCGCTTCCGGCGGATGGCGAGCGGCGAGGCGGCCCGCCGGGTGGCGGGCGACGCCGGCGAGCTGGTCGGCGTCACCCTCGGCGACGACCTGACCCGCGTCATCCCCTCCGAGCTGGCCAACCTCGGCCTGCCGGAGCTGCGCGCGGTCTTCGCCGCCCGGTACGCGGCGGGCGAGTTGATGCTCTACGAGGGTCTGGCCGAGCGGGCCACCGGGCGGGGCGCGATCGTCGCGTGCGTGGACACCTCGCACTCCATGTACGAGGCGGGGCCCGGCGGGGTGACCAGGGAGGCGTGGGCCAAGGCGTGCGCCCTGGCGCTGCTGGACCAGGCGCGCCGCTCCCGCAGGGACTTCGTCGGCGTGCTGTTCTCCTCGGCCGACCGGCTGCGGGTCTTCCGCTTCCCGGCCCGGCGGCCGGCCGCGATCGGGGATGTGCTGGACTTCGCCGAGACGTTCCTCGGCGGCGGCACCAGCTACCAGGCGCCGCTGTCGGCGGCCGGGGCGCTGCTGGCGGAGGAGTTCGAGGACGCGGGCCGGGCGCGGGGCGACATCGTGTTGCTCACCGACGACGAGTGCGGCGTCACCGACGAGTGGCTGCGCGGCTGGCGGGAGGACAAGCGGCGGCTGGGCTTCCGCCTCTTCGGCGTGGCCGTCGGCGCCCCGTCCGACGCGGCGGGGGAGGGCTCGGTGCTGGCGGCGCTGTGCGACAACCTCAGGTCGGTCGGTGACCTGACGGATGTGCGCGCCGCCGCCGACCTGTTCCGGGTGATCTGACGGGTTCGGGCGCGACCCGGGCCGGCGGGCCCCCGGTCACGCCCGAACCGGGGGTCACTGGCCGGCGCCCCAGTCGGCCCAGTCCATGTTCCAGCCGTTGATGCCGTTGTCCGGGGCGATCACGTCGTCCTCGGAGTTGATCACCTCGACCACGTCGCCGATCATCGAGTTCTCGTAGAACCAGGCGGCGTCGGTGTCCGGGTCGCCCGCGCCCTGGCGGTCCTCCAGGCCGACGCAGCCGTGGCTGACGTTGTCGCTGCCGAAGGTGGCCGAGGACGCCCAGTAGTTGCCGTGCACGAAGGTGCCCGAGGTGGACAGCCGCATGGCGTGTGGAACGTCCGGGATGTCGTATTCACCGCCGAAGCCGACCGTCGCCCCGTCCATCCGGGTCTCCTTGTGCTTCTCGGTGATCACCATCTTCCCGTTCCAGGTCTCGGTGCCCGGCGCGCCTGCGGTGATGGGAACGGTGCGCAGCACCTCGCCGTCCCTGACGACCTCCATCGTGTGCGCGGCGGCGTCCACGGTGGAGACCTGGCTGCGGCCCACGGTGAAGGAGACGTCCTCGCGGAGCGTGCCGAAGACGCCGTCGGCGCCCTCAACTCCCCGCAGCCGGAAGCGGATCTCCACCTCGGTGCCCGGCTCCCAGTACTCCTCGGGCCGGAAGTCGACCCGCTGGTTGCCGAACCAGTGCCCGCGCACCTCGACCGGCGGCTCGGTGGTGATCTGGATGGCGTCCCTGACCTCGGCGGTGTTCTCGATCGCAGTGTCGAAGGTGACGGACAGCTCCATCCCGACGCCCACCTCGGAGCCGTCGGGGATGTTCCAGTAGCTGGAGAACGTCGCGTCGGCCGCCACGGTGGTGAACGTCGCGGTGGCGGTCTCGGCCTCCCCGTCGCCGTTCTCGCCGACCGCCGTCACGGTGTACTCGGCGCCGTTGGCCAGCGCCTCGCTGGGCGCCCAGGCGTCGGCCTCCTCGGTCAGTTCGCCCGCGACCTCCTCGCCCTCGGGCCCGGCCACCGTCACCTCGGTGAGGGTGCCGCCCTCGGCGGTGACCGCCAACTCGCCCTGGGTCGGCACGTCCACCGCGCCGTCCTCCGGTGCGATGGCGATGGCCACGGCCGCTGCCGGGCTCTCCTCCTCGGACGGCTCCTCGCCGCCACCGCCCCCGCCGCCGCACGCGCTCAGCGCCAGCAGCAACGCCCCCAGCAGCGCGCCCGTTCCGACGGCGCCTCTCCGTCTCCCGCTCCCCGCTCGCACGCCCCGTGCTCCCCTCCACGACCCCGAAATTGTTGATCAGGTAATCACATGAACACCCGTGAGACGGGCGCGGAACTGTCACCGTTCCGTCGCAGTTCACGCCGGGGCGCGCCGCCGCCGTTCGCGCCGGGTGCCGGACCCGTTCACGCCGGGGCGCGCCGCCGCCGTTCGCGCCGGGTGCCGGACCCGTTCACGCCGGGGCGCGCCGCCGCCGTTCGCGCCGGGTGCCGGACCCGTTCACGCCGGGGCGCGCCGCCTCGCGCGCCCCGGCGCGTGGGCCCGCGCCCCGATCCCGCCCCCCGCGCTCGCGTCGCCGCGAGCGCCGGCCGGGACAAGCCATGGCAAAATGCCGTAATCCCGGACCGTGGCGGAGTCGACGGCCAACACCGTCCCGCCAGCACGTGCGGGCCGCCCTGGAACCGGGAACCATCCGGGTCAAAGACATATGGAGGGCGCCCGTGTCCCTGGCACCTGAGCACACGAGGACCGACGTCTGGCCCGGCCACCCACAGCCCCTCGGCGCCCGCTTCCGGGTCGGCCCCGACGGCACTGAGGGCACCAACTTCGCCCTGTGGGCCGGCGGCGCCGAGGCCGTCGAGGTCTGCCTCTTCGACGAAGAGGGGCGCGAGACCCGCTGCCACCTGGAGGAGTTGACCCACGAGATCTGGCACGGCTTCCTGCCCGGCGTCCGCCCGGGCCAGCGCTACGGCTACCGGGTGCACGGCCCCTGGGACCCGTTCGCCGGCGCCCGTTGGAACCCGGCCAAGCTGCTGCTCGACCCCTACGCCCGCGCCGTGGACGGCGAGTTCGCCCTCCCCGACGAGGTCTACGGGCACCACCGCCACCACCAGCCGCCCGAGTTGGCCGACACCGTACGGGACGACCACGACTCGGCGCCGTTCGTGCCCAAGGGCGTGGTGGTGCACGACACCGACACCTGGGTCGACGACCGCCGGCCCAAGACGCCCTGGGCCGACTCCGTCATCTACGAGCTGCATGTGCGCGGCTTCACCATGCGCCACCCCGGCATCCCGCCCGAGCTGCGCGGCACCTACGCCGGCCTCGGCCACCCGGCCGCCGTCGAGCACCTGGTCCAACTCGGCGTCACCGCCGTGGAGTTGCTGCCCGTTCACCAGTTCGCGCACGAGGACCACCTGCTGCGCAGGGGCCTGGTCAACTACTGGGGCTACAACTCCATCGGCTACTTCGCCCCGCACGCCGCCTACAGCGCCTCGGGCACCAGGGGCCAACAGGTCGGCGAGTTCAAGAACATGGTCCGCGCGCTCCACCAGGCCGGCATCGAGGTCATCCTCGACGTCGTCTACAACCACACCGCCGAGGCCGGCGAGGGCGGCCCGACCCTCTCGCTGCGCGGCATCGCCAACCCCGGCTACTACCGCCTCGCCGAGGACCCGCGCCACTACACGGACTACACCGGCTGCGGCAACACCCTGCACGTCGTCCAGCCCCAGGTGCTGCGGCTGATCACCGACTCGCTGCGCTACTGGGTGCAGGAGATGGGCGTGGACGGCTTCCGCTTCGACCTGGCCGCCGCGCTGGCCCGCTCCTTCCACGACGTGGACATGCTCTCCCCGTTCCTCGCGGTGATCGCCCAGGACCCGGTGCTGCGCCGGGTCAAGCTGATCGCCGAGCCCTGGGACGTGGGCGACGGCGGCTACCAGGTGGGCGCGTTCCCGCCGCTGTGGACGGAGTGGAACGACCGCTACCGCGACACCGTCCGCGACTACTGGCGCGGCGCGCTGCCCGACGTGCGCGACCTCGGCTACCGGCTCTCCGGCTCCAGCGACCTCTACGCCTGGGGCGGCCGACGCCCCTATGCCTCGGTCAACTTCATCACGGCGCACGACGGGTTCACCCTGCGCGACCTGGTCTCCTACGAGCACAAGCACAACGAGGCCAACGGCGAGGACAACCGCGACGGCACCGACGACAACCGCTCCTGGAACTGCGGCGTCGAGGGCGAGACGGACGACCCGGCGATCAACGCGCTCCGCCGCCGCCAGCTGCGCAACATGCTGACCACGCTGCTGCTCTCGACCGGTGTGCCGATGCTGGTGGCCGGCGACGAGTTCGGCCGCACCCAGGGCGGCAACAACAACGGCTACTGCCAGGACAACGAGGTCGGCTGGGTGGACTGGTCGCTGCCCGACGACCCGACCTGGCGCCCGTTGCTCGACCTCACCCGGCGCCTGATCCGGATGCGCCGGGAGCATCCGGTGCTGCGCCGGCGCGCGTTCTTCTCCGGGCGCCGGCAGGCCCCGGCCGGGATAAGGGACCTGGGCTGGTTCACCGCCGACGGCAAGGAGATGACCGAGGAGGACTGGTACGCGCCCAGCCGCACCGTGGCGATGTACCTCTCGGGCCGCGACATCCCGCAACGCGACGAGAAGGGGCGGCCGGTGACGGACGTCAGCTTCCTCGCCGTGCTGCACGCCGGCGACCAGCCGCTGGACTTCCCGCTCCCCGGCCCGCCCTGGGGCTCCGTCTACCGGCTGCTGCTGGACACCTCACGCGAACGCCAGGACGTGGCGCCCGACTCCACCCACCTCGGCGGAACGATCCTCCGCGTGCCGGAGCGCTCCGTCCTGCTGCTGCGCGTCGAGCCGGCCGACCCGGAGATCCGGGCGGGCGCGTAGCGGCTGGGCGCCGTCCCTACGCGTCGGCCGGGTCGCCGAGCAGCGCCGTGTAGGCGCCCTCGGCGGCCCGGCCGGGCGCGGTGCCGGCCGGGGCGTGCCGGAGGAACGAGTCGGTGGTCCCGGTGTGCAGCACGCGGCCGCCGTCGAGCACGGTCACCTGGTCGGCCTCCTCGGCGAGGTCGGCCACGTCGTGGGTGGACACGAGGATGTGCACCTCATCGCGGAGCGCGGCCAACAGGTCGCGGAACACGCGCCGTTGGCGCGGGTCCATGCCGGCCGTCGGCTCGTCCAGCAGCAGCACCCGCGCCTCGTGGACCAGCGCGGTGGCCACGCCGACCCGGCGCAGCTGCCCCCCGGACAGCCGCGACGTCCGCTCGCCGGCCCGGTCCGCCAACTCGACGCGCGCCAGCGCCCGTTCGGCCCGCGCCCAGGCGTCGCTCCGCGACATGCCCTTGAGCCAGCCGACATAGGCCACATACTCCCGCGCGGTGAGGGAGGGCAGCGGCGTAATCGCCTGCGGCATCCACGCCACGGCCCGCCGGTAGGACGGGGACCCGTAGGCGAGGTCGCCGAGGGAGACCGTCCCCGCGCGCGGCGCGAGCGCCGAGGCGGCGAGCTTCAACAGCGTGGACTTCCCCGCGCCGTTGGGACCCAGCAGCACCGTCAACCCGTCCGGCAGCCGGTAGTCCAGCTTCTCGATCACCGGCGGGCGGCGCCTGCGGTAGCCGTAGGTCAGGGCGGAGAGTTCCAGATTCATATGCCCCTCCTCGTTCATATGCCCCTCCTCGGGCCTCGGTGGTGAACGGCCACGGCGGCGAGCAGCAGCGCGACGGTGGCGAGTGCGGCGTGGGCGGCGCCGCTCGGTTCGGGGACGACGGTCCACGGATAGGGGTCGTTCGGCCTTCGGAAGCCGAGCAGCACCACGGTCATCAGCCAGGTCAGCGGTGCGAGGATGGCAGCCTGCCCGGCGAAGGGGCGCAGCAGGAGCAGCAGGCTGACGAAGAAGACCGTGTTCCGGCCCGCCGCCCTGACCGCGTCCGCGTCAAGCCACCACCCCAGCAGCAGGCAGACGACGACCGAGGCCGCCATCACCAGCCCGACCAGGGCGGTGTCCATCCGACGCACCGGGCGAACTCCCGTGTCCTCGGCGGCCGGCAGCCGCGAGTCCAGGCACAGGGCGAGAAGCGCCACCAGCGGGATCGGCGCGAACAGCATGATCCTGGTCTCGCTGCTGCCCGAGACACTGAACGACGGCAGCCCCGCCGTGTTGTCCCGCAGCACCAGCGCCAACAGCGCGAGCGACGCCAGGCCCAGCGGCAGCAGAACGTGGGCCCGCCGGGCCCGCCACCACCAGCTCACGCGCTCGCCTCGCACGCCGCCCGCGTCGCCTCGTGGTACCAGCGCAGCTGGGTCTCGTCGGGCTCGGCCAGCACCCCGTCGACGATCTCGCGCAGCAACTCCCGTTGCGCGTCGTCCACATAGGGGTCCCGGTCGAGGAACGCCCAGAAGGTCTCGGCCACGCCGGTGCGTTCGCTCGCCCACAGCAGGACGGACCGCTCGGCGCGCGGCTCCGGAAGGTAACAGGGGAAGTCGACCGCCTCGGTCACCATCCGATAGCGAACGGTGCCCTGCCGTTCGCCGCTGGTGAGCCCGAGCCGCCAGGTCTCCTCGGTGGACGCCACGCCGCGGCGGCCGTCGGTCAGGGAGTCCGTCACGGTCTCGGGCGGCTCGGCTATGCCCACCGCGACAAGCGCGTCGAGCGCCCCGACCACCTCCGTCCGCACGGCCTCGATGTCGCCGACGGTCGCCTCCGGCATACAGACCCGGGGCGCCTGGCCCGCGCAGGTCATGGGCGCGGCGTCGATCCGGAGCGGGTCGGTGGTCCAGTCGCGGGTCATGGCGTGGGCGACCCCGACGCCGGCCACCAGCACCGTCAACGCCATTGCCACGCTCAGCAGTTGACGTAGCGGCAGCCACAGCGCCGCGACGGCCAGGGCGAGGGCGACGGTCGGCAGCGCCTGCGCCACCAGCGAGCCGACGGTCGCCGTCTCGCCGAACTCCAGGGTGACGCCGTACTGCCCGAGCGTGTAGCGGCGCCAGGGCACGTCCGTGGCCCGGGACGTCGCGACCACCAGCCACACCAGGACCGCCAGCACGGGCGCCGCCACCACGGCCGGCACCCGCAGCCCGACGGCGAAGCCGACGACGGCGTGTGCCCCGCAGAGCACCAGACCCAGCACCAGCGGGCCGAGGCTCACCGGCGTCGGCACCACGCCGGCCCGCGCCAGGGCGAGGGTGACCGGCAGACACAGCATCAGCCAACCCAGGCCGACCACCGGCAGCAACACCTGCGCGGCGACCAGATAACGGGACCGCGCCGGCGCCAACTCCCAGACCGCCGCCCGCCGCAGCCGCCCGCTCTCCCACGCCCCGAGCGCGGCGGTCACGCCGTAGGCGAAGGCGTAGGCCACCTCCAGCGGCGCGGACACGAGCGTCGGCGCCCAGCCGTAGTCCTGCCGGAAGGCGTTCTCCTGACCGACGGCGACGTAGTAGAAGAGGATCAGCCCCAGCGCCAATGGAGCGACCCACAGGGCGCTGCTGGTGCGCAGCAGCGTGCGTAAGTTCACGGATTCCTCTCGTCCCGTCCTGTCATCCCGGCGACGGTCGCCGTTCGCCCGCCCGCGCTAGTCGCCGTCGCTGGCCCGCGCCTCGGCGGTGGCTCCCCGGTCGTCCCCCGGTCGTTCTGGTCGTCGGCGGCGAGGACGCGGGCGAGCAGTGCGGTGAGCGTGGCGAGTTCGGCGTCGGTCAGCGCGGCGAACTGCGCGCGTTCGACCTCGCCCGCGATCCGCACGAGTTCGGCCGTCAGGCGCGCGCCCTCCGCCGTGTGCCGGACGAGTTGGCGGCGGCGGTCGTCGGCGTCGCGTTCCCTGACGGCCAGGCCGGCCCGTTCGAGGTGGTCGAGGTAGCCGACCAGGTGGCTGCGGTTGAAACCCAGCCGGTCGGCCAGCTCGTGCTGGGCGGTCGGCCCGAGGTCGCGCAGGGCGGCGAGCACGGCGAAGTGCGGCAGGCGCAGCCCGTGCGCGGTCAGCTCCTCGACCAGCGGCCGGTTCCCGATCCGCCCGACATGGGCGGCCAGATACGACGGCAGGCCGAGCAGGGTGGGCGGGCGGCGGCTCTCGTTCATTCCCGCATCGTACTCACCCGGAATCGTGTCATCATGTAATGATGTCGCTATGAAGCATTCTGCGACGCCACCCCGCCCGGCCTCCCGCTCGACATCCGGTTCCACCACGGGAGCCTTCGCCGCCCTGCTGCTGGCGGTGCTGTCGTTCTCCCTGCTCCAGACGTTCGTCGTCCCCGCGCTTCCCGAACTGCGGGCCGACCTCGGCGCCGACACCACGACCGCCTCGTGGGTGATCAGCGCGTTCCTGGTCAGCTCGTCGGTCGGCACGGTCATCCTCGGCCGGCTCGGCGACCTGTTCGGCCGCCGGCGGCTGATGCTCGTCAGTCTCGGCATCCTCGCCCTGGGCTCCCTGCTCGCCGCCCTGTCCGGCTCGATCGGCGTGCTCATCGCCGCCCGGGCCGTGCAGGGGCTGGGCGCGGGGACCTTCCCGCTCGCCTTCGGGCTGGTCCGCGAGACGTTCCCGCGCGAACGGGTGCCGGTCGTGATCGGCACGATCAGCGCCGTCTTCGGGATCGGCTTCGGGCTGGGGCTGGTGCTGCCCGGCCCGCTCATCGACGCGTTCGGCTGGGAGTCCCTGTTCTGGGCGTCCCTGATCCTGGTCCTGGTCGCGGCGGCCGCGGTGCTGGCGTTCATCCGCGTGCCCGCCCAACTCGCCCGGGGGCGCGTCGACATGGCGGGGGCCGCGCTGCTGTCGGTGGCGCTGGTCGCCCTGCTGCTGGCGATCAGCCAGATACGCGTCTGGGGCACGCTGCCCGTCGTCGTCCTGACCGGCGTGGCCGTGGCGGCCTTCGCGGCGTTCCTCGTCCTGGAGAACCGGCTGACCGCGCCGCTGATGAACCTGACCATCCTCCGGCGACGGCCCGTCGTCGCCGCCAACCTCACCGCGTTGATCATCGGCTTCGGGATGTACGGCGCGTTCACCCTCGTTCCGCAGCTCGTGCAGACGCCGCCCTCGGCCGGCTACGGGTTCGGCGCCTCCACCACCGAGGCCGGCCTGTATCTGCTGCCCATGGCCGTGACCATGCTGTTCGCCGGGCCGCTCGCCGGCCGGCTCGGGCCGGGGCTGGGTTGGACCAACGCGCTCGTCGTCGCCTGCCTCGTCGGCGCCGCCGGGTTCGGCCTCCTCGCCGCAGGACGCGACGTCGGCTGGGCGATCGCGACCGGCGCCGGCGTCATCGGCGTCGGCATCGGGTTCGCGTTCTCCGCCCTCGCCAACGTGGTGGTGGCGGCCGTCGAGCCGCACGAGACGGGCGAGGCCACCGGCGTCAACACCATCGTCCGCACCATCGGCGGCGCGTTCGGCGCCCAGGCGGCGGCGGCCATTGTCACCGCCGACACGCTGCCGGGGAGCGGCATCCCCGAACCCGCCGGCTACACCGTCGCGTTCGCCGTCTCGGCGCTGGCGCTCGCGGCGGCGGCGCCGGCCGCGCTGATCGGGAGGCGGCGCGGGGGTGGGAACGGTGGGAACGGCGCGGGCGCGCCGGGCGCCAGCGCCGGCGCGGAGCACGAAGGGGTCGCGCGGTGACCGGCCTCGGGCCCGGCTACGGGCACGAGCCGCTGTTCGGCGTCATCCTGACCCCCGACGCGCACCGCCCCGAGCGGGTCGTCGACCTCGCCCTGCACGCCGAACGGGTCGGGCTCGACGTCGTCAGCGTCTCCGACCACCCGTACCAGCCGGGGTTCCTGGACGCCTGGACCCTGCTGAGCTGGATCGCGGCGCGGACCCGGCGGGTGAACGTCCTGCCGAACGTCGCGAACCTGCTGCTGCGGCCGCCGGCCGGAACGGCCCGCGCGGCGGCGTCACTCGACGCCCTCAGCGGCGGCCGGGTCGCGTTGGGGCTCGGCGCCGGCGGGCACGGCGAGGCCATCCACAGCGAGGGCGGGCCACGGCTGACCGTTGGCGAACGCGTCGACGCGTTCGCCGAGGCCGTGCGCGTCGTCCGCGCCCTGGCCACGCCGGGGCCGCCGGCCACCCTCGACGGCCGGTACCACCGCCTGCGGGAGGCGGTGCCGGGGCCGCCGCATCCGCGGCCGATCGGGCTGTGGATCGGGGCGGTCGGGCCACGGATGCTCCGCCTCGTCGGCCGGCTCGGAGACGGCTGGCTCCCGTCCGCGACCCGGGTCCCGCCTCACGCGTTGGACGCCGGCCACGCCCGCATCGACGAGGCGGCCCGCGCCGCCGGCCGCGACCCGTCCGCCATCAGACGGCTCTACAACATCCCCGCCCCGCCGGGGGTCCAGGCCGGCACCGGCCCCTGGGCCGACCAACTCACCCGGATCGCGGTGCGCCACGGCATCAGCGGCTTCCTGCTCTTCAGCGACGAGCGCGCGACGATCTCCCGCTTCGGCGAGGAGGTCGCGCCCCGCGTCCGGAAGGCGCTCGCCTGACCCACTCGCCCGCCCCGCTCGCCACACGGCCCCAACGCCGTTGGCCGCGCCGGCCGTTGGTCCCCGGACGCCTGGGGGCCGGCGGCCGGCTCAGACGCGGTAGGTGCCGTCGTTGGCGTAGCCGCGCAGGTCGCGGCGGCGGACCGTGCGCAGGCCGGCGGCCTCACCCACGCCGCCGCCGTCCTCGGCGATCGCCATCACCGCGAGAAACGCGAAGCCCAGCAGCCACCGGCCGATCGACCGCCAGAACCCGGGCCGGCCGCCGTCGTTGACCCGGACCACGCGCAGCGCCCACAGCAGCTTGCCGAGGCTGGCGCGGGCCAGCCACATGCCGAACACATGGTTGACGAACGAGAAGCCGAACGCGCAGCCGACGAAGGCCACCACGAAGGTGACGTTCCCCAGCACGTCCGGCTCCACGGCCATCGCACCGCCGACCCCGGCGCCCAACGCCAACAGCACATCGGTGCCGGTCGCCAGCACCAGCCACCCCTCGCCGGCCTCCCTCGCGGTCATGCCAACGCCCCCGTTCCCCGTCGTTCCGTTCCCCCGAAGCCCAACGCCCCGTTCGTTGCCGGGAATCTACGGGACCGCCCCCGACAGCCCGGCACCGGCCACGTCACGGAACGACGACAACCGGCCCCTGGGCACCGCCCGTTGCCGAACAGCGGCGCCCGCCGGACCCGCGATGGAACAATGGTCCACCGGCACCATTCACGCGAGGAACAGCGACGGGGCGGTCACGATGACGCGTGCCTCACAGAGGTGGTCGGAGTCCACGGACCGGACCCTCCGCGCCGCCGGCTGGTTCCCCGGGCGGCGGGTGGAGACGGCGATGTGGGAGAGCGTTCTGGAGGAACGAGGCGGGTTCACAATCCACCCGGCGGCCCGGGTTTTCCTCCGGGAGTTCGGAGGGTTGGAGGTCCGGGAGCGTGGCCCGGGAATCAGCGCGATCAGGGCGGACTTCCAGATCGATCCCCGCATGGCCGAGTGGGACGAGGAGATCTTCGATGTCCTGAGCGAGGAGGCCAGCACCTCTCTCTATCCCCTGGGAATGGCGGGGCGCCGCAATCTCTATCTGGGGATGGCCGCCGACGGCAGGGTGTTCCTGGGGATGGACGAGGCTTGGGAGTTCGCCGATTCCGGGGACAGGGCGTTGGAGAAGTTGGTGGAAGGCATCAACTGACCAGAATCACCGGCGCGATTCCGTGGGGTACTTCGCGCCGAGACGGGTGAGCAGGCTCTGGACAAGCTGATCGTGGGCTACCGGTGAATCGCGGCCCGGGCCGTCCCGCCCGCCGGCCGCCCCGCCGCCGGCGGGACCCCGCCGCCGGGGCCGCGCTCGCGGCCTCGGCGGCCTCGGCGGCCCCGTTCCGCTCCCCGGCGTCAGCCGGTCTCGTCCGTGAAACGACCTCCCTCGTCCGCGAGTTGGCGCAGCCGCGCCGGCGGGGTGAAGCGGTCGCCGTACCGCGCGGCCAGCGCCTCCGCTCGGGCGACGGCGCCGGCCGGGCCGCCCGGGAAGCCGTTGAGGTACTGGAGGATGCCGCCGGTCCAGGCGGGGAAGCCGATGCCGAGCAGCGAGCCGACGTTGGCGTCGGCCACCGAGGTCAGCACCCCCTCGTCGAGACAGCGCACCGCGTCCAACGCCGGGGCCATCAGCAGCCGGTCGATCAGGTCGGCGAACGGCGGCGGGTCGCCCGCCTCGGCCGCCGGCCGGGCGAAGTGTGCGCGCAACCCCGGCCAGAGGCCGGCCCGTTCGCCGTCCTCGTCGTAGTCGTAGAAGCCGGCGCCCGCCGCCCGGCCGGTGCGGCCGAACTCGTCCACCATCCGGTCCAGCACCGCGTCGCCCGGGTGCGCCCGCCACTCCCCGTCGGCCTCCTCGACCGCGCGGCGGGTCTCCTCCCTGATGCGGCGCGGCAGCGTCAACGTCAGCTCGTCGAGCAGCGCCAGCACCCTGGCCGGGTAGCCGGCCTGGGCCGCCGCCTGTTCGATCGAGGCGGGCGCCACGCCCTCGCCGACCATGGCCAGGCCCTCGGTCAGGAAGTGGCCGATCACCCGGGAGGTGAAGAAGCCGCGCCCGTCGCGCACCACGATCGGGGTCTTGCCGAGCGCGCGCACCAGGTCGAACGCGCGGGCCAGGGCCGTCTCGTCGCTGCGGGCGCCGACGACGATCTCGACCAGCGGCATCCGGTCGACCGGCGAGAAGAAGTGCAGCCCGACGAAGTCCTCGGGGCGGCGCACGCCCTCGGCGAGCTGGGTGATGGGCAGCGTCGAGGTGTTGGAGCACAGCAGCGCGTCCGGCGCCACCACCTCCTGCACCTCCTGGAAGACCTTCCGCTTGAGCGCCGGGTCCTCGAAGACGGCCTCGATCACCACGTCGCAGCCGGCGAGTTCGGCGATTTCGGCGGTCGGGGTGATCCGCGCCAGCACCTCGTCCCGGCCCTCGGCGGTGAGCCGGCCGCGCCCCACGGCCTTCTCCAACGTGCCGCGCACGGCGTCCCGTCCGCGCTCGGCCGCCTCGGCCGAGACGTCGCGCAGCACCACCTCAAGACCGGCGGTCGCGCAGGCGTGCGCGATCCCGGCGCCCATCATCCCCGCGCCCAGCACCGCGACCCGGCTCGCGTTCCGCGCCGGCACGCCCTGCGGCCGGCTGCGACCGGAGTTGACCGTGCGCATATCGAAGAAGAACGCCTGGATCATGTTCTTGGCGGTCTGGCTGACCACCAACTCGGTGAAGTAGCGCGCCTCGATCACCCCGGCGGTCTCCACGTCCACCTGGGCGCCCTCGACGGCCGCCGCCAGGATGTCGCGTGGCGCCGGGTAGGGCGCGCCGGCCAGCCGCTCGCGCAGCCGGGCGGGGAACGCCGGCAGCTGGGCGGCGAGCTTCGGGTGGCTCGGGGTGCCGCCCGGCAGGCGGTAGCCGGGCTCGTCCCAGGGCTGCGCCGCCTCCGGGTGCTCCTCGATGAACGTCCGCGCGCGGGCGAGGAGTTCGGCGCGGTCGGCGGCGATCTCGTGCACCAGGCCGACCTCGACGGCCTGCCGTGGCCGGTAGCGCTTCCCCTCCAGCAGCACCTTGGTCAGGGCGTCCGCCAGGCCCAGCAGCCGCACCGTGCGCACCACCCCGCCGCCGCCCGGCAGCAGGCCGAGCGTCACCTCGGGCAGCCCGAACCTGGCCTTGGGCGCGTCCAGCGCGATCCGGTGGTGGCAGGCCAGCGCGATCTCCAGGCCGCCGCCGAGCGCGGTGCCGTTGAGCGCGGCGACCACCGGGCGGCCCAGCGTCTCCAGGGCGCGCAGCGCGCGCTTGACCCGCAGGCTCCTCGCGAAGACCTCGCCGGCCTGCTCGGGGGTGGCGGCGAGCAGGTCGTTGAGGTCGCCGCCGGCGAAGAACGTCTCCTTGCCCGAGGTCACCACCACGCCCCGCAACCGGTCGCGTTCGGCGACCAGTTGGTCAACGGAGTTCTCCAGGGAGTCGATGAACGCCGCGTTCATGGTGTTCGCCGACTGCATCGGATCGTCCAGGACCAGGGTGACGATCCGGCGGCCCTCCTGGCCGTCGCCGGCGTCCCCGGGGGACGGGTCGTCCCACTCCAGGCGGACGGTGTTCCGTGCCGGCTCGGTGACGGACGCCGGCTGCGCCGACTCCTGCGGCCCGGGCGGCGTCGCGGGTGCGGACGGGGTGGTCGACATGGCGGGCAACTCTCCTCGAACGGGGGAACGGTGGCGGGGGGTGCGGGCGATGCGGGTGGCGCGGGCCGCGCGGGGCGGCGTGGTCAGAGGCGTTCCAGCACGGTGGCCACTCCCATCCCGCCGCCCACGCACAGCGTGGCCAGCCCGTACCGCCCGTCCCTGCGCTCCAACTCGTCCAGCAGGGTGCCCAGGATCATCCCGCCCGTGGCGCCCAGCGGGTGCCCCAGCGCGATGGCGCCGCCGTTGACGTTGACGATGTCGTGGCTGAGCCCCATCTCGCGCACGAAGCGCAGCACCACGGCGGCGAACGCCTCGTTGATCTCCACCAGATCCAGGTCGGCCACCGTCAACCCGGCCTTGTCCAGGGCCTTCCGGGAGGCGGGCGCCGGCCCGGTCAGCATGATCGTCGGCTCGGAGCCCGAGACGGCGGCCGAGACCACCCGGGCCCTGGGCCGCAGCCCGAACCGCTCGCCGACCTCGCGGGAGCCGACCAGCAGCAGCGAGGCGCCGTCCACGATGCCCGAGGAGTTCCCCGCGTGGTGCACATGCTCGATCCGCTCCAGCCAGTGGTACTTCTGGAGCGCCACCGCGTCGAACCCGCCCAGCTCCCCGACGGCGGCGAACGACGGCTTGAGCTTCGCCAGCGACTCCACCGTGGTGCCGGGCCGCAGGTGCTCGTCGCGGTCCAGGACCAGCAGCCCGTTGCGGTCCCGCACCGGGACCACCGAGCGGTCGAAGCGGCCGTCCTTCCAGGCCGCCGCCGCCCTGGCCTGCGACTGCTCGGCGTAGGCGTCCACATCCGCCCGGCTGAAGCCCTCGACCGTGGCGATCAGGTCGGCGCCCACGCCCTGCGGGGCGAAGCCGGTGGTGTAGTTGGTCATCGGGTCGTGCGCCCAGGCGCCGCCGTCGGAGCCCATCGGCACCCGCGACATCGACTCCACGCCGCCCGCCAGCACCAGGTCCTCCCAGCCCGAACGGACCTTCGCCGCCGCCAGGTTGACCGCTTCGAGCCCGGAGGCACAGAAGCGGTTCTCCTGGACGCCGGCCACCGTGTCCGGCAGCCCGGCGGCCAGCGCCGCGGTGCGCGCGATGTCCGCGCCCTGGTCCCCGAGCGGGGTGACGACGCCCAGCACGATGTCGTCGATCGCGGCCGGGTCGAGGTCGGGGAAGCGGCGGCGGATCTCGTCGATCAGCCCGACGACCAGGTCCACGGGCTTGACCTCGTGGAGCGAACCGTTGGCCTTGCCGCGCCCGCGCGGGGTGCGGACGGCCTCGTAGACATAGGCTTCGCTGCTCAACGTCGTTGTCCTTTTCTGCGCGGGTTCACCGGCGGGTCTCCTGGGTGGGCGGTCCCTCAACGGGAGGGAAACGGGGGTCAGTTGAGCAGCGAGCGGCCGATGATCTCCTTCATGATCTCCGTGGTGCCGCCGAAGATCGTGCCCACCCGGCTGTCCGCGAAGGCCCGCGCCACCCGGTACTCGGTCATATAGCCGTAGCCGCCGTGCAGTTGGAGGCAACGGTCGGTCACGCGGTTGGCCAGCTCGGTCGCCCACCACTTGGCCATCGAGGCGTGCGCGGTGTCCAGCGCGCCCGCGTTGTGCTCCGTCACGCAGCGGTCGACGAACGTCCTGGTGACCGCGCACTCGGTGGCCAACTCGGCGATCTGGAACCGGACATGCTGGAGTTTCGCCAGCGGCCGGCCGAACGCCTCCCGCCGCCTCACGTACTCGACGGTCTCCGCCAGCACCGCCTCGGCCACCGCGATCGCGCCGACCGCGATGGTCAGCCGCTCCTGCGGCAGCCGCTCCATCAGATAGGCGAAGCCCCGGTCCGCCTCGCCCAGCAGGTTCTCCCGGGGGACGACCACGTCGGTGAACGACAGCTCGGCGGTGTCCTGGGCGTGCAGGCCCAGCTTCTCCAGGTTCCGGCCGCGCTCGAAGCCGGCCATGCCGCGCTCCACCACCAGCAGGCTCAGGCCCCTGGCGCCGCCCTCCGGGGTGGTCCTGGCCGCGACGATCACCAGGTCGGAGAGGATGCCGTTGGAGATGAACGTCTTGGCGCCGTTGAGCAGATAGTGGTCGCCCCGGTCCTCGGCCCGGGTGCGGATGCCCTGGAGATCGGAACCCGCTCCCGGCTCGGTCATCGCGATGGCCGCGATGGTCTCACCCGAGCAGAACCCGGGCAGCCAACGCCGCTTCTGCTCGTCGGTGGCCAACTCGGTCAGATACGGGCCCACGATGTCGTTGTGCACCCGGAAGCCGGGACCGGTCGCCCCGACCCGCGCGAACTCCTCGGCCAGCACGGTCGGGAAGCGGAAGTCGGGCGTGCCGCCGCCCCCGTACTCCTCGGGCACGGCCAGGCCCAACAGCCCCTGCCGGCCGGCCGCCTGCCACACCGAGCGGTCCACCACGCCCGCCCGCTCCCACCGCTCGTGGTGCGGCAGCACCTCGCGCTCCACGAAGGCGCGCACGCTCGCGCGGAACGCCTCGTGTTCCGGCTCGAAGATCTCCCGACGCATGACCTGTGACCTCAGCCTTCCGCAGCTCTCGGCAGGTGGTGCTCCGCGTTCCCGCTCCCGCCCCTGTCCTCGTTCGGGTCCCCGTTCGAGTCCCCGCCTGGCGAACGGGCCGCGCCGTCCGGACCGTTCCCGCGACCCGAAGCATTCGCGGGGCGCGCGCCGGCGCCCGCTCCCGTCGCGCCCGCCCCCGGCGCTCGTGCGGGGCGCGCGAGCGCCGGGACGCCCCAGTCCTCCGCCACCTCCGCCGTGTGCGCGCCCGGCGCGGCCGGCGGCCGGCGCAGCGCCCCCGGCGTGCGGGAGAAGCGGGGCGCCGGCGCGGGCTGGGTCAGCCCGCCGGGCGCCACCAGCGTCCCCCGGGCCGCCAGATGCGGGTGGGCCGCCGCCTCGCGCAGCGAGAGCACCGGCGCCACACAGGCGTCCGTGCCCTCGAAGACCGCCGCCCAGGCGTCCCGGTCCCGCTCCGCGAACCGCTCGGCGATCACCGCCCGCAGCTCGGGCCAGCGGCGGACGTCGGCGCGGTCGGGCGCGTGCGCAGGCAGCGGCAGCAGCCGAGCGAACTCCGCGTAGAACCGTTCCTCCAGCGCGCCCACCGCCATCCAGCCGCCGTCGGCCGTGGCGTAGACCGCGTAGTACGGGCAGCCGCCGTCCAGCAGGTTGCCGCCCCGGGCGTCCCGCCAGGCGCCCGCGCCCAGCATCCCCCAGAGCATCGCGCCCAGATGCGCGGCGCCGTCCACGATCGCCGCGTCCACCACCTGGCCAGCGCCGCCGCGCCCCACGTGCAGCAGGGCGGCCAGCACCCCGCTGACCAGGTAGAGCGAGCCGCCGGCGTAGTCGCCCAGCAGGTTGGCCGGGATCGCGGGCGGCCCGTCGGCCGGGCCGATCAGGCCGAGCGTGCCCGCCGTCGCCAGATAGCCGATGTCGTGCCCGGCGCTGCCGGCCAGCGGCCCGTCCTGGCCCCAGCCGGTCATCCGCCCGTACACCAGCCGGGGATTGCGCCCCAGCGCCTCCTCGGGCCCGACGCCCAGCCGCTCGGCCACCCCCGGCCGGAACCCCTCCAGCAGCACGTCCGCCACCGCCGCCAGGTCCAGCACGGCGGCCGCGCCCCCGGGCGCCTTCAGATCCACCTCGACGGAGCGCTTGTTGCGGTTGGTCACGTCCAGCGCCGGGTCGATGCCGAGCGGCTGCCCGCCGGGCCGGTCCACGCGGACCACGTCGGCCCCGAGGTCGGCCAGCAGCATCGCGGCGAACGGCGCGGGCCCGATGCCCGCAAGCTCCACCACCCGCACCCCGGCCAGCGGCCCAACTCCCGCGCTGCTGCTGGTCATCGGGCTCCCCGGCGTCGGCGGACGGCGGCGTCGGCGCCATCTCGTCCCGCGATGTTACGAACGAGTAGCGTGCCGCGCAAGGCGCTCCCGGCGCCGGCGACGCCCCGACGCCGGCGCGCCACTCGCCCCTCGCGCCAGCCCTCGCGCCGGCGCGACGCCCCGACGCCGGCCGGGCGCCCGCGCCCGGCGCACGCCCCGCGCGTCAGTCGCCGGCGCGCGGCCCTGGCACGGTGGACTTCCGCGCGCCCGAGGTCGACTCGCGGATCACCAGCCGGTGCGGCACCACCCGCTCGTGCGGCGGCTGCACGCGCCCGGCGCGCGCCCTGGCCGGCGAACCGGCCGGCGCCGCCGCCCCGTTGACGCCCCCGTGCGCCGGCGCCGCGCCGTTCATGCCCGGCGCACCACCAGCGGCGCCCGCCGGCGCACCATCCGCCGACACGCTCCCCGGCGCATCCGCCGGGCCCCCCGCCCCCTGCCCCCGCGCCTCCGCGATGCGCCCGATCAGCAGCGCCACCGCGACGGCGGCGATCTCCGCCTTGTCCGGTGCGACCGTGGTCAGCGTGGGCACGCTGTACCGCCCCGCCTCCACGTCGTCGAAGCCGACCACCGCCACGTCCTCGGGAACCCGCAGCCCCCGCTCGTGCAGCGCGCGCACCGCGCCGATCGCCATCTGGTCGTTGAGCGCCAGCACCGCGTCCGGGGCGAGCCCGTCGGTCAGCGCCCTGTGTGTCGCGGCCGCCCCGTCCGGCGTGGCGAACTTCGCGACGGGCACCACCAGTTGGGGATCGAACGGGACCCCGGCCGCCGCCAGCGCCGCCCGGTGGCCGCGGGTGCGGACCTCGGCCGTGCCCTCGCTCTCGCCGTCGAAGCCGCCCACCACCAGGATGCGGCGGCGGCCCAGCTGAAGCAGGTGCTCGGTGGCCTCGCGCGCGGCGGCGGCGTTGTCGATCGCCACGTGGTCGGCGCAGCCGGCGCTGAGCTTCTCGCCCAGCAGCACGGTGGGAAGGGCGCCGCTGCGGCTCCTCAGATCCTCGTCGACGAGGGCCAGCGGGCTGAGGATCACGCCGTCGGCGAAGTCCGAGCCGAAGCCGTCGAGCGCGGACAGCTCGTGCTCGCGGACCGCCCTGGTCTGGTGGACCAGCACGGTCAGCCCGTTGCGCTCGGCCTCGGCGACGATCAGGTTCGCCAACTCCGCGAAGTAGGGCAGGTCAAGCTCGGGAACGACCAGCGCGATGATGCCCGTTCGGCCGCGCCGCAGGTGGCGTCCGGCGAGGTTGACGCGGTACCCGAGGTCGTCGATGGCCTGCCGCACGACGCGGCGGGTGCGCTCTGAGACATGCACGTAGTCGTTGATGACGTTGGACACGGTTTTCTCGGAAACACCCGCGCGCAGCGCCACGTCCTTGATCCTGGGCCTCGCCAACCCAAACCTCCCTAGCCGCCCCGATCGTACCCGTCGCACCCGCCGTCCTGACCGACCGGTCGAACAGTGACCTTACGTGCGGAAACTCCAACAGAAAGAAACTCTTAGCAACCTCTTTACACATCTTGTTACATCGATGTAAGACGTACCAACAACCCAGCGTCGGGTGGGAAAGGTGCGAAATGAGCTTTGATCATTCCGGACATGGTGGCCGGTTCCGGATGGGGCGTCGAGGGTTTCTGCGGCTGGGCCTCGCCGGGGCGGGCGCCCTGGCGGCGCCGAGCGTGCTTGCCGGCTGCGCCTCGCCGGCGTCCCCCTCCGGCTCCTCGTCCCTGCGGGTCTGGGACCTGTTCTCCGGCGGCGACGGCGTGTTGATGGACGAGATGCTCGCGACCGTGACCTCCGGGCCCGACCCGTTCGACGTGGACCGGACGATCCTCGAATGGGGGCCGTCCTACTACACCAAGTTGGCGATGGCGGCGGCCGGCGGGCGCGCGCCCGAGGTGGCGGTGCTGCACCTTTCCCGGCTGGCCGGATACGCGCCAGGTGGCCTTCTCGAACCTTTTGACCTCGATGTCCTGGCCGAGTTCGGCGTCACCGAGCAGCACTTCGCGCCGGCGGTGTGGGAGCGGGCCAAGTGGGAGGGCGAGGTCTACGCCATCCCCCTGGACACCCACCCCTTCATCGTCTTCTACGACAAGGAGATCGCGGGCGCCGCCGGGCTGTTGGACAGCGACGGCGAACTCGCCCCGATCGGCTCGCCCGAGGCGATGTTCGCGGCCAGCGAGGCGCTCGCCGCCGAACAGGGCGGCACCGGCGTCCTGTTCGGGCACGTCGGCGACCAGGCCCAGTGTTGGCGGATGTTCAACGGCCTCTACGCCCAGACCGGCGCGACCTGGGAGCTGCCGGACGGCGGCGAACCCCGCGTCGACGCGGACGCCGCCGTGCGGGCGTTGACCTTTATGACCGAGTTGTTCGACGGGCAGCGCAACCCCAACAACCTGGACTACGCCGGCGCCATGGCCGCCTTCCAGGGCAGCAGGGGCGCGATGATCTTCTCCGGCGAGTGGGAGCTGCCCAACCTGCGCATCACCGACCGGCCCCTGGGCGCCGCCCCGTTCGTCCAGATCTTCGACCAGCCGGCCGTCAACGCTGACTCGCACAGCTATGTCCTACCCCGTCAGGAGCGCGTTGACGAGGGTCGGCGTCGGGAGGCGCACCGTTTTGTCGCCACCATGCTCAAGGCCAGCTACACCTGGGCCTCCGCCGGCCATATCCCCGCCTACCAGCCGGTGATCGAGGACGAGCGCTACGCCGAACTCGACCCCCAGGCCTCCTACGCGGGCGCCGCCGAGGTCGCGGTGCTCGACCCGCCGAACTGGTTCGCCGGCTCCGGGTCGAACTTCCAGAACCAGATGACCCAGCCGATGACGGCGGCGTTGATGGGCAACATGTCGCCCGAGTCGGCGGTGGAGCAGATGATCAGCGCCTCCCAGTCCATGCTCGACGATCCCAACCCGGTCGCGTGACGGAGACAAGGAGTTTCTGACGTGAGCACCACCGCTTCGCGTGCCAACGCGCCCGACGACAGCGCGATATCCCCGTCCGCCAGCACCCCGCCCCCGGTGGCCAGGCGCGGCCGGGCCCGCTCCACCGGCTGGGTCTTCGTGCTGCCCTTCGCGGTCACGTTCGTGCTCTTCATGGTCTGGCCGATCGTCCAGGGCCTGTGGATGAGCTTCACCGACGAGTCGCTGACCCTCAGCGGCACCGACTTCGTCGGCTTCGACAACTACGCCGAGGCGTTCGCCGACCCCGACGTGTGGAGCAGCCTCGGCAACACCGTCTTCTTCACCGTGATCACCGTGGTCCCGCTGGTCGTCGTGGCCCTGGCCATGGCGCTGCTGGTCCACTCGGGCCTGGCCGGCCAGTGGGTGTGGCGGCTGGCGTTCTTCGCGCCGTACCTGCTGCCGGTCAGCGTCGTCACCATCGTCTGGAGCTGGCTCTACCAGCCCGACCTCGGCATGGCCAACCAGGCGTTGGACAAGCTGGGCATGGAGCCCATCGGCTGGCTGTCGGACGAGGCGTTCGCCATGTGGTCGATCGCCGCGTTGACCGTCTGGTGGACGGTCGGCTTTAACTTCCTGCTGTATCTGGCCGCTCTCCAGTCGATTCCCGACCAGTTGCACGAGGCCGCCGCGCTGGACGGCGCCGGGGCCTGGCGCCGGCTGTTCTCCATCACGCTGCCCCAGCTGAACCGCACCACCGCGCTGGTGGCGATGCTCCAGGTGCTCGCCTCGCTCAAGGTGTTCGACCAGATCTACATCCTGACCAAGGGCGGGCCCAACAACTCCACCCGGCCGATCCTGGAGTACATCTACGACGTCGGCTTCACGGGCTACCGGCTGGGCTACGCCTCCGCCATCTCGTACCTGTTCTTCGCCCTGATCATCATCATCTCCATCGCCCAGCTGCGGTTCTTCCCGCGACAGGAGGGCTGACCGTGTCCGCGACGACCACGCGTCCCCGTCTCCACCCCGCCGGAGGCCCCCTGGGCCGGCGCCCGCGCCGCCCGAAGGCCGACGACGAGAGCACGCCGCTGCTCCTCGGCCACGGCCGGCTGCCCAAGTTCCTGGCCAGCGGCGCCCTGGTGATCTTCGCGCTGCTGTGGCTGCTGCCGTTCGTCTGGGCGATCGCCACCTCGTTCCAGAAGGAACAGGACGTCGCCACCCCCGGGTTCAACCCGATCAAGGGCGCGCTCACTCTGGAGCCCTACCGGGTCATCCTCGATCGCGGCAACGTGCCGATCTGGGCGTTCAACAGCATCCTGATCGCCACCCTGGTCACCGTGATCACCATCGTGATCTCCACGCTGGCCGCCTACGGCCTCTCCCGTGGCACCTTCCGCGGCCGGAAGCTGCTGCTGGCCGTCACCGTCTCCTCGATCATGGTCCCGCCGCAGCTGCTCATCGTGCCGCTGTTCCAGGAGATGCTGGCGCTCAACCTCGTCGACACCTACTGGGCGGTCATCCTGCCGCAGGTGGTGGCGCCGATGATGGTCTTCATCCTCAAGCGGTTCTTCGACGGCATCCCCCGCGAGCTGGAGGAGGCCGCCCGCATCGACGGCGCCTCCGACCTGCGGGTCTTCTGGTCCGTCGTGCTGCCGCTGTCCCGGCCGATCGTCGCCGCCGTCTCGGTGTTCGTCTTCATCGGCGCGTGGAACAACTTCATGTGGCCGTTCATCGTCACCAACGACCCGGCCCTGATGACGCTGCCCGTCGGCCTCGCGACCGTCAAGGACGCCTACGGCGTGGTCTACGCCCAGTCCATGGCCTCCGCGCTGCTCGCCGCCGCGCCGCTGATCATCGTCTTCCTCTTCTTCCAGCGCCGCATCGTCAAGTCCGTGGCCACCACGGGCCTGGGCGGCACCTGACCGTCGGGCGCGCCATGGAAGGGGAACGGCCCCCGGAACCGTCGGGGGCCGTTCCCGCGCCCGCCACTACGAGCACGACCCGCGCGCTGCGGAGCCTCGCAGCGCGAACAACCCATCTCACTGGAGTCTCTGTGCCTTCCCCCTCCGCCATCCCGCGGCCCGAGTACCCGCGGCCGCAGTTCGTCCGTGGCGACTGGCTCAATCTCAATGGCACCTGGCAGTTCGAGTTCGACCGTGGCGACAGCGGTATCGAGCGCGGAGTGCCAGAACGTGACCTCAACGGCGAGATCATCGTTCCCTTCTGCCCGGAGTCGGAGCTTTCCGGCATCGGCGAGACCGACTTCCTCGAAGCCGTCTGGTACCGGCGCACCGTGACCGTCCCCGCCGACTGGGCCGGCCGCACCGTGCTGCTGCACTTCCAGGCCGTGGACTACGACACCACCGTCTGGGTCAACGGCACCGAGGTGGTCCGCCACCGGGGCGGGTTCACCCCCTTCACCGCCGACCTGGGCGGCGTCGCCCAGCCCGGCGAGGAGATCACCATCGTGGTGCGGGCCAGGGACCCCAAGTCCGGCCCGCAGGCGCGCGGCAAGCAGGCCATCCGCTACGCCAACACCGACTGCCACTACACCCGCACCACCGGCATCTGGCAGACCGTGTGGCTGGAGCCGGTCGCCGCCGACCACCTGAAGCGGCCCCGGATCACCCCCGACCTGGCCGGCTCCGCGTTCCACCTGGAGCTGCCGCTGACCGGCAACAAGCCCGGCTACCAGGTGCGCGCCGTCCTCAGCGACGCCGCCGGCGAGGTGGCCTCCGCCACCGCCCGCGCCGACCTCGACCTGGCGCCGCGCCTCCACCTGCCCGTCCCGGCCGACCGCCGCCGGGTCTGGTCCACCGACGACCCGCACCTCTACGACCTGAAGCTCGAACTCCTCGACGCCGACGGCACCGTGGTCGACAGCGCCACCAGCTACGCCGGGCTCCGCTCCGTCGGCATCGACGGCAAGGCCATCACCATCAACGGTAAGAAGGTCTTCCAGCGGCTGGTCCTCGACCAGGGCTGGTACCCCGACGGCCTGATGACCGCGCCCAGCGACGAGGCGCTGGTCCGCGACATCGAACTCTCCCTGGAGGCCGGCTTCAACGGCGCCCGGCTGCACCAGAAGGTCTTCGAGGAGCGGTTCCTCTACCACGCGGACCGGCTCGGCTACCTGGTCTGGGGCGAGTTCGGCGACTGGGGCTGCAACGTCGGCGGCCACGCGAACGACCGGCAGCAGCCCGACGCCTCCTATGTCTCGCAGTGGCTGGAGGCCGTCGAGCGCGACTACTCCCACCCGTCGATCGTCGGCTGGTGCCCGCTGAACGAGACCTTCCAGGAACTGGGCGACCGGATCACCCAGCTCGACGTCATCACCCGGGGCATGTTCCTGGCCACCAAGGCCATGGACACCACCCGCCCGGTGCTGGACGCCTCCGGCTACTCGCACCGGGTCCCCGAGACCGACGTGTGGGACTCCCACAACTACGAGCAGGACCCGGCGAAGTTCGCCGAGCAGGTCGGCGGGCTGAGCAAGGGTGAGCCGTACGCCAACTTCCACGAGGCCGACAAGCCGTGGTCGCTGCCGTACGCCGGACAGCCGTACTTCGTCAGCGAGTTCGGCGGCATCTGGTGGTGCCCCGAGACCGCCGCCGAGGCGCGCGGCGACGACCGCGCCGAGTCCTGGGGCTACGGCGACCGGCCGCGCGACGAGGAGGAGTTCCAGACCCGCTTCGCCGGCCTGACCGGCGTGCTGCTCGACGACCCGGACATGTTCGGCTACTGCTACACGCAGCTGACCGACGTGTTCCAGGAGCAGAACGGCGTCTACCGCTTCGACCGGTCCGTCAAGCTCGACGTCGAGCGCGTCCGCGCGGCCCAGCTGCGGCCGGCGGCCATCGAGGACGGCGAGGACTGACCGCACCGACGGTCCTCGTCCAACCCGGGCCCGCCCCCCGCTCGGGGGGCGGGCCCGGCGCGGGGCCGTGGGCGCCCTGGGGGCGCCCGACGGCGGGTGTCTGTTCGGCTCAGCTGATCCAGTGCCTGAGGCGCGGGCTCAACTCGACGTCGTGCCGGGCGCGTTCCAGCTGCGGCCCGCTCACGGTGACGCCCTGCCGGGCGAGGAGCGCCGCGAGCGCGCCCCAGTGAGCGGCGGCCATCTCCGCGTGCGTCTCGCCCTCGACGGGCTCGTCCGGCCCGACGACCGTCCGCGCGTCGGCCTCGATGTCCTCGACGGTGAGGAACGCGCGGACGTCTGCGCCGCCCGCGCTCATGGTCCACCCCCGGTCGTCCAACAACACCACCCGCCGCCCGTCGGACAGTTCGGCCTCCAGCCGGGCATCCACGGACAACTGCCGGGCGGTGCTGTGTCCGGCGTTGAGTTCGACGAACGTGACGAGGCGGGCGAGGGTGGCGGACACGGGGGTCTCTCCTGGGGTGGTTCGGGTTCGGTGAGGGTAGTCGGTGGGTGGGGGCCTTCCGGGGGGCGCGGCGGGTTGGTGGCCGGAAGCCCTCTGGTTCTACCTCACCGAGGCCGACGCCACGACGTCCGCTCGCTAGGCTGAGACGAGAACTTTCGGATGCCCCAAGGGGTGGTGTTTGGAGAGGGTTTGGCCGCTATGTCGTGTTCTCTGAAAGTGAGTAAAAACCGCTTCCCCCGCCGATAAAACCCCAGGTCATCTCCTCTGCTCCCCGCACGCGCGGGGATGGTCCCCACTCGTCGCGGTGCTTTCGGTCCGCGCTCCCCTGCTCCCCGCACGCGCGGGGATGGTCCTCGAGACCCACAGGCGTGGGCGAGGCTCGGGCGCTGCTCCCCGCACGCGCGGGGATGGTTCCCTTATCGCGTGCTCCCGCACCCGGACTTACGTTGTGTGCGGAAGCGTTCACCACGGGAGGTCGGTCACGTGAACACCATCGCCGCCGAGGGCAGTGCGATGGAACAACTCCTCGCACGGGTGGCCGAGTTCCTTGGCCGCCCGGTCTCGCCCGAGTGGGAGAACGCGTTCCGGGCGGTGCCTCGGCACCGCTTCCTGCTGGATCGGATCTGGCTGCGGGACGGGCACGGCGGCTACGACATCTGCGACCGGGCCGCGCAGCCAACGCGTTGGTGGGCGGCCGCCCATGCCGACGCGCCCGTAGTGACGCACGTGCTCACGGAAGCCGACGGAACGCGGTGCCCCCTGTCGTCGGCCTCGGCCCCGGGAACGGTTGTTGCCATGCTCGAAGCGCTCGACGTGCGGCCCGGGACCCGCGTGCTGGAGATCGGAACGGGCACCGGCTGGAACGCCGGCCTGCTCGCCTCCCGGGCCGGCGACGCCGAGGTCGTCACCGTAGAACTGGACCGCGAACTGGCGGAACGCGCCCGCGCCACGCTCGCCGCCGTCGGGCGGAGCCCGCGCGTCGTGCACGCCAATGGTGCGGAGGGTTGGCCGCCCGGGGCGCCCTACGAACGGGTCGTGGCAACCTGCTCCGTGCGCCGCGTTCCCCGGCCGTGGCTGGACCAACTCGCCCCCGGCGGACGCCTCGTGACCCCATGGGCCTCAGCCTGGTGCGCCTATGGCACGGCGGTGGTGGAACGCGATGAACGCGGCATCGTCATGGGCCGCTGGCGCCCCGGCGGCTCCTACATGCCGCTACGCGCCCCCGGCGCGCGCCCCGAGGAACGACCGCCCGACACGCACCCGGAACGCGCCCCCGCCGAACCCACGGAGCTGTCCCCCTGGGCGGTGGCTGGCGAGGACTACCAGGCCCAGTTCGTGATGGGGCTGCTGGTGCCGGGCGTCTGGCACGCGTGGGAAGCGGGTAACCAACGGGCGGGCACGCACGCGACGTTGTGGGTGCGGGCGGAGAACGACCCATCCGCCGCCCTGGTGGAGGTGGCGGCCGGAACCGGCCACACGACGGTTCGCCAGTCCGGCCCCCGCCGCCTGTGGGACGAGATCAGCGCCGCTTACGGCTGGTGGCACGCCGCCGGCTCCCCGGACATGCCACGCTTCGGTTTCACCTGCGGCGGGGACGGCACCACGACGGCCTGGCTCGACACCCCGGAACGGCAGCTCCCGGAGCCGACAACTCGCTAGTCTGGAATGAACTTCGGATGTCCCAAGGGGCGTTGTTTGGAGAGGGTTTGGCCGCTATGTCGCGTTCTCTGAAAGTGAGTAAAAACAGCCCCCCCTCGCCGATAAAAGCCCAGGTCATTTGCTCTGCTCCCCGCGCACGCGAGGATGGTCCCGCCCCTCCTCCACCTCGATGCCGACCGATGTCCTGCTCCCCGCGCACGCGAGGATGGTCCCATGGACGAGCCCTGGGCGTGGACGACGGCATCGCTGCTCCCCGCGCACGCGGGGATGGTCCCTCCGACTACGCGCGGTTCTGTGCGGCCGCGAGCTGCTCCCCGCGCACGCGGGGATGGTCCCCTGTCGAGCGTCAACCACGGCGGATTGTCGTCTGCTCCCCGCGCGTAGGGACAGTTCCCGCAGGGGGCTCTCTTTTGGATCTTCGTGGGGCGGTGAGGGGTGAACGGGGTGGGGTGGGTGCGGGGTTTGTCTGCGGGTCGGTGGCCGGTGCGGGGCAGCCCGACTGGTCGTCGTCGGTCGACGAGGCTTGTTGTGTGGTGGTTGGGGTTGTGGCGCGGGCTACGACGCCGGGCCTAGATGGCGGACGATCGGCCGGGTGCGGGCGTAACGAATGCCGGCAGGAGGCTGGCTGGGAGGGGGGCGCGGCTTCCGGGAGGTGGAGTTTGTTGCCGTCGGGGTGGTCGGTGATGGCGGTGCGTGCCCTCCGGGCGCGGGGACCGCGCCGAGTTCGAGGGCCGGCCGGCGGCTGGGGGCGTGCGTGGCGCGCACCGGCTTCGCCGGCCTGCCCCGGCATGTCGCCCGTCTCGGATGTGGCGGATCGTCGGGCGACTCGCAGGCAGGTGCTGGTTCTGTGTTGGGCGGGCGGTGGGTGGTGGGGTTCGGTCAATGACCACGCTGCCGCGCGAACAAAGTCTGCCGTCTTGGTAGTCCGCGCGCCGTCGACTTCCGGGCAGGGGGGTGGGGGACTCTTTTTCTAGGTGCCCGTTTGGAAGTGAACAGTTCGTTCAACGACCCAGGGTCGCAGGGTCCACCCGGCAGGCGGGGGTGCCCCGTTCGGATCGTTGGTGAAGCCGCACTGCCGCGAAGTTCCGGATGGGACGTCCTGTATCTCTCTGTGACTCGGCAGTCTGCTCCCTGGCACGTGGGGTGTCAGGCCCAGGGTTACGCCCGAGTGAGGCGGGTGTCCGGCCCCCTGTCACCGCTTGACGCACTCGGCGGTCTTGTCCCACGGACGCGCTGTTCGGAGGGCGACGGTCCACGTCTCGGCAGGCCGTTTCCGGGGGGTCGTCGTGTTCCAGCGTCAGTCGCTGCGCGCGGTACCGCGAACTGCGTCAACCGAGCGGTCCAGTCCGCAGTCGGTTCTGCCGCCACCACGGTCGCCTTCGGGAGTCGGGAGATGAGGGTGGGTCGGCATGAATGAGCCCTGCCCGGGCTTGGACCGGGCCGCTTGTCGTGAGGCGTACACCTGTGTCACGAGGGTGTCGTCCTCGTAGATCCGTGCGGGCCTGGGTGATTGAACGATCTGTTTGCTTCCAGACGGGCACCTATAAAAAAGGTCCCCCCACCCCCCGCGCGCCCGCCTTCGGGAGTCGACGGCGTGCGGACTATTAAGACGGCAGGCGATGTTCGCGCGGCAGCGTGGTCGTTGACCGAAGCCACCAATGACCATCCGCCCACCACAGGACCGATACCGACCCCTCGATAAGCCCGACGATCGGTCACGTTCGAGACGGGCGACATGCCGGGGCAGGCCGGCGAAGCCGGTGCGCGCTACGCACGCCCCCAGCGGCCGGCCGGCCCTCGAACTCGGCGCGGTCCCTGCGCCCGTGGGGCACGGTCGCCATTCCCGGCCACCCTTGGCGGCAATGAATTCCACCTCCCGGAAGCCGCGCCCCCCTTCCCAGCCAGCCTCCTGCCGGCATTCGTTACGCCCGCACCCGGCCGATCGTGCGCCATCTAGGCCCAGCGTCGTGGTCCGCGCCAGAGCCTCCACCACACCGCAGGGTCTCGTTGACCAACAAACGACCAGTCGGGCTGCCCCGCACCGGCCACCGGCCCGCAGACAAACCCCGCACCCACCCCGATATCGTGGCTAGCGTCAGGCGGTTGGGCCCACCGGGAAGGGTTTTGTCCATGGTGCCGGTTTCCGTGAAAGTAAGTAAAACCCGCCCACCCCGCCGATAAAACCCCAGGTCAGCTCCTCTGCTCCCCGCGCCCGGCGCGGGGGCCCCGGCTACGCCGGTGGCCCCCGGCCCCCGCCGGGCGGTTCCGCGCTCCCCCCATGGCCGCCGGCGGCGCCGGCGGCCTGCCGCCGTTACCCCTCCGTCAGGAGCACCGTCGCGACTCCGAACGGCCTCAGTGGCAGCGTGAACCCGCCGTTCTCCGTCAACGGCAGTGTCTCCAGGGGGCGTTCGTCCGCCGTGCAGCGCAGCGCCGACGTGGTGCCGGTCGGGCGGGGGAGGGTGATCTCCCGTTCCTGGCCGGTGAGTTCCTGGACGCGGAGCAGCAGCCCTTCGCGGGTCCTGGACGCGGCGACCGTCGCGTGGATGCCGTCGGGCAGCGGCAGGTCGAACAGCGTTCCGGTGGTGGGGAGTTGCGCGGGGCCGTGGGCGTGGCGGTCGAGGCGGGTGATCTCGGAGGCCAGCAGGCCGTGGCGCAGGCCCTGGCCGAAGGCGGTGGCCCGCGCCGGGTCGAAGCTGGCGACCGGCGTGAACGCGTACCGCAGGGTCAGCGAACCGTCCTGGCTGGGCGGCGTGTTGGTGGGCCAGTAGTTGTTCATCACCCAGGAGAGTAGCGTTCCCGAGGCCGGTTCGAACCGCGTCGGCCAGGTGCCGCGCACGATGTCGCCGACGGCGAACAGCGGCACGTCGGCCGAACTCCACACCACACCTGGCCCGTTGGGGCCGCCGTCGGTGACGGCGACGCCGTACTGGGTGGTCAGCCACTCGTAGCAGGCGCCGGGCGTGTGGTCGATGGCCGGGTTGATCCAGCCCTGTTGGCGGTCGTAGTGCACGGTGGGCCGCTCGGCGGCGAAGGGGAAGGCGACATAGACCGACTCCTTGGCCAGCACGGCCTCCTTCTCCAGCGAGACCGTGACCTCCACCCGGTCGTCCTCGTCGCGCAGCAGGATGTCCAGGGTGACGGCGGGAACGCTGGGCGCGCTGCCGACCCAGCGCAGCCGGTGGCCGTCGTGGGTGCGGCGCACGCCGACGGGGCGCATGGTGGCGGGGGTGACCGCCAGGGCGGGCGGGGGAGCGGGCGGCATCCGGTCGCCGAGGGTGGTGGGTCCGGCGGCCGTGGGCCGGGGCGTGGTCAACGCGGGGTCGGGCCCGTGGTGATGCCCGTGGTCATGGTCGTGGTCGTGTGCGTAGGGGCCGTCGGCGTCGCCCCGGGTGAGGTGGTCGGGGCCGTCGGCGGCGTAGAGGAGCTGGCCCAACCGCCAGTCCGAGTCGGGGCCCAGGACGGGACGGCCGGTGGCGCGGTGCGTCAACCCACGGACAAGACCGGTGTGTTGGTCGAACGTCAGCTGCCAGCGTGGCGTGTCGAGCCGTTCCGGCAGCGCCTCGAACGGTTCCTCGACGACGGGCAACGACGTCTCGCCCGCCGCCTGTTGGGCGCCGCCCGGGCCGACCTCGGCGGTCGGGCCGGTGAGGGAGAGCACCCGCCAGCCGAACGCCGGCACCTCGGGGACGGACAGCCGCAGCCGGCGGAGCCCCTTGCTGTGGGTGGCCAGGACCTCGGCCGCCAGTGGGCCCTCGGGCCCGAACACCACGCTGTCGCGCGGGAGTTCGACGACGACCTCGCCGGCCGTGGCGCGCGGCCCCGGGTTGCCGACGAGGAGGGAGGGGCCCTGCGTGCTGACCAGGTCGCCGAGTTGGCTCAGCGCGCGGCGGATCTCGTCGAGCGCGGCGCGGTGCGCCTGGTGAACGCGGGTGCGCTTCCAGTCGAGTTGGTCGTGGCCCTGCTCGCCCTCGGGGTGGGCGTTGGCGTGCGACCAGGTGAAGGTGTGCTCGGCGCCGTAGAGCGCGTTGTCCCACGCGGCGTCCAGGCTGTCGACGCGCGGCGCCAGGCCCGGGCCGACGCGCGCGACCAGCGCGCTCAGCGCCTCCGCCGCCGGCAACAGGCTCTGGGTGGTGCGGTGTTCGGCGGTGAGGGTGGCGGCGGTGCCGGCGCCGTCCTCCCAGTAGCTGCCGCCGTCGCCCCGGTGGACGGGGAGCCGGTCGGCGAGCGGCCGGACGGCGTCCAGGTAGTCGGGGAGGGTGGACACGACGAGCCGGGGCCATTCATACGCGGCGTTCCAGCGTTCGACGAAGCCGTGGTCGCCGTCGGCCAGGTCCTCGTTGTCGGCGTGGGTGCCGATCAGGGCGAGGTCGTGGGGCAGGTAGTCGGGCCGTTCGTAACGGGCGAGGTAGCGGTCGAACGCCTGGGCGCCGCCGGCGAGGGTCTGCGGGTCGGCGGCCATGAACCGCAGCTGGGAGTAGGAGTCGGCGAAGTGGGTCAGCACCCGGGTGCCGTCGGTGCCCTCCCACAGGAACGGCGACTGAAGGTGGAGCAGGTCGCTGTCGGCGTTGCTGCCCCGGCCATGGTTCATGATGCCGACGAAGCCGTCCAGGCCGAGCTCCGCGAGTATCCCGGGAAGCGCTGCGCTGTAGGAGGGGACGTCGGTGAGGTTGGCGTGCCGCACCGGCACGTCGTGTTCGGCGCGCAGCCGGGCGGCCGTGGTGGCGGCGCGGTAGCACTCCTCCAGGGAGGCGAGGCCGGAGAGGAAGAGGCTGTGGAACGCGTTGACCGCCATCCGCCCCTCGCGCAGCGCGGCCAGCACCCGTTCGGCGCGTTCGGTGTTCCGGCTGGCCAGGTACTCGGAGATCACCACGGCGCCGTCGACGCTGTAGGCGAAGTCGGGGTCGCGCTCGTTGATGGCCAGCGCGCGGTCGAGGTTGCGGTTGTGCAGCTCGATGACCTTGCCCTGGTAGTCGGTGAAGCCGATGTCCAGGTGGACATGGGGGATGAGGTGGAGGGTCCACTTGCGGGCCGGCGTCAGCTCGTTGACGAACGGTTCCCCGTCGTCGAGCCGGACCTCGGCGGACACCGGGCCGCCGTCCTCGGCGAACTCCGGTATGGGGAAACGGAGATGGAGCTGGCCGAAGTCCCGCGCGCCGGGCTCGTCCGGGGTGCCGACGGCCGGCAGCGGCAGGTGGCGGGTGTGCGGGCCGACCCGCACCTCGGCGGCGGCCGGCGCCGGCCGGCCGGGCGCCAACGCGACGGTCAGCTCCAGGAGTTCGTGTGAGGCGCCGTCCTCGGCAACGTAGAACGGGGTGGCCCGCAGCTCGGCGCTCGCGGTGGTCGGCGGCGCCTCGGCCGGCGTGAGCCGCAGGCAGTCCCAGGTCAGCCCGCTGCCGAACCAGTGCCCGTACTGCTCGTGGTACGGGCGGCGCTCCTCGGCCGGCGGGCCCTGGTCGTCGAGCCCGTCGGGCACGGCCGTGGTGATCGAGAGCCGGTGTCGGCCGGCGGCCAACCAGGCGGCGGGCAACGGTACTTCGACGCGGGCATGGCCGTTGATGGGCGACTGGCCCCAGACCTCGGCCCGGTCCTCCCGCACCACCTTCGGCCGGAAGCCGCCCCGGTGGCGGCCGTCCAGCTCGATCGCCAGATCGGGGCAGGGGCCGTGCGAGGCGAAGAGGAACAGCTCCAACAGGTAGCCGTCCGGCGGCCGTTCGTTCCCGGCACCCTCGGACGAGCCGGCTGCCGTGGCCTCCGGCACGGTGAAGTCGATGTCGATGCGGTGGCCGCGCCAGCCGCCGTGCGCGTCGAGCGGGCCCGGGTGGAACGCGGGCCAGTCCCTGGCCGGTTCATGGACGCCGACCTCGAAGGTCAACGCGTTGCCGTCCTTCGCCGACCAGGCGCCGGAGAACTGGTGAGGACCGCGCCCCGGGGTACCGATGGACCAGAGGGGGGCCGGGGAGGCGGGGGGTGTTTTGTGCATGGCTGTGCTCCATGGGCGAAGTGGTCGGGTTCAGGAATATCGTGAATATCGTGCGGGGGCGAGGGAGTTCGCGCCGGGGTGGGAACGCCCACCCCGCTCCGGGCGCGGCGCGGGGGCCAACGCCCCGCGCGTGGCCGTTCGTTACCGCTCGTTGGCCATCAGCCGGTGCATCTCCCGCTGGGCCACCAGGTCGAGGGGCCGGTCGAGGTCGGCGCCGTAGTGGTCGAGCGCGACCTGGAGGTGCGCGGCGATGGCCCGTTCGGCCCCGGCGGCGTCGCCGGCGGAGATCGCGTCGACGATCTCCCGGTGGTAGGGCACGCCCTTCCGGTGGACCGTGGGGTCGGCCAGGCTGCGCATCATCAGCTCGAAGCACATGGTCCTGATCGAGGCGAACATGGTCTCGATCACCGGGTTGTGCGCGGCCGCCGCCACCGCGCTGTGGAAGTCGACGTCGGCCCGCGCCCGCGCCAGCAGGTCGTCCGCCCGCTCGAACCGGGTCAACGCCTCCCGGATCAGCGCCAGATCCTCCGGCGTGGCCTTCTCCGCCGCGCTCCGCACGGTGCGCTGCTCCAGCATCAGCCGGGCCTCGATCACATCGCGCGGGGTCGGCCGCCGCCGGCGGTAGATCGTGTCGATCGGCCCGAGGTCGGCCGCCTCGGTCAACTGCCGGACGAACGCGCCCCGTCCGGCCTGCACCTCGATCAACCCGCGCTCCTCCAGGCCGCGCAGCACCTCGCGCACCGCCGGCCGGCTCACGCCGTGTTCCTCGGAGAGGCGGCGCTCGGACGGCAGCTTGGTGCCGGGGGCCGCCTCGCCGGAGAAGATCAACGTCTCCAGGTGGCGGGCCAGCTCGGCCCTGGTGATCGTCCGCACCGGACGCTCGGCGTCGGTCGGGCGCGGCGGGTTCATGGTCCCAGCCTAACGACGGCGGTGACGGCGGTGGCAACGGCGGTGGCAACGGGCGGGCTGCCGGCGGGGTTCATGGTGCGGCGCACATCCTCGGCGGGGGTTCGGGCAGGGTTCGGGCGGGGTTCGGTGAGTTCGGGAGCGTCAGGTGCGTTCGGGATGGTTCGGGGCTTGTTTCAGTCTGCCCCGACAGAGTAGAACTGGTCAGAGCGGTCAGACCAGATGTCGGCGCAAAGAGATCCCAGAAGGGACGCGACAGCGATGGCGCACGCCACACAGATCACCGAGCCCCTGTGCGAACACGGCGAGGGCCCCGTCTGGTTCGACGGCTGGGGCGGCCTGCGCTGGGTGGACATGCTCGCCGGCGACGTGCTCGCGCTGCGCGCGGACGGCGCCGTGGACCGCGCGCACGTCGGCCAGGTCGCCGCCCTGCTGCGCCCGCGCCGCGCCGGCGGCACCCTGTTCGCGCTGGAACGCGGCTTCGCCACGCTCCCCGGCACCGGCGACGCCAGCTGGGACGGCCTCCATCGCGGCGCCACCCCGAAGGAGTGGGGCCCCGAGCTGTGGTCGGACCCGGGGCTGCGGCTCAACGAGGGCGGCTGCGACCCGCAGGGCCGCCTCTGGTGCGGCTCGATGGCCTACGACGAGGGCCCCGGCCGGGGCCGGGTCTACCGGCTCGACCCGGACGGCACCGCCGTCGAGGCCGCCGCGTTCGGCCAGGTCACCATCTCCAACGGCCTCGGGTTCAGCCCGGACGGCTCCCTCGCCTACTACGTCGACTCCGCCACCCGCCGGATCGATGTCCTCGACCACGACCCGGAGCGCGGCCCGCACGGCCGCCGCCCGCTGGTCCAACTCCCCGACGGCGTGGGCGATCCCGACGGCCTGGCCGTGGACGCCGAGGGCCACCTCTGGGTCGCCCTCTGGGGCGGCGGCGCCGTGCACCGCTACGCGCCCGACGGGGCGCTGGCCGGGGTGGTCGAACTCCCGGTGCCCCGGGTGACGGCCTGCGCCTTCGGCGGCCCGGGCCTGACCACCCTCTTCGTCACCACCTCGCGGCTGGCGACCGACACCGCAGCGCACCCGTCGGCCGGCGCCGTCTTCGCCGCCGAGGTCGGCGTCGCCGGCCTGCCCACGCTGCCCTACGGAGGCTGAACCCATGGCGCACCAGGCACCCGCACCGCAACCCCCGTCGCCCGGGGACCCGTTGGGGTCCGCCGGCCCGTTGATGCGCGCCGCGCGCTGGCACGCGCGCGGCGACGTGCGCGTGGACCGGATTCCGGTGCCCGAGCCGGGCCCGGGGCAGGTGCGGGTCCGGGTCGAACTGTGCGGGATCTGCGGCTCGGACGTGGAGGAGTACCGGCACGGTCCGGTGACCGTTCCCGTGGACCGGCCCAACCCGCTGACCGGCGGCGGCGCGCCGCTCACCCTCGGCCACGAGATCGTCGGCGTCGTCGAGTCGTTCGGCCCGGGCGCCGGCGGCGGCCGGCTGCGGGTCGGCGACCGGGTGGTGCCGGACGTGGTCCTGGGCTGCGGGAGTTGCTACTGGTGCGACCGGCACCAGGAGGGGCTGTGCCCGAACGGCGCGGTCATCGGGCAGCACACCGACGGCGGCCTCGCCGAGTATGTGGTGGCCGCCGAGCGGACCTGCGTGCCGGTGCCGGCGGGCGTTCCCGCCGAGGTCGCGGCCCTGGCCGAGCCGGCGGCGGTCGCGGTCCGCGCGGTCCGCAAGCTGCCGGAGCCGGCGGGGAGTTGTGTGCTGGTGCTCGGCGCGGGAACGGTCGGCACCCTGATCCTCCAGGCCGCGCGGGCGGCGGGTGCCGCCCGGCTGATCGCCGTCGACCCGTCGGCGGAGCGCCGCTCCGTCGCGCTGGCCGCCGGCGCCGACCTCGCCGTCGCGCCCGAGGAGGCGACCGAGGCCGCCCGCGCCGCCACCGACGGGCGGGGCGCGGACGCGGTGTTGGAGTGCGCCGGCGTGCCCGGGGCGCCCGCCGCCGCCGCGCGGCTCGCGCGCCGGGGCGGCACGGTGGTGCTGGTCGGCTTCCGCGCCGCCGACGAACCGATCCCGCTGCTCGACGTGGTCCTCGGCGAACTCCGGCTGCTGGGCTCGGCGGCGCACCTGTGGGACGAGGACGTCGCGGCGGCCGTCGCCATGTTGTCGGCCGGGGTACTGGACGCCGAGGCGCTGCCGCGCACCGTGATCCCGCTGGACCGGCTGGTCGCCGACGGCTTCGAGGCCCCGCCGGGCGGCCACAAGGTGCTGGTCAGGCCCTGATCCCCGGCGCGACCACCCGCGAGGGCCGCGCCGCCCGCAGCGCCCCGCGCCGCCCCCTGCGAAGCCCCGCACGAAACGAGAGACGAGAAACGCCATGCGCATCACCGCCCTGGAGACCGTGCGCCCCACGCTCCAGCCCAACGTCCTGTTCGTCCTGCTCCACACCGACGATGGGCACACCGGCCTGGGCGAGGCGTTCATCGGGGCCCGCGCCGTCGAGGCGTACCTCCACGAGACCGCCGCCCCGATCCTGCTGGCCGCCCCCGACATCGGCCCCGAGCGCGCCGCGAAGCTGCTCGCGCCCTACGCCGGCTACCAGGGCGGCGGCGTCGAGGTGCGCGGCAACGGCGCCGTCGACCTCGCGCTGTGGGACCTGCTCGGCAAGCGCGCCGGGCTGCCGCTCGCCGCGCTGCTCGGCGGCCCGGTCCGCGACTCCGTTCCGGTCTACAACACCTGCGCCGGGCCCGGCTACATCCGCACCTCCACCCGCCAGGAGTCCGCCAACTGGGGCCTGCCGGGCGCCTCCCGGGACAGCCCGGACGCGGTCCCGGACGCCGCGCACCGCTACGAGGACCTGGACGCGTTCCTCACCCGCCCCGCCCAACTCGCCCGCGAGCTGTGGGACTCGGGCCTGCGCGGCATGAAGGTCTGGCCCTTCGACCGGGCCGCCGAGGAGACCGGCGGCAACGAGATCACCCGCGCCGGCCTGCGCTCCGGGCTGCGCGTGCTGGAGCGGATACGCGAGGAGGTGGGCGCCGACATGCGGCTGATGATCGAGCTGCACGGCCTGTGGAACCGGCCAGCCGCCACCGACATCCTGCGCGCCGTCCAGGAGTTCGCGCCGTTCTGGGTCGAGGACCCGCTCCGCCCGGACGCCGTCGACGCCGTGGTCCGGCTCGCCGAGGACACCGGCGCGCCCATCGCCACCGGCGAGACGCTCGTCGGCCGCCGGGGCTTCGCCGAGCTGCTGCGCCGGGGCGCGGTCCAGTTCGCCACCGTGGACGTCCAGTGGACCGGCGGGCTGACCGAGGCGCGCCGGGTCGCCGGCCTCGCCGACCTGTACGGGGTGCCGGTCGCGCCGCACGACTGCACCGGCCCGGCCACCCTCGCGGCCTGCGTCCACCTGGTGTGTTCGCAGCCCAACGGCGTGATCCAGGAGACCGTGCGCGCGTTCCTGGCCACCTGGTACCCCGAGCTGGTCACCGGCCTGCCCGAGGTGCGCGACGGCCGGATCGTCGCGCCGGAGGCCCCGGGCCACGGCGTCGCGCTCCGCCCCGAACTGCTGCGCGCGGGCGCGGCTGCGACCCGCGCCGTCAGCCGCGCGTGACGGCGACGGCGCGCCCCCGACCGTTCGAGGACGCGCCGCTCACCGTCGACCCGCTCAGCGGCCGTGGTTCTTGAAGTCCCCGACCTCGTCGAGGGTGATCACGTTCGGGTGGCTGTAGACGTGCTCCAGGTGCTCGCGCGAGTTCCACACGCCGTCGGTCAGGAACTCACCGGCCCAGGTCACGAACCAGCTCCAGTCCGCCTGGTACGCCTCCAGCAGGTCGGGGTCGGGGATCGGGCCGCACTCGGTGAGCGCCACCAGCTTGCGGTCCTGGCCGAGTTCGACCAGCTTGTCGTAGGTCGCGCTGAGCGGGCCGTAGTCGCCGGCCGGCGGGTAGGAGTCGGCCGACACGATGTCCACCACGTCGTCGCCCGGGTACCACTCGGGCTCGACGGAGTTCCAGATCCAGAGCAGGTTGTCCAGGCCGTGCACCTCGGTCATCCGCTGGTACATCAGCCGCCACAGCTCCTTGGCCGGCTCGGGACCCTTGGCACCCCACCAGAACCAGCCACCCTCGGCCTCGTGCAACGGCCGCCACAACACCGGGATGTTGGCGTCCTCAAGGCGCTGCAACTCGGCCGAGATGGCGTCGATGTCACGCAGCAGCAGTTGATAGTCCTCGGAGGTGGGGTCGGCCAGCGCGGCCTCGACGTCGAAGGTGGTGGCGTCGGTGTAGAAGCCTCGGTACCACTCGCGGCCCGGCTCGTCGATCAGCCCGCTGGGCGCGTTCCAGTGCCAGACGAACGTGGTGATCCCGCCGCGTTCGTCCCAGGCGAGGGCGTTGTCGACGTCCACGCCCACGGTGCCCCGCTCGACCCGGCTGGGCGAGTAGTCCATCATGTCGAGGCCCGCGATGGCCGGGGTGGTGCCGAGGTTCTCCTCGATCCACTCGATGGAGGCCATGTCCTGCTGGCCGCTGAGGATCGACTCGCCGTAGTGGTCGGTGAGATAGGCCAGCAGCGAGCGGGCCTCGGGCGAGGCGTCGGGGTTGACCGGCTCGCCGGTGACCTGGTGCGGGGGCCGGTCGGGTGCCGGCGCCAGGCTGATGGCGTCGATCTCGTACCAGCCCCAACCGCTGCGCAGCGTCACGGTGTTGGCGCCCGGCTCCAGCAGCACCCGGCCGGCGGAGACGGTGGTGAACTCGGCGCTCTCCGGCAGGGTGATCTCGCCCATGCCCGAGCCGTTGAGCTGGAGCACGGTGTTCTTCTGGCCGTTGGGCGTGCGGTAGTGGAGGGTCAGGTCGTGCAGCCCGCCGGGGCTGTCGGGGATGGTGAGGGTGACCTGGTCGTTCTCCTCGTCGAAGCCGGTGACATAGCCGGTGCCGGAGTGGCCGGGCGCGGTGTTGTCGACGTTCACGCCGACGAGTTCACCGTCCTCCGCCTCGTAGACCTCGGCCGCCGCCTCGGCGGGGGCCGCGTCGCTGACGCCCTCCTCCTCGGCGGTCGCCGCCGGTGTCCCGGCGGTGACCGCCAGGCCCAGCGCGGCGAGACCGGCCAGACCGCCTCTGACCAGCGTTCGCATTCTCATTGCATGGCTCCCTGTCCCGTTGGGGCTCGCACGATGAACAGATGGCTGAATCACGGTGGTTGGGGAGCGCTCCCACGCATCATTCGAGCGCACCCGAAGAGGGCATGTCAATCGAGGGGAACGGTTTACCTCCGGCGGCCCGGCGGGGCGACCGGCCGCTGCCGGAGGGTGGTCGGACGGTCGGCTCGGGTAACCGTTTTCCAAACCATATGTGCCCTTTGTCACAACGGCTTCTCCGGCCTCGTCACCGCCGCGACGGAAGGGGAAGGATGGCCGGGTTGCCCCTCGTCGGGCGCCCTCGGACATGGCGCGGCGCGGGGCTCGTTCACGCTCTCGCCGAACGGAGTTCGCATGTCCACCGTCGAAGCCCCCCGCCGGGCCCTGGTGATCCGGGGCGGGTGGGAGGGCCACGCGCCCGTCGAGACCACCGACCTGTTCCTGCCGTTCCTGCGTGAACAGGGCTTTGATGTGACCGTTTCCGACAGCCTGGATGCCTATCTGGACGCGGAGGCGCTGGCCGCGACCGATCTGGTCGTCCAGTGCTGGACCATGGGCGAGATCAGCCAGGAGCAGTCGGCCGGGCTGGCCGCCGCCGTCCGGGCCGGCACCGGGCTGGCCGGCTGGCACGGCGGGATCTGCGACGCGTTCCGCGCCAACACCGGCTACCAGTGGCTGACCGGCGGCCAGTTCGTGATGCACCCCGCCAAGTGGCTGGACCACACCGTGGACGCGCGGCCCGAGCGCGCCGACCACCCGGTGCTCGCCGGCCTCCCCGGCCGCATCCCGCTCCACACCGAGCAGTACCTGGTGCACACCGCGCCCGACGTGGACGTGCTGGCCACCACGACCTTCGCCGCCGACGACCCGGACGTTCCCGACGAGGCCAGGGGCGTCACCTGCCCCGCCGTCTGGACCAGGGACTGGGGCCGGGGCCGGGTCTTCGTCTCCACGATCGGCCACAAGCTGGACGACCTCACCGACCCGACCGTGCGCACGCTGACCGAACGGGGGCTGCTGTGGGCGAGCCGGTGAACGAGAGCCCGTCGGGCGCGGACGTGAACGCGCCAACTCCGTTGCGCGTCGGCATCGTTGGCGCCGGCGCCATCAGCGGCCAGTACCTGCGGTACTTCGACGAGCACGGTGCGGCCGCCGGCGTGCGCCCGGTCGCCGTCGCCGACCTGGACGCCGCCCGGGCGGAGAAGGCCGTGGACGGCCGCGCCGGGGTGCGGGCGACCACGCCCGACGAGGTGTACGCGGCGGACGACGTGGACGCCGTCCTCAACCTGACCGTGCCCGCCGCCCACGCCCCCGTGGCGCTGGCCGCCATCGCCGGCGGCAAGCATGTCTATGGCGAGAAGCCGCTGGCCTCCACCGTCGAGGAGGGCCGCCGGATGCTGGACGCCGCGCGCGCCGCCGGGGTGCGGGTCGGCGCGGCGCCGGACACGGTGCTGGGCCGGGGCGTGCAGACCGCGCGGGCGCTGGTGGACGCGGGCCGGATCGGCCAACCCGTCGCCGCCACCGCGTTCTTCGCCTGCCCCGGGCACGAACGCTGGCACCCGGACCCGGACTTCTACTACCTGCCGGGCGGCGGCCCGCTCTTCGACATGGGCCCCTACTATCTGACCGCGCTGGTCCACCTGTTGGGGCCGGTCGAGGCGGTGACGGGCGGCGCGGTGCGCAGCGGAACGGAACGGGCGATCGGCTCGGGTCCGCGCGCGGGCGAGCGGTTCCCCGTCGAGGTGGCCACCCATGTCACCGGCGTGCTGCGGCACCGGGGCGGCGCGGTGAGCACGGTGGTGATGAGCTTCGACACCGTGCGCCACGAGTTGCCGAGGATCGAGGTGCACGGCACGGAGGGCAGCGTCTCGGTGCCGGACCCCAACACCTTCGAGGGGCCGGTGCGGCTGGCGACCCGCGCGGCGGGGGAGTGGGCGGACGTTCCGCTCAGCCACGGCTACGCCGCCGCCGGGCGCGGGCTTGGCCTGGCCGACCTGGGCCGCGCGGTGCGCACCGGCGGCCGGGCGCGGGCCGACGGCGAGGTCGCGCTCCATGTGCTGGAGGTGATGGAGGGCCTGCTGCGCGCCGCCGAGGAGGATCGGGTGGTCGCCGTGGCCGGCGACGTCGAACGCCCGGCGCTGGTGCCCGAGTCCGCGCTGGTCGCGGCCGACTGACGCGGCAACCTGCCCGTCCCGTCCGCCCGTTGCCCCGTTCACCTGGGGCAACGGGCGGACGCGCGTGGGGCGTTGACCGGAGGCGGGCCGGTCACGGGTATGGACAGGCGGTGGGCGGGCGTGTTGTTCTGTGGCCGGCCGTGTTCTACAACGTTGGAAAACGTTCGCTGGTGCTCGACCGTGACCGTGCTCGATCCCGAGACTGACCAACTCCGTTCCCCCCAGGAGCCGCACCATGTCCCGGAAGAACCCGAACAACCCGCTCTCCTCGCCGGACCGCCGTTCCACCCGCCGCGCGCTCACCGCCGCCGGCGCGCTGGCGCTGGCCGCGCTGGTGCCGACCGCCCCCACCGCCCAGGCCGCCGCCGCGCCCCAGCTCGTCATCGACACCGACTTCCCCGACCCCGATGTGGTCGTCGCCGACGGCGCGTTGTGGGCCTACGCCACCAACGCCGCCGGCGGCAACGTGCAGACCGCCAGCGCGCCCTCGCCCGAGGGCCCCTGGACCCGGCAGGCGGACGCGCTGCCCGTCCTCGGTGACTGGGCGCGCACCGGCCTGACCTGGGCGCCCGAGGTGGCGCGCCAGCCGGACGGCAGCTATGTCATGTACTACACGGCCCGGGACGTCGCCTCCGACCGCCAGTGCATCGGCACCGCCGTCTCCGACACCCCGGCCGGCCCGTTCACCCCGGTCGGCGAAGGGCCGCTGGTCTGCCCGGCCGACGAGGGCGGCGCCATCGACGCGACGACGTTCACCGACGACGACGGCGCCCCGTACCTGCTGTACAAGAACGACGGCAACGCGGTCGGCGTCGACACTTGGATCTATCTCCAGCAACTCACCCCGGACGGCCTCGGGTTCGCCGGCGACCGGGTGCCGCTGCTGCGGCAGGACCGCCCCGAGGAGGGCGGGCTGATCGAGGCGCCGACGCTGGTCAAGCGGGACGGCAGCTATGTGCTGTTCTACTCGGCCGGCTTCTTCGGCGACGGCACCTACCACACCGGCTACGCCACCGCGCCCGCGCTCACCGGCCCCTTCACCAAGTCCGACGAGCCGCTGATGAACACCGAGAACACCGGCATCGTCGGCCCCGGCGGCCAGGACGTCATCCCCGGCGAGAACGGCGACTGGCTCGCGTTCCACGGCGTGCTCTCCGAGGACCCGCTGGTGCGGGGCATGTATGTGACCCCGCTGCACTGGGACGGCGCCACCCCCTCCATCGACTGACGGGCGCTCGACTGACGGGCGAATCGGATGCCCAACGGGCCGGGCCCGCCGACCCGTTGGGCGCTCGTTCGCGCGGGCGGCTCAGCGGGCCAGCAGGTCTCGGACCGCCCCCGCGATCTCGTCGGGCGCCTCCTCGGCCATGAAGTGCCCGGCGCCGGTCAGCCGGTGGTCCAGGTCCGGCGCCCACGCCCGCCACACCCCGGCGGCGTCGTAGCCGAGTTGGGAGCCCCAGTCCTGCTGGATCACCGTCACGGGCATGGCCAGTTGGGAGCCGGCGTCCAGGTCCGCCCGGTCGTGCGCGATGTCGATGCCGGCCGAGGCCCGGTAGTCCGCCACGATCGACGGCACCGCCCCGGCGCTCGCCCGCAGATAGGCGGCCCGCACCTCCGCCGGCAGCGCGGCCGGGTCGCCGGCCCAGGCGTCGAGGAACGAGCCGAAGAACGCGTCCGCGCTGCGGGCGATCATCGTCTCCGGCAGGCCCGGCGGCTGCGCCATCAGAAAGAGGTGGTAGCCGACGGCCGCCGAGACGCCGTGCAGGACGTTCCACATGTCGAGCGTCGGCACGATGTCGAGCAGGCCCAGGTGCGTGACGGTCTCCGGGTGGTCAAGGCCGGCCCGGAACGCGACCAGGGCGCCCCGGTCGTGGCCGACGAGGGCGAACCGCCCGTGGCCGAGCGCCGCCGCCAGGGCCACCACGTCGGCGGCCATGGCGCGCTTGGCGTAGACGCCGGGGTCGGTGGCCGCCGGCTTGTCGCTGGCGCCGTAGCCCCGCAGGTCGGGACAGATCACCGTGTGCTCGTGCGCGAGGCGCGCGGCGACATGCCGCCACATCAGGTGGGTCTGCGGGAAGCCGTGCAGCAGCACGACCGGGCTGCCGGCGCCGCCGACGGCGGCGGCCAGCCCCACGCCGTCGGCGCCGGGCAGGCGGAGATGGTCGAACCCGGGGATGGTGGGGTCGGGCATGGCGGGCGTCATGCGGGGCGTCCTCTCGGATCGGGAACGGGCGAGGACGAGCCTGGGCGACGGCGATCAGCAACGGATCAGCGGCCGAGCGGCACGGCCGGGCGCGGCCGGCGCCGGTCGGTGAGGATGGGGCCATGCGCATCGACGTGCTGGGCGCCGTGCGGGCCCTCCGCGACAACGGCGAGCCGGTCGACCTGGGCGGGCCCCGCCATCGCGAGGTGCTGGCCCGGCTGGTCGCCGCCGAGGGGCGGCTGGTCACCACCGACACCCTCGTCGACGACCTGTGGACCGAGCCGCCGGCCCGCGCCGTGGGTGCCCTGCGCACGTTCGTCGCCGCGCTGCGCCGCGCCATCGAACCCGACCGGCCGCCCCGCGAGCCGCCGCGCGTCCTGGTCACCGAGGGCCCCGGCTACGCGCTGCGCCTGCCGCGCGCCGACGTGGACGTCCACCGGTTCGAGGACGCCCTGGCCCGCGCCCGGCGCGAGCCCGAGGCGGTCGGGGACCTCGCCGAGGCGCTCGCGTCCTGGCGCGGACCCGCCTACGCCGACGTGCCGGACGCGGCATGGGCCCGGCGCGAGCGGGCCCGGCTGGAGGAGCTGCGGCTCGCGGCGGTGGAGCTGCGGGCCCGGCTCCTCCTCGACGCCGGCGAAGGGGCCGAGCTGGTCGCCGAGTTGGGCGCCCAGGTCGCCGAACACCCGTGGCGCGAGCCGGCCTGGGGCCTGCTGGCCCGCGCGCTCCACCGGGCCGGCCGCCAGGCCGACGCGCTGGCCGCCCTCCGCCGCGCCCGCACGATGCTCGTCGACCAGCTCGGGCTCGATCCGGGCGCCGAACTCCGGCGCCTGGAGGCCGACATCCTGGGCGGGGCCGTGCCGCCCGACGGCGCGCGCACCGCCTGGGCCGGGCCCGGGGTCCGGCTCGGCCCGCGCACCACCGTGGACCTGGCCCGCACCCTCGCGCTGGCCGGCGGCGGCGCCCTCGTCCGGTCGCGGCGCGACCGGCTCGCCGCGATCCGGGCGGCGGAACGCACCGGAGACCTCGCCCTGACCGCGCGGATCATCGGCGCCTACGACGTGCCTGCGCTCTGGAGCCGCGCCGACGACCCCGAGCAGTCCCGCGCCGTCGTCGCCGCCGCCGAACGCGCCCTCGCCGCGCTCGGCCCCGAAGGGCCCGCCGAGCTGCGCGCCCGCCTGCTGGCCACCGTCGCCGTCGAGAGCCGGAGCGCCGACCTGTCCCGGCCCGAACGGGACCGCGCGCGGCGGGCGGCGCGGGCCGCCGAGGCGCTGGCGCGCGAGCTGGCCGATCCCGCGCTGCTGGCGTTCGCCCTCAACGGGCTGGCCCTCCAGGCGTTCTCCCACCCCGGCCTCGCGCCCGAGCGGGACCGGATCGGCGCCGAGATCCTGGACCTGGCCACCCGGCACGAGCTGCCGAGCTTCGCCGTGCTCGGCCGGCTCCTCCGCCTCCAGTCCGCCTCGGCCCTCGGCGACCTCGACGCGGCGACCGCGCACGCCGAGGCCGCCGAAGGGCTCGCCGCCACCGCCGAGTCGCCCCTCGTTCCCGTCCTCACCGGCTGGTTCCGCGCCCGGGCCACGGCCGCCCGCAGCGCCGAACCCGGCGGGCCGAACGCCGCCGAGGCGGCGGCCCGGTACCGCGCCGCCGAGGACGCCCTCGCGACGGCCGGGATGCCGGGGCTGCGCCGTGGCCTGTTCCCGCTCGCCCTGCTGGGGCTGCGGCTGCTGCACGACCGGCCGGCGCCCGCCGACCCGCGCCTCGACTGGGGCCCTTACCTGCCCTGGGCCCGCCCCCTCCTGCTGCTCGCCCAGCACCGCGACGCCGAGGCGCGCGCCGCCCTCGCCGCCGCGCCCGAGCCGCCGCACGACCACCTCCAGGAGGCGCTGTGGAGCCTGACCGCGCGGGCCGCCGCGCGGCTCGGCGAGCCCGGCGTCGCCGCCCGCGCCGCGACGGCGCTGCGCCCCGCCCGGGCCGAACACGCCGGCGCCGCCAGCGGGTTGCTCACCCTGGGCCCGGTGGCGCGCTACCTCGCGGAGGCGGAGGCGTGCGCCGGAACGGGATAGGCGAACGCGCGCCGCGCGCCGCCGGTTGGCTGGCGTTGGCGCCGGCGCGCTCCGGGTGCAACGATGCTCCCCGTTCGCCCCTCACGCACCGGGAGCCCAGCGATGGTCGCCGTCCTCGTCATCGTCGTACTCGTCCTGCTGGTCGTCCTCGGCGTCTGGATCGGCATCAGGCTGGACGGCTGGCGCCCCCCGCGCCTGCCGCGCGGCCGCAAGCACTGCCCGTCCTGCGGCAACCTCTGGTCCACCGTGGTGGAGTCCGACAACCGCCTCAACGGCTACCGCGAGTGCCGCGCCTGCCACTACACCTGGGACCCGCAGGGGAGTTGACGACGAGGCTGACGGGCCGTCAGGTGGCCGCCCCGGCCCTGGGCGGCCGTGCTCACAGGCCCAGCCTCTCCAGCTGCGCGTGGTAGTCGTCCGTGATCTCCTCGATGTCGCGGCTCTCGTCGTCCCACATCCGGTAGAGCCGGGTGCGGGTCTCCTCGTCCAGCGCCTCCCAGCGCTGCCGCAGCTCCTCGGCCCGGTGCGTCCAGTAACCGACCGTGGTGTAGGTGCCGTTGGGGAGTTTCCGCTCGTGCCGCAGGTTCTTGCGGACGGCCCGCATCACGCCCGTCTCGCCGGCGAACCACAGATACCCCGGCTCCTCGGGGAGTTCCAGCTCACGGATCACCGCGTCAAGACGCGACGGCGTGTGCCCGTTGCCGGCGTAGAGCCACTCGACGGTCAGCTCGGCCTCGTCGCGGGCCGGATCGCCCAGCGAGATCGACTGCCGGTGGCGCGGGTCGAGGACCTCCAGCACCACCCGGGTCCGCACCCCGGGCGGGGTCTGCTCCACCAGCCGGGCGGCGGCCGGCAGCCCGGCCGCGTCGGCCACCAGGATCTGCCAACGGGCCTCCGCCGGAAGCTCGTAGAGCCCGGTCGGCGAGGTCATCCCGACCACGTCGCCCGGCTTCGCGGCCAGCGCCCACGCGGCGGCCACACCCCCGTCGTGGACCACGAAGTCGATGTCCACCCTGCCGGCGGCGGCGTCCACGGAACGGATGGTGTAGGTCCGCATCGGCGCCGGACGCTGCTCCTCCTCCCAAGCCCAGCCGCCGCGTTCGGTCGCCTGCGGCAGTTCGGGCTCGGTCTCGCCCTCGTGCGGGAAGAACAGCCGGACGTACTCGTCGCCCACGCCCGTCGTCGGATAGCCGGCCAGGTCGGGGCCGCCCAGGGTGATCCGGGCCATCCCCGGCGTCAGCCGGCGGACGGCGGTGACCAGCGCGCGGTGAATGGTGAGCGACATCAGCCCAACAGCTCCTTCTCTGCGACATCGAGGAACACCATGAACGCCGTCTGGCCGCCGGGCGACCCGAAGAACATCTCCATCAATCCTCCTGGCAAAGGGACCACCGACTCCGGCCGGTTGGGGATGAGCGACATGGTGCGGGGTAGCTCCATTGAGCCGTCGATTAGGTAAGGCTTACCTTAGCCCAATGTCCGAAGTGCTGTCATCGTCCCCCGCGAGCGCGCCCCCGCCGCCCCCACCACCCGCCGTAAGCCCGCCCGCCGTAAGCCCGTCCGCCGAAACCCCGGGCGACGTCATCCGGCTCGCCCTCTTCCGCGACCGCAGGGGCCTGTTGCTCCTCGGCGGCGCGGCCGGCCTCAGCGGCCACCAGATCGGCGAGGCCCTCGTCCCCGTCGCCATCGGCTGGGCCATCGACTCCGGGATCGTCGCCGGCGACACCGGCGGCTTCCTGCGCGATCTCGCGCTGCTCGCCCTGCTGTTCGCCGGGCTCACGTTCTCCTGGCGGTTCGGCTACACCTGCCTGACGCGCGCCACCCTCTACGGCGCGCACGCCCTGCGCCAGCGCGTGGTCGGCCGCGCCCTGCACCCCGGCGGCGCCGCCGAACGGCGCGCGCCCGGCGTCACCACCGCCATCGCCACCTCCGACACCGGCCGCGTCGGCGGCTTCTGTTGGACCGTCAGCGAACTGGTCTCGGTGCTCGCCGCCATCGTCACCAGCGCCGTCGCGCTGCTCGCGATCTCGCCCGCGCTCGGCCTGATCGTGCTGCTCGCCACGCCCCTCTCGCTGCTGCTGATGCAGCTGGTGTCCCGCCCGCTGGAGCGGCGCAGCGGCGCCGAACAGGCCGCCGCCGCCACGGCGGAGGGCCTGGCCACCGAGTTCGTCTCCGGCGTGCGGGTGCTCAAGGGCGTCGGCGCCGAGGACGAGGCCGCCCGCCGCTACGCCACCGCCAGCCGCCGCTCCCTGGAGGCCGCCGTCCGCGCGATCAGCGCCAAGGCCGGCTACTACGGGGTGAGCGTGGTCTTCTCCGCGCTGCTCACCTCGGTGATCGCGCTGGTCTCCGGGCTGCGCGCGCTGGACGGCGAGATCGGCGTGGGCCAGCTGGTCGCGGTCGTCGGCCTCGCCCAGTTCATCCAGCAACCCATGGCCCGGCTGGGCGTGTTCGGCATCGAGCTGGCCCAGAAGCGCGCCTCGGCCCGCCGGATAGCCGACCAGCTGACCACCCCGCCGGCCGTTCCCGTTCACCACCAGGCCACGGACGCGCGCCCGTCCTCGGACGAGGAACGCCCGCCCGCCGGCGCCCCGTTGACCTCGGAGCCGGCCCCAGAGCGGGCCTCCGAGCCGGGCCCAGAGCCAGCCCCCGCGCTGCGCATCACCCCCGGCCCCGAGACCCGTTGGCCCGCGCTCACCGTCGCCGCCGGCCAACGCGTCGGCCTCGTCCACGACTCACCCGACGAGGCCGCCGCGCTGGTCGCCATCCTCGCCCGCCGCGCGCCCGTCGAACCCGGCCGGTTCGCCGTCGGAGGAACGGAGTTGGCCACCCTCGACCCCGAGACGGCCCGCGCCCGCCACGTCCACGCCCAGGGCGGCTGGGCCCGCGTGCTGCCCGACACCCTGCACGACAACGTCGTGCTGGACGCCCCGCTCGACGCGGACACCCTCGCCGCCACCGCCGTCGACGAGGTCGCCGGGCTCCTCCCCGACGGCTACGCCGAGCGCCTCACCTCCGGCGGCGCCACCCTCTCCGGCGGCCAGCGCCAACGCATCCTGCTGGCCCGCGCGTTGCACACCAGCCAGCCGCTGCTGGTGCTCCACGACCCCACCACCGCGCTGGACGCCGTCACCGAGTCCGAGGTCGCCGGGGGCCTGGCCGGCGTCACCGGCCGCGCCGTGCTGCTGGTCACCACCAGCCCCGCGCTGCTCGCCGTCTGCGACACCGTCGCCGCCCGCATCGACGGCGCCTGGACCGTCGCCCCCCACCCCCGGCTCCTGACGGAGTCCGCCGCCTACCGGGAGTTGATCGGCGCGTGAGCACCCCCCAGGACCACGAGAGCACCACCCCCACCGACCCCAGCACGGACCAACGGCCGGATGCCGACGACGCGTTGCTGCTGCCCATCGCCGACGCCCGCACCACCCGTCGGCAGGCCGCGCGGCGGCTCGCCCGGCGCCCGTTCGCGCTGCTCGGCGTCGCCGCGCTCTTCGTCGCCGCCTCCGTCTGCGGCCTCGCCGCCCCCGCCCTGCTCGGCCGGATCGTCCAGGCCGTCACCGAGGACGAGTCGGGCGGCGTGGTGCTCGCCTGCGCCGGCGGCATCCTCGCCGCCGGCATCGCCGCCGCCGTGCTCGGCCGCCTCGCCCACGCCTGGCTGGCCAGGCTCCTCCAGTCCGCGCTCGCCGAGCTGCGCGAGGAGGCGTTCCGCACCGCGATGGGCATCCCCCAGGCGCGGCTGGAGAAGGCCGGCGTCGGCGACGTCGTCTCCCGCGTCTCCGGCGACGTCGAGGCCGTCGGCGAGGCGGTCGGCGGCGTGCTGCCCGTCTTCACCGCAGCCGGCTTCACCATCGTTGTCACCGCCGGCGGCCTGGCCGTCCTCGACCCGAGGTTCGCGCTCGCCGCGCTGGTCGCCGCGCCCGTCCAGGTGCTCGCCACCCGCTGGTTCCTGCGCCGCTCGGGCCCCGCCTACCGGCGGCTGCGGATCGCCGAGGGCCACCGCACCGGCGAACTCGTCGAGGTCTTCACCAGCGAGGAGACCATCGTCACCACCGGCCGCTCCGCCCGCCACACCGAGCGCGTCGCCCGCGCCTCCGAGGACGCCATCGCCCCGGCGCTGCGCGCCACCCGCATCATGGCCACCTTCTGGAACAGCCTCAACGGGGCCGAATTCGTCGGCCTCGCCTCGGTGTTGGCCGTCGGCGCGCTCCTCAGCTCCTCCGGTACGGTCACCGTCAGCGCCGCCACCACCGCCGCGCTGCTCTATTTCCGGCTCTTCGATCCGATCGGCGTGGTGCTCTCCGAGTTCGACGCGCTGCAACGGGCCATGGCCGGGCTCAGCCGCCTCGTCGGCGTGGTCAGCGTCGCCGACCGCTACGCCACCCGCGCCACCGAAGCGCAACGCGCCGCCCAACGGGCCCGCACGCCCGCCCGGTTGACGCTGGAGAACGTCAGCTTCGCCCACGCGCCCGACCGCCCCGCCGTGTCCGAGGTCTCGCTCACCGTCCACCCCGGGGAACGGATCGCCGTCGTCGGCGCCTCCGGCTCCGGCAAGTCCAGCCTCGCCGGGCTGGTCGCCGGCATCCACACCCCCGACGCCGGCCGCGTCCTCCTCGACGGCGAGCCCGTCGTGCCGGGCGCGGCGGCCGAGGCCGGGGTGCTGCTGGTCACCCAGGAGGTGCGGGCCTTCGCCGGCACCGTCGCCGACAACCTCCGCCTGGCCGCGCCCGAAGCGCCCGACGCGGAGCTGGACGCCGCGCTGCGCGCGGTCGGCGCCGACTGGGTCCACGACCTGCCGGACTCCACCGCCACCAGGATCGGCCCCGACGGGCTCGAACCCAGCAGCGAACGCGCCCAGCAACTCGCCCTGGCCCGCGTCGTGTTGGCCAGGCCCCGGGTGCTCGTCCTGGACGAGGCGACCGCCGAGACCGGCGCCCGCGCAGCCCGCGCCCTGGACCGCGCGACGGCCAACGCCATCGGCGACGCCAGCGCGCTGGTGATCGCGCACCGTCTCACCCAGGCCGAGACGGCGGACCGGGTGGTGGTGATGGACCACGGCCGGATCGTCGAGGAGGGCCCGCACGCCGACCTCCTCGCCAAGCGCGGCACCTACGCCCGCCTCTGGCACGCCTGGACCACCCGCACGACGACCAACGGCGCGCCCGTGGCGTGACCGGGGGCCGCCCGGGCCGGCCGGCGATTCCTTGGCGCCGGCCGGCCCGATCCGGTGCGGACCGGTGCCGGCCGGGCAGCGTCAACGGACGCCGGACGGACGCCAACGGACGCCGGACGGACGGGACTTCGCGATGACCGCCGTGCACCGCGCCAAGGAATCGCCGGCCGGCCGGCGACCCGTGGGAACGCTGGGCCGCGGCGCCGCCACCCGCGCGGCACCGCCTCGGCGGCGCCGAACCAGCGGCGCCGCACACCCGGGGCCAGCCGCCAGGCGTTACGGCTTGAGCCCCACCGCCGCCCACATCGAGACCAGCGCCGCCAGGTCGCCCTCCACCGCCTCCCGTTGGGTCTCCTCGTCCGGCCGCCACAGGTGCGGGGGAACGATGCCGGGTTCGACCAGCTCAAGCCCGTCGAAGAAGCCCAGGATCTCCTCCCGGCTCCGCGACTGCGCCGCCATCCCGCCCTGCCGGTAGATCTCCTCGACCCGCAGCATCACCGAGGCGTCGAAGTCGTGCGTGCCGTGCGAGAGCACCAGCGCCGAACCCGAGGGGAGCGCGTCCACCAGCGCGGCCACCACCTCGCGCGCCCCCTGCTCGTCGGGCACGAAGTGCAGCAGCGCGACCAGCGACAGCGCCACCGGCCGGTCCCGGTCCAGCACCGCGAACGCCTCGTCGAGAATGCGGGTGTGGTCCGTGGCGACATCGGCCTCCACATAGGCCGTGCGGCCCTCGGGCGTGCTGCGCATCAGCGCGTCCGAGTACGTCAACACCAGCCGGTCCTTGTCGACATACACCACCCGCGCGGCGGGGTCCACGGACTGAGCGACCTGGTGCAGATTGGGCTCCGTCGGGATGCCCGTTCCGATGTCGAGGAACTGACGCACCCCCCGTTCGCTCAGAAACCGCACCGCACGGTGCATGAACTGCCGGTTGGTCCGCGCCGCCGCCCGCGCCCCCGGCCAGACGCCCAGCACCGTGTCGCCGGCCTGGCGGTCTATCGCGTAGTGGCTCTTGCCGCCCAGGTAGTAGTCATAGACCCGGGCGGTGTGCGGCACGTCGTATGTCGGTAACTGCATGATCCCCAACTCGCCTCGCTCCCGCGCTCCTTCGCGCGCAGACGCACACGTACCCCGCCGGGAACCGTTCAGTCAACGGTTCCCGCGCAACGGTGCCCCGGGCCGGGCGACCGGCTAAGCGACCGGCTGGGCGGTCAACTGCGCGGTCAGGGCGTCGACCGCCCACTCCTCCCACCGCTCCTGCGACCAGCCCCGGTCGCGGACGAACAGCAGATACAGCTCGGGGGAGAGCAGCCCGAACAGCACGTCCGCCGCCGCCTCCACGGTCAGCCCCGGGCGCGCACCCGGCTTCCCGACCAGCGCCTCAGCCGCCGCCCGCTGCACGGTGAGGCGGGGGTCGGGCCCCTCGGGCCACTGCGCCGCGATCTCCGGATCGGTCGCCGCGGCCGCCGCCATCATCGGCGTGATCGGCGCGACGCGCGCCAGGACCGCGCCCGTTCCCCGCGCGTGGAGCCGCAGTTGCCCGGCCGCCGTCGGCGCGGCGCACGCCTCGCGGAACCACGGCCGGTCCATCGTCGCGACCGGCTCCGCGTCGCCCGCGATGGAGGTGTCGACGACGTCCTTGTAGAGCGCGCGCTTGTTCCCGAAGACGAAGTAGACGGTCTGCACCGCGACGCCCGCCCGGTCCGCGACCTCCCGCAGGCTGGTCGCGCCATAGCCCCGCTCGACGAACAGCTCGCGCGCCGCCGCCACGATCCGCTCCCGCGTCCGACGCGTCCGCTCGGCCCGCCCGTCCCGCTTCCCGGCCGTCCCGGTCTTGTCCATGCCGGAAGTCTAGGTCTAGGGTCTGTTTCTGTAGTCGAACACTAGAGTCTCACTACAAAAAGATGGAGAGGGCCAACCACCCATGAACCGGAGCGGATCAGCGATGAATCAGGACCACGCCGAACGGGACCCCGCCGAACGGATCACCGCCGCCGAAAAGGCCCAGGAGGTCGCCGTGCGGCGGGAGTTGGAGGAGTACTACCGCGCCGGCCGGCCGCCCTGGGACACCGGGGTGACCCCGCCCGAGCTGGTGGCCCGCGTCGAGGGGCCGGCCGCCCTGCCGCCGGGACGCGCCCTCGAACTGGGCTGCGGCACCGGCACCAACGCCGTCTATCTGGCCCGCCACGGCTGGCGGGTGACGGCCGTCGACCTGGTCGCCAGCGCCGTCCAGCGGGCCCGGGTCAAGGCCGAGGCCGCCGGCGTCGACATCGCGTTCCACCACGGCGACGCCACCCGCCTCGACGCCGGGTGCGCGCCGGGCCCGTTCACCCTCTTCTTCGACCTGTCCTGCTTCTGCGGCATCCCGCCGCACCGCCGCGACGCCTATGCCGCCGTTCTCAGTCAACGGGCCGCGCCGGGAGCCGAGTTGCTGATGTTCGGCTACGGGCCTGGCGCGCTCGACGACGTGTTCTCCGGGGTGACCGCCGACGAGCTGCGCGACCGCTTCGCCGGCTGGGACCTGGCCGACGTCACCCCCGGCACCAACCCCGTTCCCACCTTCTGGTTCACCCTCCGCCGCCGCGCCCACGACTGACGCGTCGGGCGGCGCGGCCCGCGTCCCGAAATTCCCGGCCGCGCCCCGCACGCCGTGCCATGATCCCGGCCATGCATCGCAGCCGCCTCCACGTTGTCCTGATCGACACGCCACCCGAGACCTCCGACGCCGAACTCGCCTTCTGGGGTGCCGCGTTGGGCCGCCAGCCGGTGCCCGAGGAGGGCACGCCGTTCGCCACCCTCACCCGGCTGGCCGGCGGGGAACTCCTCGCCCACCAGCGCCTGGGGGAGGGCGAGCCGCGCATCCACCTCGACCTGGAGTCCGACGACGTGGCCGCCGAGGTCGCCCGGGTCGAGGCGCTGGGCGCCACCCGCATCGGCGAGCACGACGGGTGCGTGCACCTGCGCGACCCGGCCGGTCTGGTCTTCTGCGTGGTCCCGGTGCAGAGCGAGGACTTCGCCGAGCGCGCCACCACCTGGCCCTGACCGACACCGGGATCTGACGGGCCCCCGGCCGGCGGGCGCTGCCGCGCCTCAGCCGGTCGGGCCGCCCCGCCCGACCGGCGCCCTGCGGTAACCGTGCTCCTCCGGGCCGCCCCTGAGGCCGGGGACCGCCGACGGCCAGCCCCAGAGGAGTTCGCCGGTTGGGCTGACCCAGGGCTCGTCGAACGGCGGCGGCTCGACGCCGGCCCCGCCCGTCGTCAACCGCCGGGCCACCGCCGCCAGATACGCGTCGAACGAGTCCCAGGAGCGCTCCGGCGAGAAGTCCCCGCCGCCGTCGTGCCCGACCAGCGTCATCCGCCCCCGCGTCGGGCCCGGCCGGCCGTCGATCGTGTCGAGGTCGCCCTGGAAGTGCGCCACCGGCACCCAGCGCGGATGCCAGAACAGACATCCGTCCGCCGCCAGCGGCCCCTCGCCGCCCGCGCCCGCGTCCGCGCCCGCGCCCGCGTCCGCGCCCGCGTCCGCGTCCTCGGCCTCGTCCTCGGCCTCGTCCGCCAGGAACTCGGCCCGCACCCGCATCTTCAACTCCCACTGGTCCACCACCCCGGCCGCCGACAGCGGCCGCAGGTCGGGCAGCACCCACACGTCCGGGTCGGCGCCGTCGTGGCGGAGCAGCGAGGCGGCCAGGTCGGCGGGGAGCGGGAAGCCCAGCGTCCCCTCGGCGGCGGCCAGCGCCGCCGGGTCGGCGCCCGCGTTCAACCGGCCCAGGCTGCCCGGTGCGTGGGCGGCCAGCCAGCCGTCGATGAGGTCCCAGGAACGGTGAATGGAGACGGCGAGTTCGTCGGTCATCCCCTCATCGTCGGCCATCCCCCACGACGAACGCCGCCCCGCCCGGCCGACGAGCTGTGCCGCCGGCCGGCGGACGCGGAGCGTCGCGCCGAACTGGCCGGCCAGGTGTTCGGCGATCACTCCTTGATCTGTCGCGTATTGCAGTTCGTGGGCGTCGTGTCGTTGGCACCGTCCACGGTGCAGACTCTCAGGTAGTAGTAGATGTCCTCTTTGATGTCGTACTGGAAGTGGGCGATGGTGCTGTCGGCACCTGTTCCGTCGTAGGCCCAGTCCAGTCGCTCCCCGTTGACATGGCGCAGCTCCCCCCGCACGCCATGCCCGTCCGCCTCGACGTCCCAGACGAAGAAATGATCACCGTCGTCCCTGAACGTCATCGCTCCGACGACGGTGCCGCCGTTCCACGAGCAGACGTAGTACCCGCAGTCGGCAGCCATTGCCGTTCCCGGCGCAGCGGCGACCAGACCCGCTCCTAACAGGCAGACAACCGAGGCGCCCGCAGTCCGACGCCTGAGCGCCGCGACGAACTTCTTCGTGCGTGTCATGGTGACTCCCGAGGACCAGAGGAACAGCCAGCGAGCCGTCTGCTCGCTGGACGATGCTGTTCGTCTCACCCGTACGACACCGCGGCGCTCCGAGATGTGACACGCGTGCGGCGCCGAACGCCTGAATGCCCGACCGCCTGAACGCCGCCGCCCCGCCCGGCCGAGAGCGCGGCCGGACGGGGCGGTCGATTCCCCTGCGAGCAACTCAACGACGGACTAGGGCAGTTGCACCTCCCCCTGGTTCAGCGTGCGGGGGTGGAAGTACGCAGCCTGGATCTCCTCGTTGGTGTTGTCGCCGCGCAGTTGCTCGGACCAGACCATGAAGTAGCTCCACTCCGGCTGTGCGTCGAGCATCGAGGGGCTCGGCACCTTGCCCATCTCGGCGATGGCGAACGGCCGGTCGCCGGCCAGGGAGCGGATCTGCTGGTAGTCGCCGTTGCTCGGCAGGCCCTTGTACCAGACGTCGAGCGAGACCACCTCGACATACGCGTCGCCCGGGTAGTACGCGTCCCAGCCGCCGGCCGGGTTGTCCTGGATGTTCCAGACCCAGATCAGGTTGTCCAGCCCGTGGTTGTCCACCAGGTAGTCGTGGGTGATCTGGAAGAGTCGCGAACTGCCGCCCTGGCCGGGCCGGTTGCCCCACCAGTTCCAGGACTCGTTCATCTCGTGGAACGGCCGGAAGAGCACCGGCACGCCCGCGTCCTTCAGCTGCTGGAGGTAGGGCGCCACGGCGTCGAGCCGGTTGAGCCACTCCCGGTGCAACCCGCTGCCCTCGGTGACCAGTTCGTTGAACTGGGCGTCGGAGATGTTCGACTTGACGCCGCCCTCGAACTCGCAGGAGGCGCCGCCGGTCGGCGGGCAGGCGTGCCAGGTCAACGCCACGAGGGAGCCGTTGTTCCACTCGGTGATGGCCTGGTCGATCACGGACTGCCGGTTGGCGATGTCCTCGGCGCGGAACATCAGGTCGCCGCCCCACAGGCCCGGGTACTGGCCGGTGACGTCGTGCACCTGCTGGGTGTACTGGCTGGGCTGGCTGGCCGGCTCCTTGTTGTGCTGGCCGGAGACGATGTTCGAACCGCTGATGGAGTTCAGGTAGTTGATCACCTCCTGCTTCGGGGTGGGCGGGAACGCCGGCGCGCTGCCGGCCCCGTTGAGGGCGAGCGCGCCGACCGCGACCAGGGCGGTCAGCAGGATCAGCAATCGTTTTCTGGCGAGCGGGATGATAGACGTGCGCATGACAAATGGACCTCTCTGTGCGGGGGTTGAGGGTCGATCGGGTGGTGTGATGCGGTGGTGCGGTGGTGCGGCTTTCTTCTGTGGACGCGCCGCTCAGCGGGGTGGCGGGCCGGTGGAGCCGCGCGGGGTGAAGACGGGGGTCGGCATCTGCCGGGCGGTGATCCGTTCCCCGCCCAGCACGTCGTAGAGGGCGCGGGCCACCTCCGCGCCGAAGTGGTGAACGTCGTGGCTCATCGCCGACAGGGTCGGCCGGGTCAACTGGCAGAGCTGCGAGTCGTCCCACGCCAGCAGCGACACGTCCGCCGGCACCCGAAGCCCCATCTCGGCGGCGACGGACAGCGCGGCGACGGCCATCAGGTCGTTGTCGTACAGGATCGCGGTGGGTCGGTTGGCGGAGGCCAGCAGGGAACGCGTCGCCCGCGCGCCCTGTTCGCCGGAGAAGTCGGTGGCCAGCTGCCGCCCCTCGTCCAGCCCCAACTCCCTTACGGCGGCGGCGAAGGCGGTCGCCCGGATGGCGCTGTGCCCCAGCTCCGCCGAGCCGCCGACCCGCGCCAGCCGCCGGTGCCCCAGCGCCGCGAGATAGCGCACGCACTCGGTGACGGCGGTCCCGTCGTCCGTCCACAGCGCGGCGAACGAACCGGTCAACGACGGGTGGCCGACCGCGACCGCCGGCATCCCCAACTGGGCGAGCACCGGCACCCGTGGGTCCTCGCGCCGGAAGTCCACCAGCACCGATCCGGCGATCTGGCCGGAACGCCACCAGTGCCGCTGGAGGTCCAACTCCTCGTCGATGTCCCGCACCAGGCGCAGCAGCAGGGCGCTGGAACGCTGGGTCAGCACGCTCTCGATGCCGGAGATGAACTCCATGTAGAAGGGCTCCAGGCCGAGTTGGCGCGCCGGCCGGCAGATGGCCAACCCGACGGTGCCGGTGCCCCGTTCGCCCAGCGCCTTCGCCGAACGGTTCGGCTCCCAGCCCATCTCCCGTGCGACGGCGAGGATATGGGCGCGGGTGCTCGCGGAGACGCCGGGCTTGTCGTTGAACGCCAGGGAGACCGCCGCGCGCGAGACGCCGGCCCGCGCGGCGACGTCCCTGATCGTCAGCCGCGCGGTGCCGTGCTCCTCGCGTGAACCGGTCATCGGTGGCCGTCCCTTCGCGGTCGGTGGGGGTGGTGCGGCGGGCTGTTGGTGCGGCGGGGATCGAACGGGGCGGCCTGGGCCGCCCGTCCGGTGGGGGTGGCGCTTAACGTAGACGCGTTTCCCGGCCGCCGTCCATAGCCCGGTCCAGTCGATTCGGGCCCGATTTCAGGCCGTTCACCTGCGGGATTACTGAACCTTTACTCAACTTGTGACGCCTCTGGACAAGGCCGCCCGGCGGCCCGCACAGTGTCAGGCTGGCCCGTTAGGTCTGGACCAGGCTGCGGGTCGGGCCGGCGGAGGCGCCGCAGGACGGCGGACTTAGACGGACTTAGCCGTCGACGCGGTGGCGCCCGTCCCCGCTCTGCCCGGGGCGCGCGACACCAGCCGGAGGCGTCAGTTGGTCCGTTGACATCCTCGCCGTCCTGAAGGACGGCGATTCCCGCCTACCGCGCCGTTGAGGGCTGCGGTGTCGGGTGGGTTCCTGCTTCGCTGCGCGGTGCCGGGACGAGTCCCGGTCTTACCTGCGCTCCACAGGCTGGCACGGCCAGTCCGGCCGCCTTGGCGACGTTGACCGCCGCGTTGATGTCCCGGTCCAGGACAGCCCCGCAGCCCCTGCACGTCCACACACGGACGTGCAGCGGCTTCGGGCCGTCTTTCACGCCGCACTGCGAGCACACCTGAGACGTGGGCTCGAAGCGGCCGATCTTCACGAAGGTGCGCCCGTACCGTGCGGCTTTGTACTCCAGCATGGTGACGAACGCCGACCATCCGGCGTCGTGGACGGACTTGGCCAGGCGCGTGCGGGCGAGTCCCTTCACCGCCAGGTCCTCCACGGCGACCGCTTGGTTCTCGCGGATCAGCCTGGTGGAGAGCTGGTGGTGGAACTCGCGGCGTGCGTCGGTCACCTTCGCGTGAGCGCGGGCGACCTTCAGCCGGGCCTTGTTCCGGTTGCGGGAGCCCTTCTCCTTGCGGGAAAGGTTCCGCTGTGCCTTCTTCAGGCGCTTCTCGGCCCGGCGCAGGAAGCGCGGGCTGTCGACCTTCGTCCCGTCGGAGAGGACCGCGAAGTGCCCGAGCCCGAGATCGATGCCCAGCTCGGGCACGACCTCGGGAAGGACTTCCTCCGGACCGGTCTCCACGACGAAGCTCGCGAAGTACCTGCACGCGCTGTCCTTGACCACCGTCACCGTCGAGGGCACGGCAGGCAGCGTCCGCGACCACTTCACCTTGACGTCGCCGATCTTCGGCAGGCGCAACTTCTGCCCCGGCGTGATCGACCAGCGGGCGTTCGCGGTGAACCGGACCGACTGCCGCGTGTCCTTGCGGGACTTGTACCGGGGTGTGCCCATGCGGGGGCGCTTGCCCTTGAGCCCGTCGAAGAAGTTCCGGTACGCAGTGTCCAGATCGCGCAGAGACTGCTGGAGGACGACCGCCGATACCTCGCCGAGCCACGCCCGCTCGGGCCTCCGCTTGGCCTCGGTGATCAGCGACTTCGACAGGTCACCGGTCTTCGGGAACGGCAGGCCTTCACTACGGGCGGTCTCCCGAGCGCGGAGCGCGTCGTTGTAGACCACCCGCGCGCACCCGAACGCCCGCGCCAACGCGCTGCGCTGACCGGCGCTCCTGGTCCGGCTCGTACTTCGCCGGTTCCGTCGACGGCGCACCGCCCAGCATCGTGAAGCAGTACATCGAACAGCAGAACCGGCCGCTCTGACCTGAGCTGAGGCCAACAGTGCGGATCCATGCACACAGCTGAGATCAGAACAGCTCTCAGATTCGCTTCACCACCGGGCTGAAGCCCGACACACTACGAACAGTCCCGGTAGCGGGTGGCCAGGGTCGTGCTCTGGCCGGCGAAGGCGGCGAGGTCGGCGGCGAAGACGGCTTCGAGGAGCCGGTAGTCCTCGACGCCGGGGGCGCTGACGGTCTCGCCGAGTTCCAGGCCGCGCAGGGCGCCGGTGACGACGTCGGCGGCGCTCATGCGCGGGACGGCGCTGAGGTCCATGCCCTGGACGGAGTGGAACTCGGTGGCCACCACGCCGGGGCACACGACATGGACCCGGACGCCGGAGTCCTCGACCTCGGCGGCCAGGGTCTGGGTCATGGCGACCAGATGCGCGAGGGCTCCGGCGTAGACGGCGCGGCGCGGCAGCTGGGAGGCGTCGGCGGGGCCGGAGAAGGCGATCATCCCGGCGACGTTGACGATGGTCCCGCCGCCCCGCTGCCGCATCCCGCCGACGGCGGCACGCATGAGCTGGGTGGGGGCCAGGACCTTGACATTGACCAGTTCGCGGGCCCGGTCGGCGGGCAGGTCGGCCAGCGGCATGTAGTGGGCGACGCCGGCGTTGTTGACCAGCACGTCCAGCGGCTCGGTGGCGCAGAGCGACGCGACGGCGTCGATGCCGTCCTCGGTGGACAGGTCGGCGGCGACCGTGCGCACGGTGACCTCGGGGTGTTCCGAGGCGAACGCGGCAAGCCGCTCCCGGCGGCGGCCGACGACGATCAGGTCGTAGCCGTCGGCGGCGAAGCGTTCCGCGAATTCCCTTCCGATGCCGGAGGTGGCGCCGGTGACGAGGGCGAGCTTGCTCATGCGGGTATTCCTTTTCGGTTTCGGTATTCCGGCTCTTTGCGGCCGGAGCACGGGATCGGTAACGCTTCGATCCTTGCCCCGGCCGGTGCGCCGAGCCAGTTCCCCGGTTATCCAGGGGAGTGACAGGGCCCCCTCTCGCGGCCCGGAAACGACCTAACGTGGAGGGATGAGCGAGGAACGGAATCTGCTGGGCGAGTTTCTGCGCGCCCGGCGTGAGCTGGTGACTCCGGAAACGGCGGGGATTCCCGTCGTGGGCGTGCGCCGCGTGCCGGGGCTGCGCCGCGAGGAGGTGGCCATGCTCGCCGGCATCAGCGCCGACTACTACCTGCGCCTGGAGCGCGGCCGGGACCGCCGGCCGTCCCCGCAGGTCCTGGAATCCCTCGCGCGGGTGCTGCGGCTCGACGAGGACACCCGGGCCTATCTCTTCGGGCTGATCGCCGACGGGCCCCGCCGCCCCCGCCGCCGGCGTCGCGAAACCGTGCCGGCCAGCACCGCGCGCTTTCTCGCGCTGCTGCCCGTTCCCGCCTTTGTCGAGGGACGCTATCTCGACGTCCTGGCCGCCAACCCGCTCGCCACGGCGCTCTCCCCGCGCCTGGCGACCGGTGGCAACCGGCTGCGCGACGTGTTTCTCGACCCCGAGGAACAGCGCCTCTTTCCCGACTGGAAAGGAGCGGCGGCGGCGCTGCTGGCCGGCTTTCGCGAGGCCGTGGGAACGGACACGGACGATCCCCGCTGCATCGAACTCGTCGGGGAACTCTCCCTCGCCAGCCCGTACTTCCAGAGACTCTGGGCCCGCCACGACGTCCGGCCCCGGGGCGGCGCCACGGTGTGCTTCCACCATCCGCAGCTCGGGGACATCACCCTCAGCCGGGAGAAGCTGCACATCACCGGAACCGACGGCCTGATGCTCGTCGCCTTCCACGCCGCCCCCGGCACGGCCGACGCCGACAAGCTGGCCCTCCTCCGCTCGACGGCCGAGGAACGGCGCTGAGCCGGAGACCCTCTCCGCCCCGGCCCCCGCCCGGTCGCTCGATCACCGCCGCGCCCGCGCTCGCTCAGTCGCGCGGGCGGGCCGCCTGGAGGGTGGTGAGGCGGCGGACGAAGAGGATCGTGACGACGGTGGTGGGGACGACGAGCAGGTGAAGGCCGAGGTTGACCCAGGTCAGCGGCTCGAACTCGTACCAGAAGGCGTGCTCGTCCACCAGGTAGTTGGGGTCGCAGCCGTACTCCTCCCACACCCGACACACCTCGGTCGACGCGCTGTCCACGGTGACGGTCTCGGTCCAGGGGAACCAGAACAGCGGCCAGGTCAGGAAGGTCGCCAGCCACAGGGCCCACCAGGTGTTCAGGAGCCCCGCCGGTGCCATCCGGCCGTCGGGCCGGGGTGGACTGGACGCGTGCCAGACGTCGTTGGCGATCTGCTTGGGGAGGAACAGGTTGCCCAATGGGACGAACCAGTTGGTCACCGCCGTGCGGGTGCGGTAGCGCAGGCCGCCGGGGACGAACCGTTCGGCCGTGACGCGCACCTGGTGGAACCACAGCAGCCAGCACACGATCAGCCCCACGCCCGCGAGGGTGCGGGCGGCCAGCAGCAGGTACGCGATGGTCTCGTGCTGCCTGATCCACAGGTCGCCGATGTCGCCTACGGCGTTCCCCTCGCCCTCGTCCCGGCTGATGAGCCACAGATGAACGGCGCTGGCGAGGGTGACCAGGGTGAACTGCGTCAGCATCACATAGAGGACGCCGCTGTAGGTGTGGGTCGTGGACCAGCGGCCGGCCCTGCGGCGCTCGTCAACGAGCAGGCGAGGGGCGGGCGTTGGGGCGGTGACCGCCGTGGGGGCCGGAGTGGCGGCCGGCGTGGTGGTCGGGGCGGAGGCCGGTGTGGCGGCCGGGGTGGCGGTCGGCCCGGTGGCAGGGACGGTGGGCGGCGGGGAAACGGAGCGGTGTGCCGTTTCGGTTGGGGCATCGGGTGGCGGCGTGGCGGGCGGCCGGGGGTCGTCGTGTTCCAGGAGGCGTACGGCCTCCTGGCCGAGCCGGGCCAGCACCTCGGGCGGCAGCCAGGGGCCGGCAGGCGGAGAGGCGTTCCGGTTTCGGAGTTCGGCCGGTTTCGGGCGGTCGGCCGGGGCCTTGGCCAGGCAGCTGGCGATCAGCTCGCGCAGCGGCGCGGGAACGCCGGAAAGGTCCGGCTCCTCGTGCACCACCCGGTAGAGCAGCACGGCCGGTTGGCCGCTCTCCGCGTGGAACGGCAGCCGCCCGGTCGCGGCGAACGCCAACACCGCGCCGAGCGAGAAGACGTCGCTGGCGTCGGTGAGGCGTTCGCCCCTGGCCTGTTCCGGCGACATGAAGCCGGGCGAGCCGATCACCCGGCCGGTGGCCGTCACGCTCCCGGCGGTCGAGAGATCGAGGGCGCGGACGATGCCGAAGTCGATCACCCTGGGGCCCTCGATGGTCACCATGATGTTCGACGGCTTCAGGTCACGGTGCACCAGGCCGGCCCCGTGGATGGCGCCCAGCGCATGGCACAGGCCGACGGCGAGGGCGGTCACCGCCTCGGCCGGCAACGGGCCGTACTCGTCCACGACCTGTTGGAGCGTGAGCCCGGCGACATACTCCGTGGCGACCCAGGGCAGCGCGGCGTCCGGGTCGGCCGCCAGCACGTCGGCGGTCCACCGGCCGCCGACCCGTTGCGCGACGGCGGTCTCCCTGGCGAACCGGCGGCGGAAGTCGGGGACGTCGGCGAACTCGGCCCGGATCGTCTTCACCGCCACCATCCGCCCGCGCGGCGACCTGGCCAGGAAGACCACGCCCATCCCGCCCTCGCCCAGCCTCCCGAGCAGCCGGTAGTCGGCGATGCGCTCGGGATCGTCTGCCCGCAGCGGCTGCATGGCCGGTTCCTCCCCCTGTGCCCGTCGACCCCGTCGGGCCCCTGCGCCCCCGGTGGCGGGGCCACCCTAACTCGCGTGTGAGCGGGGGCGGTTGTGCGTGAGCCCCATCGGCCATGTGACTGCGCGTGAGCCCAGACCACACTGATCCCTCGTGCACGTGGAAGTGTGGCCGTGTCGTCGACCGACGCCGAGTCGCGGAACCTACGAAGGTGCTGAGCGACCTGTCCGCGTACTTCCTTCGCTGGGCCTGGGCCGGTGCCCTGTGGCCGAGGTGCGAGCAACAGGCATCGATTTTGTACGCGCACTCGACGGGGCGACCGCAAGGGGGCGATCACTGACCGCACATCTGACTAGCAGATGTAGCTCAGGTGTCTCTCACCTTGCGGTTGTGAATCCACTCGATGACGGTTTGGTGCTCTTAATCCACGATTCAACTGGGTTAAGCCAATCGCTGGCGCAAAGTTGATCAGGCCGTTGCAGCACCCGGTGACGGTGGGCACACTCAGAGCGCTCAATTCTGTAATGGACATGTTTAAAGGGCTTTCATGCGTAAGCGTCAAGTGTTGGTGACTGGTGCAACGCTTCTGACTCTCTTCTTCGGCGCTCCACAAGCGGCGAGCGCGTTGTACAGCTACAACGGTGACGACCACACGAACGACTACGAAAAACCGCAAGCGCATACGCACGTGTGACAACGAGGCTGACAGCACCGGCGTGAAGGGCGTCTACGAACTCACCAACGGAGAGCGGGACAGCGTTCGGGACGACGATGGCGCCAACGGCATCTGCGCGCACGAGGGCTCCGGGGGGCGCACCATTTCCGGGCACCAAACCTGCGAGACGCCCGACCTGTGGCCGGACAACTGCGGGAACTGGCAGCGGTACTGAAACACTCTCGCCCATCGGGCCCGCCGGTGCATCTGTCACCGGCGGGTCTGTAACGCGAGCCGGCACTCATGCGACGGAGAACAGGCAGGCGAAATGGCGAAACGGAGAACGTCTCCGGCGGGCGGCCGCGCCGCGACGGCGGAGCAGGTAGTGCGGGCGCGCGGGGTGGTCGTCGAGGTGCCGGGGCGGCGGCTGGCCGACGGGCTGGAGTTGGCGGTGGCACCGGGGGAGTCCGTCGCGCTGATGGGGCCCTCCGGTTCGGGCAAGACCACCGTGCTCAACACCCTCGCCGGCCTGGTCCGCCCCGCCGCCGGCACGGTGGAGATCGGCGGCGAGCCGATCGGCGACGCCACGCCCGACCGGGCGGCGGCGATGCGGCTGACCGGAATCGGAATGGTGTTCCAGTTCGGCGAACTGATGCCGGAACTGGACGTGTTGGAGAACGTGGCGCTGCCCGCCGCGTTCGCCGGCCTGGACGAAGCGGCCGACCGGGCCCGGCGGCTCCTCGAACGGGTTGGCCTGGTCGGGTTCGAGGAACGCGCACCGGAGGAGTTGTCCGGTGGCGAGGCGCAGCGCGCCGCCATCGCGCGCGCCCTGGTGTGCGCGCCCCGGCTGGTGCTGGCCGACGAGCCGACCGGCGCGCTGGACGAGGCCAACGCCCGCCGTGTCACCGCCGTGTTGCTGGACGCCTGCCGCGCGGCGGACGCGGCGCTGGTGGTGGCCACCCACGACCCGGCCGTGGCGGCGGCGATGGACCGCACCCTGCTGCTGCGCGACGGCCGCCTCCACCCGCTACCCGCTCCCACGACGGAACCGGCGCCGGCGGCGGACCGGTGAGGCCGTGGCGGACAACGACCCGGCTGGCGCTGCGACTTGCCTACGCCCGACACCCGCACCAGCGGCTCCGGGTCGTGCTGCTGGGCACGGTCGCTGCGGTGACCGCCGTGACCGCGCTGTTCACGGCCGGGGTGCTGCACACCCTGGCGGAGGAGCGGCAGCGCTTCGACGACCGGACGGTGCGGTACGCGGAGCCCGCCTCCGGGTCCGCGTTGCGCGTCGACCGCCGTGACGACACCTGGGGGCTCACCCAGTTCCCCGTGGTGTGGCTCGATCCCGCCGACGCCGAGAGCCCCGAGGCGCTGCCGCCCGGGATGGCCGGCTGGCCGGAGCCCGGCGGCTGGGTCATCTCGCCCGGCCTGGCCCGGCAGGCGGCCGACCACCCCGAGCTGGCCCAACGCTTCCCCGACGCCGAGGTGTTGACCGACGAGGGGGTGTTGCACCCGGAGGAGCTGCTGGCCTACCGCCGCGTCCCGGCCGACGGGGCCCTGGGCCCGGTGGCGGTGGACGCCACCGGGTTCGGCGGCCCCGGGCCGACGATCGGCGACGACGCCGAACTGGACATCCCGGCCATGTCCCTGGCCCTGGCCGGCTTGGTCGGCCTGCCGGCGCTGCTGTTGGCGGCGGCCGGCACCGCCGTCTCCGCGCCGCTGCGCGCCAACCGGCTCGCGCTGCTGCGCGCGCTGGGCGTGCCCGCGCGGCGGCGCCGGGCGCTGGTGGTGCTGGAGGCCGGGGCCGTGGCGGGGCCCGGGCTCGCGCTGGGCGCCCTGGCCTGGCAGGTGACCGCGCCGCGCCTCGACCGCGTTCCGCTGGTGGACCGGCCGGTGGTGCCCGGCGCGCTCGCGCCCCCGTGGTGGTCGGCCGTGCCCGTACTCCTGCTGCTGGCCGCCGCGTTCGCGTTGCTCGCCGTCGTGACCGAAAGTCGCCGGCGCGAGGACCACCACGCCGCGCTGCCGCGCCCCCGCGCCCGCCGGCCGCGCATGAGCGCGCTGCGGATCGCGCCCGCGCTCGCCGCCGTCGCGCTGCTGGCCGCCGCCGCGCTGCGGGACGGCCGCCTCGCGGCGACCTCGACGCTCGCCGGCGTGCTGCTGCTCGCGGCGGGCGTCCCGTTGACCCTGCCGCTGCTCGCCCGCCGGGTCGGCGACCGGCTCGCCGGCCGAACGGACCGCCCCGGCCGTGTCCTTGCCGGCCGCCGCCTCCAGTACGACCCGCGTTCCGCCGTCCGCCCGCTCTACGGCATCGCGGCGCTCCTCGTCATCGCGCCGGTCGTCGCCGCCTGGATCGGCACCGCCCGCGACATCGACCCGCCGCCGCGCCCCGACCCGGCGATCCAGGCGTTCGAGGTACGCGGCGCGCTGGGTCACGCCGATCCCGACGCGCTGCTGCGCGAGCTGCCGGGGGCGCTGGCCGCGCCGGTGACGGTCCAGCCGGGGCCCGGCAGCAGCGCGGTGGTGCGCCTGGCAGCCGGCTGCCGGGAACTGGCGTCACTGCTGCGGGAGTCGGCCTGCACGGAGGACGGCACGCTCGCCGGGCCGGCCGAGCGGCGCGTCGGCCTGCTGGCGGCGGGCACCGCCGAGGTGTCCGTCGTGCGCGAGGAGCCGCAGGTCAACGCCCAACTCAGCGAAGAGAGCACGCTGTTGGTGCTCACCCCGCGCACGGCCGACGCCGAGAACGCGCTGCGCGCCGCCGCGCTGGCCCAACCGGCCGCGCTGAGCGTCCTGTCGGAGGCCGACGACCAACTCCAGGAGTCGGAACTCGTACCCTGGGTCCTCGGCGGCATCGCCCTCTTCAGCGCGCTGGTCTTCCTGCTGTTGGCCACCGGGCTGATCGACCGCACGGCGGTCGGCCGGCGCGGCACCTGGCTGCTGATCGCGATCGGCCTGACCCGCCGAAGGATTCGCGTCATCAACCGCCAGGAGTTCCTGGTCGGTTACGGGGTCGTGGGCGGCACGGCGCTGGTCGCGGGCGTGGTGGCCTGCCTCGCCTGGACCGGACTCGACTCCGCCGTCGACTACCCGCTCGCCGCCCACGCCGCGATCGCCGCCTCGGCGGCGGGCCTGGCGCTGGCCGGCCTCCTCGACACCCGCCTCACGACCGAACCGGAGCACTTCTCCGGGCCCGGCTGACCCCGCCCCTGGCCGGCGGTCCGCCCGCCCCCGTGCCGTCCGTGGCGGTCAGGCCCACGCGCCCAGCGTGAACGAGTCGCCCGTCCGGCGGACCTCCACCGCGCCCCGGCCGCCGAAGTGCGCGGGGATGAGCAACTCCCGTTCATCGGCGGCCCGGTGCAGAATCCGGCGGCGGCTGGCCGCCGACCGTGCCGGGTCCAGGCAGGCGGCGCTGGCGCAGTCGGGCTCCAGGATCTGCACCGGGCTGTGCAGCAGGTCCCCGACGAAGACCGCCCGGTCGCCGCCGGAGGTGAGGCGCAGCACGGACGAGCCGGGGGTGTGGCCGGGCGCGGACTCCAGCGTGAGGTGGTCGTCGACGCGGTGGTGCCCGTCCCACAGCACCGAGAGCCCGGCGCGGTGGATCGGCGCGACGCTGTCCGCGTAGATCAGCCGGTCCACCGGCTGCCGCCCGTTCCCGCCCGCGCCGTCCGGCCCGAAGTGGGCGTCGTCCGCCGCCGGGATGAGGTAGCGGGCGTTGGGGAACGTCGGGACCCACTCGCCGTTCTCCTCCCGGGTGTTCCAGCCGACGTGGTCGACATGGAGATGGGTGTTGATGACCGTGTCGACTTCGTCGGGGCGCACCCCGGCCGCCGCCAGGAGGTCGAGGAAGTCGCCCTCGCACCGGTGGAACGGCGGCATCCCCGGCCGCTCCCGCCCGTTGCCCGCGCCCGTGTCCACCAGGACCGTCCGCCCGCCGCAGCGCAGCACCCAGGTCTGGAGCGCGAGCACCGCCCGCCCGCCGGCCGGCTCCCAGTGGTCCGGCGCCAGCCAGCCCGCGTTGTCCCGCCACACATCGGCCCCGACGCCCGGGAGCAGCGCGGCCGCCGGCGCGAACGGCCGGTGCCACTCGACGAGTCGCAGGATCTCGACGTCCCCGAGCACCATGCGCCGTACCCGCGTGTTCTCTTCGGTCATGGCCTCGACCGTAGGAGCGCGGAACGCGTCGCTCGATGCGCGTGGGGCGCGAGAAGATACGCGTGCGGCTCAACCTCCGTGCGGTGGCGGGGCGTTGCGGGTGTGCGCCGGGCCTACCCTGCGGGGATGGACGTGGTGAGCGACGCGATAGCGGCCGTGCACCTGGGGCACCCGGCCTTTCACCGGGTGCGGGCGAGCGGGCGGTGGCGCGCCCGGCGCGAGCCGTTCCTGGGCGCCGGCTGCTATGTGGTCCTCGGCGGTGGCTGCTGGCTGGTGCCCGACGGCGGCGGCGTGCCGGTGGCGCTCGGCGCGGGGGACGTGGCGCTGCTGCCGCACGGCACCGGCCATCTGATCGCCGACGCGTCGGCCGGCGCCGCCGGCCCCGAAGTGCGGGGGAGTGCCGTGTCGTTCGGGCGCTGGCTCGCGCAGGCCAGCACGGGCGGCGGCGCGTTCGAGGTGCTGTGCGGCACCTACCGGCTGGACTGTAGCCGCCTGCACCCGCTGATGGCCGAACTCCCCGAGGTCCTGGTGTTGCCGGCCCGGTCGGGTGAGCACCCCGAACTCCGTTCCGTCGTCGACCTGTTGGCCGGTGAGTTGGACGAAAGGCGGCCCGGCTCGGGTGTCGCGCTGCCCAGCCTGCTGGACCTGCTCCTGGTGTATCTCGTCCGCTCCTGGATGGCCGAGGCGAGGAGCGGGGCCTGGCCCCGGGTCCTGGGCGACCCGGTGACGGCCGCCGCCCTGCGGGCCCTGCACGCGGAGCCCGCCGCGGCGTGGAGCAACGAGCGGCTCGCCGCCGTCGCCGGGGTCTCGCGCGCCACCCTGGCGCGCCGGTTCGCGGCCCTGGTCGGCCGGCCGCCGATGGCCTATCTGACCTGGTGGCGGCTGATCCTCGCCGCGACCCGGCTGCGGGACACGCGGGACACCCTCGCCGCCGTCGCCGCCCGGGTCGGCTACGCCAGCCCCTACGCGCTCTCGCACGCGTTCCGCCGGGAGTTCGGCACGACGCCCGGCCGCTACCGGACGGCGGAACGGGCGGTGCGCCAGCCTCGTTGAGTCGCTGGCCGCAGGGTTTCCGGACCGGGGGCGGCCCGGTCCGGGCCGGACCGGCCCGGACCTGGGTCTTCGTGGATCAGGGAGCGGGCTTGGGGTGGTGCCCGGTCTGTCTGCGGGCCGGTGGCCGGTGCGGGGCAGCCCGACTGGTCGCCGTCCCTCGACGAGGCTCGTTGGGTGGGGGTTGGGGTTCTGGCGCGGGCTACGACGCTGGGCCTAGATGGCGCACGATCGGCCGGGTGCGGGCGTAACGAATGCCGGCAGGAGGCTGGCTGGGAGGGGGGGCGCGGCTTCCGGGAGGTGGGGTTCGTTGCCGCCGGGGATGGTGGGTGATGGCGACCGTGCCCTCCGGGCGCAGGGACCGCGCCGAGTTCGGGGGCCGTTTGGCCGCTGGGGGCGTGCGTAGCGCGCACCGGCTTCGCCGGCCTGCCCCGGCATGTCGCCCGTCTCGGACGTGACCGATCGTCGGGCGGCTCACGGGGGCGGTGCCGGTGGTTCTGGCCAGCCGGCGGTGGGTGTTGGGTTCGGTTAACGACCACGCTGCCGCGCGAACATCGCCTGCCGGTGTGGTAGTCCGCGCCTTGTCGGCTTCCGGGCAGGGGGGGGGTGGGGGTCTCTTTCTGTAGGTGCCCGTCTAGAGTTGAACGATCTGTTCACTTCTAAACGGGCACCTAGAAAAAAGGTCCCCCACCCCCCGCGCGCCCGCCTTCGGAAGTCGACGGCACGCGGACTATCGGAACGGCAGACGATGTTCGCGCGGCAGCGTGGTCATTGACCGAAGCCTCAACCCACCGCGCCTTCAAACGACGACCGGCACCGTCCCTTTCAGTCGTCCGATGATCGGTCACGTCCGAGACGGGCGACATGCCGGGGCAGGCCGGCGAAGCCGGTGCGCGCCACGCACGCCCCCAGCCGCCGGCCGACCCCCGAACAAGCCGCAGTCCCCGCGCCCGGAAGGCACGCACCGCCATCACCCACCACCCCTGGCGGCAACGAACCCCACCTCCCGGAAGCCCCGCCCCCCCTCCCAGCCAGCCTCCTGCCGGCATTCGTTACGCCCGCACCCGGCCGAACGTGCGCCATCTAGGCCCGGCGTCGTGGTCCGCGCCACATCCCCAACCCCGGCAATGAGTCTCGTCAACGAACCAACGGAGCAACGGGCTGCCCCGCACCGGCCACCGGCCCGCAGACAAACCCCGCACCCAACACACCACCGTTCCACGAAGATCCACACGAGACGGGCCTAGTCCTGCGCCTTCCCCGTCGTGATGCGGGACATCACCAGCGCGAGGAGGATGATCGAGCCGTTGAGGGCGTCGATCCACTCGGCGGGGACGCCGCCGAGGGTGAGCACGTTCTGGATCATGAACAGCAGCAGGATGCCGGTGAACGCGCCGAAGAGGCTGCCCCGGCCGCCGGAGAGGCTGACGCCGCCGATGACGGCGGCGGCGAACACCGTGAAGATCGCCCCGTCGCCCTGCGCCGCCGCCACCGAGCCGAGCCGGCCGGAGAGCAACAGGCCGCCGAGCGCGGCCAGCAGGCCGGCGACCACCAGCACCACGGCGACCGTGCGGTGGGTGCGGATGCCGGCGGCGCGGGCCGCGTCCTCGTTGCCGCCGATGGCGTAGAGGGAACGGCCGAAGCTGGTGTAGCCGAGCACCGCGATCCCGATGGCGAACAGGGTCAGGCAGAGCCAGACGGAAACGGGCAGCCCCAGCCACTGGGTGGTCCCCAGATAGCTCATGGAACGCGGCAGTTGGAAGAACGTCTGACCGCCGGAGATCCCGGTCAGCGTGCCGCGCAACATGATCAACATGCCCAGCGTAACGATGAAGCCGCTCAGCCCGAAGCGCACGATCAGCAGTGCGTTGACCAGGCCGATCGCCACCCCGACGGCCAGGGTGACCGGCACGGCCAACGCCCCGGGCAGCAGGTCGAGGCCCTGTCCGGCCTCGCTGACGGTGAGCCAGGCGGCGACCCCGGGGGCCAGCCCCATGGTCGACTCCAGCGACAGATCCATCTTCCGCACGATCAACACCAGTGCCTGCGCCAGCACCAGAAGGGCGATCTCGGACATGGTCTGAAGGATGTTGATCAGGTTCTGGCGTTGGACGAAGACCGGGTCGACGATCCACCCGGCGATCGCCACCGCCACGATGGCCGGGACCAGCGCGAACTCCCGCAGCCTGGCCATCGGTATCCGGCCACCGAGCAGCCGGGGCGCCCGCCCGCCCGACGGGGAGGGCGGCGCCCCCGCGCGGTCGGCGGCCAGCACGGAACCCGGCGCGGCGGGCTCGGACACGCGGGGCTCGGGCGAGGCCGGCTCGGACGAGGCCGGCTCGGGCGCTGCGGGCCCCGAGGCCACGGGCTCAGGCATTGACGTGTACCCCTTCCATGGCGGTGACCAGTTCGTTGTCCGTCCAACCGGCGGTGAACTCCGCGACCAGCCGGCCCCGGAACATCACCAACACCCGGTCGCAGAGCGCCAGATCGTCGAGTTCGTCGGAGGCGATCAGCACGCCGGTGCCGCCGGCGGCCACCTCCTCGGCCTTGCCCAGCAGGAAGTCCTTGGACCGCACGTCCACCCCGGCCGTCGGGTTGATCAGCACCAGCAGCCGGGGCCGGTTGGCCAGGGCCCTGGCCATCACCACCTTCTGCTGGTTGCCGCCGGACAGGCCGGAGACGGCCAGCCCCGGACCCGGGGTCTTGATCGCGAGCTGGCCGATCATCTCCCGGGCCAGGGCGTCCCGTTGCCGCACATCGATCAGCCCCCTCGGACCCAACCGATCGGGAACGGTCAGGGTGGCGTTGTCCGCGATCGTCATGTCCGGAACGAGACCCTGGTGGTGGCGGTCCTCCGGAACGAACCCGACGCCGGCGGCCAACGCGGCCGGCACATCCCCTGGCCGGGGCCGCCGCCCGTTCACCTCGATCGTTCCGACGTCGGCCGCCCGCAGACCGGAGAGGGTCTCCGCCACTTCGATCCGGCCGCTGCTCGCGGCGCCCGCCAGGCCCACGATCTCCCCGGCGCGCACCGTGAACGACAGCTCCGCGTAACGGTTCGCCAGCCCGAGCCCCTCGACGGTCAGCACTGGCGACGCGTCGGCCGGCGGGCCGCCGGAGCGTTCCCGCAGGTGGCCGGTGGGCGCGGCGACCTCCTCGCCGGTCATCGCGGCCACCAGCTCGTGCTTGGGCAACTCGGCCACCGGCGCGGTCAGGATGTGCCGGGCGTCCCGGAAGACCGTGACCGTGTCGCAGAGGTCATAGACCTCCTGGAGGTGGTGGCTGATGAACAGGAACGTCACACCCCTCTCGCGCAGCTCCCGAATCCGGGCGAAGAGCCGGCCGATCGCCGCCGCGTCCAGCTGCGCCGTCGGCTCGTCCAGCACGATCAGCCGCGCCCCGCCCGACAGCGCGCGGGCGATCTCCACGAACTGCCGCTGCTCGACGCTCAGTTCGCCGGCCAGCGCGTGCACGTCCGCCGCCACGCCCCACTCGTCCAGCAGCGCCCGCGCCCGCCGGCGCAGCGCCCGCCAGTCGACCAGCCCGAGCCGGTTGGTCGGCTGCCGGTGCAGAAAGAGGTTCTCGGCCACCGTCAGCCCGGGGATCACCGTCGACTTCTGGTAGACGCAGGCGACCCGGCTCCGCCACGCCTCCCGGTCGGCCAGCCGGGGCGCCGGCCGGCCGTGGAAGCTGATCTCGCCCTCCTCCGGGCGGACCAGGCCGGTCAGGATCGACACCAGCGTCGACTTCCCGGCCCCGTTCCGCCCGACGAGGGCGTGCGTCTCGCCGGCGGCGACGCTGATCCCGGCCCGGTCCAGCGCCACCGTCGAGCCATAGCGCTTGGTCACCCCGGCCGCCCGCACCGCCGCCGCCCGCACCGCCACCGCCCGCACCGCCGTCGGCGGCACATCCGCCGACGGCCCCGTGTCGCCGGACCGCGCGTTCTCCACCCTCACCGCCCCTTTCGTCGCTGTTGCCGCGAGAGATCCAGTCAACCGGCCGCCGGCCTGCGTCAGTTGGCGTTGTTGCCCCAGAGCGAGTCGTCGTCGAACGGCAGGCTCTCCACCCCGCCGTAGGTGCCGCCGTCCCTGGTCACCAGCGGCGCCGGCAGCTGGTCCTCCAGCACGCCCTCGCGCACCTCGACGATCTCGCTGCCGTGGTCGGTCGGCCCCGGCTCGAAGGTCTCGCCGTCCAGCGCGGCCCGCAGATAGCGCAGCGCGTGCTCGGCGTAGAGGTCGGCGGGCTGGGAGACGGTGGCGTCGATCCGGCCCTCGCCGATCAGCTGGAGTTCCTGCGGGATGCCGTCGTTGGAGACCACGAAGACGTGCTCCGGATCGTCCGGTGGCACCGCCATGTTCAGCTGGTCCAGCACCTGGAGCGTGCCGGAGAGCGCGAAGCTGGCCTGCATGTAGACGCCTCGCACGTCCGGGTGCGCGGTGAGCGTGGTCTGGAGCTTCTGCGCGGCCGTCGCCGCGTCCCAGTTGGTGGCCTCGCCGAAGACCTGGATGTCCGGGTAGTTGGCGGCCATGCACTCGTTGAACGCCTCGGTGCGGTCCCGGCCGTTGATCGAGGCGAGGTCGCCCTGGAGCATCACGACCTTGCCGGCGCCGTCGAGTTGGGTGCCCAGATAGTGGCAGGCCTGCTCGCCGTAGGCGCGGTTGTCGGCCCGCACCACCATGAACACCTCCCCCTCGTCGGGCCGGGTGTCCACGGTGACCACCGGGATGTCCCGTTCGGCGAGGGTCTGGAGCACGGGCGCGACCGCCGCCGTGTCCTGCGGCGCGATGGCCACCCCGTCCACGCCCTGGCTGACGAAGGTCTGCACGTTGGAGGCGAGCGTGGCCACGTCGTTGCCGGAGTTGGTCGTCTTCATGTCGAGGCCGAGTTCCTCGGCGTAGCGGGGCACGTAGTCGATGTAGGAGTTCCAGAAGTCGGTGTCCGACCTCGGGTAGTCCACGCCGATGGTGCTCCCGCCCGCGCCCCCGCCGCCGCCCGTGTCGTCGGCGCAGGCGGTCAGCAGCGCGGCGGACAGCACGAGGATGCCGGCCAGCCTGGTGGTACGGAGCTTCACGTCGTTCTCTTCTCCTTCGGACGGGCGCGTGGTCGCCCGGGGGCGGCGCGGCGCGCGGCGTTCCAGCGCTGACGAGCCGCTGACGAGCCGTTGACGGGCCGTTGGCGCGGCGCGCGCCGCCAACGGCGGCGCGGCACGGAGGACTTGACGGCGGTGGGGGAGGCGATGGGGGTGTGGACGCGGGAGTGGGGGACGCGGGGTGGGGGAGGGCCGCGCGGGAACGCGACCTAGACATGGGATCGTTTTATAGACCCCGCGCGGTGCGCTGTCTATGGGGCGTGCAAAGCCCATGACGAAATGCCAGCTCACAGCGGTGTACCGGATTTCGGGCCGCACGGGTGGGCGGGCAAGTGACCCTATGTCTGCGGCCGTTGGGCCGGAACGGCCGCAACGGCCACGGAACGCCTCCCGGAACGTTCTAAGGTGGGGCATCCCCCGGCCTACGGGGTGGTGAACGGCAGGCGTACGCGCGGCGGCGCGCGCGACGGGAGGCAGCGGTAGATGGACGTGAGTGACCCCCGGCGGGACGAGCGACCCACCGTCGGCGTGGTGGTGTTGACCATGAACGACCGCCCGCGCGAGATGGCCGAGGCGCTGGCCTCGCTGCGCGCCCAGCGCGGCGTCGAGCTGGACATCGTGGTGGTCGGCAACGGCTGCGTCCCCGAGGGCGTCCCCGACGGGCTGCGCACCGTCTCCCTGCCGGAGAACGTCGGCATCCCCGAGGGCCGCAACGTGGGCGCGCGCCATGCCGCCGGCGAGTACCTGGTGTTCTTCGACAACGACGCGGTGCTGCCCACCGTCGACGCCCTCGCCCGGCTCGCCGCCACCCTGCGCGCCGACCCCGAACTCGCCTATGTCCAGCCGAGGATCGCCGACCCCGACGGCACCACGCTCCGCCGCTGGGTGCCCCGGCTGCGTTCCTCCGACCCGGAGCGCGGCGGGGTCGCCACCGTGATGGCCGAGGGCGTGGTGCTGGTGCGGCGCTCCGCCTTCGAGGAGGTCGGCGGCTGGCCTGGCCACTTCTTCCTCTTCCACGAGGGCATCGACCTCGCCTGGCGGCTGTGGGACCACGGCTACACCGGCCGCTACACGCCGGAGGTCGTCGTCCACCACCCGGCGACCAACCCGGCGCGGCACGACGGGTTCTACCGCCTCACCGCCCGCAACCGGGTCTGGCTCGCCCGCCGCAACCTGCCCCGGGTGCTGGTCCCGTTCAACCTGGCCAGCTGGCTGCTGCTCACCCTCGCCAGGACGCGCGGCCACGCGCTGCGGGTGTCGTTCCAGGGCTTCGCCGAGGGTTGGCGCGGTGGCTACGGCCGCCGCGCGCCGATGAGTTGGCACACGGTCCGCCGTCTCACCAGGGCCGGCCGCCCGCCGCTGGTGTGACGCGGTGCGCCGGCCGGTGCCGGGGCCGCCGTCGGGCTCACCTGGCGCGGGCCGCCGCGCTGTCCGTGCCGGTGCCCGCTTCGCTGCCGGTATCCCCGCCGTGCACCGGGTCGTCCGTGCGGCGCGTGTCGAGGATGCCCGAGGTCGCCAGCAGCGCCAGCCCCGCCACGGGAACCAGCACCAGGCCAAGCCGGATCGACTCCGCGTCCGCGATCAGCCCGATCACCGGCGGCGACACCAGGAACCCGACCCGCAGCAGGAACGCCGCCACCGTGATGCCCGCCCCCGGCCACAGCCCGGGAATCTCGTCCGCCGCGTGGAACGCGGCCGGAATGATCGTCGCTATCCCGATCCCGCACAGCCCGAAGCCCAGCACCGTCGTCGGCACCGAGGGCCACAGCAACGCCACGCCCATGCCGACCAGCACCAGCAGGCCGCCGATCCTGGCCGTGGCCCGGTCGCCCAGCCGGTGCACCACCCGGTCGCCCAGGAGCCGGGCGACGGTCTGCGTGCCCTGGAGCGCCATGAACGCCATCCCGCCGATGAACGGGCTCGAACCCAGCTCGTTCTGAAGGTAGTTGGAGCCCCAGGACGCCGGCGCGTCCTCGATCACGGCGGTCGCCGCCGTGATCAGGCCCAGCAGCGCGAACGCCATCAGCACCGGCCGCCGCAGCCAGCTCCGCCGCCCGGCCGCGCCGTCCGCGCCGGCCGCCCCGTTCGTTCCCTCCGTTCCGTCGGCCCCGTTGCCCGGCGCGCGCTCCGCGTCCTCGGGCCCCGGCAGCAGGAACCGGGAGCTGGTCAGCGCCGAGCCCACCGTCAGGGCGCCCACGATCGCGAGATGAACCGCCAGCGACAGCCCGAGCTGGGCCGCGCCGGCGCCGGCTATCCCGCCGACCACCGCGCCCACGCTCCACAGGCCGTGGAAGGAGTTGAGGATCGAACGCCCGTAGCGCCGCTGGACGCGCAGGCCGTGGGCGTTCATCGCGACATCCGTGATCGCGTCCAGGCTGCCGGCCAGGAAGAGGCCCAGGCAGAGCACCGCGAAGTTCGGCGCCGTGCCGACCAGCAGGATGTTGAACCCCATCAGCAGCTGGCTGACCACCGCCGTGCGGGCCGAACCGTACCGCTTGATCAACGGGCTGGCCGCGAGGCCGAGGACCAGCGCGCCCAGCGGCATGGCCGCGATGGCGGTGCCCAGCGCCGCGTTGGACAGGCCGAGGTCGGACTTGATCTCGGGGTAGCGGGGGACCACGTTGGCGAAGAGGAAACCGTTGGTGAAGAACAGCGCGGCGACCGCGCAACGCGCCCTGACGGGGCGGTCGGTGGCGGTGAGGGAGGACATGGCTCTCTTTCCGGGCGTGCTGGGGCGTACTGGGGTGGTGGGTGGGCGGCTGGGGGCGTACTGGAGTTGTGTGCGGGCGCGTGGCGGCGCGCTGGATGCTCTGGGGTGGTGTGGGAGTGCGAAGGGGCGCGACCTGCGGTCAGCGCGCGGCGGTTCCGCCGGGGCTCGTTCCACCGGGGCCCGTCGGGCCCGTTGGGCCCGTACGCTCGGCCCCTGCGGTGATCCGGGCGATCGCCTCCACCGTCAGCGCCCGGTCGTGCGGTTCGGTCTCCAGCGCGCGGTGGATGGCCAGCCCCTCGATCAACGCGTCCAACTGCCGCGCGGTGGCCGGATCGAAGTGCCACTCCAGCGCCACCCGGCTGCGGCGCATCCACTCCCGGGTCAACTCCCGGAAGGCCGGCTTCCGCGCCGCCAGCGTGTACAGCTCGTGGGTCAGCACGACCGCCCGCTGGTTGCCCTCGTCCCCCCGGGAGAGGTGGTGCACCAGATCGGCCACGGCCTCCCTGGCCTCGGCGACGTTCCGGGCCGCGCCGAGCCGCTCCTCGAACAGGGCCACCACGGTGTCGGCGAAGCTGGTGAACGCCTCCCGCAGTAAGGCGTCCATGCCGTCGAAGTGGTACGTCATCGAGCCCAGCGGCACCCCGGCCCGCGCCGCGACCCTGCGGTGCGAGGTCCCGGCGACGCCGGACTCGGCGATCACGTCGAGGGCCGCGCGCACAATGCGGTCCCGACGGTCCGGGTCGTGCCGACCGAACGGCGTCGTCGCCGTCACGGCCGGGGCCCGGGGGGCACGCGGGAGCGGATCACAGCGACCTGATCACACGGGCGGGGCTGCCGAGGGCGAGCACATCGGCCGGAATGTCCCGGGTGACCACCGCGCCGGCGCCGATCACCGAGTTGTTCCCGATGGTGACCCCGGGCAGGACGATCGCCCCGCCGCCCAGCCACACGTTGTCGCCGATGGTGATCGGCTTGGCCGCCTCCAGCTTGTCCCGACGCGGCCCCGGATCCAACGGGTGGATGGGGGTGAGGAGTTGCACGTTGGGGCCGAGCTGGCAGTCGGCGCCGATGGTGATCGGGGCGACGTCCAGCGCGGTCAGGTTGTAGTTGATGAAGGTGCGGTCGCCGACGGAGAGGTAGCTCCCGTAGTCGACGAACAGCGGTGGCCGGATATGGGCGTCCGCGCCCAGGGAGCCGACCAGCTCCCTGACGATCGACTGGGCGCCCTCGATGTCGGTGGCGTAGGCCGCCGCGTACTCCCCGGCCAGACGGACCGCACGCTGCTGGGCCGCCAGGATTCTGGGGTCGTCGGCGACATAGAAGTCCCCGGCGAGCATCCGCTCCAGGTTGCTGCGGTCATCACCCGCGAAGTAGTCCGTCACGCGCCCGACACTACACCTCGGGTGTACGAACGTACACCCGCTCTGACCTGTGACTTCCCTCGCGGAAGCCCTCCGGGCACCGACCCGGGACCACGCCGCCCACCGCCCACGCGGGGGGCGCGCCGCCCGCGCCCTCCCCGCCGGGGGGCACTGGCGGGCGAACCGGCACTCCATAGGGTGGATGACCTGCCGCTTCGGCCTTGGGGCCGCTGCCGGTCGGGGCGCGGGTGGGTCCCGTGGTCACCGCGCGCGGTGACTTCGTGGCCGTCGACGCCGGGCCGTCGACGCCCGGCCGGCGACGGCCGACGGGCACGCGGGGACCGTGCTCCTGGTGCCCGGGTTCATGGGCAGCAAGGAGGACTTCCTGCCCCTGCTCGCGCCCCTGAGCCGGTGCTCGCGCCCCTGAGCCGGGCGGGATTCCGCGCGGTGGCCATCGACGGTCGCGGCCAGTACGAGACGGCTCAGCTCCACCGGCCCGGCTCGTTCGCGTCGTCCGGCCCTTCCACGTCGCCCGGGGCGTACGCCCTCGACCAACTCGCCGAGGATCTGGCCGCGTTGGCGCGGGCCCTGGGGGACGGGCCGGTGCATCTGCTGGGGCACTCCTATGGCGGGCTCATCGCCAGGGCCGCGCTGCTGCGCGGCCGGGGGAACACCGCCCGCTGGCGCTCCCTGACGCTGATGAACTTCGGCCCAGGCGCCGTGGCGCCCGCCCAGCGGGACCGGCTGCGGCTGCTGCTCTCGGCGCTCGACTCCATGACGCTCGCGGACATCTGGCCCTTTCTGGGGAACGACGCCCCCGACGTGCCCTCCCACGTTCCGTCCGAGGTGCGGGACTTCCCGCGCGTGCGGTGGCTGGCCAACGACCCCGCCCAGGTGCGGGCCGCCGCCGGGCAGCTCCTCGAAGAGCCCGACCGCAGCGCGGAGTTGGCCGAGCTGGACACCCCGGTGGCGGTCGTCTCCGGCAGCCCCGACCTCACCTGGCCCCCGGAGGGCGTCGCGCGCATGGCGCACGCGCTGGGCGCGCGGCTGATCACGGTGCCGGGCGGCGGGCACTCGCCGAACGTGCACGCGCCCGAGCGGACCGCGACGGCCCTGGTGGACTTCTGGCGCTCCCTGCGGGCCTCCCGCGCCTGTTGATCCCGGGGGTGCTCCCCGGGCCGGGGCCGGTCCGGCGAGGAAATTCTGCCGCCTGCGAGGCGGACCTCGCCGACCCCACCGCCCCCGCCCGGCTCCTCGACGCGGCCGAGGAACTGCTCGGCCCGGTCGACATCCTGGTCAACAACGCCTCCGGGTGGGTGCAGGACTCCTTCGCCGCCGGCCGGCCCGACGCCGTGGGCCGGACCTCCGGGCCGGTCACCCCCGAGACCGTGGCCCGCCAGTTCGCCGTGGACGCCCACGCGCCTGCGCTGCTGATCGCCGAGTTCGCCCGCCGGCACCGCGAGCGCGGCGCCTACTGGGGCCGGATCGTCGGCCTGACCTCGGGCGGCGGCGAACTCGGCTTTCCCGGCGAGGTTTCCTACGGCGCGGCCAAGGCGGCCCAGACCCACTACACCCTCTCCGCCGCCGCCGAGTTGGCGCGCCAGGGCATCACCGCCAACGTGGTCCACCCGCCGGTCACCGACACCGGCTGGATCACCGACGAGGTCAGGGCCTTCGTCGAGAACAGCACCACCCACTTCCACGTGGCCGCGCCCGAGGAGGTCGCCGAGACCATCGCCTTCCTGGTCTCCGACGAGGCGGCCCTGGTCACCGGCAACCTGATCACCCTGCGCTGAACGGGCCGACGGCGTCGGCCCGTCGCGGGACGAGGAACCGGCCTCCGGGCGGGATCGTCCCAGGTTCATGAGCCGAAGAACGGGCAGAAGAACGGGCACGAGGGGCGCGGCCTGGGCGCTGGGCGCCGCCGTCGGGGCGTCGCTGCTGGCCGGCTGTGGCGAGGCCGAGGGCGGGGCGCCGGCGGCGAACACCGGGGCGCCGGCGGCCGGTTGGGACGAACCAGCCGACTACACCTACACCTGGGCCTCCTACGAGAGCGCCTGCGGCGGGGAGTCCGCCGGCTCCTGGACGATCACCGTGGAGAACGGCGAGGCCGTCGCGAAGGAGCCCCTTGACGAGGTGGCGCGCGGAATGTCCTGGCCCGAGGGCGCGCCCACCATCGCCGAGGAGCACGACATCGCGCTCGGCGTGCGGGCGGACGGTGCCTATGACCGGGTGGACATCGCCTATGTCGAGAGCGGCCCGGACGAGGGCCGCCCGACCAGCGTCCACTACCTGGATCGGCCGGGCGAGGGCGACGACCCGTCGTACGCTGGCGAGGAATCCTGCGTCGAGTTCAACGACTTCACGCCCGCCGACTGAACGACCACCGAGCGCCGCCGACCCCCGAACGCCCGGCTGTGAACGCGGTGTTGCGACCGTGTCGCGTTGCCGGAATGTTATGAACGGTCCTCGTTCGTCGCTGTCGGCCAGCTCTCCCACGGGGTGCGCGCGGCACGCTTCGCGGGGGTTTGTGAACGGCGTATGGCGCCGTGTGCCAGCTTTTTTCCGGACCGTTGACGTAAATATTCGGCCGCCGCAGGCTGTCCGGCATGAATCCACAGGACACCCCGCTGACCAGGCTGCGGGCGGGTCACGAACGGTCGGTGCTGGAACTGCTGCGCCGTCACGGGCCGCTGACCCGGGCCGCCCTCGGCCGCCACAGTGGGCTCTCCCGCACCACGCTCTACGACATCGTGGGCAGCCTGGTCGCGCGCGGCGCCGTGGTCGCCGCGCCGCCCGGGGCGGGGGAGCGGCGGCGCGGGCGGCCGGTGGAGACGCTCAGCCTCAACCCCGACGCCGGGCTGGCGATCGGCATCGACTTCGCCCGCCGGGCGGTCCATGTCGCGGCGGTCAACGTCGCGCACGAGCCGATCGGCTCGGCCAGCGCCCCGCACCCGGCGCGGCTGCCCTGGGTGGAACGGGTCGCGCTGGCCGAGCGGCTGCTCGGCTCCCTGGCCGGCGGCGCCCTGCGGCTGGACGCGCTGGACGCCATCGGGCTCGGCCTGGTCGGCCCGGTCTCCCAACAGGACGCCATTGATGGCGAGTTGGAGCCCGTCAGGCTGCTGCGCGAACGGTTCGGAGTGCCGGTCCTGGTCGACAACAACACCCGGCTCGCCGCCCTCGCCGAGGCGACCTGGGGCGCGGGTGCCGGCGCGCCCGACGTGCTCTACCTGCGGCTCTCCCACGGCGTCGGCGGCGGCCTGGTGGTGGGTGGCACGCTCCACCGGGGCCCGCGCGGCCTCTCCGGCGAGTTCGGGCATGTCGTGGTCGAGCCGGGCGGCCGGGCCTGCGAGTGCGGCGGCGTCGGCTGCCTGGAGACGGTGGCCTCGCTGGGCGCGGTGCTGGAGGCGTTCCACGCCGAGGTTGGCGGCCCCGCCCCCGACCTCGACCGGCTGCTGAACGCGGCCCGCTCCACTGACGAGGGTCCCGAAGTCGCCGTCGCACGGGCGGTGTTGGCGGAGGCGGGCGAACGCGTCGGCGCCGTGCTGGCGGCGGCCTGCCAGGTCGTCGGGCCCGGACTCGTCGTGCTCGGCGGCGAGTTGGCTCGGGCCGGCGAGGCGTTGACCGCGCCGGTCCAACGGGCCATCGAGGCGCGGGTGATGCCGACCTCGCGCCGCCATGTCGCGCTGCGCCGCGCGACGTTGGGCGAGGCGGGCGGGGCGCTCGGCGGCATCGCGCTGGTCCTCCACGGGGCGGCCTCGCCTGGCGGCGAGGCCGCGAACGGACCGGGTCGGGGGCCCCTGGGGGCCCCCGACGGGGCCCTTGCCGGGCGGAACGGGACCGCGCCGGCCGGCGGCCCCGGCCCCGCTGTCCGGGATGGCGCGTCACTGGACGATGCGGTGCTCCCCGCCGGGCGGGGCGATGCCTCTTCGGCCGGCGGTGCCCCGGGCGAACGTGGTGCCGAAGTCAGGCTCGGCGGAGTCGCGTTGACGTCCTCGCGCGGAACCTCGACCCCGGGGCCCGCCCCCGGTGGCGTCCCGCCAGCTTCCCCGGCCGCCCCGGTCTCCCCGGCCCCGCCGGCTTCTCCGGCTGTGCCGGTCTCCCGGGCTGTGCCGGTCTCCCCAGCTGTGCCGGCTTCTCCGGCTGTGCCGGTTTCCCTGGTCTCCCAGGCTGTGCCGGCCGCGCCGGCTTCTCCGACCCTGCCGGCTTCCCCGGTCTCCCGGGCTGTGCCGGTCTCCCCGGCCCTGCCGGCTTCTCCGGCTGTGCCGGTCTCCCGGGCCGCGCCGGTGTTTCCGGCTGTGCCGGCTTCCCCGGCCCTGCCAGCTTCTCCGGCCGCGCCGGCTTCTCCGGCCGCGCCGGCTTCTCCGACCCTGCCGGCTTCCCCGGTCTCCCGGGCTGTGCCGGTCTCCCCGGCCCTGCCGGCTTCTCCGGCTGTGCCGGCCTCCCCGGCCGCGCCGGTGTTTCCGGCTGAGCCGGCCGTGCCGGCTGCCGGCGCGGCTCCCGTTCCCGCCGGCAAGGCGCTCCCCGTCGGCAAGGCGTCCCCCGCCGGCAAAGCGCTCCCCGTCGGCGAGGCGTCTGCCAGCAAGGCACCGGTGACGTGGTGAGCCAGATACCCAACTCCGCCGCCTCCGGCAACTCCACCGCCCCTGGCGCCGACCCCGCCACCCCTGGCGCCGACCCCGCCACCCCTAACGCCGGCCCCGCCGCCCCCGGCGGCGGCGCTAGCGCCACCACCGCCACCACCGCCCGCGGCGACGCCCCCGGGGCGGCGCCGCGCTCCCGCCGCCGCCTCCGCGGCGCGCTGCTCAACCTCGTCGCGCTCGTCCTCGGCCTCGCGCTCTGGGCCGCGCTCGCCGCCGCCAACGTCGAGAGCCTGCCGGGGCCGGCCGAAGTCGGCCGTCGCTTCGGCGAGTTGGCCTCCGACGGAACCCTCGCCGAGGACGCGCTGGCCAGCCTGCGCCGCGTCTTCGTCGGCTTCGCGCTGGGCACCCTCGCCGCGATCCCGGTCGGCTTCCTGATGGGCTGGTACGCCGTCGCCCGTGGGCTGTTGGAGCCGTGGGTGCAGTTCTTCCGCACCATCCCGCCGCTGGCGCTGATCCCGCTCGCCGTCGTGCTGATGGGCATCGACGAGACGCCCAAGATCTTCGTGATCTTCCTGGCCGCGTTCCTCTCCAGCGTGGTGGCGACGCTCCAGGGCGTGGTGGACGTCGACCGCACCCTGATCAACGCCGCCCGCGTGCTGGGCGCGCGGGACCACACCATATTCCTGCGGGTGGTCATCCCGGCCTCGACCCCGTTCATCCTGGTCGGGATGCGGATCGGCCTCGGCTCCGCCTGGGCGACCCTGGTCGCGGCCGAACTGATCGCCGCGCAGGAGGGGTTGGGCTTCCGGATGCAGCAGGCCCAGCTCTACTACGACCTGCCCACCATCTTCGTTGGCCTGATCTCCATCGGCGTGCTCGGCCTGCTGATGGACCGGCTGCTGCTGTTCGCCGAGCGTCGCCTCACCGGATGGCAGGAACGCCGATGAACGCCCCCGTGAATACCGCCAAGCCCACGGCTACTCCCCGGATCTCGTTCCAGGAGGCCAGCAGGACCTATCCGTTGGGCCGCGAGACGCTCACCGCCCTGGACCGGGTGTCGCTGGACATCGCCGACCGCGAGTTCGTGACCGTCGTCGGCCCGTCCGGCTGCGGCAAGTCCACCCTGCTCGGCATGGCCGCCGGGCTGGTCGAACCGACCGGCGGGCGCGTGCTGGTGGACGGCGAACCCGTCACCGGGCCCGGCCCCGACCGGGGCGTGATCTTCCAACAGTACGCGCTCTTCCCCTGGTTGACCGTGCGCGGCAACGTCGAGTTCGGGCTGCGGCTCCAGCCGCTCGGCGCCCGGGAGCGCCGGGAGCGCGCCGAGCGGGCCATCGCGCTGGTGGGCCTCGCCGAGTTCGCCGACGCGCTGCCCCGCACGCTCTCCGGCGGGATGAAGCAACGCTGCGCCATCGCCCGCGCCTATGCCGTCGATCCCCGGGTGCTGTTGATGGACGAGCCGTTCGGCGCGCTGGACGCGTTGACCCGGGTCCAGCTCCAGGACCAGTTGCTGGACACCTGGGGCCGGCTCAGGCGCACCGTGCTGTTTGTCACCCACGATGTCGACGAGGCGGTCTATCTGGGCAGTCGGGTCGTGGTGATGGCCGCCCGGCCCGGCCGCGTCCACCGGGTCATCGACGTGGACCTGCCCTATCCGCGCACCGAGGAGGCGCGGCTCTCCCCGGAGTTCGCCGCGCTGCGCAACGAGGTCTGGCACGCCGTCTACCACCAGCCGCCCGCGCCCCGCGCCCCGGCCTGAGCCGGCCGCGCGCCCTCCCGTTCCCCCCGAGAACCCCAACCCCGAACACCGAAGCCACCAAGGAAGCCCCGCCATGCGCGCACCCCGTCGAGGAACCGTCGCCGTCACCACGTTGCTGCTGCTCGCGGCCACCGCCACCGCCTGCGGCGGGGAGGACGAGTCCGGCGGCGACTCGGACTCCGCCGACCGGATCAGGTTCGGCTACATCAGCGACTACAACGGCGCCAGCCTGCTGGCCGTCGCCGACGAGCAGGACCTGTGGGAGAAGTACGAACTCGACCCGCAGACAACGGTGTTCACCAACGGACCCATCCAGATCCAGGCGTTGGGCTCCGGCGATCTGGACTTCGGCTACATCGGCCCCGGCGCCATGTGGCTGCCCGCCAGCGACCGGGCCGAGGTGATCTCGATCAACACCCTCGCCTACGCGGACCGCGTCATCGCCCAGCCCGGCATCACCTCCGTCGCCGACCTGGCCGGCCGGAAGGTCGGCGTCCCGGAGGGCACCTCCGGCGAGATGGTGCTGGGCCTGGCGCTGCGCGAGGCCGGGATGACCACCGACGACATCGAGGTCGTGCCGATGGACCCGGCCACCGTGGTCTCCGCGTTCGCCTCCGGGCAGATCGACGCCGCCGGCATCTGGTACCCGCTGATCGACACCATCAAGGAGCAGGTGCCCGAGCTGGTGGAGGTCGCCAGCACCCGCGACTTCCCCGACGACTCCTTCCCCACGGCGTTCGTCGCCGGCAACGACGTCGACGAGGACGTCGCCACCCGCGTCGTGCGGCTGCTCCAGGAGGCCAACGACTGGCGTGCCGCGCACCCCGACGAGACCATTCAACTCACCGCCGAGCTGCTGGAGATCTCGCCCGAGGCGATGGCCGCCGACGCCGCCAACATCGAACTCCTGTCCACCGACGAGCTGTTGGCCGCCACCGAGGACGGCACGGCCGGGCAGTGGCTGGACGGCCTTGCCGAGTTCTTCGTGGAGACCGACAAGTTGGAGTCCGTGCCGGCCTGGGACGACTACTACAACGCCGAGCGCTATGTCGAGGCCGCCCGATGAACGACGGCCCGAATAGCATCCGTCCGATGAACGTGCTCTTCCTCATGACCGACCAGCACCGGGTGGACACTCTCGGCTGCTACGGCAACCCCACCGTCGCCACCCCGCACCTGGACCGGCTGGCCGCATCCGGCACCCGCTTCGACCGCTTCTACACCCCGACCGCGATCTGCACCCCGGCCCGGGCCAGCCTGCTCACCGGGCAGGCCCCGTTCCGCCACCGGCTGCTGGCCAACCAGGAGCGGAACGTCGGCTATCTGGAGGACCTCTCCGACGACGTCTTCACCTTCCCCGCCGCCCTCGCCGAGCGTGGCTACCAGCTCGGGCTCGTCGGCAAGTGGCACGGCGGGACCGAACGCAACGCCGCCTCCTACGGGTTCGCCGGCCCCGACCTGCCCGGCTGGCACAACCCGGTCGACCACCCCGACTACCTCGCCTACCTGGCGGAACGCGGCCTGCCCGGCTACCGGATCAGCGAGCCGATCCGGGGCACCACGCCCAACGGCAACCCGGGCAACCTGCTGGCCGCCCGCCTCCACCAGCCGGTCGAGGCGACGTTCGAGCACTACCTGGCGACCCGCGCCATCGAGATGCTGGAACGGTTCGCGGCCGACGGGCGCCCGTTCTACCTGGCCACCCACTTCTTCGGCCCACACCTGCCCTATCTGCTGCCCGACGCCTACTACGACCGCTACGACCCGGACCGGGTCCCACTGCCGCCCTCGGTCGCCGAGACCTTCGAGGGCAAGCCGCCGGTGCAGCGCAACTACAGCGCCCACTGGACGTTCGACACCCTCCCGACCGAGGTCAGCCGCAAGCTGATCGCCGTCTACTGGGGCTATGTCACCCTCATCGACGAGCAGATCGGGCGCATCCTGACGCGGATGGACGAGCTGGGACTCGCCGACGAGACCTCGGTGTTCTTCACCGCCGACCACGGCGAGTTCACCGGCGCCCACCGGCTCCACGACAAGGGGCCGGCGATGTACGAGGACATCTACCGAATACCCGGCATCCTCCGGGTGCCGGGCGGACCGCCGCAGACGAGGAACGAGTTGGTCAGCCTCACCGACTGCACCGCCACCATCCTGGAGCTGGCCGGCGCCGACCCGACCCCGGCCACCGACAGCCGCTCCCTGCTGCCCCTGGCGCGCGGCGAACACCCCGACTGGCCGGGGGAGTTGCTCGCCGAGTTCCACGGGCACCACTTCCCCTACCCGCAGCGCATGATCCTCGACGACCGCTACAAGCTGGTCGTCAACCCCGAGTCCGTCAACGAGCTGTACGACCTGCACGCCGACCCGCACGAGCTGACCAACCGCTACGAGGACCCCGAACTACGCGCCGAACGGCGCCGGTTGGTCAGGCGGCTCTACGACCTGCTGCGGGAGCGCGGCGACAACTTCTACCACTGGATGACCCCGATGTACGACATCGGGGAGCTGGACCACGACCCCACTCTCAGCGCCTTCGAACCCGAGGGCCCGGCCGCGCCCTGACCGACCGTCAGCGACGGCCGGCCCGTTTCAGCCCGCCCGCCGGTGGTCGGCGAGCACCTCGCCGATCACATGACGGGAGTTGGCGGCCAGCGCCCGATTGGTGATCCGGTAGTAGGGCAGCTGGATCAACGCGACGGACAGCGCCCAGGCCCGCCCGCGCAGCCAGGTCGCCTCGTCCGCGCCCACCGCCGCGCGGAACGCGCCGCGCGCCCCGGCGGGCAGCAGGTTCCAGGCCACCAGCAAATCAACGGTCGGGTCGCCCACCCCGACCCCGCCGAAGTCGATCACCGCGCTCAGCCGGCCGTCGTCGCTCACCAGCACGTTCCCCGGCGAGATGTCGCCGTGCAGCCAACGGTCGGGACCGGCGTACCCGGGCAGCGCCAGCGCCTCCTCCCACACCGCCGTCGCCGCCGCCACGTCCAACGACTCGGCGCCGGGCGGCAGTTCGGCCAGCTGCCGCAGCGCGTCCCGGGTCTCGGCGTCCCGTTCCGCCAATGGCACGCCCCGCCTGGCGCGCGGCGCCCCCGGCCGCGGCTCCACCGACCGCAGCGCCCGCACAAACGCCCCCAACTCCCCGGCCAGCCGCTCCGGTTCGACCACCCGGCCGACCTCCGGATTGTGCCCGGGCAGCCAGCGGTGCACCGACCAGCGCAGCGGATAGCCCTCGGCCGGCTCGCCCACCTCCAGCGGAACCGGCACCGTCACCGGCAGATGCGGTGCCAGCAGCGCCGGCCACCGCGCCTCCGCCTCGACGGCCGCCCCGGCCCAGGGGGCGCGCGGCAGCCGCACCGCCAGGGCCTCGCCCAGCCGGAACATCGCGTTGTCCGTGCCCGACGACGCCACCCGCCGGACCGGCAGCCCGGCCCAGCGCGGGAACCGCGCCGCGACCAGCCGCGCCACCAGCCCCTCGTCGAGATCCAGCTCGTCCTCGTGCATCCTGCCGCTCCCCGCGACCGGCGCGGCGCCCGCCCCGCCCCGCGCGCCGCCGTCTGCGCCGCCGTCTGTGCTGCCGCTCGTGCTGGCGTCCGTGCTGCTCTTCGGCCCCATCGGCCCCTCGACTCCGTGCTGTTGATCGTTTCCGCTCGGCCCCCGCCGCCCCATCCGAAACGCCGGCCCCGCCCGCTGTCCACCGGTTTTCGACCCGGGCCCGGGCCGACGACGGCGCGGAAACCGCTGGACAGCGGTCCTTCCCACTCGCTTGGATCGGCCATCGCGCCCCGGGGGACCGGTCCACCGGGCGAGGAGGGAACCGCACCCGTGTCATCCGCACCACCCGAAACCCCGGCCGTCGACCCCGCGTTGGCCCGCCGACTGCTGGCCGGGGCGTTCCCCCACTGGGCCGAACTGCCGCTGCGACCGGTCCGCCCCGGCGGCTCCGACCACCTCATCTACCGGCTCGGCGACGACCTCTCCGCCCGCTTCCCCCGGGGCGACTGGTCGGCGGGACAGGCCCGCAAGGAGGCCCGCTGGCTGCCGCTGATCGCGCCCCGGCTGCCGCTCGCGGTGCCCCAGCCCGTCGCGGTCGGCGAGCCGGCGCACGGCTATCCCTGGCACTGGTCGGTCAGCCGCTGGCTCGACGGCGAACAGGCCACGTTCGAGGCGCTCGCCGACCCCGAGGACAGCGCCCGCCAGCTGGGCGCGTTCCTCCGCGCGCTCCACCGGCTGCCGCCGGCCGAGGCGTTGCTGCCAGGACACGACCAACGGGAGCTGGCCCGGGGCACGTTGGCCGAGCGGGACGCCTCGACCCGACAGGCCATCGCCGCCGTCGGCGACACCTTCGGCGCGGCCGCGCTCACCGAACTGTGGGACGCCGCGCTGGCCGTGCCCGCCTGGCCGGGGCCGCCGACCTGGGTGCACGGCGACTTCCACGCCGGAAACCTGCTGGTCACCGACGGCCGGATCAGCACCGTCATCGACTTCGGCGGCCTGGGCCTGGGCGACCCGGCGGCCGATCTGATCGTCGCCTGGACCCTGTTGACGGCCGAGACCCGGCCGCACTTCCGCGCCGCCGCCGGGCTGGACGACGCGACCTGGCTGCGCGGCCGGGGCTGGGCGCTGGCCACCGGCCTCAACGCCTACCACAGCTACGCCGCCACCCGCCCGGACGTGGCGCGCGCCACCACCTACCAGATCACCGAGACACTGCGCGGCTGACCGGCCGGCGACCCGCCACGCCCGGCTCCGGGGTTAGGCTCGCGGCGTGATCGGCTTCCTGCACACCGCGCCCACGCACACCGCCACCTTCCAGCAGATTCTCGACCAGGTGGTGCCCGGCGTGCCCGCGACCCACCTGGTGAACGAGGCACCGCTGGCCCGGGTGCGGGAACACGGCCCCGACGCGGTCGTGGTCGCCCAGGTGCGCGAGGGCCTGGAACAACTCGCCGCGCGCGGCGCCGAGTTGATCGTCTGCACCTGCTCCAGTCTGGCCGGCCTCGCCGAGTCCCTCGGCCCGGAGGCGGGCGGCCCGCTGCCCGTGCCGGTGCTCCGCGTCGACCGCCCGATGGCCGAGGCGGCCGTGCGGGCCGGCCGCCGCATCGGCGTCGTCGTAGCCACCGCCTCCAGCCTCGAACCGACCAACGCCCTGCTCAGCGAGTGCGCGGTGGCGGCCAGCCGCGAGGTCGAACTGGTCGCCGCGCCCTGCCTGGACGCGTGGGAGCTGTTCACGGCGGGCGACCACGACGGCTACGCCCGCCGGATCGCCGACCACGCGCGGCGGCTGGCCGCCGAGGTCGACGTGGTGGTGCTGGCACAGGCATCCATGACGCCGGCCGAAGCGCTGCTCGCCGACCTGCCGGTGCCCGTGCTCACCACGCCGAGGCCGGCCGTCGAGGAGGCGGCGCGCCGCGTCGGCGGCTGAGCCGGCCGCAACGGACCCACACCGGCCGCCGCACACCGGCCGCCGTGGCCGAGGCCGCTCAGGCGGCCCGTTCCCCCTCCCGAGCCTCCGGGGAATCGCCGGTGGCGGCGTCGATCACCTGGTCCAACACCTCACGCGTCGACTCCAGTTGCGCGATCATCCGGTCCAACCTGGCCCGTTCCACCGCCAGATCGGCCAACAGCCACGGCGTGGCGACCTCCGAGGGGCCACCGTCCTCGTCCCTGATGCAGGGCAGCAGCTCCACGATCTTGGCGCTGCACAGCCCGGCGGCGAACAGCTCCTGCACCCGGATGACCCGGTGCACCGCCCGCTCCGGATACCGCCGCTGCCCACCGGAGGTGCGCTCCGCCGCGAGCAGCCCCTGCTGCTCGTAGTAGCGCAGCGAACGTTCGCTGACCCCGGTGCGCCGGGCCAACTCGCCGATACCCATGCGTCGTTGAGGATTCCCCTCGTACGAACCGGCGGCCGGACTTGAACCTGACACCGGTGTCACCTCCTACCGTCCCGGCATGACGAACACCACCGCGAACGCCACGCTCCTCGCCCCCTATTCCCCGCGCCACTCCCCGGGCGGAATCACCCTGCCCAACCGCCTGGTCATGGCCCCGATGACCCGCTACCGGGGCACCGAGGACGGCCGCCCCCAGCCCATCGTCGCCACGTACTACGCCCAGCGCGCGAGCGCTGGGCTGATCGTCACCGAGGGACTGTGGCCCAGCGCCAGGGGGCAGAGCGGCTGGCGGATTCCCGGCCTCGCCACCGCCGAACACGCCGCCGCCTGGCGCGCCGTGACCGACGCCGTGCACGCGGCCGGCGGCCGGATCTTCGCCCAGCTGATGCACGGCGGCCGGCTCGGCCACCCCGAGGGCCGCATCGACGGCAGCCTGCCCGCCGGGCCGTCCATCGTCACCGCCCCCGAAAAGATCGTGCTGCGCGACGGCAGCCGCCAACCCGCCGCGCGACCACGGGAGATGACCGAGGACGACATCGACCTCGCCGTCGCCGACCATGTGACCGCCGCCCAACTCGCCGTCGGGCCGGCCGGGTTCGACGGGGTGGAGATCCACGGCGCCAACAGCTACCTGTCGCACCAGTTCCTCGCCGACAACACCAACCTGCGCACCGACCGCTGGGGCGGCTCGCCGGCGAACCGACGGCGCTTCCCGCTGCGGCTGGTCCGCGCGGTCGCCGACGCGGTGGGCGGCGCCCGCGTCGCGCTGCGCCTCTCGCCGGGCAACCCACAGTTCGGAATGGCCGAATCCGACCCGGGCCCGGTCTACCGGCCGCTGGTCGAGGCGCTCAACGAACTGGGCCTGGCGTACCTCCATCTGACCGACAACGACCGCTACCCGGCGCTGGCCGACCTCCGCCCGCGCTGGTCGGGCACGCTGGTCGCCAACGTCGGCGAGAACGGCCCGCCCACCACCCGCGAGCAGGGCGAGGCGCTGGTCTCCACCGGCCGCGCCGACCTCGTCTCCTACGGCCGCGCGTTCCTGGCCAACCCCGACCTGCCGGCCCGCTTCGCCGCCGGCGCCGAGCTGAACGAGGTCGACCCCACACACCTGTACGGCTGGGGCCCGGAGGGCTACACGGACTACCCCTCCCTGCCTCCGGCGGTTTAGGGGAGCGCCCCACGCGCGGGGGCCTCCGGCGGTTTTGTGGTGAGGGGCGCCGCGCGCCTGCGGCAAGAGTCTTCGGCGGTTGGGGGGTGTGGGCGTGGCGGCTGTGGCGCGGGGGCGGTGTGCGCCTTCGACCTGGGCGCCTCCGGCGGTTGGTAAATGGGGGGCGTGCGGGGTGGGTTAACGGATGGCGGCCGAGGGTGGCCGTTCGGCCGGGGTCGTGTCCGGCGGGAACGGGGGAGGGGGAGCGTGACGGGGGAGCGGCGGAACGGCTGGCCAACCGGGCGCTAACGAGAGCGGGTTGGTCTCCGGCGGAGTGGGTTCGACGTTCGCTCCGGGCGCCGCCCGCCGGCCGTTCGCGTGGTCTTCGAACGAGCGGGGCGGGTGGTTCGGCATCGGGGGGATGCCCTGCATCGCGTCGCCCGCGTCGCCCGCGTGCGCGGGTGGCTCGGCCCGGGTGCCCCCAGGCCGCGCCGTTCCGTGCCCGTTGACCTCCCGGTGGGCACCGCCCGAACCGTTCGATCCGAACCCGCCGTCGGCGCCCCCCGCGCCGTTGGCGTTCGGCGGCGTCCCGTTCCACTCGCTGACACCGCTCGCGCTGGCCATCCCGCCCACGCCGGGCAAGCCGGCGGCCTCCGCCGCCCCCGCGACTTCGCCGTCAGCCTGCCCGGCGGCGCCGTCGCGACGCGCCACACGTCCCGCTGCCTGCGTTACCCCGCCCGCGTCGGGGCCGCTCACCTCATCCACCCCGGGCACCCGCCCGGCGGCCTGTGCCCCGCCGACGCCTCCCGCGCCGGTGGCTTCCGTGCCCGGCATCTCACCTGCGGTACCGGTCTCGCGGTTGCTCACCGCACCAGCGACGCTCGACGCCGCTCGTCCGTCGGCGTGGCCGGTGCCTCCCGCGCTGCTGGCTTCCACACCGTCCATCTGGCCTGCGGTGCTCACCGAGCGAGCGGCGCCCGGCGCTGTACGTCCGTTGGCTTGGCCGATGCTTGCCGTGCCGGTGGTTTCCGTGCCCGGCACCAGCCCGGCGGCGCGTGCCTCGCCGCTGCCAGCCGCGTCAGCGGTGTCCGCACCTGGCATCTCAGCCGCGATGCTCGCCTCGCCGGTGCTTCCGGCACCTCCCCGGGGCCCCGCGCCAGCGGTGCCCGGCGCCGCTGGTCCGTCGACCCGGCCGGTGCTCGCCGCGTCAGCGGTGTCCGGCGCTGTACGTCCGTCGGCTTGGCCGATGCTTGCCGTGCCGGCGGCTTCCATGCGGGGCACCCGCCCGGCGGCCTGTGCCTCGCCGGTGCTTCCGGCACCTTCCCGGGGCCCCGCGCCAGCGGACGTCGCGCCAGCGGCGGCCGCGCCGGCCGCCTCGTGGGCGGCAACACCCGCCGCGCGCTCGCCGGCGCTGCCGGCGGCCTCGGCGGCCGCGCCGGCGGCCGCCTCCCGAGGCGCCGCGCAAGCGGATAGCTCCGCGTTGAACTGGGCGCCGGCGAGGAGGGCCAGGTTGGAGACCCAGAGCCAGACCAGGAAGACCACGATCCCGGCGAGCGAGCCGTAGAGCCGGTTGTACGTCGGCACATGCGACGCGTACAGCGCGAACCCCGCCGAGGCGACCAGCCACAGCAGCACCGCCAACGCCCCGCCGGGCAGCGCCCGGTGCGGCGCGCGGGAGGACTCGGGGCCGGTGCGGAAGACCACCATCACCAGCATCGCGACCAGCGCCACCAGCAGCGGCCACTTGAAGACCGTCCACGCCGTGCTGCCGCCCTCACCCAGGTCCAGCACCCGCCCGATGGCCCGCACCGCCTCGCTGGTGAGGATCAGCACCGCCGCGCTGGCCACCAGCAGGCCCAGCAGCCCGAGCGCGGTCAGCGTGGTGCGCGGGATGGCCCGGATCGGCGGCCGGCGGTCGGCCACGCCGTGCATCGCGTGCAGCACCCGGCGGAAGATGCTCAGGTAGTTGTACGCGGCCAGCACCGCGCTGGCCACGCCCACCACGATCAACACCCAGGCGGCGGAACGCTGTTCGGTGACGTCGGTCAGGGCGGTGTAGACGTCCTTCCGGGAGTTGGAGGGAACGAGCGCCGAGACGTGGCCGATCAGCTCCGGCCCGGCCGCCGGGTGGGCCATCCCGATCAGCGAGAGCGCGACGAAGAGGGTGGGGAAGACGGCCAGCACGGAGTAGTAGGTGAGGGCGGCGGCCCAGTGGTCGATGTCGTCGCGCCACAGCGACACGGGGGTGCGCCGGAGGGCCAGCCACCAGCGGCGGCCCCCGGCGCGTTCCGTCCGTTCGTTCTCAGCCCGACTCACCCGCTGGTTCACCTGGTCGCAGCCTCCACCACCTGGGCCAGCCAGATGGCCAGCCCCGCACACATCGCGGTCAGCGCCGGCAGGCGCCGCTGGGACCAGTGTCCCCGGTCGCCGACCGCGCCCGCACCACCACCGGCCTCCCGGTGGTCTCGTCGGCCGCTCTCACCACGCGTCTCCGCCATGACCGCTCCCTGCCCTCGATCCGCTGTGCCACGCCCACGGTCACCCGTCGGCCCGCCGTGGCCCGCCGCCGGGCCGGCCGGGCCGGGGGTGCTCACTGCACCCTGGGCTCGTCCTCGTGCAGCTCCTCGTCGGGCAGCCGAACATCGACGATCGCGATGTTGACCTCGATCACCTCAAGTCCGGTCATCCGTTCCACCGCCGCGATCACGTTCTCGCGCACCTCGCGCGCCAACTCGCTGACCGGGACGCCGTACTCCACCATCACGTCGAGGTCGATCGCGGTCTGCCGCTGGCCGACCTCGACCTTGACCCCGCGCGAGACCTGGGCGCGGCCGCCGGGAACGCGGTCCCGCACGGCGCCCAGGGTGCGGGAGAGGGTGCCGCCGAGGGCGTGCACGCCGGGCACCTCGCGGGCGGCCATTCCGGCGATCTTCTCCACGACCCCGCCGGCGATCGAGGTGCGGCCCCTGGTCGGGGCCGGCTCCTGGCTGCCGGAGGCGCCCTCGCTGACGGTGGTGTCGCTGTCGCGCTGCCCGCCGCCCGTCGCCTGCTGGCGGGGCAGCCGCTCGTCCGGCTGGTCGCCCGCCCGCTCTCGCTTGTCCTGGGTGGCGTCAGCGCCGCTGTGGGAGGCTGTCCTGGTTGCCATGGCCTGCCTGCCTTTCGTCGGTTCGCCGCGACCGACTGTCCGGTCGCGCTCACGCCTGGTAGGACACCGGATTACCGGAAACGTCACGCACGTTCTTCGGGACCGCTGTGTTTCGGCCATGGTGCGCCCCCGGGCGCTTCGGGTAAAGCCGGGCGCGAGGAGGCGTGACGTGCCAGTGAGGAGCAGGGGTGGCGATCGAGGCGGACCCGTGGGCCGAAGCCGAGGCCGAACGGCCTGACGCGGAACGGCCCGACCCGGCGGACGGGGAGGAGGCCGACGCGGACGACGACGCGCTGCTGGTGGCCCGGGCCAGGGAGGGCGACGAGGCGGCCTTCGAGGCGCTGGTGCACCGCCATGGCCCGGTGCTGCTGCGGCTCGCCGGGCAGCTGCTGGGCGGGCGCGCGGGGGCCGGCGGTTCGGCGGACGCCGAGGACGCGGTGCAGGATGCGTTCGTCAGCGCATGGCGGCGGCTGCCGGAGTTCCGGGGCGAGGCCGCGTTCCGCAGCTGGATGTACCGGATCGTCACCAATCGCTGTCTCAATCTGCTCCGTGCCCGTCGCCCCACCGCCCCGCTGGACGCGGTCGCGGAGCCGGCCGCGCCCGAGGCGCGTGCCTCGCCGGCGCGCACGGTGGAGAACCTGGCGGCGGTGCGCGCGCTGCGCGAGGCGCTGGGTGGGCTCTCGCCCGAGCAGCGGGCGTGCTGGGTGCTGCGGGAGTTCCACGGGCTGGCCTACGAGGAGATAGCGCGGGCGGTCGGCATCACCCAACAGGCCGTTCGGGGACGGCTCTTCAGAGCCAGGCGTTACCTGATGGAGGCGATGGAACCATGGCGCTAGAGGGAGCGGGCGCCCCCGGCGGCGACGAGGAACGCGGCCGGGCGGAACGCGGCCGGGCGGAAGGCGGCCGGGCGGAAGGCGAAGGCCGGGAACGTGAGGCTGAGCGGGGGCCCGAGGAGGAGGTGCTGGCCTGCGGCCGGTCGCTGGCCGAGCTGTGGGAGGCGTGGGACGAGGGCAGGGCCGGGAGCGATCCGCATGTCCGCGACTGCCCCTCCTGCCGCGCCGCGCTCGCCGAGCTGCGGGCGCTGGGCGAGGTGGTGGCGGCCACCCGCGCGGAGGAGGAACGGGCGCCCGAGACCGGCGGGTTGGCCTCCCGGGTCACCACGCGGGTGATGGAGATCGTCCGGCTCGAACTGCGGCCAGGACGCACGTTGCCGCTGGGCGAGCCGAACGAGGACGCCTGGATCGTGGAGGCCGCCGTCGCCCGGGTCTTTCGGGAGGCGGTCGAGGAGTTGGACGCGGTGCGGGTGGGCAGCTGCCGGATCGCGCCGGTCGGGCGGGTCGCGCCGGGGGAACGGCCGCCGCGCGGGCCGGTGGCGGTGCGGATCGAGGTGGTGGCCGGGCTGCGGTGGACCGTGCCGGAGCTGGCCGATGCGGTGCGGGGGCGCCTGGCGGTCGCGGCCGACGAGGAGTTGGGCCTGGAGGTGCGCACGGTGGACGTGCATGTGTTGGATCTGACGGACGCGCTGCCCGGCGGCGCTCGGCGGCGGCTCCGATGAGCGGCGACGGGGCGCGGGGCGGGAGCGCGCGCGGCGAGGGCGCGCGGGGCGAGGGCGCGCGGGGCGAGGGCGCGCGGGGCGAGGGCGCGCCGGGCGCGGCCGCGCTTCGCGAGGTGGTCGGGTTCGCGGTGCGCCGGGTGCCGGGGGTGGCGTTCCCCGCCTCCGGCATCGCCGGGCTGCTGCGCGGGCGGGCCGCCGGCGGGCGGCGCGCCGGCGCGGTGCGGGTGGAGCCGCTGCCGGGCGGCGGCTGGCGGATCGAGGTGGCGGTCGGGGTCGCGCGCGGCCATCGGGCCGTTGACGTGACCCGCGCGGTGCGGCGCGCGGTCACCGAGGCGGTCGCCGCGCGGGCGCCAGGCCCGTCGCCCGGGCAACCGGCCGGCCCGCTGGGCGTCACCGTGACGGTCACCGGCATTACCTGAGGTTCGCCGGAACGCGGGTTTGCCGACCGCCCCCGCCGGTTCGCGACCGAACGGCGACCGCTTCCGTTCGCCGGCCGACCGCCGGCGACCGTTCCGCCGCGCCAGGGAACGGGCGGCGCAACTCGCGTTGAACGGAACGGAGTTCGCCCGTGGCTCGGGCGTCGCCCGCCGGCCAGGGTGCGGTCATCGGATCGCCAGCCGGGCGCCCGGCCCAGGTCAGCCGCCCTTAGAGCGCGCTCGCTGCACTCGGGGCATGACGCAGATTCCGTCCCCCACCGAGGAACTCCGAGCCGCCGCGCGCCAGTTGAACCGCCGCCGCTTCCTGACCGTGACGGGTGCCGCCGCCGCGATCGCCTTCGCCGTGAACCTGCCGAACACCGCCCAGGCCGCCCCCGCCGCCGACGGATCGGCGCTGCCCGACGACCCGTTCACCCTCGGCGTCGCCTCCGGCGACCCGCTGCCCGACTCCGTGGTGCTGTGGACCCGGCTCGCGCCCGATCCGCTGGCGCTGGACGGCGGGCTGCCGGCCGAGCCCGTCGAGGTCGCCTGGGAGATCGCCACCGACGCCGAGCTGACCCGCGTGGTGGACTCCGGGACCGCGACCGCGCACCCCGAGTTCGCCCACAGCGTCCACGTCGAGGTCGCCGGGCTCAACCCCGGCACCACCTACTACTACCGCTTCACCACCGGGAGTTGGGCCTCCACCACCGGCCGCACCAGGACCGCGCCCGCGCCCGACGCGCTGCCGGCCGCCGTCCGCTTCGGGCTCGTCTCCTGCCAGCGCTACGACCAGGGCTTCTACACCGCCTACCGGCACCTGGCCGCCGAGCCCGAGCTGGACGCGGTGCTGCACCTGGGCGACTACCTCTACGAGTACGCGGTCAACGCGACCGCCGGCGTGCGCGGCACCGCCATGCCCGCGCACCTCAACCGGGAGACCCGCACCCTGGAGGACTACCGGACCCGTTACGCCCTCTACCACTCCGACCCCGACCTCCAGGCCGCGCACGCCGCCCACCCGTTCATCGTCACCTGGGACGACCACGAGGTGGACAACAACTACGCCGGCGCGATCTCCGAACAGGACGACCCCGCCGAGGAGTTCCTGGTCCGCCGCGCCGCCGCCTACCGCGCCTACTGGGAGAACATGCCGCTGCGCCGGCCGCAGCTGCCCGAGGGCCCCGACCTGCTGCTGCACCGCCGGCTGCACTACGGCCGCCTCGCCCAGCTGGACATCCTCGACACCCGGCAGTACCGGGACGACCAGGCGCACGGCGACGGCTGGAAGCTGCCCGGCGACGAGGCGGCCGAGCCGGACCGCACCCTGCTGGGCGCGGCTCAGGAACGCTGGCTGGCCGACGGCTGGCGCGCCTCGGACGCGGTGTGGAACGTGCTGCCGCAGCAGGTCACCGTCGCCCGCCGCCGCAACCAGCTGGCGGGCCCCTGGCCGCTGTCGATGGACTCCTGGGACGGCTATCCGGCGGCCAGGGAACGGCTGTTCGCCGCGGCCGAGGAGGCCGGCGTCGAGAACCTGGTGGTGTTCACGGGCGACGTCCATGTGCACTACGCCTTCGACCTGAAGGCCGACTGGGACGACCCCGACTCCCGCACCCTGGGCGTGGAGCTGGTCACCACCTCGATCGCCAGCGGCGGCGACGGCGCGGCGCGCCCCGACAACTGGGCCGCGCTGACCGGCGCCAACCCGCACCTCCGCTTCTACGACGGGCGGCGCGGCTATCTGGTGGTCACCCTGGACGAGGCCGAGGCGCGCGCCGAGTACCGGGTCGTGGACCGGGTCACCACGCCGGGCGCGGCGGTGGCGACGGCGGCGACGTTCGTCTCCCGCGCGGGCGACCCGGGCCTGCGCGAGGTCTGACGCCGGTCCCGGGCTCTGTGGGGCGGGCTCTGTCGGCCGGGCGCCCCGGGCTCACCCCGGGTGGCCCAAACCTCAACGGCGGGAAGTGAGACGTGTTTCACTTCCCGCCGCAAAGGCCCAGCGGGCGGTCGGCGAGGCAGAGTTGACGGCGGGACCGTTCCCGGCCGCCGGCTTCCCGCACGGCGCTGGCCAGCGGAAACGGTCAAGCGGACGGCGCGGTTCCGGCGTTGTTTCCACGCCGGGAACGCGTCATTCGTCCGGCCGTAATCGAGAGGCGGCGACCCCGGATCGTGGGATGATTGGATCGTCCTAACGATTCCCGGAGAGGTGCATGACTCAGCTCGGCCAAAGCCCAACGGCCGTACCAGGTTCCGACGTTCGCCCCCCCAACGCCCCCGAGATATCCACCGGAGCCACCCCCGGGATATCCGCCGCCGCCCTCCACCCGCCGGCCCCCGCGCCGCAGGCGTCCCAAGCGCCGCAGCTCAGCAAGCGCCGCAAGGCCGGCCTACTGATCGTCCTGATCCTGGGCAGCCTCTCCGCCCTCCCGCCGCTCTCCATCGACATGTACCTGCCGGCCCTCCCGGAGGTCGCCGACTCGCTGGGCACCGGCGCGTCCACCGTGCAACTCACCCTCACCGCCTGCCTGTTGGGCCTCGGCCTCGGCCAGCTGGTGGTGGGTCCCATGAGCGACCAACTCGGCCGCCGCTGGCCGCTGATCGTCGGCATGGCCTGCTATGTGGTCGCGTCCGTCGCCTGCGCCTTCGCGCCGACCGTCGAGATCCTCACCGCCTGCCGGCTGGTGCAGGGCCTGGCCGGCTCGGCCGGCGTGGTGATCGCCCGCGCCATCGTCCGCGACCTCTACTCGGGCGTCGCGATGGCCAGGTTCTTTTCCACGCTCATGCTGGTCTCCGGCGTCGCGCCCATCCTGGCGCCCGTCTTCGGCGGCCAGTTGATGCGGTTCACCGACTGGCGCGGCATCTTCCTGGTGCTGGCCGTCACCGGCGTCATCCTGATCGCCGTGGTCATCCGCTGGCTGCCCGAGACGCTGCCGCCCGAGCGGCGCGACAGCGGCGGCGTGCCCGCCGCGCTGCGGGCCATGGGCGGGCTGTTCAGGGACCGCGTCTTCACCGGCCACCTGCTCGTCGGCAGCCTGGTGTTCGCGGCGCTCTTCGCCTACGTCGCCGCCTCCCCGTTCGTCGTGCAGGAGATCTACGGCGCCTCGCCGCAGACCTACAGCATGGTGTTCATGGCCAACTCCATCGCGCTGGTGCTGATGAGCCAGGTCAACGGGAAGATCCTCGTCGGCCGGGTCTCCGTGCACCGGATCATGACGACCGGACTGGTCCTCATCACCCTCTCCGCCGTCGCGCTGCTGGTCATGACCACCGGGGTGTTCGGCGAGGCGAACCTGCTGGCCATCTCCATCGGCCTGTTCTTCCTCATGGGCTCCATGCCGCTGGTGCTGCCCAACGCCAACTCCGAGGGGCTGGACCGCACCCCGCACGCGGCCGGCGCGGCCTCCGCGCTGCTGGGCGCCACCCAGTTCTTCGTCGGCGCCGCCGCCTCCCCGCTGGTGGGCGTCGCGGGCGAGGAGACCGCCGTGCCGATGGCCGTCGTCCAACTGGTCGCGGTGCTCGCCGGAGCCGTCGCCTACGTCGCCCTGTGCCGGCCGAAGCGGTCCGCCGCCCGGCCTACACTTCCCGGGTGACCAGCACCTCCGACCAGCTGCGCGCCGCGCTCGACGGGCTCCTCGACGGCCTGCCGCCCACCCGGGCGGCGGGTGCCGTCGAACGCCTGATGGCCGGGTACCGGGCGAAGACCCCGGGCCCGGCCCCCGAGCTGCGCGACCGGGCGGACGCCGTCGCCTACGCCGCCTACCGGATGCCGGCCACCTTCGAGGCGGTCGCGGCGGCGCTCGCCGCCCTCGCCGCCCGGCTGCCCGGCTGGGTGCCGGCCGAACACCTCGACCTCGGCGGCGGAACGGGCGCCGCGACCTGGGCCGCCGCCGGCGTCTGGCCGGGCGAACGGCCCACCCTCGTCCTCGACCGGGCAGGGCCCGCGCTCGACCTCGGCCGCGAGCTGGCCGGCGCCGCCGGCGCCCCGGCGGCCGTGCGCGGCGCGCGCTGGACCCGCCACGCCATCGGCGTGCCCCTGGCGCCGGCCGAACTGGTCACCGTCTCCTACGTGTTGAACGAACTCCCCGAGAAGGAACGCGACGCCGCCGTCGACGCGGTCGCCGCCGCAGGACGCGCCGTGGTCCTCGTCGAACCGGGAACGCCCGACGGCTACCTCCGCATCCGCACCGCCAGGGACCGGCTGCTGGCCGCAGGGCTCACCGTGCTCGCGCCCTGCCCGCACGGCGCGGGCTGCCCGCTGACCGTCGGCGATGACTGGTGCCACTTCGGCGCCCGGGTCACCCGCTCGGCGCTGCACCGGCGGGTCAAGGGAGCGGAACTGCCGTACGAGGACGAGAAGTTCGCGTATGTCGCGGCCTTCCGCGACCCGCCCCCGACGGCCACCCCCGCCGAACCCCGGGTGATCCGCCGCCCCCGCCAACGCAAGGGCCAGGTCCTCCTCGACCTCTGCGCCCCCGACGGCGCGACCCGCGCCCTCACCATCACCAAGCGCCACGGCACGGACGCCTACCGCCGGGCCAGGGACACGGCCTGGGGCGACGCGTACCCCTTGCCGGGGGACGGGGGAGCGGCGGTCCCCTCGCCGGGGGGTGCCGGAGCGGCGGGGCCCTTGCCGGGAGGTGCCGGAGCGGCGTAGCCGCGCGCGCCGGCCTGGCGGGCCGGGCTGGCGGCCGCCGGGGCGCGCTTCCGCCGACACGGGGTGCGGGGGCTGCGCGGGCGCGGGGGGAGCGGGGTGCGGGGCCGCCGGGGTGGTGGCGGTGCTGCCGGGATGGCGGCGCGGTGCTGCTGGGGTGGCGGCGGTGCTGCCGGGGTGGTGGCGCGGGGCCGTGGTGGAGGCGGGGCCGCTGGGGTGGGGTCCTGGCTTCGCCAGGGAAGGTTCCCTCGCCGAGAGGTACGTCCGGCCGTGCGGGCCCGGCCCCCTGAGACCGATCGACCCGCCGCGTTCACCCCTGCCGGAGCGGTGATTCTTCGATGCGCTTGGCCGGTCGCCGGCGACAGCCGGGCCGGAGCGGTCCTCCGTTTCTGTGAGAACCGGGCGACGCCGGCAATTCATCCGGAGCACCTCTCCGACCCTGTCGGGGCCATGAGTCGGTGGTGCTTCAACCGGAGCGCTTCTCCGGTCTCGTCGGGCCCGGGCCGTCGGCGGTGGTTCAACCGGAGCGGTTCTCCACTCTTGTGTGGGCCGGGTGCTGGCGGCAAGGGGACCGGAGCGCCTCTCCGGTCTCGTCGGGCCCGGGGCCGCTGGCGGTGATACAACCGGACCAGCTCTCCGGTCTCGCGCGGGCCGGGGCGCCGCCGGCCGCCGGACCGGACTGGCCCTCCGGTTTACGTCGGAGTCGGTCGCCGGCGACCGCTGAGTCGGAGTGCCTCTCCGGTTCCGCCCGGCCCGGGTTCGGTGCCGCCTCAGCCGGAGTAGTTCTCCGGTTCGGTTTGCCGTCCGTCGTCAGGCTCGCCCCTGCCGGAGTGGTTCTCCGCTCTTGCGGGAACCGGGCGCCGCCAGCAGGCGTACCGGAGTGGGTGTCCGGTTTCGTCGGGGCCGGTCGCCGGCAGCGGTGGAGGCGGAGTGGTTCTCCGGTCTCGCCCGGCGCGGATGCCGGTGGCGGTTCTGCCGGAGCCGTTCTCCGGTTCCGTTGTGAGGCGGCGGTGCTGGAGGGCCGTCCGTGTCTGCGGCCGCGCCCGGCGGCGGCTGCGCCGGAGCGGCTCTCCGGTTCCGGCGCTGGTCGCGTTCGCCCTGCCGGGCCCCGGCTCGGGACCTGTCGCCGGGGACGGCTCGGCGGTGCCGCAGGGCCGGCCTGCGCCGGAGTCCTGCCCGCCGCAGGGCCAACCACTTCTGCCGCGCCGGTCAACCATTCGCAACCGGCGTGCAGGCGTTCAACCCCACCCACGAAACAGCCCGAATCCATCCGGAGAACCCCGCACCCCACCCCCGGCGGATGGGCCCCCAGGCCCATCCGGCCTCCGGTAACTGCCAGCGGCAACCGTCGTGTTGGCGCCGCGCCACGCCGTCGTTCGGGGGACATTGCGGGGGTTCGGCCCCCGCGCCCGGCCAGGGTACGGGCATGTTCTGGAAGCGCATCCTCCGCAGGACCGCAGCCCTCGCCCTCCCGCTCGGGCTCCTGCTGACCCCGATCTCCCTCACCGCCGCGCCGGTCGCCAGTGCCGCCGTCGCCTGCCCGACCGTCAACGACCCGCTCCATGCCGCCAACAACGACAACGTCGACGTGGAGCGGATCAGCCCCGACCCCGCCTACCGCACCGACTGCCGCCAGCTCTACCGAGCAGACGGCCGGGCCCCGGACGTCGTTTTCGCCGAGGGCTTCGAGCCGAGGGACGTGGTGAACGGGCAGTACGACCTGGAGCAGTACGTCCTGGTCAACCAGCCATCGCCGTTCGTGAGCACGTCGTACGACCACGACCTGTACAAGGACTGGGGCTCGGCGCGCTTCAACTACTACATCGACGCGCCCGGCGGGATCGACGTCAACGCAACCATCGGCGACCAGCACCGCTGGGCGGACCAGGTCGAGGTGGCCTTCCCGGGTGGCGTCGCCACGGAGTTCATCGTTGGCGCCTGTCCCATCGACCGGGACACCAGGACCGAGGTCATGGCCGACTGCGTCGACAACCCGCACTACGAACCCTGGCGCGGCTGAGCGACGCCTCCGCCGCACCCCCGCCGCACCCTCGCCGCCCCCGCTCCGCCCCGCCCGCCGGGTTCGACCCGGCGGGCGGGAAGCGGGGAAACGGAGAACCTCACCGCCTCGTCAACGCAGCTCCGCCGTACAGCACTTGACGTTGCCGCCCGCCTTCAGCAGCTCGGACAGGTCGACCGGGACCGGTTCGAAGCCCCGTTCCCGCAGTGGTTCCAACAGCCCGACGGCGGCCTGCGGCAGGACCACGTGGTGGCCGTCGGAGACCGCGTTCAGGCCGAGCGCCAGCGCGTCCGCCTCCTCCGCGACGATCGCGTCGGGGAACAGCCGCCTCAGCACGGCCCGGCTGCCCGGGGAGAACGCCCCCGGGTAGTACATGACCGTGCTCCGCGCCGGCCCGCCCCCGTTCCCGCGCGCCGGCCCGTCCCCGTTCCCGTGCGCCGGCCCGTTCCCGTGCGCCGGCCCGTCCTCGTCACCGTTCCCGCCGTCGTCCAGCACGCACAGCGCGGTGTCCAGGTGGTAGAAGCGGGGGTTCACCAGGTCGAGCGCGATCACCGGGCGGCCGAAGAACTCCTGCGCCTCCTGCGGCGCCAGCGGGCTGGACCGGAAGCCGTGGCCCGCCAGCAGCCACCGGTCCGTCACCGCGAAGTCGCCCTCGCCCTCGTTGGTGTGTTGAGCGCGTTGAAACTCCGCGCACCCCCGCTCGCGGTGCCACTCCTCGTGCACCGTGGCCTCGCCGTACCGCTCGGGATGGGCGAAGCGCGCCCCCAACACCCGGTCCTCCAGCACCAGCCCGCCGTTGGCCGTGAAGACCAGGTCGGGCAGGTCCGGATGCGGGGTCAGCTCGTCCACCGTGTGGCCGAGCGAGCGATAACAGTCACGTAGATCGCTCCACTGGGCCATGGCCAGTCGGACATCGACAGGCTTGCTCAGGTCCATCCACGGATTGATCGAATACGTGACCCGGAAGTGCTCCGGAGGACACATCAGATAGCGACGGGGTCGGTACACAGAGGCTCCTTGTGGGTGAAGGGCCGCTTGGAAGAGGTGCGTGAAGCACTGCGGTGAGCACAGTGTGCCCAGCCCCGAAGCCGTTCACCCGGCCTCCCCCGATTACCCATCCGGGCCGGGGACAGGGCAGGATGAGCGCCAACCCGGAGGAGCCCTCAGCGGGTCCAGGGAGGTCCCGAAGGGACCGGTGGAGACCCACGGGGACCCGAGGGACGGCTGAGGAATAAGGCCGGTCCTCCGAACGCTGGTCTGCTTACGGGACGGAAGTGAGGCGGTAAGCACCTGATGGCACGCGAGAGCAGATTTCCCCGCTGGTTGCGTCGTGGTGGTCGAGGTGCCGGCGGTGAGGCCGCCGCGCAGGCCCGTGAGGAGTCGCTGCTCGCCGTCGCCAGAGCGGGGCTGCCCGTCGCCCCGGCCGCGCACCCGCAGGGCTACGGCTGTTCCTGTGCCAGGATCGGCTGTCCCACACCGGCGCGGCACCCGGTCTCCCTCACCTGGAACGCGGAGGCCACCACGGACGCCGAGCAGGTGCTGCGCTGGCTGCGCGCCGACCCCGAGGCCAACTTCGTCACCGCCACCGGCCGCGTCCACGACGTGCTGGACGTGCCGCTGGCGGCGGGCCTGGAGGCGCTGGAACGTTTGGCCGCCGACGGCATCGAGCTGGGCCCGGTGGCCGTCGCCGACCCCGACCGGATGCTGTTCTTCACCGCGACCAGAGGCACGCCCGACGACGAGGACGAGTGGTGGCCGTGCGAGCTGGACTGCCACCCCGAGACCATGGACGAGCACCCAGGGCTGCGCTGGCACTGCCGGGGCAGCTATGTCCTGCTGCCCCCGGCCCGGCTCACCGAGGAAGGCGGAGAGGGTGTCCGCTGGTTGCGCGGCCCGGAGCATCCGCTGCCCGACCCGCTGGCCCTGCTGGAGACCCTCACCGACGCCTGCGCCAGCCACCACCGCGAACCGGCCTGGCCCAACTGACCGAAAGCCTGGCTGGCCCAACTGACCGGCCGGAACCGGAAGGGGGCGAGGCCGTCGGCCCCGCCCCCTCGTTCCGCTCCTGCGGCTCGTTCCGCTCCCGCCGCGCCGTGCGCTACTCGCCCAGCGCGTTGAAGACGCCGCCCATCCGGGCCCGCAGGTCGACCGGGTCCTCGCCCTCCGGCACATAGGCGGTGAACGTGGCGTACCGCTGAAGGGTCACCGCCCGGGTGGCGGTCCCCTGCATCAGCGGCTGCACCAGTTCCTCGATCACGGGCGTCTGGCCCTCGGCCCAGGTCCGCTTCTCGTCCATCCGCATGGTGAACAGCACCAGCGCCCCGCCGTCGGCCGTCCGCACGGCGAACGTGGGGTGCTCCTTCTCCTCCTGCGGAACGTCCGCGTACTCGATGCCCACGGCCGGGTCATTGGCCCACTCGTCGCGGGTCGCCAGCACCTCGGAGGTGTGGGGGCCGCCGAGGAACGAGCCCTGCCCCTCGGCGAGGTAGGTCGCATAGGTCTCACCCAGCTCGCTGGGGATCACCGACAGGCCGGTGCTCTCGCTGGAGATCTGGATCTCCTCCAGGAAGCCGTCCTCGTCCTCCGCGAACTCCGGGATCGCCGACGGCTGGAGCACCGAGAGGTAGCGCGCCTTCCACGGCTCGTCCACGCTGTCGCGGGAGAACGTCATCAGCCAGCGGTAATCGCTGTCCTGGATCTCGGTGTCCACCATGAAGAACTTGGGCCAGCCGGCCTGCTGCGGGATCAGGAACCGGGGGTTGACCGGGGTCAGGCCCCCGTCCTCCTCGGTGGACTCCTCCTCGGCCGTCCCGTTCTCGGCCGAGCCCTCCTCGCCCGTCTCCTCCTCGGGCGGAGCCTCCCCGCCTGTCTCCTCCTCGGGCGGGGCCTCCTCGCCCTCCTCGGCGGCCTGGTCCTCGGCCAACGCGCCCTGGGCGATCAGCGCGGCACCGTTGATCTCCGCGAGCGCACCCGCTTCCACCGTCGCGTTCAACTCGGCGTCGTACGTTCTCCGCGCCTCGTTGGTGACCTCGAAGTAGTGCTCCAGGACCTGTTCGGCCTCGTTCTCGGTGGCCGCCGGCACCACGGCGGTCTCGCCGTGCACCGTCATGCAGCCCGACAGGGACGCCACCGTGGCCAGGCTCACCAACAGCCCCGCCGTGGTTGTCGTCAGTCGTGCGCGCAGCCGCATCTCCTCGGCCCTCCCCGTCGTGTGTCGCTCCGGCCCAGGCATCGTATCCGTGCCGGCGGCGCGCGCGTGCGTCGGATGCCGACGCGGGGCCTGGGAGCGGGCCCGCGTGCCGTGGGAGGATGCCGCCCATGGTGGGGACGGGGCGAACCTTGGGGTACGGGGCGGCCGTTGCGCGGCTGGCCGAGGCGCAGAAGACCGCCAAGGGCGTGTCCCTGTACTCCCGTTACGTCAACCGACCGGTCGGCCGCCGGCTGGCGGCCGCCGCCTACCGGCTGGGCCTCGGCCCCAACCAGGTCACCCTGCTGAGCGCCGCCGTCAGCGGCGCGGCCCTGGCGGCCGTCGCGCTGGCGCCGCCCTCCTGGGCGGTGGGGGTGGCCGTGTGGTTCGGGCTCTTCCTCGGTTTCGCGCTGGACTCCGCCGACGGTCAACTCGCCCGGCTGCTGGGCCGGTCGAGCCCGGCCGGCGAGTGGCTCGACCATGTGGTGGATCTGGCCAAGATCACCGCGCTGCACGCGGTGGTGCTGATCGCGTTCCATCGCCACTTCGAACTTCCCGGCGGCGGCTGGCTGTTGCTGCCGCTGGGCTTCCAACTCGCCCATCTGCTGATCTTCTTCGGCGGGCTGCTCACCGAGCAGCTGCGCCGGAACGCGCCAGGGCCCGCCGGCGGGCCGGTGCCCGGGCCGTCCCGGCGGCGCGCTGTGGCGCTGCTGCCGGTGGACTACGGAACGCTGTGCCTGCTGTTCGTGCTGCTGGGCGACGAACGCGCGTTCCGCTACGGCTATGCCGTCCTGGCCTGCGCCTACGGCCTGTTCTGCGCGGGCTTCTCGACGCGCTGGTTCCGCGCGCTCTCGGCGCTCGAGGCGCCGAGGCCGCCGGTTCCACCGACCCCGCCGGTTCCGCCCAACGCCTCCAGCGCGCCCCGCAGTTGAGTGCTGGAGGTGTGCACGGTGTACGGGAAGTAGACGATCCGCACGCCCACCGTGGCGAAGTCGCGCTCCAACTTCTGGCCCTTGGGCGTGCCGCGCCAGTCGTCGCCCTTGAACAGCACGTCGAACCGGACCTGTTGCCAGGTCTCCAACTTGTCCGGAACAGTCTCCACGAACGCGGCGTCCACGTAACGGATGCTGCGCACGATCTCCAGCCGCTCCACCAGCGGGATCACCGGCGGCCTGCCCTTGGCGAGCGTCGCCATCTCGTCGGAGACCACGCCGGCCACCAGGTAGTCGCAGCGATCGCGTGCGTGCCGAAGGATGTTGAGGTGCCCCACATGGAAGAGGTCGTAGACCCCCGGTGCGTAGCCCACGGTCTGCATGACGCCCGAACCCCCCACTGGCCGGTCACCGCTTCCCCGGCACCCTAACCCGCGCCCCCGCCCCCCGGGCCCGGAACGAACGGGTTGGCGGGAACGGAGCGGTGCTCCGGAACGGGAGGAGCCGGCCGGCGGATCGGAGTGGCGTTCCGCAACGGCGTGGGTCGGGCCGGACAAGTGGATCGGCGCTCCGGATCGGCGTAGATGGGGCCGGGTAAGTGGAGCGGTGCTCCGGATCGGTACGAACCACCCAGCGGAAACGGAGTGGCGTTCCGGAACGGTGCGGATGGGATGGGCAAGCGGAGCAGTGCTCCATATCGGCGGGAACCGACCGGCCGAAGCGGAGCGGCGGTCCGTATCGGCGTGGGTCGGCCGGATATGTGGATCGGCGCTCCGGATCGGCATGAACCGCCCCGCAGGAACCGGAAACGGAGCAGCGCTCCGAAACGACACCAACCCCCGGCCGGAACGGAGCGCTGCTCCGTTTTGCGTGAACCGGCCCGGTGACGGGGCGGGTTGGCGCGTTCCCGGCCCGACGCCTTCCGCCCGTCCGGAAGCTGACGCGTGGTCGTGCCCCACCCGTGACGCGCGGATAGGCTGTGCGCCACCGCTGCCAGGGAAGACCACCGCTGTCCCGGGGGCAGAAGACCGCCGCAGGGCGGGAGCTGCCACGGAGGCGGAGAAGAGGAGCGTCGTGAGCGACCCGCAGGCCCCCGGTGGCGAACGTCTGCTGCTGGTGTCCACCAACTACGCCCCCGAACAGGCCGGAATCGGCCCCTACGCGACCCAGCTCGCCGAGCACTGGGCCGCCGAACGGGACGCGGAGGTCCATGTGTTGGCCGGGCTGCCGCACTACCCGGCCTGGCGCGTCGACCCCGCCTACCGGGGGCGTTGGCGGCTGGTCGACGAGCGCGCAGGCGTGCTGGTCCACCGCCGTCGGCACTATGTCCCGGCGCGGCAGAGCGCGGTGCGGCGCGCCGCCTACGAGGGCAGCATTCTCGGCCACGGGCTGCTCGCCCCGCCCCGGATCGCCCGGCCCGACGCGGTGGTCGCGCAGGTGCCCAGCCTGGCCGGCGGGTTGCTCGCCGCGCGGTTGGCGCGGCGCCACGGCGTTCCGTTCGTGCCCATCGTCCAGGACCTGATGGGCGCGGCCGCCGCGCAGAGCGGCATCGCGGGCGGCGGGCGGGTCGCCGCCCTGGCCTCCGGCGTCGAGCGGCGGATGCTGGCCGGCGCCACCCTGGTGGGCGTCATCCACGAGTCGTTCCGGGAACGGGTGCGCGCCCTGGGCGTGCCGGCGGAACGGGTGCGCCTCGTCCCCAACTGGTCCCATGTCACGCCCCCCACGCGCCCCCGCGCACACACCCGCGCGCGGCTGGGCTGGCCGCCCGGGCAGACCGTGCTGCTGCACTCCGGCAACATGGGCCTCAAGCAGGGCCTCGACGTGCTGATCGACGCCGCCAGGCTCGCCCCCGAACTCCGCGTGGTGCTGATGGGCGACGGCTCCTGTCGCGCCCAACTCGCAGAGCGGGCCGCTTCGTTGCCCAACGTCGACCTGCTGCCGCCGGCCGACGAGGCGGAGTTCCCCGAGATCCTGGCCGCCGCCGACGCGCTGCTGGTCACCCAGCGGGCCAGCGTCCTGGACATGAGCGTGCCCTCCAAGCTCACCTCCTACTTCGTCGCCGCCCGCCCGGTCATCGCCTCCGTCGCCGGCAACGGCGGCACCGCGCAGGAGCTGCGGCGTTCCGCCGGCGGCCGGCTGGTGCCGCCCGAGGACCCGGCCGCGCTGGTCGCCGCCGCCCGCGAACTGGTCGCCGACCCCGTCGAGGCCGACGCCATCGGCGCCAGGGGAGCCGCCTACGCCGCCACCCACCTCTCCCGCGCCGCCGGCCTCACCCGGATCTCCGCGCTGCTCGACGAGGCCCTGGCCGCGCACGCGCCGGCGCGCGTCCGCACCGCGCGCCCGGCGCTTCCGCCCCGGGGAGCGCCGGCGTGAGCGCGGTCGCGGTCGCGGGCGCGGAGCGCGCCGCCCAGCCCCAGCAGCCCTGGGACGAACCCGACCTGCTGCGCGACCAGTTCCGCCAACTGCTGCGCTACCGCGCCCTGATCATCTGCGGCATCCTCATCGGCCTGGCCGGCGGCGCCTGGCTGGGCCTGACCGCCAACGAGAGCTACGTCGCCACCAGCGAGGTCAGCCTGCGCACCCCCACCACCGACCCGTTCGCCGGCACCGCCGCCATGGACCGGGTCGCCATGGGCTCCGAACGCCGCACCGCCGTCAGCGACATCGTCGCCGAGCGCGCCGGCCAGACCCTCGGCACCGCAGAGAGCCTGGGCCGCCTCAAGCGCGGCCTGGCCGTCACCAACCCGCCCAACACGCAGGTGCTGCGGTTCGCCTACACCGCGAACGACCCCGAGGTCGCGGCCCAGCGCGCCAACGCGTTCGTCACCGCCTACCTCGCCAACCGGCAGGCCGACGCGGACGAGACCATCGCCCAGAACGTCGCATCCCTCGAAGGCCAGCGCGAGCCGCTGCTGGAGCGCCGCGACCAGCTCCAGACCGAGGTCGACACCCTCGTCGAGGGCACCGCCGCCTACGACCTGGCCGTCGCCGACCTCTCCCAGGTCGTCGGCCAGATCGCCGAACTCAACTCCGACATCAGCGCGTTGCGCGCCCTGGACACCACCGGCGGCCGGGTCATCACCGAGGCCACCCCGCCCACCTCGCCGGCCGGGCCGGGGCTGCCGCTGCTGCTCGGCCTGGGCTATGTCGTCGGCATCGGCCTGGGGCTGCTGGCCGCCTGGGTGCGGCTGGTCTTCGACCCCACTGTCCGCACGGCGGGCGACGTCACCCGCGCGCTGCGCGCGCCGGTGCTCGGCGTGCTGCCGCGCGCCGGGCGCGTTCCCGACCAACTCCTCGCCGAGGGCCGGCTCGCGGAGGAGTACCGTTCCATCGCGTTCCGCCTCGCCTACGACGAGACCTTCGCCCAGCGCCGCCGGCTGCTGGTCGTCGCCCCGCGCGGCGGCATCGAGACGCCGCTGGCCGCCGCCGTCAACATCACCGCCGCGTTCGCCGAGATGGGCATGAACGCCCTGCTCGTCGAGGCCGACCTGCGCACCCCCACCCTCATCGAGCAGCTGCGGCACGCCGACGGCGTCCGCCCCGGCTGGGCCCGCACCCCGGGCCGCGCCGAGGGCGGCGGCTGGCCGGCCGGGATGCGCGTCCCGATAGACGCGGGGGAGTCCGGCATCTTCGACCTGGTCCCGGGGCGCCGGGTGCGCAACGTGCCGCGCGCCCTGACCTCCCCGGCCGCCACCGAACTCCTGGGCCACGCCGACGCCCGGGGCTCGGTGGTCGTGGTGCTCGCGCCGCCCGTCCTCTCCTACGCCGACGCCATCGCGTTGATCGACCGCGTGGACGGCGTGCTGGTGGTCTGCGACCCCGGCGAGGTGCGCCGCGAGGACCTCGCCCGGGTCCGTGAACTCGTCGTCGGCGCCGGCGGGTTGCTGCTGGGCGCCGTGCTCCACTCCTGGGGCAACGGCTCCGAGCACACCCGTGGCCAGACCGAGACGCCGCGCGACGCGCCGGCTGCCGCGCCCGCCCCACGGGCCGCGCCCGGCGGCCCCACGGGCGCCCGCCGCAGCCCCGCCCCCGACCGGGGCGAGGGCAACTCCGAGACCATGGGCCTGCGCGTGCTCAACCCCGCCGAACTGGAGGACGGCAGCAACGACCCCCGCCCCTGACCCACGCCCCGGACCATCCCGCACCGACCCACCTACGGCGCGCGCCGCCCGGCCGCGCCGGCGCGCACCACCCCGTGTGCCATCCCGCGCACCCCGGCGCGCAACCCGATCGCCCGCCACCACCCACTGACCCCCGCAGTGAGCAGAGAAAACACCCAGTGAGCAGAGAAAACGGCGCCTCGCCCCGCCCGGCCGGCCCCGCCGAACCCCCGACACCCCCGTCCGTGAAGAGCCCCCGCACCTCCCTCACCTCCCTGGCCGCCGTCGCCGACCAGGGCGTCGCCGCCCTCACCAACATCGCCGTGGTGATCGTCGCCGCCCGCCAGTCGACGGCCGACGACTTCGCCTCCTTCGCCGTCGTCTACACCGTCTTCGCCGTCCTCCTCGGCGCCACCGGTGCCTACGTCGGCCAGCCCCTGGTGCTCCGCCGGGGCGCCAACTTCACCCTCAACCGCCACTGTTGGGACGCCGCGACGTTCACCCTCGCCGGCTCCGCCGCCCTCGGCGCGGTTCTGGCGCTGGCCACGTTCGCCCTCCCCGGCGGCACCGCCGCCGGCCTGGCCGCGCTCGGCCTGGTCCTGCCGATCGTCCTCACCCAGGACGTGCTCCGCTACGCCTGCTCGCTGCTGGGCATACCCCAACTCGCCCTGACCGTCGACACGTTGCGGCTGGCGGTCGTCGTTCCCGTGCTCGCGGCCCAGCCACACGGCTCGGGGCCGGGACAACTCGTCCTCGCCTGGGGCCTGTCGGCGCTGCCCGCGCTGCTGCTGGCCGCCGGGCTGCTCGCCTGGCGCACGCGCGAGGTGCGCGGCATCCGCCCGGCACGGCTGCTCGGCCACCGCCACCTCGGGCGGCGCTTCGTCGTCGAGTTCGGCGTCGGCAACGCCGCGTCCCAACTCGCCATCATCGGCCTGGGGTTGATAGCCAACCCGCTGGCCGTCGGCGCGCTGCGCGGCGCCAGCACGCTCTTCGGGCCGCTCAACGTGCTCTTCAACGCCGCCACCGGCTTCGGCCCGCCGCTCCTCAACGCCCGCCCCGGCGCCCACCGTCAGGCCCGCGCCGCCCTCGCCGCCGGCGCCACCCTGGCCGTCACGGCCCTGGTGTGGGCCACGGTCCTCACCGTTCTCCCCGACACCATGGGCCGCGAACTCCTCGGCGCCACCTGGGACTCGGCGTCCGAGATCCTCACCGCCACCGGCGGCCAGTACGCGTTCATGGCCCTGGGCACCTGCGCGCTGCTCCTGCTGCGGGTGCTGACCCCGCGCGCGACCCTGCCCATCCAGCTGGTCTTCTCCGCGTTCTCCGTGGTCGCCCTGCTCGTCGGCTACGCCACCGGCGGCATCCTCGGCGCGGCCTGGGGCCTGGCCATCGGCTCCGCCGCGAAGGCGGCGGCGGCCTGGCTCCGCGCGGCGCTGGAACTCCGCACGGTGGTGCGGAGTTGACGGGAGGACCCTTGGGCAGGGCGCACGGGATGGGGGGAGGGCGGCCGGATGAGCGGCAGCAGTGTGTCCTGGATTCCCCGGTTCTTCGATCTGGGCTACCGCATCACGTTCGCCCGCCGCATCGCACCGCGCGAACTCCTCTCCCGCATGGGCGCTGACCCGGGCTCCCCGCGCCGGTACACGGCGATCGAGGCGGCCCTGGCGCAGCGAGGGGTGGCGACAAGCCACTGGGTGGCCCGCGCCGGGCTGCACCGGGGATGGGCTTACTGGGCCTATACGGCGAAGCGAGCGCTGTTGCCGTCCGAACCGGAGAGGTTCGTCAACGGGGACGAGGTGAGCCTTACCGTGGCCGCGCAGAGATTCGGAACGGTCCTCCCCGCGCGTGGGATGGTCGAGTCCGAACGTCTCCTCTCCGCCGTGGTGGGGTGTCCATGACCGTTTCCGGAAACGAGGGCCCGCACCTCACCCCCTGGGCGCGGTGGGCCATCGATCTGTTGGTGGCGGACCGGGACGCCGAGGCGCGGACGCCGCTGCGTCGCTTTCCGCTGGCCGCCCCGGCGGACGGGCCCCCGGGGCCGGCGCTGTACCTGAAGGACGAGTCGCGGCGGCCCACCGGCAGCCTCAAGCACGGGCCGGCCCGAGAGCTGCTGCTCACCGCGCTGCGCGCCGGCGAGATCGACCGGAGCACGCCGCTGTTCGAGGCGACCAGCGGCAACATGGCCGTGGCGCAGGCCCACTTCGCGCGGCTGCTGGGCCTCCCGTTCACCGCCGTCGTTCCGGAGAGGGCCTCCGCCGCCAAGCGGCGCCGCATCGAGGAGCATGGCGGTCGCTGCCATCCCGCCGACCCGCCGCTCGCCGTCTACGAGAAGGCCGACCAGTTGGCCCGCGCGGCCGGCGGCCACTACCTCGACCATCTGCGCCGCGTCGGCGCGGCCCTCGACGCGGCGAACGCGGCGCAGGCGGCGGAGAGGGACTCCGGTCTGGCGGGCGAGATCCTGCGCGACCTCGACGAGGCGGGGCTGCCGGCGCCCGCCTGGATCGTGGTGGGCGTCGGCAGCGGAGCCACCTCCCGCGCGATCGGCCGCCGGCTGCGCGCGCGTTCCCTGCCCACCCGCCTCGCCGTGGTGGACCCGGAGAACTCCTCCTATTTCCCCGGCTGGGCCGGCGGCGTCCTCGACTACAGCACCGGAATGCCCTCGCGGATCGAGGGCATCGGCCGCCCCAGGATGGAGCCCGCCTTCGACCCGGAGGTGGTGGACCTGGTCATCCCCGTTCCCGACGCCGCCAGCGTGGCCGCGATGCGCCACCTCCACGCGGTGACCGGGCTGCGGGCCGGCCCCTCCTCCGGCGCCTGCCTCTGGGGCGCGTTCCACCTCGTCGACCGGATGCGCCGGGACGGCGGCGGGGACGCCGGGCCGGTCGTCGCGCTCGTCGGCGACGCCGGAGAGCCGTACCGGGACACCTACTACGACGACGCGTGGACCGAGGCCAGGGGCTGGCGGCTGGCCGATCCCCTCGCCCGGGCCGAGCCCTTCACGCGCGGCGACGGTTGGCGGCCCGCCACCCCGCCCCAACGATGAACGGACCCCCTTCATGAATGGACTGCCTTCGTGAACGGCCGCGACGCCCGCCTCGCCGCCCACGCCGCCGTCTCCACCTCCCTCGCGCTGTGCGGGGACCGGGAACTGCGCGAACGGGTCAACGCCGCCCCGCCGTTGGGCTCCGGCATCGGCGGGACCTCGGCGCTGCTCGACGTCGAGGGGACGCCCGTCTTCGTCAAGCAGGTGCGCCTCACCGACATCGAAAGGCGGCCGGAGAACGTCCACTCCACGGCGAACCTGTTCGCGCTGCCGGCGTTCTGCCACTACGGCATCGGCACCGTCGGCAGCCCGGGCCTCGGCGCCTGGCGGGAGTTGGCCGTGCACGTCATGACGACGAACTGGGTGCTCGCGGGGGAACACGAGGGCTTCCCGCTGACCCACCACTGGCGGGTGTTGCCGGCCGAGCCCCGGCCGCTGCCCGAGGAACTGGCCGACGTGGAACGGGCGGTGGCCTACTGGGGCGGCGGAACGGAGATCCGCCGCCGGATCGAGGCGCTCCGGGACTCCTCCGCGCGCCTCGTCCTGTTCCTGGAGTACCTCCCGGAGACGCTGCACCACTGGCTGGACGAACGGATCGCCGCCGGCGGCACGACGGCCGAACGGGCCTGCGCCATGGTGGAACGAGAGCTGGATTCCGGGATCTCGTTCATGAATGCCCAGGGGCTGCTGCACCTCGACGCCCACTTCGAGAACATCCTGACCGACGGGCGGCGGCTCTACTTCGCCGACTTCGGGCTCGCGCTCTCCTCCCGCTTCCAACTCGCCCCGGACGAGGCCGACTTCCTGCACCGGCACCTCAGCTACGATCGCCGCTATGCCGCCACCTACCTGGTGAACTGGCTGTCCGTCGCACTCTACGGGCATCCGCCCCCGGAAAGGGCCGCGTTCGTACGCGCCTGTGCGAGGGGAGACGTACCGGAGAACGTCTCCGCCGGTGTGGCGGCGCTCCTCGCCCGACACGCGCCGGTCGCCGAGGTGATGGGGGAGTTCTTCCGCCGGTTCCGGCAGGAGAGCCGGGCGACGCCCCTTCCCCCGGAGAACGTCTCCGGTACTCACAGCTCCGGCGGGCTCGGGTCGTAGTCGGCCACGCCGGTGAGATGGGCCTGAAGGGCCGCCTCCCACGAACCGTCCTCGATCATCCGGGACAGCGCCGCGTTGATCTCGTCGCGGAGCTCCGTCTCGCCCTCGGGAATCCCTATCCCGTACTGGTAGTCCGTGCTCAGCCCGAGGCCGGCGAGGCGGTAGTCGCCCGCGTTCTCCGCGCGGGTGGCGTAGCTGACCAGCAGGGCGTCGTCGTTGGTCAGGGCGTCCACCCGGCCCTCGTCGAGGGCGGCCAAGCACTCGGTCCAGGTGTCGGCCTCCTCCAACTGGACCCCGGGTGCCAGGCCGTCCCGCACGTTCAGCGCCGAGGTGCTGCCGGTGACCGAGCACAGCGTGAGGTCGTTGATGGCGGCGACGTCGGCCACCTCGTCGTCCGCGCGGATCAACAGGTCCTGGTGGGCGGTGAGATAGGGGCCGGCGAAGTCGACGACGGCCTCCCGGTCCTCGGTGATGGTGTAGGTGGCCACGACGAGGTCCACCTCGCCCCGCCGCAGCAGGTTCTCCCGGTCGGCGGCTGGGGCCTCGACCCAGTCGATGTCGTCCTCGTCGAAGCCCAACTCGGCGGCGACATAGCGGGCGACCTCCACCTCGAAGCCGCTCAGCTCGCCGTTGACGTCCTGGACGCCCAGGCCGGGCTGGTCGAACTTCACGCCGACGGTCAGCCTCCCGCCGTCGCCCCCCTCCCCGTTGTCGTCCCCGCTCCCGTCCCCGTTGCCGCTCGGGTCCTCGCCGCCCTCGCCGACCCCGCCCTCGTCCGATGACTCGTCCGGCGACTCGACCGGGGACTCGCCGGCCGCCCCGCCGTTCCCGCCGTTCCCGCTCTCGCCGTCCGGGAGCAGCCACAGCAGCAGCGCCACCGTGAGGCCGCCGGCCGCCAGGCCGCCCACCGCCAGCAGGGGCGGGCGCCGGCGGCGCGTTGCGGGCGGATGCGCCGGATGCGCCGGATGCGTCGGTGGCGGTGGAGGCGCCGGCACCGCGCTTTCGAGCAGCCGCCGGTATGGCGGGTATTCGGCGAGCGCGAACGAGACCGCGCAACGCCGAACGATCTCCGCCGGGTCGGGGCGGTCGCCCGGCTCGCGCGCCACGCAGCCGCGTATCAGCTCGGCGAGGCGAGGCTCGACGCCCTCGACGTCGACCTCCCCGTGCACCACGCGGTAGCTGACCACCGGCCACTCGCCCGCGCCGTACGGCGGGCGGCCCGTCGCGGCGGCCGCCATTGTCGCGCCGAGCGCGAACACGTCGGCGGCCGGCCCCGCCGGACCGCCCAGCAGCACCTCGGGCGCGGTGTAGCCGACGGTGCCGGGCGTCTGGCCGGTGTGGGTCAGCACGGTGTGCTCGGCCGCCCTGGCGATCCCGAAGTCGATCAGCTGCGGGCCGCCGGGGGACAGGATGACGTTGTGCGGCTTGACGTCGCGATGGACCACGCCGTGCGCGTGCACGGCGGCCAGCGCCTCCGCCAGGGCCGCGAACAGGCCGACGCACAGGGCCGGTTCGAGCGGCGTGCCGCGCGAGGCGCGCAGCAGGGTGGGGCCCGGGACGAACTCCGTGGCCAGCCAGTGCGGCGGCGCGTCCAGCGAGGCGGCGACCAGGCGGGCGGTGTAGGGGCTGCGCACCGCGCGCACGGTGGCCACCTCGCGGCGGAACCTGGCCAGGACGCCGCTGTCCTCCGCGATGTCCTCGCGGATCACCTTGATCGCGACCTGCATCCCACCCGGCGAACGCCCCAGATACACCCGCCCCATCCCGCCGCTGCCCAACCGCGCGAGCAGCGTGAACTCACCCAGCCGCCGGGGGTCTTGATCACTCAGTGGCTCCACGGCACCACTCTGACAGACGCCACCGACAACGGTAGCCGGTACCGGGGTGGAGGACGTCCGGAGCGTTTTCGGGGGCTGGCGCGTCTAGACGCGTGAGTCCTATGTCTGGGGCCGGTGGTCAGGCATGAGGAGAGGGTGTTCAGGATCATGTTGTGACGCAAGACCTGAACACCCTGTTGACCGCACTGGTACGTGAAGATCGACGACGAGATCGGACGGATCCGGTGGATCGGCAGACCGCCGCGTCTGAGTGACTCCGAGCTCGTCTGCCTCGCAGTCGCGCAGGTCCTACTCGGCTTCCTCTCCGAGGCACGCTGGCTGCGATTCGCCCACGAACACCTGTGCGGTATGTTCCCCTACCTCCCTCAACTGTGTGAGCGGCAGTAGCCCCGTTCGTCGATCTTCGGGCTGGCCAGGGCTCAGGGATCGGCATGCCGGCGGGGGTGCTGCTGACCGCGATGCTCGACCGCGAGCCGCACCTGGCCCGCGACCGGCCCGGACTGCTGCTGATCGCGGACAAGGGCTTCGCCTCCCAAGAGTTCGAGGCGGATCTGGCCTGGCAGGGTGTCACGCTGCTACGGCCGTCGTTCAAGCGGGAGAAGGCCCGACCGGGCGAGCCGTTACTGAAGTCGGTCCGCCCACTCATCTCTAGATTAGTGTCGGTAGGGGCAGGGCCGAACGCGGAGGGGGAGGGCAGTGGGATGGCGCGTCCGAGTGACTGGTCGCCGGTGGATATGGATCGGGACCCGACGCCGGGGGACCCGGATGAGGTGCGGGATCTGGCGGATGATCTCCAGGAGTTCGCCGACGATGTGGGTGAGGCGTTGGGGAAGATCCGGGGGTTGGCGTCCGAGCGCGCCGTTTTGGACTGGGCGGGGTTGTCGGCTGATGCGTTTCGTTCGGAGTTCGAGGGTGTGCCGGACAATCTGACCAAGTTGGAGGATTCGTACGCCCTTTGTGCTCAGGCGCTGCATACCTACTGGCCGAAGTTGCAGACGGCGCAGGGGATGGCGGATCGGGCGGTCTCGGCGCAGGCGGATCTGGCGTCGGCCCAGTCGGCGTTGGGGGACGCACAGGACTGGGTCGGCCGGGCCGGAGATGAGGCCGAACGTCTCCAGCGGGAGGGGGAACGCGACAACGTTGAGCCGCCGGATGAGGCGGATGTTCGTGCGGCGGCTCGGGATCAGCAGGCGGCGGAGGCGGCGGCCGGTGCGGCGCGGGGGCGGGTGGACGATGCGGAGGAGCGTCTGTCGGCCGCGCGTCAACTGGCTTTGGATGCGCAGGAGATGCGGGAGGAGGCGGCGCGGGTCTGTGCGCAGGGCATCGAGGAGGCGTCCGATGCCGGTATTCAGAACCGGAAGTGGTGGGAGAAGGCGATCAAGTGGGTGACCGACAACTGGGACACCATTGTCGAGGTCTGCAAGGTGATCGTCGCCGTCCTCGGCATCGTGGTGATGATCATCGGAGGGCCGTTGGCCTGGGTGGTGTTGGCCGCCGCCCTGGTCGTGCTCGCGGACACGTTGATCAAGTACGCCAAGGGTGAGGCGGGTCTGCTCGATGTCGCGTTCGCGGCATTGGACTGCATTCCGGGCATGAAGGGCCTGACCACCCTGGGCGGACTGGCGCGCGGACTCCGGGGTGTGGCCTCGACCGGGCTGCGGGGTCTGCGGCAGGGCGCGTTGCGGCTGGGCCGGTGGACCCGGGGCGACGGTATCCCGATGAACGGGCGCAACGCCTGTGGTGACCCGGTGGATGTGGCCACGGGCGAGCTGTTGATGTCGGCGACGGATGTCGAACTGCCGGGCGTGCTGCCGCTGATCATCGAGCGGCATCACATCTCGTCCTATCGGGCGGGGCGTTGGTTCGGCTCGTCGTGGGCGTCCACCTTGGACCAGCGCCTGGTGTTGGACGAGCATGGGGCGCGGTTGTTCACCGCCGATGGGATGACGTTGCTGTATCCGCGTCCGATCCCGGGTGAGCCGGTGTTTCCGGTGGAGGGGCCGCGTTGGTCGCTGTCCTGGGACGGCCAGCCCGAGGCGCCGATGAGCGTGCACCAGCGGGAGACCGGACACACTCTCCACTTCGCCGCCACCCCCGGCCGTCCCGGGGCGGAGCTGCCGTTGATCGCGGTCACCGACCGCAACAACAACCGCATCCAACTCGCCTACGACAACACCGGCGCGCCGACCGACATCCATCACTCGGGCGGCTATCACCTCGGCATCACCACCACAGACGGTCGGGTCACCGCGCTGACGCTGCTGAGCGACCCCGATGAGCCGACTCTGCTGGCCTACGGCTACGACACCGCCGGGCTGCTGGCCGAGATCACCAACTCCTCGGGCCTGCCCCTGAGGTTCTCCTATGACGAGCACGCGCGGATGTCCCGTTGGGAGGACCGCAACGGCTACTGGTACTCCTACGCCTACGACGAGCAGGGCCGCTGCGTCTATACCACCGGCACCGACCGGGCGTTGGAGTACCGCTACGCCTACGACGAGGCGCACCGCACGGTCGTCACCGACTCGCTTGGCCACGACACGGTCTACCAGTTCAACGACTCCTTCCAACTGACCTCCCAGACCGACCCGTTGGGCCACACCACCACCCACACCTGGGACCGCTACGACCGCACCCTCACCACCACCGACCCCCTCGGCCACACCACTCGCTACGAACACGACGACCACGGCAACGTCACGCTCATCACCCATCCCGACGGCAGCCAGGCGCGCGCCGAGTACAACGAGTTCCAGCAGCCCACCACGATCGTCGATCCAACCGGTGCGGTCTGGCAGCAGTCCTACGACGCCAGTGGCAATCGAACGGTGCTCCTCGAACCCACCGGCCATCGCACGCGGTACACCTATGACGAGCATGGCGGCTTGGCCACGATCACCGACGCACTCGGCCAGCGCACCCTCATCTACTGCGACGCAGCCGGGCAATTGATCACTGTCACCGATCCGACCGGCGCTGTGACGCGCTACGACCGGGACTCCTTTGGGCGGGTCATCCGCCTCACCACGCCCCTGGGAGATGTCACCGAGATGGCGTGGACCCGAGAGGGGAAGCCTCGCCTTCGGCGCAGTTCGCTCGGCTGGGAGCGTGCATGGGACTACGACGCGGAAGGGAATCTCGTTGCCCTGAGAGACGAAAACGGTGGGATCACCCTTTTCGAGTACGGGGTCTTCGATTTTCCTGTCGCTCAGGTCGATCCTGACGGGGCCCGTCACGAGTTTGTGCGGGACACCGAACTCCAGTTGACTCGAGTCATCAATCCACAGGATCTCTCCTGGGAGTATTCGTACGACCCTGCCGGTCGCCTGGTCAGAGAAGCGGACTTTGACGGGAGAGTAATTCGCTACAGCCATGACGCTTTGGGTCGAGTGGTATCCAGAACGAATGCGGTAGGTCAAGAGGTCACCTACAGGCGTGATCCGCTCGGGGAAATAATCGAAAAGTCGATGTCGGACGGTCGGCGCATCGCCTACGAGCACGACCGTGCCGGCCGAGTGGTGCGGGCTACCGCGCCGGGCACTGAGCTGGAACGTATTTATGATGCTGTGGGACGACTGCTCGATGAGACGGTCAACGGGCGGAAACTCTCCCTCAAGCGTGACCCGCTCGGCGAGTTGCTGACCCGAACTACTCCTACGGGAACTCAGAGCGCGTGGACCTACGACCCCGCCGGGCTCCCGGTCACCCTCCTCGTCTCGGGCCACAGGGTTTCCTTCGGGTATGACGCGAGCGGTCGCGAGACCGTTCGCCAAGTGGGAAGCCTTGCCATGAACCGCTCCTGGGACGCGGACGATCGCCTCGTCCGCCAATCCCTCTCCGGTGCGAGCAAGGACCTGATCAGTCATCAATCCTTCACGTATCGCCCGGATGGATACCTTACCTCCATGCTCTCTCGCGGTTCGGGAGAATCGACCTTCACCCTGGACGCCTTGGGGCGGGTCACTTCGGCGATGGGGCCGGGGGACCGGTTCGAGCGGTACGCATACGACCCCGCTGGTAACCAGGCCCACGCCGAGTGGTCTTCTGAAGTCAGCGCGAGTGGCAACGGGCGGGGCGCCCGCCAGTACGAGGGCACCCTCCTCAAGAAGGTGGGAGGAACGCGATACGAGCACGATGCCGCAGGTAGACCAATCCTTCGGCAGCACAAGCAACTTTCGGGTGCAACTCGAACCTGGCGATACGCGTGGGACGCCGAGGATCGCCTGGTCGAGGTCGTTACCCCGGAGAGAGTCCGCTGGCGCTACGTGTACGACGCATTCGGCCGACGAACAGCGAAACAGAGGATCAGCGAGGACGGCCACACTGTTGCCGAACAGATCGACTTCACCTGGCACGAGTCAACTCTGATCGAGCAGTGCGCTGTTGGGAATGATGGCCGTCGTGTGGCCACCACCTGGGAGTACGGTGGAAACCAGCCGATTGTCCAGAGTGAGCGCGTACTTGTTGCCCCCGGTCCCGACGGCGAAATGTGGCAGGACGGGGCCGAAACCGATCGGCGGTTCTACGCGGTCGTCGCGGACCTGGTCGGAACTCCCAGTGAACTCGTCGACGAAGCAGGAGAAGTAGCCTGGCGGTTGCGGAAGAACGTTTGGGGAGTCCCGCTAGACGCGACCGAGCAGCAGGCCTCGACCCCTCTGCGGTTCCCCGGTCAGTACGCGGACGCTGAGACGGGTTGGCATTACAACTTTCATCGGCACTACGATCCGATGACAGCGCGCTATGTGACTCCTGATCCCCTTGGGCTGGCGCCCGCGCCGAATGTCTTCACTTATCCGCACAACCCGCATACCTGGAGTGACCCACTTGGGTTGGCTGCGCATCCCCAACGGCCGAGGCGGCTGTCCGACCCCAACCCGGTTCCTCGGCCAATAAGGGAGCAGTACGAGGAGATCCGGGCCGGCCGTGGCACCCCACGGCTAGACAACAACGGGGTGCAGAAGATATGGAGCGGCAATCGCTCAAACGTCCCGCCGGCAGTGGGGCGCAGGTGGGGCGGGTCGACAGAGTGGGAGGTTCCCGGAGCCCCCAACAACCAGTGGAGGATTCTCCAGAATCCCCGCGGTGAACTCGGGTACACAACCGACCACTACAGATCCATTAAGCTTTTCCCTGCCCCCTGGTACCCCGAAGGTGGCTGACGACCCGAAGGAGAACAACGGCATGACGGATCGGTCGTTCGTGCCCCCGCAGGATGACCTGCCGGCGTTCGCGCTTGCCGGCGAGGATGCGAGTGAACTCGGCACATTCCGGAAGCTGTCGGGATTCTTCACTGGCACGGAAAGCGCCTACGAGGAATTCGAGCGCTGGGGCGAGGAGCGCGGAGGACGGATCACCTTCGAGATCGATGACCTCCGTCCGCCTCCCACCGGAGCACGGCTGTTGACCGGCAGTGACCTCAACTCGCACGTGGGCAACCTGCTGTTGAACATTGAGGGGCGCACGGGCGAAACGATCGGCACCTACCATGTGGCGGCGTGTGAGGTGCTGTCGAGAAGTGCGCAAGCCGACGGAACCTGTCGTTTGTTGCTTGCCGGAGAGGTTGGTTCCCTCCCGCACCACCGAGCGCTTTCCGTGTGGATGGCGTGGCGTTCGGGACCGCCGGTCGAGCTACGGCACTGGGTCGCTATTCCGCCGGGGCAGCGGGAGGGCTGGGTGGAGGTCGCGTCTCTGTACCAGGGGGGCGGACGGCAGGACCGAGGGGACGGCCAGCACCATCGCGACGTGATTCGTCTGCCGGGGAAGGACATCGAGGATCTGGCGAGCTTCTTCTGCGCCCTGGGAGAAGCGGTAAACGGGCCCGGTGGCTACTTTGGCAGCAACCCCATGGCACTTGAGGACTGCCTGTTGGGCGGCTATGGCCTCACGCCGCCCTGCTCCATCCTCTGGGAGGACTCCTCCGTGGCACGACGCCACCTCGCGCGGCGAGTGATGACGGGCGCCGGCGAGGCCACGTACTTCGAGATTCTTCGCGACACTCTGGAACGTCACCAGGTGCGTCTCGTCCTGGAGTGACTGCCGGGGTGGGCCGCTGCCGTGGGCGGCCGCAATGGAGTTGGCGATCGGGGATGAGCCGGGGTTCGATGAGGATGCCCCGCTGCGGGACGCCCGGGGGCCGGGCGCCCCGCCCCGGCACGCCGACCCGACCACCCGAGGTGCCCGCATGAGCCGCCCCCGTCCGCCGATCGAGGTGCCCGCCACCCTGGCCGCCGCGCATGTCACGCACTTCGGCGCCGCCGGCCGCGCCTGGACCGCCGGGCTGCCGGCGCTCGCCGAACAGCTTCTGGAACGTTGGGCGTTGACGCCGGACGGCCCGGCGGCCAGCGGGGCCGTCGCGCTGGTGCTCCCCGTGTTGCGCGCCGACGGCACGGCCGCCGTGCTGAAGCTCCAGCCCGTCGACGAGGAGACCGGCGGTGAACCCGCCGCGCTGCGCGCCTGGCGCGGCGAGGGCGCGGTGCGGCTCCTGGAGCACGACCCCGAGACCGGCACGATGCTCCTCGAACGCCTCGACGCCACCCGCTCGTTGGCGACCGTGCCCGACGCCGACGAGGCGCTTCGGCTGCTCAGCGAACGCCTCGCCCAGCTCACCGCCACCCCCGCCCCGCCCGGGCTGCGCCGCCTCGCCGACATCGCCGCCGACCTGCTGCGCCGCGCCCCCGCCGCACGCGAGCACGCCGGCGATCCGGCGTCGCGCGCGCTGCTCGACCACTGCGCGGGCGCGCTCGCCGAGGTGCTGCCGGACGGCGCGGGCGACCGGCTGCTCCACTGGGACCTGCACTACGGCAACGTGCTGGCCCCGCTCCCCGACGGCGACCGGCGCGCCGACTGGTTGGCGATCGACCCCAAGCCGCTCGCCGGCGACCCGGCGTTCGAGCTGCTGCCCGCGCTCCACAACCGTTGGGAGGAGGTGACCGCCATCGGCGACGTGGCGCGAGCGGTGCTGCGCCGCTTCGACCTGATGACGGAGATTCTTGGGTTGGACCGCGACCGCGCGGTGGCCTGGACGCAGGCCCGCATCCTCCAGAACCTGCTCTGGGAGATCGAAAGCGGCCACGACGGACAGTCCTCGCACGCCGCGCCGGATCGCCGCGTCGCCGAGGTGCTGCGAGACCGGCCGCGCCGATGACGGCCTCGAGATGCGCGCCCCGCGATGACCGCCCCGAGATGAGCACCCCGCGATGAGCGCGTCGCGCGGCGAACGGACCGACCTGGGGGCGGAGATCGAACGCCGCCTGCGGCTCCTGCTCGCCGACCCCGGCAGTGCGGCCACCTCCGCCGACTGGGCGCTGGCGGAGATGGCGGGAAACGCGCCGGAGTTGGCGGATGACGCTGTGTGGACCGCGCTGGACCGCCTGGCCGGCGCGGACCTGCCGGCCGCGCCCGCGACCCCGCTTCACGGGAGCGCCGACTACGAGGCGTGGCTGGCCGAGTTCCTGGATCGGTCACGCCCCTGAACGGGTGCGCTTCGGTGGAGGCGCCGGGCGCGGGGCCGCTGTCGGGTCCCGATGCCGGCGGGCGGCCGGCTCGCCGGTGGTCACGCGCTCGGGAGGCGGGTGCCGACGATCACGGCGAGGTCGGGGGCCAGCCGCAGTTCGGTGGCGCGGAGCTCCGGATGGGCAAGCCAGTGCAGTCGGGCCGCGTCCGGCGCCCCGTTGAACCGGGGCGGCCAGGTCGTGGCCGGGGTGAAGTCGTCGATCACCACGGTTCCGCCGGGCGCCAGCAGCCGCGCGGGATCGGCGGCGCTCTCGCCGGCCGCCCGTCCCGCACCGCCCCCCTTCGCCTGGCCCCCGCCGTCGAGCACCAGCAGGTCGTACGGGCCCCGTTCCTCGACGCGCCGCCAGTCGCCGTGCAGGATCTCGACCCGGTCGTCGTCCCGGAAGACGTCCCGGGCGACGCCGGCCCGCCCCCGGTCCCGTTCCACGCTGGTCAGCCGGGTGCCCGGGCGCGCGCCCGAGGCCAACCAGGCGAGGCCGACGCCACAGCCGGTCCCGGTCTCGCCGATGGCGGTCGGCGCTCCCGCCGCCAACAGCTGGAGCAGGCGGCCCTGTTCGGGCCGGCAGGAGAACGCGAACCCGTTCGCGCGAGCCGCGTCGAGGGCCCGCCGGACCAGCGACGGCAGCGCGTCACCGGCTCCATGGGCCCGGGTGCCGTGCAGGGCCATGCGCCGCGCCCCTCACTCCGCCGGGGCGAAGAGGGCGGCCAGCTCCTCCGGGGCGACGGCGGGGTGGCGGTCGCTGACCTGGGCGTCGCCGACCTCGATCACCCGCCAGACCCCGTCGCTCCGCAGCGCCACATCCGTGGTGACCAGGGAGCAGCCCAACGCCCCCACACAGGACGCCAGTTGGTTCAGCGTCGGGGCCGGTACCGCGGGGATGGCGGGGTCCTCCGCGTCCGGGTGGGGCGTGAGCAGGCGCGGCTCGCCGTCGCGCCACCAGACGCGGACCTCGGGCCCCGTGAACGTCTCGAACGCCCGCAGCACCACTCCGCCGGCGAGGAACTCGCCCTGCAACGCGACCAGTTCGGCCACCACCCGGCGCAGCCCCGCCGGGTCCCGCAGGTCGGGAACGTGGCAGGCGGTGTCCCACTCGTGTTTGCGGGACTTGACCCAGTCCTTGACGATGCCCGCCCCGGCCGGCAACTCGGCGGCCAGCCGCGCCAGTTCCGCCTCGGCCGGGACCTCCCCTGGCGCACACGCCAGCCAGCGACTGGCCGGCGTGTGCGCCGCGAACACCCCGTACCAGCCCGGGAGTTGGTGGGCTGAACGGTACTGGTCCGGTGTGGTCAGCAGCTCCGCGCCGCGCGCCGCCAGCGCCACGGCCAGCGCCGCGTAGTCGTCGACCGGGATCATCCACCCCCGGTACCGGGCCGCCCCCAGCCCGCGCGGCACGCGGGCGACGGCCCCGGCCGCGTCGCCGGCCAGCAGCGCGTCGTGGTCGATCAGCGCGACCGTGCCGCCGCGTTCCCGCACCGCGCGGGCCTCGGCGGCGAAGTGCCCGTCCGTCCGGCGGGGGTTGAGCGGATCGCACGGGAACAGCACCTGGGGCGGCAGGCTCGGTCGCGGCACCTGGGTCTCCTCGGTCATGCCGCCCAGCCTAGGAAATCCGGCCAGGAATGCGGACCGTTCACCGCAGCTCGGATCGGCGGGAAGGGCGGAAGGTGGTGACCAGCGCCAGGCACAGCAGCGCGATGCCGATGCGGCCGGACGCCTGGAGCAGCGAGCCGCGCAGCAGGATGAAGCTGTAGCCGGCGAGCACCGGCACCACCACGGCCAGCACGTTCCCCGGCGAGGGGTCGTCCACGGTGCGCCGCACGTAGCGGCGGTCGGTGCGGGCCGCCAGGTAGCCGATCGCGGCGAAGCCGGCCGTCATCCCCAACGGGCCTAAGTCCAGCCACAGTTCGGCCCACAGCGGGGAGGAGAGGTTGGCGCTGTCGGTGCCCATCCAGCCGCCGACCAGGAAGCCGGTGTCCTCCGGCTTGTCGCTCCACACGCCGCGCGGCACGAAGAACAGCGCGGCGCCCGCGAGTTGCTCGCCGTAGGAGTGCCCGTGGCCGTCGCCGGCGAAGGTGACGGTGTTGGCGAACATGTTCAGCTGGTCGTAGTCCTTGACCACCAGCGGCTCCAGGACGGAGTCCGTCTCCAGTGGCCGCCGCGCGTCCTCGTCGTAGCGGAACCGGTCGGTGAACGGGAAGACCAGCAGTGCCACCGCCAGCCCCACCGCCAGCGCGGCCCGGTACATCACCGGGCTGCGCGGGAAGATGGTGAACAACAGCGCGAAGAGCACCGTGAGGAACCAGTAACGCGGATTGGAGATGGGGTTGTTGACGATCGCGTTGAGCACCAGCAGCCCGGCCCACGGCAGCACCACGGCCGGCCGGCGCCGCGCCGCGCGCGAGGTGACCAGCCAGCGGGTCAGGAAGAGCAACGCCAGCATCGCCGGCACCGTTCCGAAGCCGCGCAGCAGCGCGCTGCCCGCCTCCCCGCCGCCGTCCGCCCCGTCGGCCGGCGCGCCCGTCGCCTCGGCGAGGCTGGCGCTGATCTCCTGACGACTCGTGAAGAACACGCCGGGGCCACCGAGTTGCACGATCAGCAGGCCGCTGGCCACGTACGCGAGCAGCACCAGCAGCGCCAGCCGCCCCCGATGCACGCTGGCCGGCCGGCCCCGCTCCCTGCCCAGCGGGCGCAGCCGCGCCAGAAGCGCCCCCACGTCGAAGGCGACCATGCCGCAGAGCACCAGCGCGGTGGCCAGCTGGGTGTCCTCGCGCGGGCCGAGCACGGGCGTCGGGTCGCGGCCCAACACGCTCTGCGCCAACGGCGCGATGCCCATCGCCAGATAGCCGAAGAGCCAGAAAGCGCCCTGGATCAGCCGCCGTCGGCCGGACAGCACCATCGCGCACAGCCGCACCCCGGCGTAGCAGGCCACCACCAGCTGGAGCCAGAACGTCGTGTCCCGCAGCCCGATGCCCGGCTGTGCGGCGACGGCCAGCGGCAGCGCGACCACCACGGTGGCGATCAACGGGACCGACAGCGGCCGGGAGAGCACGGCCCGGCGCGGCACCTCGATCGCCACCCGTTCTCCCCTCGGCCGGCGGGCCCCCGCGACGGAGGGCCAGTCTAGGCGGGCGGCACTCGGGCAGGGGCCGTTCCGGCGGCGGTGCCAGCGCGGGCGGAACGGCCGGGTGTGGACGGGAACGAACGGGCGGGGGACGATGCGGGCGGAAGCACCGCCCAGCGCAGAGGTTCGTTCACCGCCATGTCTCCGCACCATTCCGCCCCGGCCGAAGCGAACACCGACCCCACCGACCACCGCGACCAGCCCGCCCCCACCGACCAGCCCGACCCCGCCGACCAGCCCGACCCGGTCCAGGAGCCCGACCGCCCCGACGACCCGCGCCTGCTGGACTACAACGCCTGGCTGTTCTGGGAACGGGCCGACGAGGAGCGGCGGGCGGCCCAACGGGCCCGGCAGCGCGCCGTGTTGGCGGCGACCGACCCGGCCGGCGACAGCGCGATCGGGGACCGCACCTTCCTCTCTGAGCTGGCGATGGTCCAGCCGACCGCCCTCCGGCTCGGCGCCCGCTGCTATGTCGCGGCCCACGCCTATCTCACCGGCACGGTCACGGCCGGCGACGACTGCACGGTCAACCCGTTCGCCGTGGTGCGCGGCACGGTGACGCTGGGCGACGGGGTGCGGATCGGCGCCCACGCCTCGATCCTCGGGTTCAATCACGGGATGGCGCCCGACCGGCCCGTCTTCCGCCAGCCGACCAGCGAACGCGGCATCGTCGTCGGCGACGACGTGTGGATCGGCTCCCACGCCGTGCTGCTGGACGGCGTCACCGTCGGCGCGCACGCGGTGATCGGCGCCGGCGCCGTGGTCACCCGCGACGTCCCGGAGTGGGCGGTGGTCGGCGGCAACCCGGCGCGGGTGATCCGCGACCGGCGCGCGCCGGGCCGGTCGCGCCGCGACGAGCGGGCCGAACTCGGCGCCCGACTCGCTGAGTTCGCCGACCGGGCCCGCGCGCAGGCCGACGCCGTGGTGGCCCGCGTCTGGGAGCCGGACGCGACCGCCCCGGACGGCACCCCCACCGGCCGCTACCTGGACGCCCCCGACGCGCCGCCCACCCTGCGGGCGCACGCCGACGCCGTCGAGATCCTCGCCCTGCTCCACGGCCGGGCCCCCGCGCAACTGCCGGCCGCCGAACACGTCCGGCGGCTGCGCCAGGGGCAGGACCCGACGACCGGCCTGACGGCGGGGCTGAGTGAGACGGGCCGGCACGGCCCGCCGCCCGCCGGCTTCGGTGCCGACGGCGACGCCGACTACCACGTGCTGAGTCTGGGCTACGCGCTGGACCTGCTGGGCTCCTCGTTCGCCCACCCCGTGGGCGCGGTCGCCGCGCTCGACGCCGACGAACTCCGCCTCGTGCTGGCCGAGTTGCCCTGGCGGAACCGGGGCTGGGGCGCGGGCGCCGGGGTGGACGCACTGGGCACCGCGCTCTACTGGAACCTGTCGCTCGACCCGGCGGGACCCGACCGCGCCCGAGGCCAACTCGACGTGCTCTTCGGCTGGTTGCTGACGCACTGCCGGCCGGGGACCGGGCTGTGGAGCGAGGAGCGGGCGGCCGACGGGCTGCTCCAGCCGGTCAACGGCTACTACCGGGCGGCGCGCGGCTCGTTCGCCCAGTTCGGGCTGCCGGTGCCGTATCCGGAGCGGGTGGTCGACACGGTGCTGCGGCACGCCGCCGATGCCCGCCACTTCGGGCCGGGGCGCACCACGGCGTGCAACGTCCTCGACGTGGCGCACCCGCTGTGGCTGGCCGCGCGGCAGGTGCAGGGCCACCGGGCGGAGGAGGTCGCGGCCTGGGCCGCCGGCCAGTGCGGCCCGCTGCTGGAGCGCTGGGTGGACGGGGCGGGCTTCCCGTTCCGCCAGCCGCCGGCCGCAGGGCCGGCCGGGCGGGAGGACCGGCCCGGGCTCCAGGGCACCGAGATGTGGCTGGCCACCCTCTGGTACCTGGCCGACCTGGTGGGCGTCGCCGAGTCCCTCGGCTACCGCCCGGCCGGCGTCCACCGCCCCGAACCGGTGGTCCAGCTGGGTTAGTTGACCACCCACGATGCTCCGCCCGGCGGCGCCGCGCCCGTTCACCTCAGGTTCGCACCCCGCTTCCTACCGTCGCCCCATGGAACGAAGCGAACCACGAGCCGCACGTGAGGGACTACGGGCACGGCGCCGCCGCCGGTGGCGCGCGGCCATGGCAACGGCCGGTGTGCTGGCGGTCGTTGGGGCGGCGCTCGCCGGGTGCTCCGCGACGGCGGACTCCGACGACACGGCCGCCGGCGGCCAGCCCACCGGCGGGCCGAACGCCGCCAGCTGCCCGCCCGCGCTGGACGCCGCGCTCGGCGCCTGGGCCGAAGCCGGCTTCAGCGGCGGCGTCGCCGTGCTGGACGGCGGCACCCCCGAGTGCCTGGCCGCCTACGGGACGGCCGACCGGGAGCGGGACCAACCCGTCACCGTGGACACGGTCTTCGCCCTCGGCTCGGTGAGCAAGGCGTTCACCGCAGCCGCCGTGCTCGACCTCGCCGACGCCGGCGCGCTCGCCCTGGACGATCAGGCCGGCGCGCTCCTGCCCGGCCTCGAAGGGCCGGCCGCCGCCGTCACCGTCGAACAACTCCTGCTCCACACCGGCGGGTTGACCGGCCATGTCGGCGAGGACCACCGCCCGCTCACCCGCGCCGAGGCGATCGCCGCGCTCAACGCGGCCGAGCCCGCGTTCGCGCCGGGCACCGACTTCCGCTACAGCGACGCCAGTTACACCCTGCTGGCGCTGATCGTGGACGAACGGTCCGACCGCGGCCACCGCGCCCATCTCGCCGAGGAGATCCTGCCGCTGCCCGACGGCACCGTGGCCGGCGGCTTCTGGGACGGGGAGCCGGCCGCGCCGGGCCCGCGCGCCGTGGGCTACGGCGAGAACGGGCCGAGCGAGCAGCGCGGCGACTTCGCCGGCCCGCACTGGGCGCTCGCCGGGTCGGGCGATCTGGCCGCGACCACCGGGCAGTTGGCGGCCTGGACGGACGCCCTGTTCACCGGCGAGCTGCTGTCGCCCGAGTCCACCGAACGGGTCGCCACGCCCGGCTTCGAGCACGGCGACGGCGGCGCCGAGACCCCGGGCTGGGTCGCCCTGGACGCCGAGGTCTTCGGCGCGCCGGTGCTGGCGGTCGCCGGCGGCGGCAGCGCGACCGGCCAGGACGTGGCCGTCGCCTGGCTGCCCGAGCGGGAACGCGCGGTGGCGATCGCCTCCAACACCCAGGAGATCACGGCCGAGGAGCTGATGCGCGCGGTCGGCGAGGCGCTGCTCACCGGGGGGACGCCGCCCGCCCCCGAGGGGCCGGCCGCCGAGGTCGACCCGGCGGAGCTGGCCGCCGTCGCCGGCCGCTACCGGCTGCCGGACGGCGGAACGTTCGAGGTCGCGGCGGGCGAGGACGGCCTTGAGGTCACCCCGTTCGGCGCCGAGGCGGTGGCCGCGCTCCACCCGCCGGGCGGCGGCTTCACCGCCGACGACCTGGCCGCGCACGAGCGGGCCGTGGCCGGCCTGCTGGCCGGGGACACGCCGGAGGGGCGGGAGGAACGCGCCCTGCTGGAGGAGGAGTTGGGGCCGATCGGGGACGTGACCTTCGAGGGCACCGTGGTCGCCGGCGGGGAGCCGCGCACCTATGTGACGGTCGTCGGCGGCGACGCGACCCTCACCCTCTGGTACGCGCTGGACGAGGGCGGCGCCGTCGCGGGCGCCGAGGGTCCGGCGAGCCCGCCGTCGCTGACGCTGCTGCCCTCGGCCGACGGCGGCTACCGCCCCGTCGATCCCGCCGGCGGGGCGCCCGAGGTGACGGCGACCTTCGGGGACGGCACGCTCACCCTCGAAGGCCCCGCCGGCTCCGTCACCGCCACCGGCTGAGACGCCCGGCCGGGACCGTTGGGGGAGACTCACGCCATGCGCATCCTGCTGCTGGAGGACGACGAGGACCTGGCCGACCTGGTGGCGCTGGGCCTGCGGAACGCGTCCTACGCCGTTGACCGCGCCGCCACCCGCGCCAAGGCCGAGGAGCTGCTGGCCGTCACCGCCTACGACGTGGCCTGCCTGGACCTGGGGCTGCCCGACGGCGACGGCCTCGACCTGCTGCGCTCGCTCGGCGGTAACGGTGGCGACGGCGGTTCCCGCGACGGCGGTTCCCGCGACGGCGGTTCCCGCGACAGTAGTGGCCCGCAACTGCGCCGGCCGGCGCGGGTGTTGCTGCTGACCGCCCGGGACGCGGTCGCCGACCGGGTGGCCGGGCTGGACGCGGGCGCGGACGACTACCTGGTCAAGCCGTTCCACTTCGCCGAACTCCTGGCCCGGCTGCGGGCGTTGGCCCGCCGGTCGGACGAGCGCGGCGCCGTGCTCGGCGTCGGAGACCTGACGCTCGATCAGGCGACGCACGAGGTGCGCCGCGCCGGCCGCGAAGTGCGCCTGACCACAAGGGAGTTCGCGCTGTTGCGGTACTTCCTGCACCGCCCGGGGGAGGTGCTGTCCGCCGAGGAGTTGCTGGAGCACGTGTGGGACGCCAACGCCGACCCGTTCACCGGCTCGGTCCGGGTGATCCTCAGCCGGCTGCGCCGCAAGCTGGGCGAGCCACCGTTGATCCACACCGTGACCGGCGCCGGCTACCGGCTGCGGGAGGCGCCGTGAGGTGGTGGCGTTCGCTGCGGGTGCGGCTGGCCGTGCTGGGCTTCCTCGCCGGCTATGTGCCGGTGCTGCTGCTCTTCGGCGTGCTGCTGGTCACCGAGACGGAGAACGTCGAGCAGATCGACGGCGGAGTGGTCCGGGTCGACGGCAGGGACGATGCCGACGCCGGGGACGATGCCGGGGCCGGGGCCGGGGCCGGGGCCGGGGCGGAGGGCGGCAGGTCGCCCTGGGTCGGCTGGACCGTGGTGGCGCTGGGCCCGGCGGCGGCCGGCGTGGCCTGGTGGTGGGCCGGCCGCGTGGTGCGGCCCATCGAGGGCATCCGACGGGTCGCCGAGGAGATCGAGGAGAGCGACCTCAGCCGCCGCATCGCGCTGACGCGCGGCCCCGGCGAGGTCGTGTCGCTGGCCGCCAGCTTCGACGCGATGCTGGGCCGCTTGGAGGCCGCGGCCACCACCCAGCGGCGCCTCGTCGAGGAGACCAGCCACGAACTCCGCGTCCCGCTCTCGGTGTTGGTGACCAACGCCGAGGTGCTGCTGGCCCACCCCGAGCCGGATCTCGACCTGCTGCGCCAGGGACTGGCCCGCTCCCACCGCGCCGCCGAGCGGCTGGGCGCGGTCATCGACCAGCTGCTGGTCGAGGCCAGGGGCCGGGCCAGGACCCTGGACCGGGCGCCGGTCGACCTCGCCGCGCTGGTGCGCGGGGTCGTCGAGGAGGCGTCGGTGCTGGCCGAGGCGCGCCGGATGGCGCTGCGGCTGGACGCGCCCGAGCGCGCGGTGTGCGCCGTGGACGGCCCCACGGTGCGGCGCGCGGTCGCCAACCTGGTGGACAACGCGCTCCGTTACGCCCCCGCCGGCACGCCCGTGTGGGTGGCCGTCGAACTGACGCCGACCGAGGCGAGCGTGACCGTGACGGACCGGGGCCCCGGCGTTCCCGAGGAGCAGCGCGAGCGGATCTTCGAACGGTTCTGGCGCGGCCGGCCCGACACCGAGGGCAGCGGCCTGGGCCTGCCCATCGCCCACCAGGTCGCCCAGGCCCACGGCGGCCGGGTCACCGTCGCCGACGCGCACCCGGGCAGCACCTTCCGCCTGACGCTGCGCCGTTGACCGACGGACCGCGCCGTTGCGCGACCGCGTGCCGGGCCGGCGGACGGGCCGCGACGTGCGGCCGGGTGTCTCAACGGGCGGCGACCGGCGACCCGGAGTCGTTCTCCGTTTCCCTGCCGAGCCCGGACTCGTTCTCCGTTTCGCTCCTCGAACCGGACCCGTTCTCCGTTTCGCTCCTCGAACCGGACCCGTTCTCCGTTTCGCTCCTCGAACCGGACCCGTTCTCCGCTTCGCTCCTCGAACCGGAGTTGTTCTCCGTTCCGCTCCTCGAACCGGAGTTGTTCTCCGGTTCGCGCGCGGAGTCGGACTGGTCCTCCGTTTCGCTTCCGCTCTCGCGGCGGTCGAGCAGCGCCGGCATCTCCCGTTCGATGTGGTCGATCAGGGCCAGTAGATGGTCCGCCGTGCTCTCGCCGAGCGGGGTCAGCGAGTAGTTGACCTTGGGCGGCATCACGGCCAGCACCTCGCGCGCCACGAAGCCGTCGCGCTCCAACGCCTGGAGCGTCTGGGCCAGCATCTTCTCGCTGACCCCGTCGATCCGGCGGCGCAGGTGGTTGAACCGGGCCGGGCCCTTCTTGCGCAGGCCCGCCATGACCAGCACTCCCCACCGCCCGGTCAGGTGCTCCAGCACCTCCCGGGACGGGCAGTCCCGGGCGAAGACGTCATAGGCCAGCCGCTCGGCCTCGCGCTCTTCCTCCGGAGTGATCGCGTTCATGGCCCACCTCCCTGGCGTTGAGCCTACCGCGCCGCAGCACTGTCGAAAAGTTTGTGCTGTCAAAAAGTGCGTGTACGGTGGGCCGTCGGCGGGCGCGGAGCCGTGCTCCGCCGACCCGGCCGAACCCGGCCGTCACCAGCCGACACAGAGGTCAGGCGCGAGCGTTTGAGGAGTCCTGTTCATGATCGTTGTCACCGGAGCCACCGGCGGACTGGGGAACGGCGTGGTCCGCGCCCTGCTGAGGCGCGGCGTTCCCGCCGGCGAGGTGGTCGCGGCGGTCCGAAATCCGGAGAAGGCCTCCGATCTGGCCGCCCTCGGGGTCGTCGTGCGGGAGGCCGACTACGACCGCCCGGAGACCCTGGGCCCGGCCCTGGAGGGCGCCCGCCGGGTGCTGCTGGTCTCCTCGGTCGGCCCCGACGAGGTCCGGATCGCGCAGCACCGCGCCGTCATCGACGCCGCGCGCGCTGCCGGCGTGGAACTGCTCGCCTACACCTCCATCGTCAACGCCGACACCAACCCGCTGGGCCTGGCCGAGGTGCACCGCGCCACCGAGCGCGCCATCGCCGAGTCCGGCATCCCCTCGGTGCTGCTGCGCAACGGCTGGTACACGGAGAACTACCTGTGGCTGCTGCCCGGCGCCGTCGCCAGGGGCGAGCTGTTCGGCGCGGCCGGCGAGGGCCTTGTCGCCTCCGCCGCCAGGGCGGACTACGCGGAGGCCGCCGCGATCGTGCTGACCAGCGACGACCAGGCCGGCCGCGTCTACGAACTGACCGGCTCGACCGCCTGGACCCTGGCCGACCTGGCCGCCGAAGCGGCGAAGGTCTCCGGTAAGCCCGTGGTCTACCGTGACCTGCCGGGCGAGGAACTCGCCAGGGCGCTCGCCGCCGACGGGCTGCCGCCGGCCGCCGTCGACATCTTCGTCGACGCCGACCTCGGGGTCGCGGCCGGCGCGCTGGCCACGGTCACCGACGAACTGCCCACGTTGCTGGGGCGGCCCACGACGCCGCTCGCGGACAGCGTCGCGGAGGCGCTGCGCGCCGGCTGAACCCGACACCCCGACCACCCCGACCCCAACCTCTAACCTGCACGCGGGAGTACACGATGACCGAGACAACGGAGCCAACGGAGACGGGCCGGCCGGCGGACGCCGTTCCCGGGATGCGCGTCGAGATCTGGGGCGACATCGTCTGCCCCTGGTGCTACCTCGGCCTCGCCCGCTTCGAGAAGGCACTGGCCGCGTTCCCGCACCGGGAGCGGGTGGAGGTCGTGCACCGCTCCTTCGAACTCGACCCGAGCCGGGAGCCCGGCGCCACCGAGCCCATCGCCGAGGTGCTGGGCCGGCGGTTCGGCCCGCAGGCCGCCGAGATGGAGGGCCGGCTGGTCGCGCTCGCCGAGGCGGAGGGGCTGGCCTACCGCAGCGACCGCCTGGTGGGCAACACGCTGGACGCCCACCGGCTGCTCCAGCTGGCCGGGGAGCGCGGGCTCCAACACCGGCTGTTGCAGGGGCTGTACGCGGCGAACTTCGCCAGGGGCGAGGACCTCTTCGGCACCGAGGCGCTGGTGCGCCTCGCCGACGAGGCGGGCCTCGACCCGGCCGAGGCCCGCCGGGTCCTCGACGATCCGGCGGCCTACCGGGACGCCGTGCACGCCGACCAGCGGGCCGCCGCCCAACTCGGCGCCAACGGCGTGCCGTTCTACGTCCTGGACGGCCGCTTCGGAGTCTCCGGCGGCCAGCCCACCGAGGTCTTCGCCGAGGCACTCACCCGGGCGTGGGGCGACCGCCAGCCGCTGACGCCGCTCGGCGGAACGGGCGAGGCCGCCGACGGCGCGGTCTGCGGCCCCGACGGCGCCTGCTGACTGCGGACGGTTAGCCGCCGTGGCGGCGGCGGTGGGCGGCGACCCGGGCGCGGTTGGCGCAGGCGGGGGAGCAGTGCCGGCGCGGACTGCCCCGCCCCGGCGTCAGCAGGAACCGTTCACAGCCCGGCGCCGCACACGTCGCCCAGGCCAACCCGCCATGCTCGCTCAGGAGTTGGGCCAACGCGTGGGCGCTGGACGCGAGGAGCCAGTCCGCCCATGGCGCGTCGTCGCCGCCGTCCACATGGAGGTGCCACGGCGTGCCGTCGTGGCGGGAGAGCCGGGGGCGGGCGCCGCACGCGGCGAGCAGCGCGTTGAGCGCCTCGGCGGCGCGGTCGATGTCCGGCTCGGCCAGCAGCTCGCCGATCCGGTCGGCGGCGGCGCGCAGCGCGGCGGCGTCGGCCTCGGTGAGGGCCAACGGGCCGACGTCCGCAGGGCGTTCGCCGTGCCGCACCAGCAGCTCGGCCAGCCGGGCGCGGGACAGCCCGGGCTCGGCGCGCACGGCGTTCGCCAACGCGACGGCGCGCTGCGCGGGTTGGTAGCCGGGCGTGCGAACTCCCGCACCGGACGGCTCTGCTCTGGGCACGGCACCCATTCTTCCCCGAAGCCCGGGTAACGTCTTATCTGCATAAGGCATTACGGCGGGAGGGGCGGGATGAACGGACCGCTGGTGCGCTGTCTGGTCACGGCCTTCCTGGCCCGGATGGCCGACGAGGGCATGGGCATCGCCGTGGTGCTGCTGGCGCTGGACCGCACCGGGGCCGCGGCCGAGGGGGCCTTCGTCGTCACGGCCTGGCTGCTGCCGCATGTGGTCACCGCGCCCCTGACCGGCGCGTTGCTGGCGCGGGCGCGCCGGCCCGCGCTGCTGTGCGCGGGGGCGCTGGCCTGTTTCGCGCTGGCCATCGGGTCCCTGAGCGTGCTCGTCGGCCGGGCGCCGACCCCGTGGGTGCTGGCCGTCGCCCTCGCGGGCGGGACCTGCGGTCCCATGGTCTCCGGTGGACTCTCCAGCGTGGTCGGCGCGTTGACGAGCCGGACGACGAACGCCGCCCGGACGACGAACGCCGCCCGGACGACGAACGCCGCCCGGGCGGCGTTCGTCGTCCGGGCCGGCGTCATCGAGGCCGGGGCCGGGGCCGGCGCCGTCGGCCGGGCCTACGCCTGGGACTCCGCCGGCTACAACGCGGCCTCGCTCGGCGGCCCGGCCCTGGTCGCGCTCCTGGCGGCGGCCGCCTCGCCGGCGGCCGCCCTGGTCGCGCTGGCGCTCCTCGCCGCCTCGGCCGCGCCGCTGGCCGCGACGCTTCCCCTGGGCCGCCGCGCGCCGGCGCGCGAAACCCGGCTGCGCGCCGACCTGCTCGCCGGGGCGCGCGCCGTGGTGGCCGTGCGCCCGTTGCGCGCCATCACCCTGGCCAGCACGCTGGCCGCGCTGGGACTCGGCGGGCTGACCACCGCCAGCGTGCTGCGCGCCGAGGACCTTGGCGCGGCGGGCGCAGCCGGCCTGCTGCTCACCGCCTTCGCGGCCGGCGCGCTCGCGGGCTCACTCGCCGCGCCCCGCGCGATGGAGCCCGGGCGGCTCGCCCGCCGGTCGCTGCTCGGCCTCGGCCTGGCGCTGGGCGCGGCGGCCTGGGCGCCCACGACCGCGACGGCCCTGCCGCTGTACGCCCTGGCCGGCTGCTGCGACGGGCCGTTGCTCACCGCGACCCTGCGGGCGCGGGCCGCGCACGCCCCCGCGCACGCCCGCGCACAGGTGTTCACGCTGGGCGCCGGGCTGAAGCTGACGGCCGCCTCGCTCGGCGCGGCGGCGGTCGGCCTGGCGGCCGCGCGGCCCCCGACGCTCCTGCTGCTGGCCATCGCCGCCTGCCAGCTGGCGGCCGCCGTCCTGCACCGGGCGCTGGCCGGGCCGGCGGGCCGCGCCCGGGGCCCGGCCGCCCCGCGTCCGGTGGCGGCCCCCGGCGACCCGGCCGGGTCGGGGCCGTAGGCTCACGGCATGGTTCGGATCAGCGCGTTGGTCAGTTACCCGATCAAGGGCTGCGCCGGGGTGTCCCACGACGCCGCGCACGTCGGGCCCGCCGGCCTGCCACACGACCGCGCGTTCATGGTCACCGACCCCGACGGCGACCACCGCACCCAGCGCGCCGACCCCCGACTCGCCCTGGCCCGCCCCTCGTTGACTGAGGACGGCCGCCAACTCACCGTCGCCGCACCGGGGTTCGGCGCCCTCACCGTGCCGGTGAACGCGAAGGGCCCGACCCGCCCGGTGACGCTCTTCGGCCAGCCGTTCACCGGGATCGACCAGGGCGAGCCCGCCGCCGAGTGGTTCAGCGAACTCCTCGGCCGCGCCTGCCGGTTGGTGCGGGTGCCGCCCGACCATCGGCGCGTCACCGACGGGTTGACGCCGGGCACCAGTGGCTACGCCGACAGCACGGCCGTGCTGATGGTCAGCCGCGCCTCGCTGACCGCGCTCAACGAACGCCTCGCCGACCGGGACGAACCCCCGTTGCCCATGGACCGGTTCCGCCCCAACGTCGTCCTCGACGGGGTCGCCGCCCCGCACGGGGAGGACCGCTACCGCGCCCTCACCCTCGGCGGGGTCCGCCTCGGCTTCGCCAAGCTCGCCGTGCGCTGCGCGGTGACCCTGGTCGACCAGCGCACCGGCCGCCGCGCCGGGCCCGAGCCGCTGCGCACCCTCGCCGACTACCGCCGCCACCCGGCCGGCGGCGTGGTCTTCGGCGCCAAGTTCGCGGTGCTGCGCCCCGGTTCGCTGGCGGTCGGCGACGCCCCGACCGAACTGGTGACGGAGCCCGCACCACACGCCGAGCCGGCCCGATGAGCCGCGCCGAGCCGGCCCGCTGAGCCGCGCCGAGCCGGCCCGGCGAACCACCCCGCGCCAGCCCGACAGACGATGACCAGCGCGACGAACAGCGAGACGAACGGCGAGAGGAACGCAATGAGCGGCGGAGAGAACCCGACGAGCAGGCGGCAGCGGATCGACGAGGCCATCGCGTTGCGCAGCGCGGGCGAGTCGGACCGCGCCAGGAAGCAACTCCTCGCGCTCGGCGAGGAGTTCCCCGACGACGCCGAGATCGCCTACCAGACCGCTTGCACCCACGACGCGCTGGGCCTGGAGGCGGAGGCCCTGCCGTTCTACCACCGGGCCATCGACGCCGGCGAAGCGCTCGATCCGGCCGACCGCCAGGGCGCGTTCCTCGGCCTGGGCAGCAGCTACCGCGCGCTGGGCCGTTACCCCGAGGCGGTGGAAACGCTGCGGCGCGGCGTCGAGGAGTTCCCGGAGAACGGCGGCCTGCGGACCTTCCTCGCCATGGCGCTGCACAACACCGGCGAACACGGGGAGGCCGTACGCCTGTTGCTCCACCTGCTCGCCGCGACCAGCGGGGACCCCGAGGTCGCCGACTACCGCAAGGCCATCGAGTACTACGCCGACCGCCTCGACGAGACCTGGCCCGCCTGACCACGCCGCCTCCACCGCGCCGATCATGGTGCACACAGGTGCGGTAACAGTACGTCCACCCGTTTCACAGCCCTGTCACAGAACGCCGATGTCGCGTCCAGCGGCGCTACCGTGGACCGGTTGGCAGAACGGGGGAGGGCAGTGGGATGGCGCGTCCGAGTGACTGGTCGCCGGTGGATATGGATCGGGACCCGACGCCGGGGGACCCGGATGAGGTGCGGGATCTGGCGGATGATCTCCAGGAGTTCGCCGATGATGTGGGTGAGGCGTTGGGGAAGATTCGGGGGTTGGCGTCCGAGCGCGCCGTTTTGGACTGGGCGGGGTTGTCGGCTGATGCGTTTCGTTCGGAGTTCGAGGGTGTGCCGGACAATCTGACCAAGTTGGAGGATTCGTACGCCCTTTGTGCTCAGGCGTTGCATACGTATTGGCCGAAGTTGCAGACGGCGCAGGGGATGG
>NZ_VDLZ02000011.1:0-260247 GCF_006334905.2 Streptomyces sp. 3MP-14
ACACGTCGCCCAGGAACTCAACGGCCGCCCACGCAAGACGCTCGGCTGGGATACCCCAGCCGAGCGTCTACGTGATCTACTCACCACCTGAAACCAAGTGGTGTTGCGACGACCCCTTGAACCCAAGGGATGCGGGGGCCCTGGGGTCACGCCTCAGGGGCGTGATCAGGCGGGAACGATGTTCTCCGCCTGCGGGCCCTTCTGGCCCTGGGTCACGTCGAAGGTCACCTTCTGGCCCTCGTGCAGCTCACGGAAGCCGGAAGCCGAGATGTTCGAGTAGTGGGCGAACACGTCAGCGCCGCCGCCCTCCTGCTCGATGAAGCCGAAGCCCTTTTCGGCGTTGAACCACTTAACGGTGCCTGAAGCCATTTGGCGTCTCCTTAGGGGGCAAACCCGTTCCGCACCTTGCGGGCCGGGGTCGCTGTGTGTTTTCCCCTCCGGAAACACCGGATATGAAAAAAGGTGCCCACCGACCGAAGTCGGGAAGAGCACCTGAAATTCTTGGGAACCACAACTGCAACTTCGTCCACCGTAGCACGCTCCTCCCCCAACCGCGAGCCTTGGCGGCAAGCCGCCGCCCCGAAGCCGCGATGTAAGCGCTCCGGCGCAGGTCAGGGCGTTCCCACGCGCCGACACGGATCGTTCGATCTCCTGCTAGGTCACCGACCGGCGCCAGGTCGTCGCACCGGTGGGACGGCCACCGGGCGCCACCGTCGGGCGCGGCCGAGGCGCCTCCGGGGCCGTCCACCCATCCGGCGGCATTCCGCTCACAGCCGCACCACCTGGTTGTGGCGGGACGCTCCCCGACCGCTGCCTTTCGGTCAACTCGCCCCGTGTACGGGGATCTTGCCTCCCACAGGTGCGCGAGGAGGATAATTCGACGGATGTCCGAAGCCATCTGGGTCAAGCTTCTCGACACCCTTCCCGGTGTGCTCTGGGTGGCCTTCGCGGCCACCGTGTTCCTCACCCTGCGAGGAACGATCGTCGAACGGATGGTCCCCCGGGTGACCGCGTTCCGGGCGATGGGCGTGGAGGTCGAACTCGCCAGCGACCTCGACCGGGACGGCGATCCACGGGCGGGCATCAGGATGCTGCGCGATCTGGAGCGCCACAGCGTGCACACCCCTGGTGCTGATCTACACGGGACGGTTCGACCCGGAAAAGGGCGTCGACCGCCGCATCTTCGCCGCCACCACCGCTCCGATCGCGCTGGTCCACTACGTCATCGACCTGATGGAACGCGCCCGCCTGGGCTCCCTCTGACCAACGACCCGGGGCGACCAGCCGCATCAGACCACAGCTGCGGGGCACGGAAGACCGGTGGCCGGCGGGCCACTCCACGTCCAGCCGGACGCCGTCCGCTCCGCTGCGTCGAATAGTCAGAAAGAACGGTCCCCTGGCTTGGACGGCTCCCCATCGACCACGCAACGCGTCAGGGGTCCGACCCGCTGTCGCGGATCGGACCCCTGAGCCTGTACCTCTACCGTCGGGGTGGCGGGATTTGAACCCACGACCTCTTCGTCCCGAACGAAGCGCGCTGCCAAGCTGCGCCACACCCCGGTGGAGCGTGGACTACTTTAGCTGACCAGCGGGCGTTCACGAAATCAGGTTGTGGTGGGGGTCAGCGTCAGCAGCGTCGCTTCCGGGGGGCAGGCGAAGCGGACCGGGGTGTAGCGGTTGGTGCCGCAGCCCGCCGAGACGTGGAGGTAGGAGCGGCGGTCGGCCGACTCGTGGTGGGAGAGGCCCTTGACGCGGTCGGTGTCGAGGTCGCAGTTGGTGACCAGCGCGCCGTAGAAGGGGACGCAGAGCTGCCCGCCGTGGGTGTGGCCGGCCAGGATCAGCGGGTAGCCGTCGGCGGTGAACGCGTCGAGGACGCGCAGGTAGGGGGCGTGCACCACGGCGAGCGAGAGGTCGGCGTCCGCCTCGGGTCCGCCGGCGACGGCCTCGTAGCGGTCGCGCTTGATGTGCGGGTCGTCGAGCCCGGTGAGGGCGATCTCCGCGCCGGCGGCCTTGAGTTGGCCCCGGGTGTTGGTGAGATTGACCCAGCCCGCCTCGTCGAACGCGTCCCGCAGCAGCCACCACGGGTTGCGCGGAACGTTGCGCGCCGGCGCGTTCCCGTTGAGGCCGTAGCGACCGGAGGAGCGTTCCGCCAGGTAGCGCGCGGGGTTGCGCAGGCGGGGCGCGTAGTAGTCGTTGGAGCCGAAGACGTACGCCCCCGGGAATTCCAGCAGCGGCCCCAGCGCGTCCAGCACCTCGGGGACGGCCTCGGGGTCGGAGAGGTTGTCGCCCGTGTTGATCACCAGGTCGGGCCGGAGCCCGGCGAGGGACTGGAGCCAGCGGCGCTTCTTGTGCTGCCCCGAGACCATGTGGATGTCCGACACCTGGAGCACCCGCAGCGGCGGCGCCCCCGGCGGCAGCACGGGAACGGTCACCCGACGCAACCGGAAGGATCTGACCTCGAACCCCGCCGCGTAGGCGACGGTGCCTGCGGCGAGGGCGCTGACGGCGAGGGCGGCGTTCAGGGGAATGCGATATCGCGCGCGCATGGGCCCCATGGTCGCAGAGCCAACGGGGCCCAGGGGCACCGGCTGTCACAATGGTCGGCATGACCACGTTCAAGTCCCGGTTGCAGGGCGATCTGACGGCAGCGATCAAGCAACGCGACGAGCTGCGGTCCGCCACCCTTCGGATGGCGCTGGCAGCGATCACCACCGAGGAGGTGGCGGGCAAGGCCGCCCGCGAACTCTCCGACGACGAGGTCCAGAAGGTGCTCGCCCGCGAGGCCAAGAAGCGCAGGGAGGCGGCCGAGGCGTTCGAGAAGGGCGGCCGCGCGGAGAGCGCGGAGCGGGAACGGGCGGAGGGCGCGGTGCTGGCCGAGTACCTGCCCCAGCCGCTCACGGACGAGGAGTTGGCCGGCCTGGTCGCCGAGGCGGTGGCCGAGGCACGGAGCCAGGGCGCCGAGGGGCCCAGGGCGATGGGCGCGGTGATGAAGATCGTGAACCCGAGGATCGCCGGCCGGGCCGAGGGCGGCCGGGTGGCCGCCGCCGTCAAGAAGGCGCTGGCCGGCTGAGGTTGACGCGGCGGGCCGGAGACGACGGCGCCGCAGGCCAGGGAACGACGGCGCGGCCCGCCGGAAGAGCGGCAACGGCGAAGGGCGCCCCCACCGTGCTGCGTGGTGGGGGCGCCCTCGTTCGTTCGGGGCCGACGGCCGGGGCCGTCAGTTCCGTTGGCCGCCGTTGCCGTCCTGGGGCAGGTCGGGGAGTTCGACGTCGCCCCAGTCGCCCCAGTCGCCGGGGTCGAGACCCGGGTTGCCGTCGTCGGGCGGGGAGTCCCCTTCGTCGTCCCGGTCGCGGTCCCAGTCACGGTCGCGGTCCCGATCCCGGTCGCGATCGCGGTCCCGGTCGCGTTGGTCCTCGGCCCTGGGGACGTCGACCTGGGTGAAGTTGGTCGCCGGGACGCCCTGGAGCGCGCCCGTCATCGCCTGCCGCCAGATCGGCCCGGCCACGCCGGCGCCGCTGGCCCGCTCGAAGTACCGGCCGCCGATGGTGATGTCCTCCATCGGGGGCAGGGTCTGGTCGCCGCCGACCCGCACCGCCGTGGACAGCTGCGGGGTGTACCCCACGAACCAGACGTTCTTCCGCTCGTCGGTGGTGCCGGTCTTGCCCGCGTTGTCGCGGTCGGTGAGGCCGACGGCCTGACCGGTGCCGTCCTCGATCACGCCGCGCAGCATCATGTTGATGGTCCTGGCGGTCCGCGCCGACATCACCTGGCCGCACTCGGCCGGCGGCACGCTCAGCTCCTCGCCGTCCGCGTTGGTCACCGCCGTGATGGCGACCGGCTCGCAGTAGGTGCCCTCGTTGGCGAACGCCGCGTAGGCGCTGGCCATCATCAGCGGGGTGGTCTCCTGGCCGCCCAGGGTCACCGAGGGGTTGGCCGCGAGCGGCTCGTCGCTGCCGCGCTCCACGCCGAGGTTCCCCGCCATGGTGATGGTCTCGCAGAGCCCGGCCTGGCGCTCCAGGTGGGCGAAGTAGGTGTTGATGGACTGACCGAGCGCGTCGGTCATGTCCCACTCACCTTCCTCGTCCTCGCGCTCGTTGGTCAGCGTCCACTCCGGCTCCTCGGCCGAACCCAGGGCCTGGTTCTCGCAGTTGCGGAAGTCGGACATCGGGAGGGTGATCTCGTACTCGGTCTCGTAGGTCTGGGCCGGCGAGATCCCCTGCTCCAGGGCGGCGGCCGCGGTGAACGGCTTGAACGTGGAGCCCGGCTGGAAGCCGTAGGTGGTGCCGCCCATGCCGCTGGAGACGTTGAGGTTCATCGAGGTCTGGTTCTCGCCGTAGCCGTAGGGCCGGCTCTGCGCCATGGAGACGATGTGCCCGGTGCCCGGCTCGACCTGGACGACGGCGGCGGTGATCGGCTCGTCGGGGTGGGCGCCGTCCCGCGCGGCCTGGGCGGCGGCGGCCTGGGCCTGGGGGCGGAGCGTGGTCCGGATGGTCATGCCGCCGAGGGCCCACTGGGCCGCGCGCTCCTCGCGGGTCTCGCCGAAGACCGGGTTCGCCAGGAACTCGTGCTGGACGTACTCGCAGAAGAACGCGGCGTCGTTGGGGGCGGTGATGCAGCCGTTCCTGGGCTCGCTGATGTTCAGCCCGAGGTCGGCGGCCATGGCCTCCTCGGCCTCGGCCTCGTCGATGTCCCCGACCTGGAGCATCCTGCTGATCACGGTGTTACGTCGGTCGATCGCGGCCTGCTCGTTCTCGACCGGGTCGTACTGGCTCGGCGACTGCACCAGACCGGCGATGAGCGCGGCCTCCGAGATGCTCAGCTCCGCCGCCGACTTGGAGAAGTACCGCCGGGCGGCGGCCTCGACGCCGTACGCCTGCTGGCCGAAGTACGTGATGTTGAGGTAGTTCTCCAGGATCTGGTCCTTGGACAGCTCCTGTTCGAGCTGGATCGCGTACTTCATCTCGCGGATCTTGCGGCCCAGGCCCGCCGCGCCCGACTGCTGGGTGGCCTCGGCCACCGCCTCCGCGTCGTCGCCGGCCGCCTCGACGAACACGTTCTTCACGTACTGCTGGGTGAGCGTGGAGGCGCCCTCGGCGACGCCGCCCGACTCCAGGTTCCGGTTGAGCGCGCGCAGGATGCCGCGCAGGTCGACGGCGCCGTGCTCGTAGAACCTGGCGTCCTCGATGGCGACGATCGCGTTCCGCACGTGCTCGGACATCTCGTCCAGGGGCACCACGGTGCGGTCGCGGAAGTAGACGTCGGCGATCACGTTGCCGTCGGCGTCCAGGATCGTGGTCTTCTGGCTCAACGGGGGGCGCTTCATCATGGCGGGGATCTCGTCGAACCCCTCGGCCGTGCCCCGCGCCGCCAGCCCGATGGCGCCGACCGCCGGCAGGGCGATGCCCGCCAGCACGGCGCCGGCGAGCACGCTGACACCGAGGAACTTGGCCACCTGCTGAGCGGCGCTCAGGCCGCCACCGGGACGCTTCCTACCCATGGGGGCCAGCCTACGTTCTCAAACGCCGGACAGGGCCCCGGGTGTTCGCCTAAGCTACTGACGATTCACATAAAGCCCAACGAGTCAAGTTCGGCTTCACCCGAAGGGGTGAGATCGCAAAGAGCCTGTGCTCTGCCGCTCGCCTCTCTCCACAACTCGCACGGGTGCTCTGGCCTGGGCCGCCGAACATTCACCCGGTCGGGTTACTTCCCCCTTCCCATAGTCCGATCGGGCCATTCAAGATTAGGCCCACTGGGGGTGTTGTGGTCTGGCTGCCTTCCGTAACGTCCTCAACTGGCAAGGGCGAATATGCCACTTGCCGCCGTGGGGGAGCCTCGATTCGGGAGAGGACGGCACCGGCATGAGCTGGGTTACCGACTGGAGCGCGCAGGCGGCCTGTCGCGCGACAGATCCGGATGAGTTGTTTGTTCAGGGCGCGGCACAGAACCGCGCCAAGGTGGTCTGCACCGGTTGCCCGGTGCGCACCGAGTGCCTGGCGGACGCGCTGGACAACCGCGTGGAGTTCGGCGTGTGGGGTGGGATGACGGAGCGCGAGCGGCGCGCACTGCTGCGCCGGCGCCCGACGGTCACCTCCTGGCGCCGGCTGCTGGAGACGGCGCGCACGGAATACGAGCGGAGTCTGCGCTTCAGCGACGGCGGGCGTTATCGGGACCCCCTCGACGGGTCGTCCTTCGAGGAGTGGGCCGGGGTGGGATAAAGCGAGCGGTCGACACGCGACCGTTTTCTGGAATGTTCGCCTGTGATCGCTTTGCGGCGGCACGGTGATTGCATTTGTTGGCCGGGGCGGCGAAGCGAGCCGCGCGATGGCGTATGCGCGCACGCGCGTCGGCCCGCGCGGCCGAAACTGCCGTGCCGCACGGGGCCGTTGTGGCGCCGTGCCCGTTCTCGTCCCGCCGTGGCGAGGTCGTCGTTGTGAGAGGGCTCACAGCGGTCCGTCGCCGCGGCCCCACGGCTGGCCCAGGGCCTCGCCGATGGCGCGCAGCCCCTCCAGGTCGTGCACGTCGCCGGGGAGCGCGGCCACCTCGGCCACCGGCACCTCGGGATGGAGCGCCGTGAAGCGGGCCCGGGTGCGGCTCTGGCGCGCCAACTGGCGCATGTGCTCGGCGTGGACGCGCAGCAGGGCGGCGGCGAGCCGTTCGGTGGCGTCGTCGTGCGCATCGGCGGCGTGCGCCCCGTCGTCCTGCGCATCGGCGGCGTGCGGCTCGGCCTCGTGCGCATCGGCCGTCGGGGAGGAGCCCGTGGGAGAAGGGGCTTCGGGAGAGGGACGGCCGTGCGGTCGATCCCGCGCGGAGTCGGGGGCGGGAGTGGTCCGCCCCGTCTCTGTCTGCCCGGTCGGATCATCGGCCATGCCGCTCGGGGCAAGATTTTTTCCGCCCCGACTCTCCAGCGCCTCGGCGGCGGCCAGCGCCCGTTCCGCGCTCAACTCGGCGGCGTTCGAGGTGTGGACGCGGTTGAGCACCAGGCCGGCCAGCGGCATCCGGTCGGCCGCCAGCCGTTCCACGAAGTAGGCGGCCTCGCGCAGCGCGTCCCGCTCCGGCGCCGCCACCACCAGGAACGCGGTGCCCGGCGCCTGGAGCAGCCGGTAGGTGGCGTCGGCGCGGGTGCGGAAGCCGCCGAACATCGTGTCCAGCGCCGCGACGAAGGTCTGCACGTCGCGGACCAGCCCGGCGCCCACCACCCGGTCGATGGTCCCGGTGAACCGGGAGAGCCCGGCCAGGCCCAGGTCCATGACCTTGCGCCCCGCCCGGCCGCCGGCCTTCGCCGGGCCCATCAGCAGCCGGATGAACCGGCCGTCGAGGAACGAGCCCAGGCGCTGCGGCGCGTCCAGGAAGTCCAGCGCGGAGCGGCTGGGCGGGGTGTCGACCACGATCAGGTCCCACTCGTCGCGCGCCGCGAGCTGGCCCAGCTTCTCCATCGCCATGTACTCCTGGGTGCCGGCGAAGCCGGTGGAGAGCGACTGGTAGAAGGGGTTCTCCAGAATCGCGCGGGCGCGCTCGGGGTCGGCGTGCGCCTCGACGGTCTCGTCGAAGGTCCGCTTCATGTCCAGCATCATCGCGAACAGCTCGCCGCCGGCCTCGTCCTGCACGCCCGGCACCCGGCGGGGCACGTTGTCCAGCGCGGCCAGGCCCATCGACTGGGCCAGCCGGCGGGCCGGGTCGATCGTCAACACGACGACGCGGCGCCCGCGTTCGGCGGCGCGCAGGCCGAGGGCGGCGGCCGTGGTGGTCTTGCCGACGCCGCCGGAGCCGCAGCAGACGACGATGCGGGTGTCGGGCGCGTCCAGCAGCGGGTCGAGGGCCAGCGGCGGCACCTCGGCGACCATGGACTCCCGGTCCCGGGGCTCGGTCATCGGCCCTCCCCTTCTCCCTCTTCTCCCTCGTGGTGCGGGCCCTCGCGGTGCGGGCCCTCGCACGGCGCGTTCCGGTTCACCACGGGTGCTCCCGCAGGCGGCGCGCCAGCCGGTAGAGGCCGGCCAGGTCGGCGCCGTCGGCGAGCAGCGGCAGCTCCCGCACCGGCAGGCCGAGCGCCGTCAACTCGGCGCGCTGGGCGGCCTCAAGGGACTGCCGCTCGGCGTGCGCCGCGCCCTGGGCGAGCAGCGGGGCGACCAGCCGCGCCGGGGCGGGCAGCCCGGCGGAGCGCAGCGCCCCCGCCAGCCGCTCCCGGTCGACCCCGGCCGGCTCGGCGGCGGACGCGGCGACCTCGGCGACGGGCGGCCGCACCATGTTCACCACCACGGCGCCGACCGGGAGTTCGGCCGCGCGCAGCTCGGCGACGCCGTCCGAGGTCTCCTGGACCGGCATCTCCTCCAGCAGGGTCACCAGGTGAACGGCGGTCTGGGCCGACTTCAGCACCCGCATCACGGCCCGCGCCTGGTGGTGGATCGGGCCCATCTTCGCCAGCCCGGCGACCTCGCTGTTGACGCCGAGGAAGCGGGTGATCCGGCCGGTCGGCGGGGCGTCCATCACCACCGCGTCGTAGACGAACTCCCCGTCGGGCCCGCGCCGTCGGGTGGCCTCGCACACCTTGCCGGTCAGCAGCACGTCGCGCAGCCCCGGGGCGATGGTGGTGGCGAAGTCGATGGCGCCGATCCGGCGCAGGGCCCGGCCGGCGCCGCCGAGCTTGTAGAACATCTGGAGGTAGTCGAGGAGCGCCTTCTCGGTGTCGACGGCCAGCGCGAACACCTCGCCGCCGCCGGGCCCGATCGCGATCCTGCGCTCCTCGTACGGCAGCGCCTCGGTCTCGAAGAGCTGGGCGATGCCCTGCCGGCCCTCGACCTCGACGAGCAGGGTCCGCCGCCCCTCCTCGGCCAACGCCAGGGCCAGCGCGGCCGCGACGGTCGTCTTCCCGGTGCCGCCCTTGCCGGAGACCACATGCAGTCTGCGTTCTGGGGTCACGCTGGCGAGCCTAAGGGAACGGTGTCGGCGGCCGTTTCGCCAGGGCCGGCTGGCTGCCGGCGCCGCCGGTGGCGTGGGCGGCCCGGTTGTCACTGTGCGTGATGGTGTCGCTGTCAGTGGCGGTGGCTAGAGTGGCGGCCATGAAGAAGTGGGAATACGCGACGGTGCCGCTCCTGGTGCACGCCACCAAGCAGATCCTGGACAACTGGGGCGAGGACGGCTGGGAGTTGGTGCAGGTCGTACCTGGACCGAACGCGGAGCAGCTGGTGGCTTACTTCAAGCGCGAGAAGCCCCAGGGGTGAGCGCGGTGAGCGGAGTGGAGGAGCGGCTGGCGGGGCTCGGGCTGGCGTTGCCGCCGGTCGTTCCGCCGGTGGCGGCCTATGTGCCGGCCGTGGTCAGCGGCCGCTATGTGTACACCTCGGGCCAGGTGCCGCTGGTCGCCGGGGAGCTGCCGGTGGCCGGCAAGGTCGGCGCCGAGGTCACGGAGGAGCAGGCGCGGGACATGGCGCGGGTCTGCGCGCTGAACGCGCTGGCGGCCGTGAAGTCGGTGGCCGGGGACCTGGACCGGGTGGCCAGGGTGGTCAAGGTGCTGGGCTTCGTCGCCTCGGCGCCCGGGTTCACCGGGCAGCCGCAGGTGGTCAACGGCGCCAGCGAGTTGCTGGGCGAGGTCTTCGGCGAGCGGGGCCGGCACGCGCGCAGCGCGGTCGGGGTCGCGGTGCTGCCACTGGACGCGCCGGTGGAGATCGAGATGCAGGTGGAACTGGTCGAGTGACCGTCGGCGGCTGACGGTACGTTCTCCGTGCCCGGACGTTCTCCCTGCCGGGCACGGGAGTTGGGCGGCGCGTGGGTCGTGGACGAGCGGTGGGCTCGGGGCGGCCGCGCGGGACAGGGGGAGCGGGAGGGCACGGCGGTGCGTTGTCGGTGGGGTCGGGTACAACTGACCGCATGACTGATTCCGCGTCCGAGGAGTCCCGGCCCGCCTCGGCGGACGGGGCCGCCTCCGAAGTGCCCGACTGGGAGCTGCGGTTCCGGGCGCCCCGGGTGAGCCTGCCGCGCTGGGCCCGCGAGGCGCCCGACCGTTCCCTCTTCGTCTCCAACGCCACCGGCACCTTCGAGCTGTACGCCTGGGACCGGAGCACCGGCCGGCAGCGGCAGGCCACGGACCGGCCCAACGGCACGGTCGCCGGCAGCCTCTCGCCCGACGGCGAGTGGATCTGGTGGTTCGACGACACGGACGGGGACGAGTTCGGCGTCTGGCGGCGGCAGCCGTTCGCCGGCGGGGCGGACGAGACGGCGGTGCCGGGGCTGGCCGCCGGCTACCCCAGCGGGCTGGCCCTGGGCCGGGACGGCACGGTCGTGGTCGGCCGGGACACCGAGGAGCACGGCACCACGATCCATGTGCGGCTCCCCGGCGAGGCCGAGCCGGGCGAGATCTACCGCCACCGGCAGTCGGCCGGCGTCGGCGCCCTCTCGTACGACGCCTCGCTGTTGGCGATCGAGCACACCGAGCACGGCGACGCGATGCACTCGGCGATCCGCGTCGTCCGGCCGGACGGCTCGCCGGTCGCGGAGTTGGACGACACGGCGGGCGGCACGGTCGAGCTGGGCCTGTCGGCGCTGGGCTTCCCGCCGCTGCCGGGCGACGGCCGGCTCCTCGTCGGCCACCAGCGGCACGGCCGCTGGGAGCCGCTGCTGTGGGACCCGCTGACCGGCGAGGAACGCGAGTTGGCCCTGGGCCTGCCGGGCGACGTGCACGCCTCCTGGTATCCGGACGGCTCGGCGCTGCTGGTGGTCCACAGCTTCCAGGCCCGCGACGAGCTGTACCGGTACGCCCTGGCGGACGGCGAGTTGACGCGCCTGGACACCCCGCCGGGCACGGTGGGCGGGGTCACCGCCCGGCCGGACGGCGAGGTCGAGTTCCTCTGGTCGTCGGCCGCCGAGCCGCCGCGCATCAGGTCCACCAGCGGGCGGACGGTGCTTGACCCGCCGGGGTCGAAGGCGCCGCGCTCGGTGCCGGTGGAGGACGCCTGGGTCGAGGGCCCGGGCGGCCGGGTGCACGCCCTGGTGCAACGGCCGCCGGGCGAGGGCCCGTTCCCCACCGTCTTCGACATCCACGGCGGCCCGACGGCCCACGACGACGACGGCTTCGCGGCCGGCCCGGCCGCCTGGGTGGACCACGGCTTCGCCGTCGTCCGGGTCAACTACCGGGGCTCCACCGGCTATGGCCGCGCGTGGACGGACGCCCTCAAGCACCGCGTCGGGCTGATCGAGCTGGAGGACATCGCGGCGGTGCGGGAGTGGGCCGTCTCCTCGGGACTGGCGGACCCGGAGCGGCTGGTGCTGACCGGCGGCTCCTGGGGCGGCTATCTCACCCTGCTCGGCATCGGCACCCAGCCCGACAGCTGGGCGGTCGGGGTCGCCGCGGTGCCCGTCGCGGACTATGTCGCCGCCTACGACGACGAGATGGAGGCCCTCAAGGCGCTGGACCGCACCCTGCTGGGCGGCGCCCCCGACGAGCTGCCGGAGCGTTGGGCCGCCTCCTCGCCCATCAGCTATGTGGACCGGGTGAAGGCCCCCGTCTACATCTCGGCGGGGGAGAACGACCCGCGCTGCCCCATCCGGCAGATCGAGAACTACGTGGCGCGGCTGGCCGAACGGGGCCATCCGCACGAGGTGTACCGCTATGACGCCGGGCACGGCTCGTTGGTGGTGGAGGAGCGGATCAAGCAGGTGGCGATGGAGATCAGGTTCGCGCGAGATCATCTGCCGGCCGCTCGGGCGGCGGGCTCGGCGGGGTAGCGCCGGCCGGCTCGTCCGGGGCCGTCGGCTCGGCCGGTTCGTTCGGGGCGTCGGCGCCTTTGGGGCCTTCGGGGCCGTTGGGCCGGTCCGGGCCCTCAGGGCCGGGCGCTGGGGTCCCGCCGCCCGGCGCGGGGCCCTCGTCGGTCAGGCCCAACTCCCGGTCCCGCTGCTGCTCCACCTCCCGGCGGAACAGCCGGAACCACATGAAGACCGCGAAGCCGGCGAAGACGAACCACTCGGCGGTGTAGCCCAGATTCTGGAAGGCGTCCAGGTCGAGTCCGGTGCCGGTGGGGGCGGTGGCCGGCACGGCCACCAGGGGCGAGGTGGGCTCGCGCACCGTGATCCAGGAGTCGGTGACCTCGTACGGCAGCACGTTGATCAGCGAGGCGGCGCCGATCACGCCCAACTCGCCCGGCGCCAGGCCCTCGGTCCGCCCGCTGACCTGGCTGGGCGACTCGGCGGCCTGGAGCGCGCCGACGACGGTCACCTCGCCGGCCGGCGGCTCGGGCGCCGTCGCCGGGTCGGCCTCGCCCGGCAGCCAGCCGCGCACCACCGGCACGGCCGGCGAGCCGTCGGCCGGGCGCAGCGGGGTCAGCACATAGAAGCCGCGCCGGCCGTCCACCATCCGTTCGGGGACGAGGAGTTGGTGCTCGGCGTCGAAGCTGCCGGTGACCTCGGCCTGGTGGCCGACGGTCTCGGTGGTCAGCGGCAGCAGCTCGGCCAGCGGGCGCACCTCGCCCTCGCCCTCGGCCAGCCGCTCCTGCTCGCGGTGCGAGTCCACCTGCGCCTCGAACCGGCTCAGCTGCCAGGTGCCGGCGGCCAGACAGATCGGCACGGCCAGTACCACGAAGACGTTGATCGCCCACCAGCGCGGGGTCAGCAGAAACCGGTACACGCCTCAACGGTACTGGCGCGCCCCGCGCGGCCCGGCGTCGGGGCCGGGCGACGGCGGGCCCGTGCCGGCGGCGGTCAGCCGGCCGGGGCCAGCACGCCGGTGCGGTAGATCGTTCCCGAGCAGGTGCCGTCGAGCACGATGCGGGCCGCCTCGGGCTCCCCGGCCGCCGGGGTGTAGCGCAGGACCACGCCGGTGGACTCGCCGTCGCTGCCGCCGCCGTCGACGGGCGGGCTGGTTCCGCCGGGCCCGCCGGAGTCGCCGCCTGGCGTGCCGCCGCTCGCGTCGCCCGGGTCCGAGCCGCCCGGGCTCTGCCCGTCGCTGTCGCCGCCCGCGCCCTCGGCGCCGGTCGAGTCGGAGCCGCTCGACCCGGGCGAACCCGAGGCGCCGGCCGTGCCGGTGGCCCCGGTGCCGCCCGCGCCCCCGCTGCCGGAGGCGCCGCTGGTGGTCGTGGAGCCGTCGGAGTCGCCGGTGCCGCCGGCGCCGCCGGCGCCCGAGGAGTCGCCCGACCCGCCCGCGTCGCCGCCGGAGTCGCCGCCGGTCGCCGAGCCCTCCGGGTCGTCGGTGCGCAGCTGCGGGCTGTGCGAGGAGCCGGCGCCCGGCGTCGGGCTCGCCGCGATCGCGCAGCCGCTGAGTGACGGCCCGTCCGGCACCCAGGCGAAGCGCACCTCGAAGCCCTCGCCGGGCGGCAGGATCAGTTCGTCATGGGCCTCTTCGGGCGCCGGCAGACCCGTCGCCCGGTCACCCTCCGTGCGGTCGACGACCCGCACCGGGTTGGACCCGGCCTCCTCGGAGAGCACCGCCAACTCGCCCTCACCGGTGACGCGGCAGGGCTCGTTCGAGACATTGACCATCCGGATCAGGCCATAGATCCGGCCATCCTCGTCCGGCGGCTCGGTGTCGGTGACCACCCGGCCGAGCTGCTCGCGCAGGCAGCTGGGCGAGGTCACGCCCAGGGTCTCCCTGGCGTCGGTCGGGTCCCCCTCGCCCGGGTCGCCGGAGCCGAACGGAAGCCCGCCGTCGCTGTCCACCCCGCCGTCGCTCTGGTCGCTGAGGCCGCCGCCGCCCGACGGATAGGGCTCCCCGGTGTCGCCGGGGCCGCCGCTCTCGCCGTAACTCCCGGGCGGACCGCCGCCGTTGGAGGTGTCCATCGAGGAGTCCTGGCCGCCGACCGAGTCGGCGACGCTGGCCATCAGCGGGGCGCCGACGCTCAGCAGCGCGACCGAGGCCGCCGTGCCCAGCAGCAGATGCCGCCGGCGCCGGCGGCGCAGCGGCACGGCGACGCGCAGGTTGTCCAGGGAGTCCGGGCCGGGTTCGAGGTCGCCGACGGCGTCCCGGAACAGCCGCCGCAGCTCCTCGACCTCGGCGTCTTCGGCGCCGTCGGCGTGCTCCGGGGGCAGATCCCCGAGGTCCTCGTGCCGGCCGGCGCCGCGCCCGGGGGCGCCCGCCTCGTGCCGGCCGCGCTCGGCCACCCCGAACGCGCCGCTCCCCGCGTCCGGCCGGCGCCCGTCCGTCCCGCGTGCGTCCGTCCCGCGTGCGTCCGGCCGTCCCGCGTCCGTCGACGGCGCGTCGCCCTCCCGCGCGGTCGGCTCCCGCTCGGGATGGGCGTCGGTGGGCTCCCGGTCCGGCTCACGCCGGGGACCGGGGCGGTGCTCGGTCATCTGGCGGCCTCCATGGCGACGCGCAGCGCCGCGATGCCGCGTGACCCGTAGGCCTTGACCGAGCCGGCCGAGATGCCGAGCGCCCTGGCCACCTCGGCCTCGGACATGTCGGCGAAGTAGCGCAGGACCAGCACCTCGCGCTGGCGCCGTTGCAGGCCGCGCATCGCCTTGATCAGGTCGGCGCGCTCCAACTGCTCGTAGGCGCCCTCCTCCGCGCTGGCCATGTGCGGCAGCGGCTTGCTGAGGAGCTTCAACCCGATGATCCGCCGGCGCAGGGTGGAACGGGAGAGGTTGACCACCGTCTGCCGCAGGTAGGCCAGCGTCTTCTCGGGGTCGCGCACCCGGCTGCGCGCCGAGTGGACCCGGATGAACGCCTCCTGCACCACGTCCTCGCAGGACGCGGTGTCGTCGAGCAACAGGGCGGCGAGACCGAGCAGCGAGCGGTAGTGCGCCCGGTAGGTCTCGGTCAGGAAGTCGACGGTGGTGCCCTCAGCCATCGTGTCGTCAGCACCCTCGCCGGCGGCGGCGATACGACTCGGTCGCGCGGCGGGCAGAGGCGCGGTCACGGCCCCGCTCCCGGCTCCGGTGGAACTGGGCCGAGCGAGGGGGCGGTTCGGCGCTGCCATGAATTCGAGGACCTCTGCCACGCCTGTTGGACACGTTCTCCCCCGCGAAGGTTGTACGGCACGGGGGAGCTTTCGCCTATCGGGTGTTGTGCCCTCATATGTCCCGCCCTGCCGTCGATGCCCTGCTCTGGTCGGTGCCTGGCCCTGCTCCGAGGACGCGCTAACGACTCTCCCCGCGACCGCGGTGGAGATGGTGCGGCGCGGGGAGAGGAAATCGTCTCTCGGGTGCTCGGTCCGTAGCAAGCCGTACCGGCCTACGAGTTGGTCACGAGAGATTCACAACCAACCATCCTCGGACGCGAGGCGATGCAAACGAGTCAGCGAACGAAGTACGGGGCGTAGAACGACCCCCGGTCAGCGGCCCGTTCCGCCGTAGACCACGGCCTCGTCGCTGTCGCTGTCGAGGCCGAAGGCGGTGTGCACCGCCACCACGGCCGCGTTGGCGTCGTCCTCACGGGTGACCACCGAGATCCGGATCTCCGACGTGGAGATCAGCTCGATGTTGACCCCGGCGTTGGAGAGCGCCTCGAAGAACGTCGCCGTGACCCCGGGGTTGGTCTTCATGCCCGCGCCGACCAGCGAGATCTTGGCGATCTGGTCGTCGTAGCGCAGCGCGTCGAAACCGATCTGGGCGCGCCGCTTCTCCAGCGCCTCGATCGCCTTGCGCCCCTCCGACTTGGGCAGGGTGAAGGAGATGTCCGTCAGCCCGGTGGCGGCGGCGGAGACGTTCTGCACCACCATGTCGATGTTGATGCTGGCGTCGGCGATGGCACGGAAGATCTTGGCGGCCTCACCCGGCTTGTCCGGCACCCCCACGACCGTGACCTTGGCCTCGGAGGTGTCGTGGGCGACCCCCGAGATGATTGCCTGCTCCACCGCTTCCCCTTCCTGCTGACGCTCGTGCTGCGGGCTGCCGACCCAGGTGCCAGGCTTGCCCGAGAACGAGGACCTGACATGGATCGGGATGTTGTATCGGCGGGCGTACTCCACGCAGCGGTGGAGCAGCACCTTGGAGCCGGAACTGGCCAGCTCCAGCATGTCCTCGAAGGAGATCCAGTCGATCTTCCTGGCCTTCTTCACCACTCGGGGGTCGGCGGTGAAGACGCCGTCAACGTCGGTGTAGATCTCGCAGACCTCGGCGTCCAGGGCGGCGGCCAGCGCCACCGCCGTGGTGTCCGAGCCGCCACGGCCCAGCGTGGTGATGTCCTTGCTGTTCTGGGACACCCCCTGGAAGCCCGCGACGATCGCGATGTTGCCCTGGTCCACGGAACTCTTGATGCGCCCCGGGGTCACATCGATGATGCGGGCCTTGTTGTGCACGGCGTCGGTGATGACGCCGGCCTGGCTTCCGGTGAACGACTGGGCCTCGTGGCCCAGCGAGGTGATCGCCATGGCCAACAGGGCCATGGAGATGCGTTCCCCGGCGGTCAACAGCATGTCCAGTTCCCGCCCCGAGGCGACGGGGGACACCTCAGCGGCGAGATCCATCAGCTCGTCCGTCGTGTCGCCCATCGCGGAGACCACGACCACCACCTGGTGGCCGTTCTTCTTGGCCTCGACAACTCGCTTGGCGACCCGCTTGATACCTTCGGCATCGGCAACGGAGGAGCCGCCGTACTTCTGCACGACAAGGCCCACGTGTGCTCGCTCCTCGTGTGAGTCACTCTCCGCAGTCGCTTTGGGGACTGCGGCCGGCTGAATACTACCGAGCGAAGCGACAACCCCGCCCGTCCAGCCACGAGCCCTGCCCGCTGGTCGGGCGGCACACACGGAAACAAGCACGAAACGTAACCGACCTCACATTGCCAGCCGAACGTTGAAAACGATCATTGGCGGGTCGTCATGGCTCAGAAGCCACCGGGAACCGGTACAGAGAAGGCACCTACATGAACTTGCGCGGCCTGGACGAACTCACCGGAGTGCCCGAGCCCGCCTGGCCGGAGCTGGTGAGCAAGGTCTCGTCGGCCACCGTGCCCCTGGAGATCGTCCCCGTCGACCCGGCCCTCGGCCGCGCGACGCTGCTGCAACTCCAGGTCACCGCCCGCTCCTACCTCGGCGCCTTCGCGCTGCACTGCGGCGGGCTGCTGCTGGACGACGGCTGGCTGCGGGTCTTCGGCAGCGCCACGCCCCGCAACCCGCACGGGCTGCCCAGCCTGGCCAGGGTGAACGGCTTCCCCGAGCCGTTCGACCCCGACTGGCGCCCCGAGGCCGGGCTGGTGCTGGCCTGGGACGTGATCGGCGGCGTCTTCGCGCTCAACGGGCCCGAGCCGGCGGCCTTCGGACGCCCGGGGCGGCCCGGCGAGGTGGTCTACTTCGCGCCCGACACCCTCGGCTGGGTGGCGCTCGACGTGCCGCACTCGGCCTGGTTCGACTGGCTGTTGACGGGCGGCCCCGCCGCGTTCTACCGGGACGTGCGCTGGCCGGACTGGCGGGCCGAGACCCGGGCCCTGGACACGGCGGCCGAGGGGCTGTCGGTGATCCCGCCTCTGTGGTCCCGCGAGGCGCGGGCCGACCTGCCGGGCACCTCGCGGCGGCCGGTGCCCATGGTCGAGCTGTTGGAGGTGCACCAGGAGTACGCCCGCCAGCTGACCGGCGCCGACCCGGGCTTCCTCGGCGAGACGGCCGGCTCGGCCTGACGCCGCCGGCTGCCCGCCGGCTGCCCGCCGGTCCCGCGCCTCGCCCGGCCTGACGGACCGGTCCGGTCGTCCGGGGGTGGCGTGCCGACATTTCCGGCATATCGTTTGTCCATGGGCGTTTCTCAGCGTGGTTCCAGGCTCTCCTCGCTGGAACCGCTGGTGGTGGAGGCCCTGGACCGGACCGGCGCCTACGGCGGGCTGGTGTATCTGCTGGAACCCGACGCCACCCTCCTCCGCCTCGCCCTGATCAGCGGCGTTCCGCCCGGCCTCGCCTGGCAGTGGACGCGGGTCAAGCTCAGCTCCCGGCTGCCCGTGGCGGAGGCGGCCAGGGAACGCCGGCTGGTCTGGCGCGACGTGCGGGGGCGCGGCGAGGTCGCCGCCGACGAGGGGCAGGCCGCCATGGCCATGCCCTACGCGTTCGCCCTCGGCTCCGCCCCGATCAGGGACGCGCTCGACGCGCCCGACACCTGCTGGGGCGTCGTCACCCTGCTCTGGCCGGCGTCCCACCCGAAGGGGCCGTCCGACGTCGAGGTCAGTGAGCTGCACCGCCTCTGCCGCCGGCTGGCCGGGCTGCTGCGGCGGGCCCAGGAGGAGGGCGAGCCCTACCTCCCCGAGGACCGCCCCAAGGTCCTCTTCCGGCCACGGCCGCGCACCCCGGGGCCGGACGAGGCGCTGGCCGCCTCCGACCTGGTCGAGGGCCTGCCCGACGGCTGGTGCGCGGTGAACCTCGACGGCGTCGTCGCCTACGCCAACGGCCGGGCGGCCGAACTGCTCGACACCGACGTGGAGTCGCTGCTCGGCCGGCGGCCGGCCGAGAGCGTGCGCTGGCTGGGCGACCCGCTGATCGAGGACCGCTACCGCACGGCCATCTTCAGCCGGGAGTCGCTCTCGTTCTCGATGGCCAAGCCCTCCAAGGAGTGGATCACCTTCCACGTCTATCCGGGCCCGCGCGGCATCACCATCCAGATCAGCCCGGCGCGGGCACCGGCCCCGGGTGAGGGGGCGCGGCGGCGCGGGCTGCCCTCGACCCCCGCTCCCGCCCCGGCCGAGGGCGGGGCGCTCTACCAGCTGCTGCAACTGGGCACCGCCCTCACCCAGGCCGTCGGCGTCAAGGACGTGGTGGAAACGGTCGCCGACCAACTGATGTCCGCATTCGACGCTCAGGGAATGGTCATTTTCCTGGCCGAAGGCGGTCGGCTGCGGTCCGTCGGCTATCGCGGCTTCGAGCCCGAGGTGATGGAGCGCTACGACAATGTTCCGCTCCACCCGCCGCCGTCCCCCGCCGCGAAGTCGCTGCTCGACCGGGAACCGGCGTTCTACGGCTCGCGCGAGGAGCTGTTCCGCGACCACCCGGGGATGCGCCCCGCCGTCCAGATGCGGGCATGGGGCTTTCTGCCGCTGATCACCTCCGGTCGTTCGGTGGGCTGTCTGGTGCTGGCCTATGACCGGGAGCACCAGTTCACGTCCGAGGAGCGGGCGGTGCTGACCTCGTTGGCCAGCCTGGTCTCCCAGGCCATGGACCGGGCGCGGCTCTACGACACCAAGCACCAGCTCGTCCTCAGCCTCCAGGCCGGGCTGCTGCCGCACCGCCTGCCCGAGCTGCCGGGGCTGACCGTGGCCGCCCGCTATCTGCCGGCCACCGAGGGCATCGAGATCGGCGGCGACTTCTACGACGTGATCCCGCTGGACGACCACAACACCGCCGTCGCCATCGGCGATGTCCAGGGACACAACGTCAAGGCCGCCGCGCTGATGGGCCAGGTGCGCACGGCCGTGCACGCCGCCGCCGGCGAGGCCCCGGGCGAGGTGCTCAGCCGCACCAACCGGCTGCTCACCGACCTCGACCCCGGCCTCTTCACCAGCTGCCTCTACGCGCACTACGACCGTTCGAACCACCAGCTGCGGCTGGCCAGCGCCGGCCACCCGCCGCCGCTGCTGCGCCACCCCAACGGGCGCGCCGACCTGCTGCCCGTTCCGCCCGGCCTGCTGCTCGGCATCGACCGGGAGGCCGAGTACCCGGAGACGGAGGTCTCGCTGCCGCCGGGCTCTGTGCTGGTCATGTACACCGACGGCCTCATCGAGACCCCGGGCGAGGATCTGGAGGACTCGGCGCTGCGGCTGGCCGGCCATCTGGTGCGCGCCGGCGACCAGCGGATGGACGTGCTGGCCGACACGCTGCTGCACGGCACCCACCACGCGGAGACGAGGGACGACGACATCGCGCTGCTGTTGCTGCGCACCGTCAGCTGAGCGGGCGTCGGGGTCCGTTGCCTCGCGGCGGGCGGCGGGCGGTGCGTTCGCCGGCCGTCAGCGGGTGTCGCGTTTGCCGGCCGTCAGCGGGTGTCGCGTTTGCCGGCCGTCAGCGGGCGTCGCGCGCGGTCAGCCCCAGCGGCGCGCCGATCTCGGCCGCCATGACCCGGCCGGCCTGCCGCTCCAGGTCGCCGTCCTCGGCCGCGCTGTCCGTGTCCAAGCCGTTCAACTCGGCCAGCGGCGTGTTGAGTCGCACGTGCGCCACCAGCGACTGAAGCGCCCTCAGGGAGGCGCTGGCCGTCGGGCCCCAGTTCGTCAGATAGGAGAACTGCCACCACCACAGCGCCTCGCTGACCCGGCCCTCGCGGTAGTGCGCCATGCCGTGCCGCAGATCGCTGACGATGTTGGCCAGGTCGTCGGATATCCGCGCCGCGACCGGCGTGCTGTGCGGGACATAGGGGTCGAAGACCTCGGAGTAGACGTCCACCGGCGTCAGCAACGCGGCCAGCGCCTCGCGCAACGAGTCCATGTCCGGGTCGGGGCCGGTGTCCGGCTCGTACCGCTCGTCCGGAACGATGTCCTCGTGGGCGCCCAACCGGCCGCCGGCGAGCAGCAGTTGCGAGACCTGCAACAGCAGGTAGGGCACCGCGCTGTCCGGGTCGTCGCCCCTGGCCACCTCCGTCACGGCGACCACGAAGCTCTCGATCTGGTCCGCGATCTGCACCGAGAAGCTGTCCGGGCCCGCCAGGGACTCCGGGCGCTCCTCGCGGGCCAACAGACCGGCCTGCTCGACCTGGTCCATCGGCGTCTCATCGATCTCCGGCCCCGTCGTCGCATCGGACATCAGGCGGTCGCCTCCCCAACGGTCGTCCCTACGTCTGCGCGAGCGACGGCGGGCCCGGCGCCGGCGGCCGGCTCGGTCGTCCTCGCGTTACACATCAAGCAGCCGCCTGCCCTCGAAGGCTCGGCCCAGGGTGACCTCGTCGGCATACTCCAAGTCTCCCCCCACCGGCAGGCCGCTGGCTAGCCGGGTGACCCGAAGGCCCATCGGGCTTACCATCCGCGCCAGATAGGTGGCGGTGGCCTCGCCCTCCAGGTTGGGGTCGGTGGCCAGGATCAGCTCGGTGACCGAGCCGTCGGCCAGCCGGGCCAGCAACTCCCTGATCCGCAGGTCGTCGGGGCCGACCCCGTCGATCGGGCTGATCGCGCCGCCCAACACGTGGTAGCGGCCCCGGAACTCGCGGGTGCGCTCGATGGCCACCACGTCCTTGGGCTCCTCGACCACGCAGATCACCGCCGGGTCCCGGCGCGGGTCGGCGCAGACCCGGCACTGCTCCTCCTGCGCGACGTTGCCGCACACCGCACAGAACCGCACCCGCTCCTTGACCTCGGTGAGGGCGCGTGCGAGCCGCCGCACATCGGCCGGCTCGGACTGGAGGATGTGGAACGCGATCCGCTGGGCGCTCTTCGGGCCCACGCCCGGCAGGCGCCCCAGCTCGTCGATGAGTTCCTGGACTACGCCCTCGTACACGGGATGCCTCTCCGCTTCCGCTGTCCGCTTCCGCCGGCCGGCTCAGATCGGCAGGCCGGGGATGCCGCCGCCGCCCAGGCCCTGCGCGAGCGGGCCCAGCTTGGCCTTGGCCAGCTCCTGGGCCGAGTTGTTGGCGTCGCGGACGGCGGCGATCACCAGGTCGGCCAGGGTCTCGGTGTCGTCGGGGTCCACGGCCTCGGACGCGATCACCAGGGCCGTCAACTCGCCCGAGCCGGTGACCGTGGCCTTGACCAGGCCGCCTCCCGCGCTGCCCTCCACCGGAGTCTCGGCCAGCTCCTGCTGCGCCGTGGCGAGATCCTGCTGCATCTTCTGGGCCTGCTGCAACAACTGCTGCATATCGACCCCACCGCCACCAGGGAACACGGGCTTCACTCCTGGGCTATCGACAACAAATGCGTACCCCTGAGCGTACGGGTTCCGCTGGCTCTGGTCTCACTCGTGGTGAATCTCCTCAATAACCGTCGCTCCCAGCTCCCGAACGATCAACTCGTAACCGCTGAGCGCGGTGTCGTCCAGGTCCGGGTCGTCCTCGTCCGGGATGTCGTCCTCGACGGCCACCCGGGGGCGGGGCGGCGGCGACGCGTCGGCCGTGGGCGCCGACGCCCCGGCCGCCGCTGCTGCCGCCGCCGCTGCGGCGCGGCCGGAGGCGGGTGCCGGCGCGGCCGGGCGCTGGGCGGACGCGCCGGCGGGCCGCTGCGCGGACCCCGCCGCCTGCGATGGGGAGGACTGGGAGGGCTGCGAGGGCTGGGAGGACTGCGGGGGGTAGGGCGACGGGGATGGTTGGGCCGACGAGGAGGACTGGGCCGACGAGGAGGACTGGGCGGACGGGGACGACTGCGGATACGGGCCGGGCTGGGGCGGCGCGGGTGCGGCCGGCGGGGCCAGCGGCCCGGGGCCGCCGGGGCGGAGGCCGCCGCCACCTCCGCCGCCGCCCTGGTCGATCACGGCCTCGATGCGCCAGGAGACGCCCATCCGGTCGCTGAGCGCCTGGCGGAGCACGTCCTCGCTGCCGCTGTTGACGAAGTTGTCCCGGGCGCCGGCGGAGGCGAAGCCGAGGCGGAGCGTGTTGCTGCCGCTGTCGAAGCCGACGACCTGGGCGTTCTGGCTCAGCAGAATCCAGCTGTAGCGGCGGCGCTTCTTGACCGCCTCCAGGATCTCCGGCCAGAGCTGCCGCACCTGGGCCGGGTCGCCGCCGGCGCCGGCGGGGGCGGGGGCCTGCGGCGCGGGCGTGGGGGCCTGGGCCGCAGGCCCGGGCTCGGCGGGGGCGGCGGCTCCAGCGCCGGGCCAGGCGCCGGGGCGGGGGGCGGCCGCGCCGGCGTTGCCGGCCGGGCCGGTGGGCCACGCGCCGGGCGCCGGGCCGGCGGCCGGCGGGGGCGGCGCGGGTGCGGCCGGCGCGGGCTGGGCGGCCGGCGGGGCCTCGGCGGCGGGCGTCGAGGGTGTCGTCGACGGTGCCGTCGGTGTCGGCGGCTGGGGCTCCGCCGGCGCCGGCGGAGCCGCGGGCTGGGACGCCTGCGGGGCGGCGGCCTGCGCCGCCGGGCTGGTGCCGCCCTGTGCCGCCAGGCTCGTGCCGCCCGGCGCGGCCGGCCCCGGGGCCGGCGTGCCGGCACTCGCCGCAGGGGCGCCGCCCAACGAGACGCCCCGCTCCAGCCGCTCCAACCGGCTCTGGAGGGACCGTTCGTCGCCGTGGGCCGCCGGCAGCAGCACGCGGGCACAGATCAGTTCGAGCTGCAACCGGGGCGAGGTCGCGCCGCGCATCTCCGTCAGCCCGGTGTTGACCAGGTCGGCGGCCCGGCTCAGCTCGGCCGGGCCCAGCCGCGTCGCCTGGTCCCGCATCCGGTCCAGCACGTCGGCGGGGGCGTCGATCAGGCCCTTGTCCGCCGCGTCGGGGACGGCGGCCAGGATCAGCAGGTCGCGCAGCCGTTCCAACAGGTCCATCACGAAGCGGCGGGGGTCGTGGCCGCCCTCGATCACCCGGTCCACCACGCCGAAGGCCGCCGCGCCGTCGCCGGTGGCGAAGGCGTCGACCACGCTGTCCAGCAGGGCGCCGTCCGTGTAGCCCAGGAGCGCGGTGGCCATCTCGTAGGTGACGCCGTCCTCGGCGGCGCCCGCGAGCAACTGGTCCATCACCGACATCGAGTCCCGCACCGAACCGGCGCCGGCCCTGACCACCAGCGGCAACACCGCGTCCGCGACCGGGATCGACTCGCTGGCGCAGACGCCGGCCAGGTACTCCCGCAGCGTGCCGGGGGGCACCAGCCGGAACGGGTAGTGGTGGGTGCGCGACCTGATGGTGCCGATGACCTTCTCCGGCTCGGTGGTCGCGAAGATGAACTTGAGGTGCTCGGGGGGCTCCTCCACCACCTTCAGCAGGGCGTTGAACCCCGCCGAGGTCACCATGTGCGCCTCGTCGATGATGTAGATCTTGTACCGGCTCGACGCCGGGCCGAAGAACGCCTTCTCGCGCAGGTCCCTCGCGTCGTCGACGCCGCCGTGCGAGGCGGCGTCGATCTCGATCACGTCGATCGAACCGGGGCCGTTCCGCGCCAGGTCACGGCAGGACTGGCACTCCCCGCAGGGGGTGGGCGTGGGGCCCTGCTCGCAGTTGAGGCAGCGGGCGAGAATCCGCGCGCTCGTGGTCTTGCCACAGCCTCGCGGGCCACTGAACAGATACGCGTGGTTGACCCGGTTGTTCCGCAGGGCCTGCTGCAACGGGTCGGTGACATGCTCCTGCCCGATGACCTCGGCGAAGGTCTCGGGTCGGTAGCGGCGGTACAGCGCGAGGGAGGACACGACACCGACGATATCGGCCCCCACTGACAACGCGAGGGCCCCTCACGCACCCACCAGAGCTCACCTACCCTTGCTGCCTTCCGGCCCTGGGGGAGTTCAGCGAGATAGCGCCGCGTGAGGGGCTGGTGCCAACCCTACCGGATGCCACCCCGCCCCCTCACACCCCCGGGCCACGGGAAGCGGGTTCGCGACCACTCTCCCGGGTCTTGTATCGTGTCCGGCGGAGGATTCGCCTAGAGGCCTAGGGCGCACGCTTGGAAAGCGTGTTGGGTTCACACCCTCACGAGTTCGAATCTCGTATCCTCCGCCCAGCCTTCACCGGGCTGAACGAGGCTTTGGACCGTTACCGGTCCAAAGCCTCGTTGGCGTTTGGTCACGGTTGTGGTGATCATGCGTACCGGCCCGGGGCGGACGGCTAGTGTCGTGCCTCCACATGACGGGAGGGGGTGCCACTGTGAGTCCGCAGGAACGGGTGTGCGGTCGGCCAACTCGTTCGGGCAAGCCGTGTCGGGTTCGCATATTCGGCTCGGACGTGGCCTGCGGCACGCATGCGACGGACGAGGACCGTGCGGTCGCGGCGGCGCATCAGCGGGGCTGGCGTGAGGGGTACGAGCAGGGCAGGGAGTCAGGGGCCAGCTCGGCGAAGCTCAGGATCGAGTGGTTGGAGAGGCGAGTTGACGAGCTCGAGCAGCGGCTCGACGATGCGACGCGAATCCACGAGATCGACGGCGACCAAGTAGTGGATGTGGGCGGATACGCGTACCGGTGGCGCGGAGTCGAGCCTCTGCAGGTCGGTGACCGCGTCCTGTTGCCCGAGAACTACGTCAGCCGCATGAAGCACGGCCCTGGGCCTTTCCAGGGGGTAGTGACCAATCTCGGTACTACCTACCGCGGCCATCTCGCCACGATCATCAGGAAGGTGATGGCGGACTCATGACGGTGGCGTCCGACCGATCAGTGGCGTGACACCACCGCCTCCAGGCGGTGGGTTCCGAGACCGAGGGCGCCGGGGCGGCTCGGCCGCTCAGGTACGGGCGGTGGTGACCGTGGGGACCAAGCTTCGCAATTTGGCCTGCGTCTCCGGGTCGGTTGAGTAGAGCACCGTGCCGGCCAGCCCTCGCGTGAGCAGGACCTTGTAGGTGTTCCGGATGAGACGGTCGAAGTACGCCGGCGATGCCTTGGCCACGATGCCGTCGGCGCTGGCTGCGGGCACCGCACGCCAGCCGTCGCCGCGCCACACCAGGTCAGGACCGAAGATGGTGCCGTTCCACGGGTACTCGAAGCCCTGAGCCGTGTAAATGCAGCCGATCTGACCGAACCCGGCCTGCTCGGTCGCCCAGAGCGAGGACGCCGGCGCATGGTCGGTGGCGTGCTCGCTCTTCAGGTTCCACGGTCTGCGCCACTCTCCGATGACCACGTCGTCGACAAGGCTGCCATCGGCGCGCGGGGCACTCCAGGGCCAACAGAATCCGGCGGTCATGCGGGCCGTGTGACCTGCCTCGTGCTGTCGGCGGAGATAATCCTCCATCTCCTGCGGAGAGGTCGCGACGAGCAGTTCGAAGTTCGCCTCTTGCTGCCAGGGCACGGGGCCACCCTGAACGAGCCCGAGCAGCCGGAGGACCCAGTCCTCGTACGCCCGGCTCCCGCCGCACCGGAACTGCTCGTTCAGGTTGACCTCGCGTACGAGGCAACCTTTGCTTTGGGCGGTCTCGGCGATCGACTGGACGCTGCCCATCTCCCCGGGACGTACCACCTGGTGCTCGTCGAGCAGGAACACGGGCACGCGAGCGGCATCGATGAGTTCCTCTAACTGTGTGCGACGGCTCCCCGAGGGGGCCATGCCGCTTTGGAGGTGCTGTGGTTGACGAAGGCGATGGGCTTCGTCGCAGATGAGAACGTCCAGGCCGTTGCGTTCAGCGGCCGAAAAGTTGATGAAGTACTGGAAGAGTTTCGGCAGTCGGTTGTTCCTCCTACGGATGACGTGGCGGAGTGTTGTCGTGAACGACTTCGATCCGGTGGCATGGACGACAGCGCGTCCGTGTCGGCCCATGTGGCCCATGAGGTGAAGAGCTATGACACTCTTCCCCGAACCAGGTCCGCCGGAGATCACGATGACCTCCTTCTGGTCCGAGCGGCGTGACCTTGCCACAGCCCGCTTGACCAGGGAGACCGCGACCTGTTGCTCGTCCATCAGCACGAACTGGTCACCGTTGATGATCTCGTCAGCCGCTACCCGCATGAGTTGGCGACCCGGGCCCGTGGGGCTCTCCAGAAGGTCGTCCGCCTCGGATGACCCGTCAAGGGGGGAGAGTCGGGTCTGCAAGTATCGGACGAACGCCCCGCAGGTCGTTTTCGTGAAGAGTGGTGCCCTGCCGTCTGTCAGGCGCAGCAACTCTTCGACGTTCTGGTCGTCGGCGTTATGGAGGTAGGCAGCCCCCGCGACCACGTCCTCCTCATCGTTGAGCAGGTTCGTGAAGTCTCGTAGATAGTCGCAATAGCGCCGCACTTGCACGACCGGGTGCAGCAACGCCTCATCTGGCCGCCGCACCCGGCACAGTTCCTCCGTCCCCGGTACGAGGCTCGCCTTGTCCCACTGCTTGAGTTCGACCACGACATAGGACGGCCTACCGGTCGTCGGGTGCGAGCCGGCAAGGATGACATCGGCACGGAGGCTGGTGAACGGAAGCCGGTGTTCGACAAGTACGTGGACGTCCTGGAGGTCGGCTTGGTACAGCACATCCGCAAGAGCGGGCAAGCTCCGCGCCCATGAGCGGCGCTCAGCCAATGGGGGGTAAGCAAGCTGGGTCTGCCGATAGCTCTTGGCGAGCACGTCCACGAGGTCCCCTGCCCTGTAGATGTCGGACAGGGCGCGTGCTGAGAGGCGGAGAAGGGGCATAGCGGTCTCCGGCGGATGAAGGTCGGATGAATGGTGGCGGACCGGGACTCAGCGGTCCGAGAGGATGAACGTTTCGTCAGGTCGGTGGCAGCCGATACTCAAAGCTCCTGGGCCTGAGATCCTCATCGGCGGGCTCCCAGCCCTTGAGGTGCGTCACCCTGCCGCCGCTGGCCACATAGGGCTCGGATCGCACGTCGACCTTGATGTCGCTCAACACGTAGAGATCGACGGTGTTGTGCGGCTTCCTCGCGTGTTCCACCTCGTTGACTGTCAACTCGACACTGGTGGCTGCGCCCGTCGTGCCCTTCACCTCGACGCACCGCACCTCTCCGTTCCGAGTGCAGTGAAGGTCATAGGGCTTGCCGAGCCGCTCAACTGTCCATCCCTCGCGCTGGTAGTGCTCGACCGCCATGTCCTCGGCCCGCAACTCGATCGCCCTGCGCTTTTTGGGGTCGGATATGAAGCCAGCCCCACGGCGTCGACGTCGGGGTGCCTTGGGAGCGGCAACCTGGTCGGCCAGGATGCCGGGGGTGCTCCCGAGCGGGACTACTCCTCCGTCGGCCCAGCGGATACTGATGCTCGCTGCGTCGAACAGCGGCTGCGGGTCTAGTTCGACGAGTTTGCCGATCCCCTGCTCGATTCCGGAGAGCCTCAGAGCGTCACTGCCGGCCAGGCTCAGGGGGCCGGTGGCATCGAGCGGAATGTCGTGGAGCTCGGCCAGTGGCTCTATGCCAAACCGCACCGGGTACTTGATGGCGTTCTCCGCTTCCTCGTTCGGCCAGTGGCGAGACTCCGCATTGTGAAAGGCGGCGACGACCTCGAAGAAGTAGAGCGTGATTCGCTTCGTCGCCCACTCATCGAACGGCACGCGCGGTGCGACTCCGGTGCCGAGTACGGCGAAACGCGGTCGTGCCGAGTGGAACTCGGGTTTCCATCGAGGGAAGCCCCAGGAGCGGGTCTCGATGCCGTGCCGCAAGTTGCGTTGCGCCTCGGTGCTCCGGCCAACATGGACCATGACAAAGGAGGTTCTGTTCACACAGCTGATCATACTGTCATCCTTATGGACCCCTGGTGTATGTCGGAATATGCCGCTTAGTGCTGAGATGTTGCTCTTCTGTTGCCCTGAACGAGGTTGCCCCGGTCACCGAGCTCGCCCCCGCTCCGTTCCGCCTGACAGGCTTGTGGGCGGGGCTGGCCGGGGGATCGTGGTGTGGTGACCGACTCGGGGGGGAAGTGCGATGGAGTTTCTGGTGCTGGGGCCGTTGGAGGTTCGGGGGAGCGGCGGGCCGTCGGGGGTGGCGGGGCGGCTGCGACGGGCGTTGTTGGGGGTGCTGTTGGCGCGGGCCGATCAGGTCGTGCCGGCGGATGTGCTGGTGGACGCGCTGTGGGGGGAGCGCGCCGACGAGCGGGCCGGTCAGCGGCTGCACCTCCAGGTGCACCGGCTGCGCGGCCTCCTCGACGGGCCGGAGCGGCTGTCCCGGGTCGAGAACGGGTACCGACTGCGCGTCGGGGAGGGGGAGTTGGACGCGGCGCGGTTCGAGGCGCTGGTGGCGCGGGGGGTCGGGCTGGTGGACCGGGAGCCCGCGCGGGCGGTCGAGCCGCTGCGGGCCGCGCTCGCGCTGTGGCGCGGCGCGCCGTTCGCCGACGCGGACGTTCCCGAGTTGTGCGACTGGGCGGAGCGTCTCGCCGAGCGGCGGCTGGTCGGGTGGGAGACGCTGTACCGGGCCCGGTTGGCGTGCGGTGAGGGGGCCGAACTCGTCGACGGGCTAGCGGAGTTGGCGCGGGCGCACCCGTTGCGGGAGCGGCTGACCGAGCTGCTGGTGACCGCGCTGCACCGGGCGGGCCGGCGGGACGAGGCGTTGGCCGCGTACCGCAGGGCGCGCCGGTGCCTCGCCGAGGAGCTGGGGCTGGAACCGGGCGCGGAGCTGAGGGAGTTGGCCGCACGCGTGCGGTCGGGCGCGGCGGCGCCCGAGGCGGCCGGGGTGGCCGGGGTGGGCGCGGCCAAGCCCGTGCCGGGTCAACTGCCGGGCGACATACGGGGCTTCGTCGGCCGCGAGGCCGAACTGGCCGAGCTGGACGCGCGGATGACCGCGCCCGTCCCCGTGCTGATCACGGCGGTGGCCGGGACCGCCGGCGTCGGGAAGACGGCGCTGGCGGTGCGCTGGGCGCACCGGGCCAGGGAACGGTTCCCCGACGGCCAGCTCTATGTGGACCTGCGCGGCTACGGCCCCGACCAACCCCTCGCCCCCGAGGACGTGTTGGCCGGGTTCCTGCGCGCGCTGGGCATGGCCGGCACGGCGATCCCGCACGAGCTGGACGAACGGGCCGCGCGCTTCCGGACGTTGGTGGACGGCCGGCGGATGTTGCTGCTGCTGGACAACGCCGCCGACGTGGCGCAGGTGCGGCCGCTGCTGCCCGGCAGCTCGTCCTGCGTCACGTTGGTCACCAGCCGGGACACGTTGACCGGCCTGGTGGTCAGGGAGGGCGCGCGACGGGTGGCGCTCGACCGGCTCAGCGCCGTGGAGGCGCGCGAGCTGCTGCGGAGCCTGCTGGGCGAGGAGCGGCTGGCGGCCGAGCCGGCGGCGGCGGTGGACGCGCTGGTCGAGCGCTGCGCCCGGCTGCCGCTGGCCCTGCGCATCGCGGCCGAGCTGGTGCGGACGCACGCGGGTCACGGCGGGGTCGCCGCCCTGGCCGGCTCGCTGGCCGGGCGGCGCGGGGCGCTCGACCTGTTGGACGTCGACGACCCGCACACGGCGGTGCGGGCGGTGTTCTCCTGGTCCTACCAACGGCTGGCGCCCGACGAGGCGTTGGTGTTCCGGATGGTGGGCGCGCACCCGGGCGCCGCCGATGTGGCGGAGCACGCGGTGGCGGCGCTCGCGGGTCTCGAACGGCGCGCGGCGCGGCGCGCGTTGGACGCACTGGTGCGCGCCCATCTTGTCGAGCGCTCCCCGTCCGGCCGCTACGGCCTGCACGACCTGCTGCGCGCCTACGCCGCCGAGTTGACCGGCCCGCCGGGCGAACGGGCGGCCGCGTTGGGCCGGTTGTCCGACTACTACCTGTCCACCGCGTCGGCGGCGATGGACGTCCTGGTGCCGCAGGAGACGTTCCGCCGCCCGCCGGCGCCGGACTGGCCCGGCGAGGCGCCCCGGTTCGACGCGCCGGACGCCGCCCGCGACTGGCTCGACGCCGAGCGCGCCAACCTGCTGGAGCTGGCCAGCACCAGCGAACCGCGCCGCACGGTCGACCTGGCCGAGACGCTCTGGCGCTACCTCTTCCTCGGCGGCTTCCCGGACGAGGCGCTCCACCTCTACAACCGCGAGTTGACGGCGGCCCGCGCGCTCGCCGACCCGCTCGCCGAGGCGCGCGCCCGGAACAACCTCGGCAAAACAATGGACCAACTCGGCCTGGACGGCGAGGCGGCGCTCGACCATCTGCGCGCGGCGCTCGCCGCCTACGAGCGTGCCGGGCTGCCCGAGTGGCAGTCGGCGGTGCGCAACAACCTCGGCGTCGCGCACGGGCGGCGTGGCGAACTCCGGGCGGCTGTCGCTGAGTTCGAGGAGTCCCTTGCGCTGGTCAGCCCCGACGGGCCATGGCCGCTGCGTCGGGCGCCGATGGTCAACGTCTCCCGCTGCTTGAAGGAACTGGGGCGCCACGACGAGGCGTTGGGCATCCTGGCGCGGGTGCTGGAACTCTGCCGCGCGCACGAGGATCTGATCCACATCCCCAACGCGCTCACCGGGCTCGCCGACCTCTCGCTGTTGACGGGCCGGGACGCGGAGGCGCGGGCGCACGCCGGGGACGGGCTGGCGCTGGCGCGCGAACACGGCTTCCGGGCCGTCGAGGTCGACTGCCTGCGGGTGTTGGGCGTCGTCGCCCGCAACGCCGACGAGCCGGCGGAGGCCGTGCGCCGGCACGAGGAGGCGCTGGCGGTGGCGCGTTCGATCGGGTCCCGGCACACGTTGCTGGAGGCGCTGGGCGAGCTGGCCGCGAGCCAGGCGGCCGCCGGCGACGCGGCGCGGGCGCTGGTCACGCACCGGGAGGCCCTCGACGTGGCGACCGAGGCCGGGCACCGGGCGGGCGTGGCGGCGGCCCACGCCGCCCTCGCGGCGCTGCACGCGCGGGAGCTGGAGGGACGGTTGGCGGCGCGGTGAGGGGCGCGAGTGGGGGCGCTCACGCGGGCGCGGGCGCGCCTCCGGGGGCGCTTTCCCCGGGGCGGGGAACGGATGGGCAGTGAGGCGACGGGTGTCTGAAAGTCACGCCCCGCGTGCGATGCGTCCTTGTGTGCGCCCCCGTGTCCGTTCCTACCGTGCTGAGTCATGGGAGCATCCACGGACGAGGTTCTCCAACGGCTGAGGCATTCGGTAACGGTTCATGTCGACTCGACCCCGGCGCTCGTGGCTGGTGTGAAGAAGGCCGCCGCCGCGATCGACCGGAAACGCGCACAACGGGACGACGGGTACGAGAGCTTCCGCAAGACGGGTCTGATCCCCACGGGAAGCCTTGGGCGACACGGCGGCGAGCTTAGGACCAGCCCCTGGGAACTGCTCGGGATGCTGGCCAGGGCCAGCACTCTGGCCCGGCAGGGGCGGGGCAGAGGTCTGGCAGAGCACTGGCAGGCCCTCAAGTACTGCCAGGCGCTGGCGGGCGACGGACTCGACGGACGGTTGGTGCTCACCGAGGAGGGGCAGAGCCCGGAGCGCTGGTACCGGTCCATGCAGGCCAGGGAGCTGGGGCGCGCACTCGGTCTGGCCGTGGCGGAACGCGCCGTGCGAGACAACTATCCCGAGCATCTCCTCTCGACGGTCGATGCGGAGGTGGTGCTCCTGGCGGGATTCGCACGCTCCGGCCAGCGGCCCACGTTGGGAATGCGCCCCCGCCCGGACTTCCTCATCGAGGCATGGCGGCCCGGCGAGCCCTCGATCGTCTTCGTCGTCACGGTGAACGGAAACCATCAGGTCGTCGCGAAGGAGCGCATGAACAGGTCGGACCGCACCACCCTCCAACAGTTGGCCAGGGGCAGCGAAAGAGCCGAGCACTTTCACCTGGGAAAGTGGAACAACACACCGTGCCTGTTGGTCTCCACGGAACTGCTGGCTCGGAGGGGAATCACCGCGCACGCCCTCATGGCGCCGGGGGCCGGTCGTCTTCCGGTCCGGCCGCCTGAGGGGCGTGGCAGTGCGGACGTCGACCCCGACCGCACGGGCCTTCTCCCCGACAGGAATCTTCCCTTCGCCAACGCGGTGCCGCTTCCGTCGAAGGAGGGGAGCGGAGCGCGCTCGCACGACGGATTCTTCGTTCCGGAGGCAGATCTGGCGTGGTTCGGGCGGGTGCTGGCGCGTTCGGGTGCCGCCAGCCAACTGGCCTTCGCCGGGGCGGGCGTGGAGATAGCGCCCTACCTCACGGAGAAGCAGGGGTTCAAGCACTATCGGGAGCGGACGTTCGCGGGGGCGTCCAGTGTTCGTGACGCCGAGCATCAGCTGGGGCAGCACCGCTACGTCGGCACCGACCAGGTCTTCCGCCTCGGCGGGCGCCGCGTGGAGGCGTTCTCCGGGATGGCGAAGGAACTCTACGCACCGCTGGCCCGGGGCGAGGTGGAGGAGTACCGGCGCCGTGCCTATGAACTGCGTGACTCATGGCCTCGCACGACGACGGTCGAGGGCTGGGGACCGGCCTCGTTCGGAACGGACGGCACCGTGATGGCACTGCGTCTCCTGCCCGGAGCGGCGGAACGCCCCTCGTCCCGCTGACCCGCTGCCTGACAGCGGGGCGGCCGCTCGGCCGTGCTGACCCGGCGGCCGGTTCCGCTGTCATCGCAGGCGTGATCCCCGGTCGGAGAGGCAGGCACTGCCCCGCAATGACGAAGGGATAAGTTGGGGCAAACCCCCAGGCGGTGTCAGGTCGACCGGGGAACGGGGATGAGCCGGGAGGCGTGCGCGGGATGTCGGTGAGTGATCGGGAGGTCGCCGAGGGGTTGCGGCGGCGGATTCGGGACGGCGAGTGGGCGGCGGGGGAGGCGCTGCCGGCGGCCGAGGAGTTGGGGCGGCGCTGGGGCGCGGGGGCGGCGGAGGTGCGGTCGGCGCTCGCGGCGTTGACGGCCGAGGGCTGGGTCGGACCTGACGCTGCCGGCGGCGTCGTGGTCCGCGCGCCGCGCCGGGCCGTGGTGCGTTCCAACGAGCGGCACCAGTGGGAGAAGGACCGCGCCCGGCAGCCACGGGAGGTGCGGGCCGGCACCGGGGTGACCGAGCGGGACACCGGGTTGACCATGGACGAGCTGGTCTTCACCGCGCGCTACCACGAGGCCGTCGCCGACGCGGAGTTGGCGGAGGCGTTCGGGGTGCCGGAGGGCACCGCGCTGGTGGAACGGGTCTATCGCACCCGGTACGGGCGGGAGTCGGCGCCGTTCAACCTCACCAGCTCGTTCCTGGTGCGGGGGTGGGTGGCCGCCAACCCCGCGCTGCTGGACGAGACCAGGGAGCCCTGGCCGGGCGGGACGCAGCACCAACTGGACACGGTGGGCATCGAGTTGGACCGGATCGTCGAGGAGGTCACCGGCGTCGGCCCGGCCTTCCGCGCCGAGGCGGACGAGTTGGGGCTGGCGCCCGGCGCACCCGTGATCCGCCTGTGCCAGCGCTCCCTCGCCACCGACGGCCGCACCGTCGAACTCTCCCGCATCACCCTCCCGGCGGACCGCACCCGCCTCCGCTTTGTGACCCGGCTGGACCGGTGGTGAACGGGGTCCTCACACCCCCAGGTGGGCGTAAGGGGCCCAGAGCCAGGGGCTGTTGGGGTAGCGGGTGCGGAGGGTCGCGGTGGTGTGGTGGAGGGCGAGGGCCGGTGGGGTGGGGTGGCGGAGGTGGGGGTAGAGGAGGCGGGCGAACTCGGTGGACTGGCGGGTGGTGACGGGCCAGAGGGTCGCGATCACCGCGCGGTAGCCGGCGAGTTGGCAGGCGGTGGCCAGGTGGTGGGCCTCGTCCTGGATGTCGAGGGAGCCCGACCCGGTGGCGCAGGCGGCGAGGACGGCAAGGTCGGCGTCGACCGGGTGGCGGGCGAGGTCGTCCGTGGTCAGGGCGCCGTCGGCCAGCAGCAGGCGGTTGGCCGCGCGGTGGATCGGGTCCACGGTGGCGTGGCAGGCGAAGTGCGCCCAGCCGTGCGCCGGGAGCGCGGCCAGGACGGCGGCGCGGGTGGCGGCCGGCCCGCTCAGCACCGTCGCCTCGGGCATCAGCTCGGTCAACGCGGCGACCTCGTCGTGGGCGTTGGCGGCGTCCACGATCAACGGGGCGCGTGGGGCGGCGTGTTGGGGCCTCCCGGGGTGGGCGAGGGCGGCGAGGGTGGCGGTGTAGGAGGAGACCACCAGGTCGGGGACGGCGCGCTCGCCGTGGCCCGCCGCGTGCAGCGGCAGCGCGCTGAGCACCCCGGTCGGGCACCACCACAGCCGGGGCGGCGGGTCGGTGCGCGGCGGGTCGAGGGCTTCGAGCACGGGCCCGGCGACGGCCTCCCAGAGCCACCCGAGGGTCTCCCGCACGGTCCGCCCGGCGGCGCCGCGCTCGTCGGGGGTGCGCGCCGGGGCGCTCACGCCGGCGGACGCGTCGAGGAACGCGACGGTGCGTTCCACCGCCTCCCGCGCGTCGAGCCGGGGCAGCGGGACCACGGTGAGTTCGTGGTCGCGCAACAGGAGGGCGTGGCCGCCGAGTTGGCTGAGGTTGATCACCGCGACCGGACCCGGCAGGTCGAGGGCGCTCGGGTCGGGGTCGGGTGGGGTGAGGAACGCGGCGTGGCCGGGGAGGGCACGGACGCGGGCCAGCAACGCGGCCTGGGCGGTGGCGGCGCCGGGCCGGTCGGGCCCTGGGGCCCCGGCGAGGGCGGTGAGTTCGGCGGCGAGCGCCGGGTGGTCGGCGCGGGGCCGGGCCAGGTCGCGGCGCGCGGCCAGCGCGCGGCCGGCCAGCACGCCCCGGCCGCGCTCCAACAGGCGGAGCGCACGGGCGGGTTGGTCGAGGCGGAGGGCGCAGCTGGCGCCCCGGGCGGCCAGCCAGGGGTGTTCCGCCAGCGCCTCCTCGGCGCCGGGGCGCGGGTCGGCGAGCCGGCCGGCGACCAGCGCGGGCAGCAGCGCGACGGCCGTCTCGTGGGCGACGGTCGCCGTCTCGAAGTCGCCGTCGGCGAGGGCGAGTTCGGCGGCCTGGCGGGCGGCGCCGAGCCGGTCGGCGAGCGGGAGACGCGGGGAGCGGGCCGCCGCGAGTGGCGCGGAGGCGAGCGGGGTCAACGGAGTCAACGGGGACAACGGGCTCAACGGGGGTGGCGCGGCTGAGGGGCGGGCGCCGGCGGCCAGGGCGGCGGCTCGGGCGGCGCGGGCCGTGGCGTGGTCCGGGGTTCCCGCGCCGGCGCGGGCAAGGGCCGCCTCGGCGGCCGCCAACGACTCGGCGAGCAGGGCCGGTTCGCCGGTCGCCGCGTGGCGGCGCCGCAGGGCGAAGGAGAGGTTGACCAGCCGGTGCGGCGGGACGCCGCCCGACTCCTCCTCGGCGGTCGCCGCGCGGAGCAGTGCGAGGGCGCGCTCCGCGTCCCGGGCGCCGGCCGGGTTCCCGGGGGACTCGGCCCTGGCCAGCAGGGCCAAGGCCAGGTCGTTCCGCGCCTCGCCCCGTTCGGCGCCCGGGGCCGAATGGGCGGCCACCGCCGCCTCGCCCAGGCGCACCGCCTCGTCGAGCAATCGCCGGTGTTCGGTGTCTGGTTGGCCGAGGCCGGCCGCCTCGGCGGCGCGGGCCTCCGGCGCCAGCCGCTCCGCCTGGAGGCGGCGGGCGTGGGCGGCCAGCGACAGCGCGGCCCGGGCGACCGGCGTGTCCGGCGGCCCCTCGGCCAGCCGGGTCAGCAGCCCCGCCCCCTCCGCCAGCGCCGCCGGGTCACGCACCGCCTCGTCCCGCCACACCAGGGCGCGTCCCAGCAGCAGTTGGGCCGCCTCGCGCTCGCCCGTCCCCGATCCCGGCCCCGGTCGGCGGCGTTCGGCTCGCTCGCGCGCCAACGCCGCGATCTCGGCCAGGAGTTGGGGATCGGCGTCGGCCCGGTAGAGGGCGGCCAACTCCGCGAGCCAGGCACCGTCGGCCCCCTCGCGCGGCCGGTCCAGGGCCAGCGCCAGCGCGGCGGCCAGCGAGTCCCGGCCGCCGCGCCGCTCGTGGTGCCGGCGCAGCGCGCCCAGCAGCGCGGCGCGGACGCCCGGGGCGTCGAGACGACGGTCGGGATCGGCCGCCGCGACCCGGGCAAGGGGCCCGGCGGGCCGTTCTCCGGTGTGACCGGTCCGCGCCGCATCACCCCGTTGGGCCAGCTCGACGAGGAGCGCGCGGGCGAGCGCGGCGTCGATCGCGTCCCGCACCTCCGGCGCGGGCGGGCGCTCCGTCCCCAGGCTGTGGACAACCAACGCGGCGCCCCGGACGAACGCCGCGCCGTCGCACTCCCGTTGGTGGAACTCCAGCAGCTGGAGCCCCAGCGAGTAGGGGAGTTGGGCGGGCGGTGGCTCGTCGAGGAGGCGGTCGGCCGTTTGGAGCGCCGAGCGCAACGCCGGCCGCCAGCGCTTAATCTGATGGACCGTCAGTGCGACGTGAGCGCGGCCGACTTCCGGAACGGGCCGCAGCGGATGGGACGTTGGCAGGGCGTTCAGGGCGGTGTCGAACACGGCGCGGGCGGCGAGGAGTTGTTCGGGGTCGCGGTCGTGCGGGAAGCGGTCGAGCAGCGCCAGGCCGCACGCCGCGTCGAGCGCCGCCGCTTCGGCCTCGGCCGCCGCGCCCAGCACGGCGGCGCGTTCCCCCGCCGCATGGCGCTCCAGCCGCGCCACCAGCGCCAACAGCGCGGCGCGCGCGCCCCGTTCACGCCCCCCGTTGCCCGTTCCCACGCCCCGTTCCGTTCCCCTCCCCGCACGTGACCCCGCCGCCGTGGCGGGCCGGTCGGGCGACGCTAGCCGGCGAGGCCGTGCACGCGGTACTGCATCACCCGGTAGTTCTGGTCGTCGTACCACTGGCTCACGGCCAGCCGCAGGTCGTCGAACGACGAGCCGGGGAAGACGAATCCGCCGTACGGATGGGCGACCAGGTTGTCCCGTTCCTGCCCGGGCGCGGTCGGCAGGATCACCGGCTGCTCCGGCGTGACGGTCAGGTCGGAGGTGGGCAGCGCGAAGACCTGGGCGCGGATGTCGAGCGGCTCCATGTTGAGCCAGGTCAGCACGTAACGGCCGCCCATCGCCCGGAAGCAGATCTCGCCCCTGCGCCGAATCCCGTTGACCGTGGTGGGTGGGTTGCCCCACGCCCAGCCGCCGCCCGCGTACCCCCAGGGCTCATAGGCCGCCGGGTCGCCGACGGCCTCGTGGCGCACGCGGTGCAGCAGCAGCCCGGAGGCGATGTCCCGGTTGAAGACGGAGGAGAGGACATAGCAGTAGCCGTCGTCGGCGACCGCGTAGGTCTTCTGCTGGAACTGCCCGCCGTGCGCGTCGCCCGGCCACTGGCACAGGTACTCCCAGGTCTCGCCGTTGTCGGTGGAACGCCAGAAGTCCGAGTGGTGGGTCTGGAAGATGACCCCGCGCATCAGGTGCAGATAGAGGGTGTCGCCGATGGCGAAGACGTCGGAGGGGATCGCCGTCGTGCCGCCCTCGTGCCCCTCGGGCACCAGGCCAACGGCCTGGTCGCCGCCGACGCAGCCGTCGACGACCAGGGCGTCGAGGTCCGGGTTGGACGCGCGAAGCCCCACCGGAGAACGCCAGTTGGGGCCGCCGACGCCGCCGCCGTCGAAGGTGTCGCCGCACACCAGTAGCAGCGAGCCGTCCGGGCAGCGGACCGGGATGCCCAGGTCGGTCCAGGGAGCGGCGAACCGGCCGGTCTCGGCCGGGCCGGTCAGGTTGCCGACCTTGGCGCCGGTGATCGCCTGCGGTGTGGTGGGGGCGGGCGGGGCGGGCGCGGTTGACGAGGGCGCGTGGTTGGCCGCGCGCGCCGGGCCGGCGGCGAGCGGGGCGAGGCCGCCGGCGCCGAGCGCCAGGCCGAGGCCCGTCCCGAGGAGGGCGCGGCGGGCGGGGGGTGTCGGGTTCGCGGCGCGGGGCGCGCCGTTCGGGTTGGTCGCGTTGGTCGTCTGGCTCGCGTCGTCTGCGTTGGCCGTGGACAAGGGGCGCTCCTGTGGGGGCCGTTGGGGGCCGACCCCGGCCGGGGTGTGGCCGGGCGCCGGCGGTGACGGGTGCGGAGCACGAGGGTAGGCACGACGGGCACCGCCCGGCCAGGGGCCGAACGCGGCGAACCGGCCAGGGGCCGAACGCGGCGAAGGGGTGCGGGAGTTGGTCGGGAGGGCGCCGCCGGTGCCCGCGCCGCCCCGCCACGTCCGGTGGCCCCATGTCCGGTGGCCCCATGTCCGGTGGGGGATCACGCTCCGTTCGGTGGTGTCCAGGAGGGGGTGCGGCCGCTGAGGGCCACGGCGCGCTCGAGGGGGGTGGCCCCTGCGGGGACCGGTTGGGCCGGGCCGAACGGGCCGTTCTCGCGGGACTTCGGGTCGTCCGCGTCGGCGGCGAGCAGTTCGATCGAGACGCCGGCCGACTCCGGGTCGACGTCATAGGGCTGGCCGGTGGCGCGGGCGAGGTCCCAGCCGTGGATCAGCACCTCGTTGAGCGCGACGGCGCCGGCGACCTGGCCCGGCAGGTCGATCCCGCCGGCCCTGGTCTCGCCGCGCCAGGCGGCCGGGTCGCGCCATGCCTCGACCAACTCGGCCAGCTGCGAACGGAGTTGGCCGCGCCAGTCGCCGACCGGCGCGGGCATGAGGGCGTTGGGGTCGCCCGGGGAGACGTCGGTGGCCGGGCCCAACTCCTTGCGGGCGGCGTCGCGGAAGGCGAGGGTCAGCCCCAGCAGATGGGAGAGCAGGTCCCGCACGGCCATGTCGGGGCAGGGGGTCGGGGCGTCGAAGTGGTCCTCGGTGACCCCGTCGAGCAGCCCGGCCAGTCGCTCGGTCACCGGGCCCAGGTCGGGGAGCCCGCCGTCGGGGCTTCCGTTGCCGCTGGTGGTGGTTGTCTGATCGCTCATGGCGGGTGGACTCCCCCGGCGCGCGGAACTCATCGGCGCCGGCGCGCACACCTCAAAGCCCGCGCGCCGGCACGCACCCCCGCCGGCGCACACCTGAAAGCCTGCGCGCCCGCGCACACCTGAAAGCGCCACCCTGAGGGCGCCGCGCTCAGGGCGTGATCAGCGCCTCGTACGCCGCCCGCACGTCGGCCGGCGAGGACTCCGCGTAGACCTCCGACGGCGGAATGTCGTAGTCCAGAAAGGTCTCCCAGGTCAACACGTCCGGGCAGCTGGCGCCGCCGATCTCCAGGGCGCGGTCGGAGACCAGCTCCCCGGTGCGCAGCTCGAAGGCGCGCAGCGGGACCCGCGTCTCGCGGAAGGTCACCGCGCTGGACCCGTCGATGCCGAGGTCCGACTCGTAGGAGCAGGTCTCGATGGCGTCCCCCATCTGGGGCGTGCCCAGGCAGACGATCAGCACCGCGTCCCTGGGGCCTTCGGCCAGCCAGGAGTCGGGCAGCTCGCCGCCGGTGGCGGTGCCCTCCTCGTCGCCGAGGAGCAGCGCCGGGTGCGGGCCCGCGCCCCGGTACGGCGGGGCGGCGCGGTAGGGCGCCGGGTCGTCGCAGTAACGCGGCTCGCCGGCGGTCGGCTCCGCTTCGAGGAGGGCGCGCACGGCCACCAACTCGATGCCGGCCTCGGCCCGTTCGACCCCGTCCGCCGCCTCGTCCGCCCGCTCGTGGTCCGGGTGGGCATCCACGAGATCCCGGTAGACGTCGCGCGCCTCCTCCCACCGCGACCGCTCCAGCAGCCGCTCGCCGCAGTCGAGGGACACCGCCGGCTCCAGCGTGGGAACGACATCGGCCGCGCGGTCCAGCGCGCTTCCGTCGGGCTCCCGCTCGCCGAGCCAGCCGGCGACCGCCCGGGTGGCGCACGGGTTGTCGGCCGGCAGCGCGTCCAGGAACCCGTCCAGGACGCCCTCGACCTCGGCCGCCCGGCCGGGCTGCCGGTCCAGGACGGTGGCGAGATGGTCGAAGCCCGACGCCAGCGCCGGGGTCTCGCCGGCGAGGGAACGGTCGAGGTCGTCCTCGGCCAGCGCGAGATGGAGGTCGGCGGTCCGGTTCCCCGCGCCGTCCCAGCGGGCGCCGGGGTGGGCGGCGTACTGGGCGAACGCCCGCACCGCCGCGTCCCGTTGCCATTCGTCGGCCAACCCCTCGGCGGAGAGGAGGAGTTCGCACGCCTCGGTCTCCCGCTCCGCCCGCTCGGTCAGCGGGGCGGCGAACAGCCGGTGGAACGGGCCGTACTCGTCGAGCCGGGACAGGGTCCGCGCGCAGTCGCCGTCCCGGTGGGCGGCGACGGCGTCGCGCTCGATCAGCTGGGCGTCGATCCGCACGATCGCGAAGCTCAGCAGCACCGGGCCGGTGACGGCCAGCGCCTGGAGCCGCAGGCGCCGGTCGCCCCCGCGCCAACTCCCGCCCCCGGCGGATGACTTCGCCGTCGAGCGCGCCAGGTGCCAGCCGTGTGCGGCGCAGGCCAGCCACCACAGCGCCACCAGGGCCTCCAGCCAGCGGCTGCCGGTGACCACCACGGAGCCGAGCAGCGCGACGGAGCCCGCCGCCGCGCCCAGCGCCAGCCACGGCCGCCGGAGCAGCGCGTAACCGATGCCGAGCAGCGAGGCGTTGGCGAGCCCAACGGCCAACGGATCGGGCGGGAGGGCTGGTTGGGGCGTCCCGGGGGGCGGGTCCACGGAAGGGGTCCCTCTCTGGGCGGGGCCGTGTCGACGGGCCGCGCGGTCGGCCCGCGCGGGACCACCGATTCTGGGCCGCCCGGCCCGGGACCGGTCCCGAACGCCCGTCCCACGACCGGAAGTTGACCGATCCGCGCCCGTTGCGAGGACCGCCGGCGCCCGCGCCCGTTGCGGCAGGCGCCGGTCCGCGCCCGCGCCGCCCCCACCCGGGGGCGCCCGGTCAGGCGGCCAGCCGGGCCGCCAGCGCGCCCGCCTGCTCGCGCGCCTCCTGGTGCGCCTCCGCGCGGGAGGCGTCCGCCAGCTCGACCAGGTCGGCCATCGCCGGCACCAGCCGGGCCAGGGTCAGCTCGGGAACGATGAACCGCAGGTCCAGATTCATCGCGGTGCCCAACAGGTGCCGCAGATAGGGCTCGTTGAAGTCCTGCCCCGCGCGCGGGGTGCCCGGCCGGTAGGAGCCGCCCCGGCTGGTGACCACCGTGACCGGCTTGCCGGCGACCGTGGACCGCTCGCCCGCGGTGCGCCCCATGATGAGGATCTGGTTCAGATAGGCCTGGAGCGTGCTGGGCACGCCGTAGTTGTAGAGCGGGGCGCCGATCACCACGGCGTCGGCCGCCTCGAACTCGCTGGCCAGCTCGTCGCGCAGGGCGAAGGCGGCCCGCTGCTCCTCGGTCCGCTCCGCCGGCGCGACGCTGGGCGCGACATGGCCAGCGGCCGTGAGGTGCGGAACCGGCTCGGCGTTGAGGTCGCGGTGGATCACCGCGCCGCCGGGGTGTGCCGCCTGCCAGGACTCGCGGAAGGTCCTGGTCACCTCGCGGGAGACGGAGGCGTCGCCGTTGAGCGAGGAGTCGATGTGCAGCAGGGTGGCCATGGGGCGCTTCTCCCGGAAAGTAATGAACTACGATAAAGGATGCAGCAACGGTTAACGTAGCTGCTTACTTTTCTACAGTACCTCTCTTTCGGTGGGCCGCAAGTACGCTGGAGCCATGAGCGCTATCAGGGGCGAGCGGCGGGCCGAGGCCGGGATCGCCGAAGGCGGCGGCTGTCGCGAGCCGGCCCACGCGGTCAACGAGGTCTTCGGCCTGCTCGGCAAGCGCTGGAACGGCCTGCTGATCGCGGCCCTGATGGCCGGCCCCGGGCACTTCGCCGAGCTGCGGCGCTCCGTGCCCGGGATCAGCGAACGGATGCTCTCCGACCGGCTCAGCGAGCTGGCCGAGGCCGGGCTGGTCACCAGGGAGGTCCACAACGGGCCGCCGCTGCGGGTGAGTTACCGCCTCACCGAGGCCGGCGAGGGGCTGCGGCCCGCCCTGGCCGAGCTGACCAGGTGGGCCGAGGCGCACCTGGTGGGCGGCGACCGCTGCCCCCGCATCGACACCTGAGCGGGGTTGGGTTGGTGCGAGGGCCCGGGGCGGCCCGCGCCGCCGGCCCGCACGCGCCAGGCCCCGCCGGCCGTCGCCGTTCCCCCGAGCCCGCCCGTTGCCGTGCGTTCCCGGGAACGGCTTAGGCTGAGCCGGTGAGCGACGAGGCGACGGACGGATTGAGCAACGGCGAGCCGGGCAGTGGCGGGTCGGGCGCCGACGGCGGGGCCGGCACCGAGCGGCTCGCCCAGGCCGTGCGGGCGGCCGAGGACGCGCTGATCGAGTTCGAGATCGCGGTGGAGACCTACCGGATCGAGGTGGAGAACTTCTCCAGGCTGCACGAGCAGCGCCTCGGCCCGCTCTACGCCACGATCGAGGAGCTGGACGCCCGGATCGCCGAGGCGATCGCCGCCCGCACCCAGGACCCCGAGGACCAGCGCCGCGCCCGCGAGGCCAGGGAGGCGGTGACGCCGATCCCGCGCGTCTCCGAGCTGTTCTCCGGCTGGCTGGACGGCGAGGGTTTCACCCCCGAGGGCTACGCGATGATGACGGACCAGTCCGTCCAGCCGCCGCCCCGCGTCCGCCCCGGCGAGGAGGCGCGCAAGCTCTACCGCGAGCTGGCCCGCCGCTGCCACCCCGACCTGGTCACCGACCCGACGGAACGCGAACGCCGGGACGCCTTCCTCTCCCGGGTCAACCAGGCGTACGCGCGCGGTGACGCGGAGGAGCTGCGGACGCTCATCGAGGAGTGGGAGGCCGGCGGCACCCCGGACGGCGAGCGCCCGCTGCCCGACGCCGACCGGCTCTACGCCCGCCTGGAGTGGCTGGCCGCCCGCAAGGAGCTGCTGGCCGACGCGGCGGCCGCGCTGGAGGACAGCGCCGTCGGCTCGATGCTGCGGATGGCCGAGGACGACCCGGACGCCCTGCTGGACGAGGTCGCCGAGGGGCTGCGCCGGCAGATCGCCACCAAGGAGGCGGAGCTGGCCCGGCTCACCGGCCAGTGACAGCGCCGTCCGGCCGCCGCTGTCAGTGGGCTGTGGCAGGGTGGGGCCCATGAGTTTTGGGGTTCCCGCCGTCGGGGCGGGCGAAGTGCCGGACGAGGGCCTGCTGTTGGATGTGCGGGAGCCCGCCGAGTGGGCGGCGGGGCACGCCGAGGGCGCCGTCCACATCCCGTTGGGGCAGGTCGTCGAGCGGCTGCCGGAGATCGTCGAGCTGGCCGGGGACGGCCCGGTCCATGTGGTCTGCAAGGCCGGCGGCCGGTCCGCGCAGGTGACGGCGTTCCTCCAGCAGCAGGGCGTGACGGCGTTCAACGTGGACGGCGGGATGCACGCCTGGCAGGCGGTCGGCCGGCCGCTGGTCAGCGACCAGGGCGAGCCGACCGTTCTCTAGCCGACCGTTCTCCAGCCGACAGCCGACAGCCGACAGCCGACAGCCGACCGTTCGCGCCGTTCTCCAGTCGACAGCCGACCGTTCTCCGGCCGGCCGCCGGCCGGAGGCCCTAGCGGCCCTGGCCGAGCCGGGCCAGCCGGGTGGCCGCCTCCCGCAGCGCCTCGTGGCGGCGGCAGAACGAGAAGCGCACCAGCCACGGCATCACGTCCTCGCCCTGCTGGAAGACCCGGGTCGGGATCGCCACCACGCCGGCCAGCTGCGGCAGTTGGCGGCAGAGCGCGAGCCCGTCGGTGAAGCCCCAGGGGCGGACGTCGGCCTGGAGGAAGTAGCCGGCATCCGCGCGGAACGGCGTCAGGCCCGCCTCCGTGAGCCCAGCGGCCAGCAGATCCCGGCCCTCGGCGAGGACGCCCCGCAGCTCGGCGGCCCACTCGTCGACCGTGCCCAGCGCGGCCGCGATCGCCTCCTGGTACGGGGTGCCCGAGGCATAGGTCAGCCACTGCTTGACCGAGGCCACGGCGGCCACCAGCTCGGCCGGGCCCGAGATCCAGCCGACCTTCCAGCCGGTCACGCTGAACGTCTTGCCCGCCGAGGAGACGGTCAGCGTCCGCTCGGCCATCCCCGGCAGGGTCGCGATCGGCACATGCCGTGCCTCCCCGTAGACCAGGTGCTCGTAGACCTCGTCGGTGACCACGGTCAGATCGTGCGCCACGCACAGCTCGGCGATCCGGGCCAGCTCCTCGGGCGTGAAGACCTTCCCGGTCGGGTTGTGCGGGGAGTTGAGCAGCAGCAGCCTGCTGCGCGGGGTGATCGCGCGCGCCAGCGCGGCCACGTCCACCGCGAAGCCGGCCCCGCCGCCGGCACCGTTGCCGTTCTCGTCGTCCTTGTCGCGTTCGACGGCCAGCGGCACCGGGACCAGCGTGGCGCCGCTCAGCCTGGCGTCCGCCGGATAGGCGTCGTAGCACGGGTCGAACGTCAGGATCTCGTCGCCGGGCCCGGTCAGCGCCAGCACCGCCGAGACCAGCGCCTCCGTGGCGCCCGTGGTGACCAGCACCTGGCTGGCCGGGTCCAGCTCGATGCCGTAGTGCCGCCGCTGGTGCTCGGCGACGGCGGCGCGCAGCGCCGGATGGCCGGCGGCCGGCGGGTACTGGTTCCGCCCGGCCAGCACCGCCTCCGCGACGCCGGCCAGCAGCGCGGGCGGCGAGTCCAGGTCGGGCACGCCCTGGCCGAGGTTGACCGCCCCGGTGCGGTGGGCCAGTTCGGTCATCTCCGTGAAGATCGAGGTCTCTCCTGAGCGGCGCATGGCCCCACGATAGGGACCGCGCGCCGGCGACCCCGGGCCGCCCGGGCGGGCGGCCACTCCGGTGTCACCACCGGTGCCGGACGGGATACGGTGCTGGGGTCAGAGCGTGAGGAGTGCTGCCCGGAGGGCAGCGTTGGGGGAGCTGGCCGAGATGCAGCCATCCGACACCGCCGCAGGGGCGGGCAACGAGCCCGACGGCGAGCGAGTGAGCGCCGGGGCACCGCCGGGGGAGAACGGGCCGGCGGGGGAGGAGTCGCTGGAGTCCGTCCGGCTGGGGTCGCTGTCCCTGCCGGCCAGGTCCGTCGTCGCGGTCGCCGTCGGCGGCCTCGCGGTCTACCTCTGCTGGCACCTGGCGATGGTCTTCCTCTTCGTCGCCCCGTCCAACACGGTGCGCGAGGAGCACTGGGAGACCGTGCGCGGCTACATGTACCCGGAGTTCGAGCAGAACTGGAAGCTGTTCGCGCCCAACCCGCTCCAGCGCAACACGGCGGTGCACGTCCGCGCCGAGATACGCGAGGGCGAGGGACAGTCGCCCGTCACCACCGAGTGGATCGACCTCACCGCCTGGGAGGTCGAGCACATCCGCCACCACCCGCTGCCCAGCCACTCCAACCAGAACATGCTGCGCCGGGCCTGGGACTTCTACGACAAGTCGCACAACGACGAGGGCGAGCCGGTCGGGATGCGCGGCGAGGTCTCCGCGAGCTATCTGCACCGGATCGCGCTGGAGCGGCTGAGCGAACGGCTGGATGTGACCACCGTGGAGCGCGTCCAGCTGCGGGTCTCCAACACCCGGGTGCCGGCGCCGAGTTGGCGTCGGGAGGACTTCGACACCGATCCCTCCTACCAGGAGTTGGGCTGGTGGACGGTGACCAGCGAGGACCTGCCGGCCGACGCGCGGACGCGCTCCCGCGCCGCCGCCGACACCGAAGAGGAGGCGCGGCCATGAGCGTTCCCCCGCCCCGTTCCGCCCCCGACGACGGCCAGCGGCCCGAGAACGGCGGCGAGCGCCCCGAGCCGACCGCCGCCGCCCCGGCCGTCCCGCACCAGGCGCCGGCGGTCCCGCATCAGGCCCCGGCCGTCCCGCACCAGGCGCCGGCCGACGCGCAACGGCCGCCCGCCGCCTCGCCGTTCGACGGGCTGAGCGCGAAGTTCGACAACGCGCTGCTGCGCGGCATCGGCAACATCACCCGCCGCGCGCTCGGCCCGTACCAGACCGCCATCGTGCGGATCGGCTTCGCCTTCACGATGCTGCTGTACCTGGTGCGCGAGTGGCCCAACCGGGGCCTGCTCTACGGCCCCGACAGCCCCTGGGGCTACGACCTGGCCAGCCGCTTCGTCGACGACACCGGCGCGTTCACCCCGCTGCTGTGGTCCGACTCGGCGCTCTGGTTCGAGTTCGTCTACCACCTCGCGATCCTGGCCTGCGTGGCGCTGCTGCTCGGCTGGCGCACCCGAGCCAGCTCGATGGTGTTCATGGTCGGCGTGCTCGCGGTGCAGAACCGCAGCGTCTTCATGGGCGACGGCGGCGACAACGTCATCCACCTGATGGCGATGTACCTCGTCCTCACCCGCTGCGGCCAGGTCTGGTCGCTGGACGCCAGGCGCCGCGCCCGGCGGGCCGCCGCCGGCGTGCCGGCCACGCACGACCCGGCGGGCGTGGCGATCTGGGCGGTGCTGGGCGCCGCGCTGCTGCTGTCGGTGGTGACCGGCAGCCTGGACAGCACGGTGTGGACGCTGTTCTTCGGCGGGATGTGGCTGGTGCACGCGTTCTGGTGGCTGGTCCGCCGGTACGCCCCCGGCGAGCCGAGGATCGTCGCCCAGATGATCGGCAACCTGGTGCACAACGCGGCCCTGTTGGTGATCATGGTCGAGGTCTGCGTGATCTACGCGACCGCCGGCTGGTACAAGATCCAGGGCTCCCGCTGGCAGGACGGCACCGCGGTCTACTACCCGCTGAACCTGGACTACTTCAACGCCTGGCCCGAGCTGAGCGACATCATCGCCGGCAGCGGGCTGCTGGTGCTGGCGCTCAGCTACGGCACGGTGATCGTGCAGGTCGCGTTCCCGTTCGCGCTGCTCAACCGCCGGGTCAAGAACGTGCTGCTCTTCGTGATGATGGGCGAACACCTGGGCATCGCCGTGCTGTTGGGGCTGCCGTTCTTCTCGCTGGCGATGATCGCGATGGACGCGGTCTTCCTGCCCACCGTCTTCCTGCTGTGGGCGGGCGACCGGACCGGGCGGGCCGCCCGGCGGATCACCGCGCCGCTGGCGCGGCTGACCGGGCGCGGCCGGGACGACGAGCGCGGGCCGGCGGACCGGCCACCGCCGCCGGCGGCGGCCGAGGCGCCCACGCCCGCCTGGGCCGAACGCGCGTGACGGCGGCGGCCGACCCCGCCGCCCGCTGGCGGGAACTGTCCGGGCACACCGTGCTGTTGGACGGTTTCCACGCGCTCAAGCACGCGCTGCGCTTCGGCGCCGAGGTGCCGCTGGCCCTGGCGGCCGACCGGCCCGCTGCCCTGGAGTTGGCCGAACGGCTCGCGCCCGACCTGCGGGAACGGCTGGCCGCCACGCTGGTCGAGGTGGCGCCAGAGACGCTGCGCGGCCTGGTCGGCCGGCCGCACCCGACGGGCGTGGCCGCGCTGGCCGCGCCCGCGCCGGCGCGCGTCGAGGAGCTGCCGGCGCCCGACGAACGCCGCGCGCCCCTGGTGGTGTTGGACCAGCCGCGCCACCTGGGCAACGTTGGCGCGGTGATCCGGCTGGCGGCCGGCGTCGGCGCGGCCGGGGTGCTGACCACGGGCACCGTCGACCCCTGGCACCCCACGGTGCTGCGCGCCTCCGCCGGGCTGCACTACGCGGTGCCGGTGGGCCGCGCCGAGGTGGCACGGCTGCCCGCCGGGCCGCTGCTCGCTCTCGACCCGGAGGGCGAGGACCTGCGCGGACTGGCCCTCCCCGCCGGCGCGTTGCTCGCCTTCGGCTCCGAACGCGCCGGCCTCTCCCCCGAGGCGCGCGCCCGCGCGGACGCGCTGGTCTCCCTGCCGATGCGCCCCGGCGTCTCCAGCTACAACCTGGCCACCAGCGTGGCCATGACGCTGTACCACTGGTGCGCCACGGACTGGCTCGCCACGGACCAGCTCGCCACGGACGGCGGACCTCGGGGACGCTAGAGCACCGCGTCCAGGGAGGTGTTCCAGTAGGTGACGAGCGCGGCATTGTCGACATACCACTCACCCTCGGGCAGCGGGACGTCGACCATCCCGCCGACGCCCTCGTCCTCCGCGCCGGCGAACTGCACGCCGAGGTTGTCCACGGTCCACCCCTCCCCGGCCTCTCCGGCGGCGGAGGAGGTCATGATCCCGGCGTAGGCCACCTCGCCCGGGTCCAGCGCGACGACGGACTGCGGCGCGCTGTCCTCGTAACGGGCCACCGGGGCCTGGGCCTCGCCGAAGCGCAGATAGGGCGCGCCGTAGGCGAAGCAGGTCGCGTCCCCGGTGTTGGTGGCCGTGAGCAGCAGGTGGTTGATGGGCCGCTCGACGGGGGTGACGGTCACCTCGGTCGTCGCGTCCGTGCAGGGCTCGATGTCCTCGACGGGCTCCGCCCCGGACCCCTCAGCCCCGGCCGACCCGTCCTCCCCGGCGGGCTCCTCCGCCGTCTCGTCCGACGAACCCTCCGCCGACCCCTCCGGCGACTCGGTGGGCGTCTCGACCGGCGTCTCGGCCCCCGCGCCGGCGTCGAGTTCGTCGTCCTGGCAGCCGGTCAGCGTGGCCAGCGCGAGCGTCGCGCCCAGCGCGGCGACGGCGGTGCGCATCCCGGCCCGGGTGATCCTCGTCCTCGTCGTCCTCATCGTCGTCGTCATGGCAGCGCTCCCGTTCCCTCGTTCCTCGGTGTCGGTCGGCGTCGGCCCCCGGCGTTCGGCGGGCCGACGACCGAAGCCTGGGCCAGGTCCCGTCCCACCGGCCAGCGCACGCGGGCGAGTTGGGGGGCCGGGACGGTTCCGGCCGGGTGAGCTGCGAGGATGGTCGCGGATCGAATGCCGGGACGGGACGCGGCGAGGGGTGGGACGGGTGGCGTCGGGTGCGGAGACGGCGGATCTCGCCGCGCTGCTCATGGAGTGGAAGGACCGCTCGGGGCTGAGCTACGGCGTGCTGGCCAAGCGGCTGCACCTCAGCGCCTCCACGCTGCACCGCTACTGCCGGGGCGAGGCGCTGCCACCGGAGTTCGCGATCGTGGAACGGTTCGCCCGCCAGTGCCGGGCCACGCCGGAAGAGCACGCCGAGGCGCACCGGCGGTGGATCGCCGCCGACGCGGCGCGCCAGCGGGACCGCAAGCAGCCCAGGCCGGCACCGCCCCCGCCCACGGCCCCGCCGGGAACGCCCGCCCCGCCGGCGGCCCAACCCCCGCCGCCCGCGCCCGCGTTCCGCCGCCTCCCGCCCCGGCCCCGGCTCCTCTGGGGCGCGGCCGGCGCCCTCGCGGTCGTCGCGGCGGTCGCCCTGCTCGCCACACTCCTCACCGGAGGCGACGCCGACGGCGGCGACAGTGCCTTCGGCGACGATGCCACCGAACAGGCGGCGGGCTCCGCCCCGTTGACCGTCGCCACCCGCCCCTACGCGCTCGAACAGTGCGAGGGCCGCTACCTCGTCGACCGCCCGCCGGCCCAGGTTCCGCCGCCCCCGGTCGAGACCGACGCCCCCGGCTGGGTGCGCGCGCTGGGCGCCGTCCCGGCCGGGACCCAGCGCGTCGAACTCACCGTCCAGGGCACCGAGACGGCCACCGTCGTGCTGCGCGATCTGCGCGTCCGCGTCACCGCCACCGGCGAGCCGCTGCCCTGGGAGCTGTACGCCGGCTACTCGGGCTGCGGCGGCGGCCAGGTGCGGACCACCGCGTTCGACGTGGACCTGGACGCCCCGGCCCCCGAGCCGACGGCGGTCGCCGGCCAGGATGACCTGCCGCTGTGGGTGGACGAGGCGGAGCCCGTGGTGTTCTACGTCGACGCGCACACCGACGCCCAGGACGTCAGCTGGCACCTCGAACTCGACTGGTCCAGCGGGGAGTCGACGGGCACGCTGCGGGTGGACGACGAGGGCGAGCCGTTCCGCACCAGCGCCGTCGGCGGCCAGACCGAGTGGGGGTACCTGATCGGCGGCACCGAGTGGATCGACAACGACACCGGCGAGCCGGCCCGTTGAACGTCGGCGCCGCCCGTTGAGCGAGCCCGCCGCCCGCTGAACGTTCGGGTGGCCGGGCGTCAGAGAATGCCCTGCCCCGCCTCCTCCGCGTACCGCTCGTTGAACGCGGTGACCCGCTCCGGGATCTCGCGCAGCCCGTTGATCCGCATCGTCGGCAGCCGCTCCGCGTCCGGGTGGTCGCTCAGGATCGTCGCCCAAGGACCGCGTCGGATCAGCGCCGTGCGCAGGCCGACGGAGGCGGCCGGCCTGATGTCGTGGTCCAGCCGGTCGCCGACGTAGAGGATCTCCTCGGGCGCGACCTGGAGTTCCTCCACCAGCAGCTCGAAGAAGCGCGGGTCCGGCTTGGCCACGCCCAGGTCGCTCGATGTGAGCACCAGGCCCGCGTAGCCGGAGAACAGGGTGCGCAACACCTGGGTGGTGGCGGGGCTCTGGTTGGCGGCGATGCCCAGCCACATCCCGGCCTGCCGCATCACCCTGATGGTGATCCGCACGTCCGGGTAGAGATCGTTCTCCCCGAACCACTCCGGCTCCCCGGCGGCCGTCCGCTTCTCGCGCTCCAGTGTCAGGTCGAAGCCGGGACGGAAGGTCTCGAACGCCGCCAGCGGATCGAGGCCCTGCGCGATGGCCGCCCCGAACCGCGCGGAGAACGTGTGCCGTGGCACCCCGAGCCAGGCGGCCCAACCGGCCCACTCCCGGCTCTCGTCCACCAGGCACTCACCCACGTCGAACACCACCGCTCGGATCATGGCCGGCAGCGTATAGAGCCGATCGTCCGATCGGAACGGGGTCGTCCCCCGAGCGGGCGGCATCCCGGCGAAACGGGGACGCGGCGCGGTCCGATGCGGCATTCTGCGCCCAGCACCCGCGCGTGCCGGCGCACGAGCCCGCGCCCCCCGCACCGTCCCGGGGCCCGCGCGTTATCGAACGGCCGGCCAAGGTCACTCGCGCACCGTCCCCCGATGGGGTCGTCCGTTGCGCAATGCGGTGGAACCTCGCACTCCGCACCCTTGGGCAGCGCGCACAGTGGGTACCGGAGAACACCCGGCACCGGCCGGCGAACGCCGGCCGAACCGTTGGTGCCGGAACGGCTGTGTCAGAGCGAGGGAGCGTTTCGATGGCCTGGACCGACGGCGCCTGTGTGGTGGACACCAGGAGCGGCAGGGTCGGGCGGGTGGCGGGGCGGATCGGTCCACGGCTGCGGCTGCGGCCGCTGACCAGGGGCCGGCCCTGGCACTGCCCGGCGGAGGCGGTGCGTGCCGCCACGGAGTGGGAGCAGCGCAACGCCGATGTGCTGGACGAGAACTGGCGCTTCTGGCGCCCCGCCTGAGGCGCCGCCCACCGCCTTCCACGCCCAGCGGAAACGATCCGGCCGGGCCCCGGCACCGGCACCGGCACCGGCATCGGCACCGGCCCCGGCCGGATCGTCTCGTGCGTCACGCCGGCCGGCGCACCTGCGCCCAGTGGAAGCGGGTGGCGACGAACGCCCCGTCAACGAGCGCCGCGTTGCCCGCCCGGTTGCCGCCGGTGCCGTGGTAGTCGGCGAACGCGGCGGTCTGGTTGACGTGCACCTGGCCCGTCAGGTTGAGCGACAGCTGCGCCCGCTCGTCCAGGCACACCTCGACCAGCGCGGCCTCCACCTCCTTCGAGGTGGTGTGGCCCAGCACCGTCAGCGCCCCGCGCTCCCGCAGGGTGCGGCGCAGCAGCGCCAGCGCCTCCGCCGTCGAGTCAACCGCGACCGCGAACGCCACCGGCCCGAACCACTCGGCCAGCAGCGTCCGTTCGGCGTCCGGCTGCCGCGCGTCCAGCCGCACCAGCAGCGGGGTGCGCACCCGTCCCTCCGGGAACTCGGGGTGCGCGAACTCCCGCGAGGCCAGCGCGACCTCGCCGGTCTCCTCGGCCGCCGCCAGCCGCGACAGCACGCCTGGCTCGGCGACCGCGCCCAGCAGCGAGGCGGCGCGCCGCTCGTCGCCCAACAACGCCTCGACGGCGGCGGCGAGGTCGGCGACCACCTGGTCGAAGCTCTTGTGCCCCTGGTCGGTCTCGATCCCCTCGCGCGGGATCAGCAGGTTCTGCGGGGTGGTGCACATCTGGCCGCTGAACAGCGAGAGCGAGAACGCCAGGTTGGGCAGCAGCCCGCCGTAGTGGTCGGTGGAGTCCACCAGCACCGTGTTGACGCCGGACTTCTCGGTGAACACCCGCGCCTGGCCGGCGTTCTCCTCCAGCCAGTCGCCGAACGCCGACGAGCCCGTGTAGTCGACGATCCGCACCTCGTCCCTGACGGCCAACGCCCGTGCGCTGTACTCGTTCTCGCCCTCGGCGGCCAGCGCCACCAGCTGCGGGTCGAACCCGGCCTCCGCCAGCACCCGGCGCGCGGTCGCGACGGTCAGCGCGAGCGGCAGCACCGCGCGCGGGTGCGGCTTGACGAGCACCGGGTTGCCGGTGGCCAGCGAAGCGAACAGGCCCGGGTAGCCGTTCCAGGTGGGGAACGTGCGGCAGCCGACCAGCAGCGCCACGCCGCGCGGCACCGGGGTGAACGTCGAGGCGATCCGCAGCGGTTCGTGCCGGCCCCTGGGCCTGGTCCACTCGGCCTCGGCCGGGTGCGCGGTCTGCGCCTCCAGCGCGGCGGCCACCGCCTCAAGGCCCCGGTCCAGCGCGTTGGGGCCGCCGGCCTGGAGCGCCATGGCGTAGCCCTGCCCGGTGGTGTGCATCACGGCGTGCGCCAACTCGGCCGTGCGGTCGGCGAGTCGGGCCAGGATCTCGGCGCAGACCAGCGCCCGCGCCTCGGGACCGGCGTCCCGCCAGGCGGGCAGCGCGGCCCGCATCGCGGGCAGCAGCACCTCGGGATCGGGGTGCGGATAGCCGATGCCCAACGGGATGCCGTAGGGCGAGACCTCGCCGCCCACCCAGGCGTCGGTGCCCGGTTGGTCGAGGTCGAACCGGCGCTGGGTGAGCGCCTCGAACGCGGCGGCCCCCTCCTCGCGGGGGTAGTCGCGCGGGTTGTCGGAGAACGCCGAGAAGTGCCCGCGTTCCCGGAGCGCGCGGGTGGCGCCCTCCAGGGTCGGGCCGTGGCGTTCGGCGAGCAGGGAGCGGGTGAGCGAAGGGGTCATCGGCGGCCAACTCCTCGCGATCTGGGTGAGATCGATTGTGCGGCCCGCCGCCCGGTTGGGCCAGAGCGCGGCACCCACCCGTCGCTCACCCGTCGAACGGGCGGCCGACGCGCCCGCACCCCCTCCCACCGGTGGCGAAGAACGGCCCCAACTCGGCCGGTACTTCCGGTTGTTCGGCCCCGATTCGCGGCATTGTGCGCCGCATTCCGGGGCAGGCCGAGCGTTTTACCGCGCGCTTTTCGGTCACCGGCCCCCGCGAACCGCCACGCGCGTCGAACCCGTCGGTAGGGCGGTCAACTACTGTGATCCGGCGCGGGAGATGACGCACATGTCGCCGATGACCGGGGAGCCCATGACGCACGACCGTGCACGTTGCCCAGCCACCACCGCCGCACCCACCGCCGCCGTTGAGACCGCCCACGCCGCCGTGCCCGTTGACGCCGCCGACGACCCCGGCGCCGCGCCCGACCGGCGGCCGCCCGACTGGGGCGAGGTCGAGGAGTTCCTGCGCCAGTTCCACCACGAGGAGCCCGGGCAGCCGGTCCCGCTGGCCACCCGCCTGGCGCGGGTCCGCGAGGAGATCGACCGCACCGGCAGCTACCGGCACACCACGCCCGAGCTGGAGTTCGGCTGCAAGATCGCCTGGCGCAACACCGCGCGCTGCAACGGCCGCCTCTACTGGCGCAGCCTCAAGATCCTCGACCGCCGCGCGGCCACCACCCCCGACGAGATCCACCGCCACCTGCTGGACCATCTGCGGATCGCCACCAACGGGGGCCGCATCCGGCCGGTGATCTCCGTCTTCGCGCCCGACACGCCGCAGCGGCCGGGACCCAGGCTCTGGAACAGCCAGTTGATCCGCTACGCCGGCCACCGCTCACCGAGCGGCGAGGTGGTGGGCGACCCGGCCCAGGTGCCGTTCACCGACGTGGTGCGCCGGCTCGGCTGGCAGCCGAAGGGCGGGCCGCACGACATCCTGCCGCTGGTGGTCGAGGTGCCCGACGACCGGCCCCGGCTCTACGAGGTGCCGCCCGAGGATGTGTTGGAGGTGCCCATCACCCACCCCGACGTGCCCGGCTTCGACGCGCTGGACCTGCGCTGGTACGCGGTCCCGGCGATCTCCCACATGCGGATGTCGATCGGCGGCGTCAACTACCCGCTGGCACCGTTCAACGGCTGGTACATGGGCACCGAGATCGGCGCCCGCAACCTCGTCGACGCCGACCGCTACGACCTGCTGCCCGTGGTGGCCGACCTGCTCGGCCTCGACACCAGCAGCGAGACCACCCTGTGGCGGGACCGAGCCCTGGTGGAGCTGAACGTCGCGGTGCTCCAGTCCTTCGAGCGGGCCGGCGTCAAGATCACCGACCACCACACCGCCTCCCGCCACTTCCTCACCCATGTGGAACGCGAGGAGAGCCTGGGCCGGCCGGCCCCCACCGACTGGAGCTGGATCGTCCCGCCGCTCTCCGGCGGGATCACGCCCGTCTTCCACCGCTACTACGACGAGGACGAGTTGAAGCCCAACTTCTTCCTCGACGACGACGCCAGGGCCCGCGCCGAGGGCCGCTGCCCGGTGCCCCACGGGGCCCCCGACGTTCCCCCGGCCGACGCGCCTGACGCGCCTGACGCCCCTGACGTGCCCGACGCGCGCGACGTGCCCGACGACGCTCAGCTCAGCTCGAACGAACCGGTCGTCAGCTCGCCCGCCGGCTCGTAGACCTGCACCACCACGCCGGTCGGGGTGCTCTCCGTGCCGGTCAGCCGCAGGGCGCGCGGCGGCGAACCCTCGGGGAACAGCCGCCGCCCGCCGCCCAGCACCACCGGGAACGTCAGCAGCCGCAGCTCGTCGACCAGCCCCTCGCGCAGCAGCGTCTGGGCCAGCCCGCCGCTGCCGTGCATCTGGAGCTCCCGGCCCTTCCGTTCCTTCAACGCGGCCACCTCGGTGACCACATCGCCGGACAGCACGCTGGTGCCCTGCCAGGACGGGGTCTTCAGCCGGCCCGACGCCACATACTTGGGCCGGCCGTTCAGCCGCACCGCGACGATGTCGTTCGGGTCGCTGATCAGCGGCCAGTGCGCGGCGAAGATCTCATAGGTGCGCCGGCCCAGCAGAAAGGCGTCGGCCGAGCCGAACCAGCCCGACACCAGCCGCCCCATCGCCTCGTCCGCGTAGGGGACGACCCAGCCGCCCCGGGTGAAGCCGTCGCTGGTGTCCTCGTTGGGCCCGCCAGGGCCCTGCACCACGCCGTCCAGCGAGACGAACTGGGTCAGGGTGAGTTTCATGGCCAGCGCTCCTTCGCCCACGCGACGCCCTCCCTCTCGACCACCGTCACCCCTCCCCGCGCGCGGCGCTACCCGGGCGCCGCCGCCGGAGGGCCCGGTGCCGAGTCCGCCGCCTCACGGCTCGGGCAGCAGGTCGGTCTCCTCGAAGACCAGAAGCGTGCGGGTCGAGAGCACCTCCGGAATGGCCTGGATGCGGGTCAGCACCAGCTCCCTCAGCTGCCGGTTGTCGGAGGTGTGCACCAGCAGCAGCACATCGAAGTCCCCGCTGACCAGCGCGATGTGCGCCGCCCCCGGCAGCCCGGCCAGCTGCTCCCGCACGGTCCGCCAGCTGTCCTGGACGATCTTCAACGTCACATAGGCGCAGGTGCCCTGGCCGGCCCGCTCGTGGTCGATCCGCGCGGTGAAGCCCCGGATCACCTGGGTCTCGACGAGGCGGTTGATCCGCGCGTAGGCGTTGGCCCGCGAGATGTGCACCCGCTCCGCGACCGAACGGACCGAGGCCCGGCCGTCGTTCCGCAGCAGCCGCAGTATCGCCTCGTCGATGGCGTCGAGCGGCCGTTCGCCCCCGCTGGGCAACTGGTCCTCCGGCATCCCCGTGAGCCTCCCCTCCCTGGACGTCCTGCCCCCATATCACGGCAAATGCGGCCGACTGTCCACAGGGCCTCCACACGGCTAGCCAGATCGCCGACCGGTTCGAACAATCGGTAGGGAACGCACCACGGAACGTCGCGGTCGCGTTCGGCACGAACCCGGTCGGCGCGCGGGCCCTGGGCCAGGGCGTCGACCTTCCCCCACAGCGAGGCCGGCCCCCACCCGCCCGCCCGGCCCCAGGCGGGCCGGCGGCCCCTGTGGCGGCCCCGCCCCGGGGCCCGGCGTCTCCGGCGCCGGCCCCGGGCGGGGCCGGGACCGCGACGCCGCCGCTACCGTTGACGCGCATGACGACCCTCCCGCCGCCCCCGCCGACACTCGTGGTGCCGCCGGCCGATGTCGTGGTGCTCGCGGGCGGCGCGGCCCGCCGGCTCGGCGGGATCGACAAGCCGGCCGTGCGCGTGGGCGGGCGCGCCCTGCTTGACCGGGTGCTGGCCGCCTGTCCGGCCGGCTGGCCCGACCCGGTGGTGGTCGGGCCGCCCCGACGCACCGCGCGCCCGGTCCGCTGGACCCGCGAACACCCGCCGGGCGGCGGCCCGTTGCCCGCCCTCGCGGCCGGGCTCGCGCTCACCACCGGCCCACTGGTCGCGGTGCTCGCCGCCGACCTGCCGTTCCTCGACCCGGACACGCTGCCCGCGCTGGTCGCCGGGCTGCCGCCCGAGGCGGACGGCGCGCTGCTCGTCGACGCCGAAGGCCGCGACCAGCCGCTGACCGCCGTATACCGCACGGACGCGCTCCGCGCCGCCCTCGCCGAACTCGGCCCCGAGCCCCTGGCCGGCCGCCCGCTGCGCGCCCTGCTCGGCCGGCTCAGGCCGCGCCGGCTGCCGGGGCCGGCCGCGCTCGACTGCGACACCTGGCCGGACATCGCGGCCGCCCGCGCCAGGATCGGCCACCATGGGGTGGTGCTTGAGGAATGGATCGCGGCGGTCAAGACGGAACTCGACGTGGAACTCGACGTGGACACCACGGCGCTGCTGGACGCGGCCCGCGACGCCGCGCACGGCGTCGCCCGCCCGGCGGCCCCGTTGACCACCTTTCTCATCGGCTATGCGGCCGGCCGCACCGGGCTGCCCCCGGCCGAGGCCGCCGCCCGGATCGCGGCCCTGGCCGAGGACTGGGCGCGGGAACGGGCCGAGCCGGAGCCCGGGGCGCGTTCGTGACCGACGACTTCGACGACGCGCTGGCCCTCGCCAACGGGCCCTCGGGCGGGCCCTCGGGCCGGGGGGCCTCGGCCCCTGGGCGTCCGGGCCCTGGGGGCCCGGACCCCTTCGACGGGGAGCTGTCCGTCCACGACGAGCCCCCGCCGACGGCGGGCGGGGAGGGGAGCGGGAGCCCTGGCCGGGGTGAGTCCCGTGACGGTGGTGGCGGCGACCGGTGGCGTGCTGGCTCGCCGGGGGCCGGTGGTGAGGACCGGCCGGGGCGGGAGGGCGTTGCCGGGGAACGGGTTCCCGGGGGCGCCGGTGCTGGCGGTGGACATGCCCCCTCCGGGCGGGGCTTCGCCGGCTTCGGCTCCGCCGGCCCGTTTCGTGAGGGGGGCCGCGCGCCCGGCGCGGCTGCCGAGCCCCACGCGCCCGGCGGGCCCGGATCGGTGGACGGCGGGCGGAGTTGGGGCCCGGGCGGCCGGGGCCCCGCCGAGGCCGCGCAGGACCTGGGCGCTCCCGGCCCGCCGGGGCGCCCGCCCGGCGGGGTCGACGGGTCGGTAAACGGCAGGGGGAGTTGGGGCCCCGGCGGGCGGGAGCCCGTTGCCCCCGGCGGGAACCCGTCCGGTGGGGAGGACGGTCACGGCGGCCGGGTCCCCGGGAACGCCGGCGGCCGGGTGCCCCCGGGGCGGGGCCCGTCCCCGCAGGACTCCGACGCCGCCGCCCCGCAGGGCTCCGCCGCTCCCGGCCCCCAGGGCCGCGCCCCCCGCGCCGAACCGGCCTGGGCGGAGGCCCGCACGGTGGCGTACCGGGCGTTCCGGCCGATCGTGCCGCGTCGGCTCCCGTTGGAGCACACCCTCGGCCACGCGCTGGCCTCCCCGTTGACCGCGCTCACCGACCTGCCCGCGTTCGACACTTCCGCCATGGACGGCTGGGCCGTCGCCGGCCCCGGCCCCTGGCGGCTGGTCGACGGCCCGCCCGCGTTGGCCGGCGGCCCGCTCGCCGCCCCGCTCGCCGACGGCCGGGCCGTCCCCATCGCCACCGGCGCCCGCGTCCCGGAGGGCGCGACCGCCGTGCTCCGCGCCGAGCGCGGCACCGTCGACCGGGGCCGGCTCACCGGCCACACCCCCGAGCCCGGCGCCGACATCCGCCCCCGGGGCCAGGAGTGCCGCAGCGGCACCGAACTCCTGCCGACCGCCGCCCCCCTGACCCCCGCCGCGCTCGGCCTGGCGGCCGCCGCCGGCTACGACCAACTCGCGGTGCGCCCCAGGCCGCGCGCCGAGGTGCTGGTCCTCGGCGACGAACTCCTCTTCCGTGGCCTGCCCCACGACGGCCGGGTGCGCGACGCGCTCGGCCCGATGGTCGGGCCCTGGCTCGCCGCGCTCGGCGCCCGGGTGCTGGTCACCCGCCGGCTCGGCGACGACGTCGAGGCGCTCGCCGAGGCCGTCGCCACCACCCGCGCCGACCTCGTCGTCACCACGGGATCGACGGCCGCCGGGCCCGTCGACCTGCTGCGCCGGGTGCTGCACGAGCTGGGCGCCCAGCCGCTGATCACCGGCGTCGCCGTCCGCCCTGGACACCCGATGCTGCTCGCCGAACTCCCCGACGGCACCCCCCTCGTCGGCCTGCCGGGCAACCCGCTGGCCGCCGTCTCCGGCCTGCTCACCCTGGCCGCGCCGGTGCTGCGCGCGCTCACCGACCGCCCGCCGCCGGCCGAGCGCGCCGCCCGCCTCACCGAACGCGTCACCGGCCATCCCCGGGACACCCGACTCGTCCCCGTGCTGGCTTCCGACGCCGACCCCGCCGAGGTCCGCCCGTTGAGCTACGCTGGCCCGGCCATGCTGCGTGGCATCGCCGCCGCGTCAGCCCTGGCGGTTATCCCGCCCGGAGGCGCCGAGGCCCACACCCCCGTGCGCCTCCTCGACCTCCCACAGGCATGAGACTTCCCAGCTCTCCCTCCGCCGACCGGCCCACCTACCAGGACCGTTCCCCCGGCGTCTCGCTCCCGCGCTACGCCGCGGGACCCCTGGTCCAGGTGGCCCGCCGCCTCATGCTGGCCACCGGCGTGATGGCGTTGGCGGTGGTGCTGGTCTGGCTCGACCGGCGCGGCTACCACGACAACCACGACTCCGAGGTCAGCTTCACCGACGTCCTCTACTACGTCACCGTCTCGCTCTCCACCACCGGCTACGGGGACGTCGTTCCCGCCTCCGACGGGGCGCGGCTGATGACGACCTTCTGCATCACCCCGCTGCGGGTCGCGTTCCTGATCATCCTGGTCGGCACCACCCTTGAGGTGCTCACGGAACGCACCCGCGATCAGTGGCGGCTCGCCTACTGGAGGAAGCACTTGCGCGACCACACCGTCATCGTGGGCTTCGGCACCAAGGGCCGTTCGGCGGCGGAGACGCTGATCAGCGGCGGGCTGAGCCAGGACCAGATCGTGGTGGTCGACCCCGACGCCGCCGTCGTCGAGTCGGCCAACGCCCTCGGCTTCGCCGGCGTCGTCGGCGACGCCACCCGCAGCGACGTGCTGGTGCGGGCCCGCGCCGACCGCGCCCGGCAGGTGGTGATCGCCACCCAACGCGACGACACCGCCGTGCTGGTGGCGCTCACCGCGCGCCAGCTCAGCAAGCAGGTGCGGATCGTCGCCTCGGTGCGGGAACAGGAGAACGTCCCGCTGCTCCGCCAGTCCGGCGCCGACTCCGTGATCACCAGCGCCAGCGCCGTCGGCCGGCTGCTCGGCCTGTCCATGATCAGCCCCAGCTCGGGCTCGGTCATGGAGGACCTGATCCAGCACGGCAAGGGCCTCTCCCTCAAGGAGCGGCCCGTCACCAGCGAGGAGGCGGGGCGCTCGCCGCGCGAGAGCGCCGACCTGGTGGTCTCCGTGATACGCGGCCACCGGCTGCTGCCCTTCGACGACCCGGACGTGGCCACCCTGGAGCTGACCGACCGGCTGGTGGTGATCCACCGGGTCACGCCCGAGGAGGAACACCACATGCCGCGCCGCCACCAGGAGAAGGGCCCCGGCTCCTGGCGCATCCCGCGCCGCTAGACGCTGCCGCTGGGCTTTCGGGGACGTCCCGGGCGGGCGCCCCGGCGGGGTGCCCCTGGCGGGGCCATTCTCGCGTTGCGCGCGCGAGCGCTTGGTGCCGCTGGCGCGGGGCTCGGGGCGTGGCCGCCTCCTTCGCCGCACGAGCGGACGTTGAACGCCGGGGCGGCGGCACCGGCTCGTTCACCTCACCGGCCGTTGTTCCTGGCGGTGCCGTCCTGCCGCGAGTCGTTTCCGGCGCCGGCGGTGCGGGTGTTGAACGCCGGGCCGTCTCCCGCCTGTTCACCCCGTCTGTCCGCTGATCCGCCCCGGCGGGGCGCCCCTGGCGGGGCCGTTCTGCGGCGGGGCGTCCGTGTCGCCGGGCGCGTGGGCGTTGAACGCCGGGGGCATCCGCCCGTTCGCCTCACCGGCGCGGCTGTTTCCGGCACAGCGGCCCTGCCGCAGCCGCTTCCGCTCCTGGGCGAGGTTGCCCCGGTGTCGCCGCGCCGGGCGCGCGAGCGTTGAACGCCGGGGCGCGGTCCCTCCGTTCATCCCAGCGGCCCCCGGCGGGGGCCGCTCTCCGTTCACCCCGGGCGGCCCGCGCGACCCCTGCGCTCGGCGCGTGGCTCGAGTGCCGACGGGCGCAGAGCCCGTTCACCGCACCGGCCCTCGGCGGACCCGGCCCCCGGTCACCCCGGCGGAGCCACCCTCGGCGGGGCCGCCGTCCCCTTCACCGAGCCGAGCCACAGCAGGTCCCGCGCGCGGGTCATCGCCACGAACAGCTGGCCGCGTGCCAGCTCCGCCCGTTCGCGGTCGGCGTCCGACGGCTCGCCGTCCCCCGCCGGGACGGTTCCCTCGTCGTGGTGCGGCAGGAACACCCGCTTGAACTCCAACCCCTTCGCCCGCCGGTAGCTGCCCAGCTTCACCCCCGGAACGGCGCTCCCCGCGTACCCCTCCAGCGGGCAGACCGGCACCCCGGCCCGGGCCAGGAGCCGCTGGTAGTGGTCGATCGCCCGCTTCGACGCGCAGAGCAGCGCCGCGTCCGCCAACTCGTCCGGCGTCAACGCACGCAGCGCGTCCAGCAGTTCGCGGTCCTGCTCCCCGGGGCTCGGCGCCACCACGCGCACCACGGCGCCGTCCCGGTACTCCAGGTCCACCTCGCGGCGGCCGGGGGTCCGTTCCCCGTCGATGTCCTCGAACGTGTCGTCCGCCACCACCGCCATCGCCGCCCGCAGGATCTCGTGCCCGTTGCGGTAGTTGCGGCGCAGCACCTGCGCCCGGTCGCCCCTGATGTCCACGCCGGCCTCCGCCAGCCGGAACCCGCCCGGGTAGACCGCCTGTTGGCCGTCGCCCACCAGCAGCAGCCCGTTGGGCGCGTCGCCGACCAGCGCGTGCAGCAGCCGCACCCCGACCAGCGTCAGGTCCTGTACCTCGTCCACGACCACCGCCCGGTAGGGCCGTTCCCCTGCCGTGCCTGCCGTGCCTGCCGTGCCTGCCGCGCCGGCCGCCGGCGCGCCCCCGCGCACCCGCTCCAGCGCCATCGCCAGCACGTCGTTGAAGTCGTGCAGCCCACGCTCCGCGCGGCGCCGCTCGTACGCCTCGTACAGTTCCCAGACCGCCTCCCGGTCCGCCCGCCGCAGGGCGGTCCTGCGCCGGAGCCGGCGCACCGTCGCGTACTGCTCGAAGCCGGTCAGCCCGCGCCCCTTGATCACATGGTGGATCTCGTCCCGCCAGTACTGCGGCGAGCGGTCGATCTCCGGCAGCCGCCCGTGCCGCCCGACCTCGAACCACGCCTTGCCGAACGCCGCCTCCGCCGCGTCGCCCCGCAGGTTGACCGCGACGCCCCGCGCGCGCAGATACTCGCCGGCCCAGGCGTGCAGGCTGGAGAACTCCACCCGGTCGGCCACCGACGGCGCCAGCGTGCGCAGGAACGTCCGCTGCACCCGGGGCAGGTTGTTGGCGAACGTGACATAGAGCAGCCGCCCGTTCGTGGACCGCGCCAGCCGCGCCGCCCGGTGCAGCGCCACCACCGTCTTGCCGGTGCCGGCCGGGCCGCTGATCCGCGCCGGGCCGGCCCAGTCGCGCCGCACCAGCGACGCCTGGTCGGAGTGGAGGAACGTCATCCACCGCTCGATCGGCGCGGCCAGCGCGTCCGCCAGCGCCGCGTCCCGCACCGCCGCCACGTCGAACAGCCCGAGCGCCTCGTCCGCGCCCGCCGAGCCGACCGCCGGCCCGCCCGGCCCGCCCGGCCCGGGCGCCGCCGCGCGCCGCCGGGCCGGCTCCGAGACGGCGGCCGGCCGGTACGCGGGGAAGACCTCGGCCAGCCGCTCCGCCACCGCCCGCACCCGCGCCGGCGGCAGCCGCTTGCCCTGCCGCCACAGGTACGGCGCCAACTCCGCCTCGCCCAGCAGGTCGATCGGGCCGAGCCGCGCCGCGAACCGGTGCCCGGCGAACACCATCAACGGGCGCACCGCCACCGGCGACAGCCCCAGCGCGACCAGCGCGCCCTCGGCCACCCCGGTCACCCGCGCCAGCTTCCGCGCGTGCTCGTCCCTGGGCTGGCCGCCCGCCCACAGCGCGTCGCCGCGCACCTCGGGCGCGGCCCGCCAGTTCTTCACGTCCAGCACGAAGACGCCGCCCTGGCCGACCAGCAGCATGTCCACGTTGGCCGCCCTGGTGCCCGGCCAGCGCCGGTCAACGAGCAGCCGCCAGCCGCGCTCGGTGAACGCCAACAGCTGCGCGGCGACCCGCCGTTCGCCCTCGCTGGCCGCCTCCCAGCGGCGCGCCTCCGCGCCCGCCGCCCGCAACTGCTCCCGCAGCAACCGCTCCTGACGCCGGGCCTGTTGCGCCCGCCGCGCGGCCGAGTTCCCAGCGGCCATGGCCGAATCCCCTCCGTCGTGGCGCGAACCCTCCCCGTGGCGGGTCGATCCTACGACGCTGAGCGACCGAGGCACAGCGCACCGTCGCGGCCACGCCCGCCCGGGCTCAACGGCCCAGCGAGGTGCCCCCGTTCAGCAGCGCGGTCACCCGGTCCACCGTGCTCGCCTCGTCCGTGGCCAGCACCGTCGCCATCCCCAGCGCCTCGGCCGGCGCCAGGTTCGCAGCCAGGTCGTCCACGAACACGCACGCCGCGCCCGGCAGCCCGAGCCGTTCCACCACCCGCCGGTAGATCTCCGGCTCCGGCTTGGCCAGCCCCTCCCGCTCCGATATCACCGCCACGTCGAACAACTCCCACACCCCGAGCCGGCCGTACGGGTCGTAGGGGTCGAGGCCGAAGCTGTTGGAGAGCAACGCCACCGCGAGCCCGGACTCGCGCGCCCGCCGCGCCAGCGCCACCATCCGCGCCGCCGGCCGAACGCCGGCCCAGGCCCGCCCCATCAGGTCCTCGGCCGGCACCCCGAGCAGCGCGGCCATCCCCGCGTTCCACTCCTGTTGGGAGAGCCGCCCGGCCTCCAACTCCCGGTAGAGCAACCGCCCTTCGGGGTGTTCCTCCAGCGCGCGCCGCCAGGCGTCGGGCGGCAGCCCGTGCGCCGCGCACCACGCCGTCGTGGACTCCCGCACCCCGGTCGTCAGCACCCCGCCGAAGTCCAACACCAGCCCCCGGAACCGCCGCTCCACCACCACGCCTCGCCTCCCCTTCTCCGCGCGACCCGCGCCGCGTGCGCGCCGCCGTCCCCTCCTGCTCTACCCGCCCGGCGCGTAGCATCCCCGCCATGGGAACGAACAGCGGCGGCAGCCCCGCCCCGGGCCGGTGGTTCCCGCCCGACTGGCCCGACCGGATACGCGCCCTCGCCCGGGGCGAGCTGACGCCCGCGCCCGCCCGGCCGGCCGCCACCGTGCTGCTGCTGCGCGACGGGGACGCCGGCCTTGAGGTGTTCCTGCTGCGCCGCCGCCGCTCCATGGCGTTCGCCGGCGGCGCCCACGCCTACCCCGGCGGCGCCGTCGACCCGCGCGACGGCACCCCCGAGGCCGAGGCCGACGCCCGGGCACCGCTCCCCGCCAACGCCGTCGTCCTCGCCGCGCTCCGCGAACTCTTCGAGGAGGCCGGCGTGTTGCTCGCCGGCCCCGACCCCGGCGGCCTGGTCGCCGACGTCACCGGCGAGGACTGGGAGGCCGACCGCCGCGCCCTGGTCGCCCGCGAGCTGTCGTTCAGCGCGTTCCTCGCCCGCCGCGCCCTGCTGCCGCGCGGCGACCTGCTGCGGCCCTGGGCGCGGTGGATCACCCCGGAGTTCGAGAGCCGGCGCTACGACACCTGGTTCTTCGCCGCCGCGCTGCCGCCCGGGCAGCGCGGCCGGAACGCGTCCACCGAGGCCGACCACGTCGCCTGGCTCTCCCCGGCCGAGGCCCTCGCCGGCTACCAGCGGGGCGAACGGGCGATGATGCCGCCCACCGTCGCCACCCTGCGCCAGCTCCTGCCGCACCGCACCACCGCCGAGGCGCTCGCCGGCGCCGCCGGCAACGACCTGACACCGGTGATCGCCCGCGCGACACTGGTCGACGACGAGGTCGTGCTGAGCTGGCCGGGACACCGCGAGTTCGAGCAGCGCGCACCCCGCACCCCGCACGTCAGGACAGGTTCAGGACAGCCGAGGAACGTGAGGGAACGTTGACCGGAGCCTCGACGCCCCCCGGGCGCCCCAGCGGAGCCGCCCCCAGCGGCCGGATCACCGAACGCGCCAGCTGCGTGCTGGCGCCCAACCCCTCCCCGATGACCCTGGACGGCACCAACACCTGGATCATCGCCGAACCCGACGCCACCGAGGCCGTCGTCGTCGACCCGGGCCCGCTCGACGAGGCCCACCTCACCGCCGTGCGCGACGCCGTCGCCGCTCAGGGCCGCCGCATCGCCCTGCTGCTGATCACCCACGGCCACGCCGACCACTCGGCGGGCGCCGCCCGCCTCGCCGAACTCACCGGCGCCCCGGTCCGCGCCCTCGACCCCGCGCTGCGGCTCGGCGACGAGGGACTCACCGACGGCGACGTCGTTACCACCGGCGGCCTCGAACTCCGCGTCGTCGCCACCCCGGGCCACACCCGCGACTCGTTCTCGTTCCATCTCCCGGCCGACGCCGCCCTGTTGACCGGCGACACCGTCCTGGGCCGGGGCACCACCGTGGTCGCCCACCCGGACGGCCAACTCGGCGCCTACCTGGACTCGCTGCGCCGGCTCCGTTCCCTCACCGAGGGCGACGCGGGCGCCCACACCGTCCTCCCCGGCCACGGCCCGGTCCTGGCCGACGCCCAGGGCGTCCTCGACCACTACCTCGCGCACCGCGCCGAACGCCTCGCCCAGGTCGAGGCGGCCGTCCAACGCGGCCTGACCACGGCGCCGCAGATCGTCGCCGAGGTCTACGCCGACGTTCCCCCCGCCGTCCGCTTCGCCGCCGAACTCTCCGTCCGCGCCCAACTCGACTACCTCACCGACCGCTGACCACCCCCGCCCGCCGCCCTACCTCCCGCGAGGGGGAGAGCTGCGAGGAGACAGTGGGCGGGGTGCGCGCGGCCGGCCCGGCGAGGCGCGAGACAACCTCAGGGTCTGCCGCCGAGGCCCGCTCCCCGGCCTCCTCGAACGGGACGACCCGCCCGAGCGGGCGACCGCGCTCCTGACGCACATCCGGGAGGAGACCGTCCGACCCGACTGGGAACGCCGGCGGCGCGTCCTCCAGGCCGACCTGGTCGCCAAAACCGACCGTGTCGGCCGGGGCGGCTGGGCGGCGGTGCTCAACTCGCTGAGCCCGGGCGCCCGTTGGCTCGGCGAGAGCCGATACCAGGTCAACCGGAACGCGTACCCGCCACGGGAGGTCGCCGCCGATGCCGACCTGTTCTTCATACCGGCCACGCCGAGGACCAGTTGGGTCTCCCGTCGTCCACCCTGCCTCGGGGCGCTCGCCGAGGACCACGCCCGCCGGCCGGCCCCGGCCGCCCTCGGCGCCGTTCGCCAACCACCCGGCACCGCCGGCCCGCGCAGCGCGGCCACTCAGCGGGCGCCCCGCCCCGCGACGGCGTCGCGACACCGAGCGCCGGGCCGCGCAGCGGCCTCGGCGCTCTCCCCGAAACGCCAGCGCGTAGCGGCCCGCGTTAACGAGACCTGCGAGCCAACCGTTCGATATCCAGGAGGATCACCGCGCGCGCCTCAAGGCGCAGCCAACCGCGCGCCGCGAAGTCGGCCAGCGCCTTGTTGACCGTCTCCCGCGAGGCGCCGACCAGTTGGGCCAGCTCCTCCTGGGTCAGGTCGTGCACCACGTGGATGCCCTCCTCCGACTGCACACCGAAGCGCCGCGAGAGATCCAGCAGCGCCTTGGCCACCCGGCCGGGCACATCGGAGAAGACCAGGTCGGACATGCTGTCGTTGGTGCGCCGCAGCCGGCGGGCCACCGCGCGCAGCAGTGCCGCGGCGACCTCGGGGCGGGCGCTGAGCCACGGCTGGAGGTCCCCGTGGCCGAGGCCCAGCAGCCGGACCTCCGTGACGGCGGTCGCGGTGGCGGTGCGCGGGCCCGGGTCGAAGAGCGACAGCTCGCCGATCAGCTCGCCGGGGCCGAGGACGGCCAGCATGTTCTCCCGGCCGTCGGGCGAGGTGCGGTGCAGCTTCACCTTGCCCTCGGTGACGACATAGAGCCGGTCGCCCGGGTCCCCCTCGTGGAAGAGGGTGTCGCCACGGGCGAGCGTGGCCTCGGTCATGGAAGCGCGCAGCTCGGCGGCCTGCTCGTCGTCGAGTGCCGCGAAGAGCGGGGCACGCCGCAGTACGTCGTCCACGGGTTCCTCTCCTTGTCGGCCGCGAGGGCCGGTGGTCTCCAGCCCCCCGGCCGGAACCCGGGGGACGCTTTGACCCTCTCATCATGCCGGATGTCCCGGCCTGGCCAGCGGGTACAAGTCTGACGCACCGGTGCGTACCGGCCCACGGCAGGGCCCCGTTCGGTGGGTGAATTCGCCGGGGGAAGGGCGAATGTCAGCCCGCCCGTTTACGCTGGCCGAGTGGCCAGCGGGCGCGGGGCGCGCGTGCGGTGGCGTGGGAGAAAGTGAGGGCCACCCGGGTGAACGCACGTCAGGATTCCGCTCAGGGCGAACGGGCCGGGGCCGGGCGGGTGAGCCCGTCGCGGGCCGGCCGCCCCGCCGCCGGGGCGGCGGGCGAGAGCCGGCTGGCCATGGTGCGCCGGGCGCGGAAGATCTACCGGGCCCTCGGCGAGGTCTACTACTACGCCCACCCCGAGCTGGACTTCGAGAACCCGTTCCAGCTGCTGGTCGCCACCGTGCTCTCCGCCCAGACCACCGACCTGCGGGTCAACCAGACCACCCCCAAGCTCTTCGCCGCCTACCCCACCCCCGAGGACCTGGCGGCGGCCGACCCGGCGGTGCTGGAGGAGCTGATCCGCCCGACGGGCTTCTTCCGTAACAAGGCCAGGTCCCTGATCGGGCTCTCCACCGAGCTGCGCGACCGCTTCGACGGCGAGGTCCCCGGCCGCCTGGAGGATCTGGTGACCCTCCCGGGCGTGGGACGCAAGACGGCCCATGTCGTGTTGGGGAACGCCTTCGACCGCCCGGGCATCACCGTGGACACGCACTTCCAGCGGCTGGTCCGCCGCTGGCGGTGGACCGAGCAGGAGGACCCGGTGAAGATCGAGGCCGAAGTGGCCGAGATCTTTCCCCGGAAGGACTGGACGACCCTCTCGCACCGGGTGATCTTCCACGGCCGCCGCATCTGCCACGCGCGGAAGCCGGCCTGCGGCGCCTGCCCGATCGCCCACCTCTGCCCGGCGTACGGCGAGGGCGAGACCGACCCGGAGAAGGCGCGCGCGCTGCTCAAGTACGAGATGGGCGGCCAGCCGGGGCAGCGGCTGAAGCCCCCGTCCGACTACCCGGGCCGCCCCGCCCCTCCCCTGGGCGCCCGCGCGGACGGCTGACGACGCGCCGCCCCGGCCGGCCCCGCCGGAAGCGCCCGCACCGTCCGGCCGCCCCGCACCACCGACCTCCGCCCAGGGAGCCATCCTGAAGATGACCAGCCCGCATGACGCCGATCCCGGCCCGAGCGCCGCCGAGGCCCGTCGGGACCCCACCTCGCACGCGGCGGACCCCAACGGCCGCCAGGACCCGGCGCGTTCGGCACCCTCGGCCAGCACCAGCACCAGCACCAGCACCAGCACCGGCGCGAGGCCGGCGGGCGCCGGCGCCCAGCGGCCGGCGGGCCCGGCCGCCCCTGAGGACCTTCCCGGCTGGCTGCGCCCGCTCGCCACGGCGGCCCGCACCATCGAGCCCGCCCAGCTCAGCGACATCCTGCCGCCGCCCGCCGGCGGCCGCCCCTCCGCCGTGCTGGTCCTCTTCGGCGAGGGCGGCAGCGGCCCCGAGCTGCTGCTGCTGGAACGCGCCAGCAGCCTGCGCCAACACGCCGGGCAGGCCTCATTCCCCGGCGGCGCGTTGGACCCGGAGGACGGCGACCCGGAGGGCGCCGGGCCCTGGCGGGCCGCGCTGCGCGAGGCCGAGGAGGAGACCGGCCTCGACCCGGCGGGGGTGCGGATCTTCGCAACGCTGCCCCGGCTCTACATCCCGGTCAGCCGCTTCGTGGTCTCCCCGGTGCTGGCCTGGTGGCGCAAGCCCACCCCGGTCGCCCCGCAGGACCCGGCCGAGACCGCCCGCGTCTTCACCGTGCCCCTCGCCGAGCTGGCCGACCCCGACCGCCGGGGCACCGCGCTCCACCCCAGCGGCTTCCGTAGCCCCTGCTTCGACGTCGCCGACACCCTGGTCTGGGGCTTCACCGCCGGCGTGATCGACCGGCTGCTGCACTACGGCGGTTGGGAACGCCCCTGGGACACCGAACGGCTGCTCCCGTTGGACCACTCGGCGTGAGCCGCCCCCGGCCGCGTGAGAACGTGACCGGGTGAACGTCCTCGACGTCGCGCTGCTGCTGGGCGCCGGCTCGCTCGCGGTGGTCGGCTACCGCAGGGGGCTGCTCCTCGGCCTCTGCTCCGCGGTCGGGCTGCTGCTCGGCGCCCTGTTCGCCGCCCGCGCCCTCCCGCTGCTGTGGCCCGGCGGGATCGGCGCGGCGGGAGCCACCGTCGGCCTGCTGCTGGTCGGTTCGGCCGCCGTCCTCGGCCAGGCGCTCGCCACCCTGCTCGGCGTCCGGCTGCGGGCGCTCGTCACCTGGCCGCCGGCCCGCGCCCTCGACGCCGCCGGCGGCGCCCTGATCCACGCGCTGGCGCTGCTGCTGGTCGCCTGGCTGCTCGGCTCGGCCCTCACGATGGTCACCTCGGGCGCGCTCGGCCGCGAACTCCGTTCCTCCCGCGTCCTGTTCGGCGTCTCCCGGGCGCTGCCCGCCGACGCCGACTCCTGGGCGGGGGAGCTGAGCACCCTGCTGGCGCCCGACGGGCCGCGCGGCCTGGCCGCCCCCATCGGCACCGAACCCGTCACCCGGGTCCCGCCGCCCGACCCCGAACTGGTCGACGCGCCCGCGCTGCGCGAGGCGTGGCGCTCGGTGGTCCGGATCGAGGGCTCGGCGCCCGGCTGCGGGCGCACCCTCGAAGGCACCGGCTTCGTGTTCGCGAACGGGAAGGTGCTGACCAACGCGCATGTCGTCGGCGGGGTCGGCGCGCCGCTGGTGCGGATCGGCGGCCTGGGGGAGTCGTTCCCCGGCAGCGTGGTGCTCTTCGACCCGGCGCGCGACATCGCCGTGCTGGACGTGCCGGGACTGCCGGCGCCGGCCCTCCCGTTCAGCGGGCACGACGCGGTCTCCGGGGACGGCGCCGTCGTCGTCGGGTTCCCGGAGAGCGGGCCCTACCAGGCCGTGCCGGCCCGCGTCCGGGACCGCTACCGGGCGCGGGGCCCGGACATCTACCGCACCGACACCGTCAGTCGGGACGTGTACTCCCTCCACACCACCATTCGCCCGGGCAACTCCGGCGGCCCGCTGCTGTCACCGCGCGGCGAGGTGCTCGGCGTGGTCTTCGCCCGTTCCCTCGACGAGGGCAGCACGGGGTACGCGCTGACCCTGGACGAGGTCAGGGAGGTGGCCGCCCGAGGGCTCGCCGCGGAGCGGCCGGTGCACACCGGGCGCTGCGCGCCGGCATGACGGCCGTCCGTACCGCGTGGGGGTGTGGTGCGAGAAGGGAGCGAGGTTTGGCGCGGAGCGCGTGGGGCTCAGCCGCGCGGATGCCGCAGGCGCACGCTCACCCAGCGCGCACGGCGGCGGAGGATATCGGGAAATCTGATCGCCGAGTCGGGCAACGGGCCCCCCGGGAAGCCGCGAGCGGCGCCTCGCGTCCGGGTGGCGGCCCCATTGCCGCTTGGTTCACGTGCCACGTCACGGGATTCGTGCGTCCAGCCCATAACACGTCCCTGCCCGGGGTCCAAGGTCAGTAACCTCAAGTGCGCGAAGTCCGTCGGCCTATGCGCCTGGCAGTTGCCAACCGGGCCGACCCGGCCGACGCTCCGTCAACCCGCGCCCGCCGCTCACCGTCGGCAACGGTGACGGGCCGTGACTGGATGGCGGGCGAACGAACGCCCAGCGCTCAGCGGTCGGGCTCCGGGTCCCGCAGCCAGTCGATCAGCTCGGTGCTGAACGCGGCCGGGTCCTCCTCGTGCGGGAAGTGCCCCAGCCCGTCGAACAGCCGCCAGCGGTACGGCGCCTCGACATACTCGCCGGAGCCGGCCGAACTGCGGGTGCGCAGCACCGGATCGAGCGAACCGTGCAGGTGCAGCGTGGGCACCAGCACCGGCCGCTTCATCCGCCGGTTGAACTGGATGCCGTCCGGCCGGGCGATGGACCGCACCAGCCAGCGGTAGGGCTCGACGGCGCAGTGCGCCGTCGACGGCACACACATCGCCTGCTGATACACCAGCACATCGGCGGGCTCCGGCTGACGCGGCCCGGACCAGTCGCGGAGCAGCCGCCCCACCAGCGCGCCGTCGTCGGCGACCAGCTGCCGCTCCGGCAGCCAGGGCCGCTGGAACCCCCAGACATAGCGGCTGGCCGCCGTCTGCCTCGGGTCGCGCAGCAGCGCCGCCCGCCAACTCCTCGGGTGCGGCATCGAGGAGACCGCCAGCCGCCGCACCAGCTTGGGCCGCATCACGGCGGCCGTCCACGCCAGATAGCCGCCCAGGTCGTGGCCGACCAGCGCGGCATCCGGCTCGCCCAGGGAACGGATCACCCCGGTGACGTCGAGCGCCAGGTTCGCCGGGTCATAGCCGCGCGGGGTGCGGTCGCTGCCGCCGATCCCCCGCAGGTCCATGGCCACGGCCCGGAACCCCGCGTCCGCCAGGGCCGTCAACTGGTGCCGCCAGGTCCACCAGAACTGGGGGAACCCGTGCAGCAACAGGACCAGCGGCCCCTCGCCCGCCTCGACGATATGGAACCGTGCGCCGTTGGCCGCGACATCGCGATGCGTCCACGGGCCCTCCTGGAGGACGACCGAGGACCGCATCCCTGAGCTGTCGGCGTTGTTCATGCGGAGGAGCCGGCGTGATCGCCGGCCACCGCGCGCTCGTGCTGCGCGCTCCCGTTCGGGGCGTTCTCGCGCGGGCGCGGCTTGGCGTGGGAGAGGAGGGTCGCGGACTCCTTGGCGGAACGGATCGACCGCTCCGGCGGCGAGATCTTCCCCAGCTTCCGCTTCGCCCACAGCGCCAGGGCCAGCGCCAGCACCAGATAGAGGCCGGCGACGATCACGCAGGCGACCGCCAGCGGGAGGTCCCACCAGTTCCGCAGCCAGAACGCGAGCGCGAAGCTCAACAGTGGCACGGCGAAAACGACAAGACCGGCCGCGATCACACCCGCGACGCTCCCGAACAGGGCACGTTTGACGTCCTGTCGGATCTCCGCCTTGGCGAGGGCGATCTCGTCGTGCACCAGACCGGACAGTTCGCTGGTCGCCGACGCGACCAACTCTCCGAGGCTGCGCCCCTCGTCGGCTGCGCTCATCGCGTTCTCACTTTCTCTCCTGGCGTGGTTGCGGTAGGTGCACGTGACAGTAGTGCTGCCTGGGCGGTGCGCCCGTCGCGACACCTCGTCGCCCTTGGGAGGGATGCCACAGATGGTATAGGGGCGCCCGATCAACGATCGGGCGCCCCTGAATGCTCCCACCGCCGCCGGGCGCCGGGCTCGGTTCTGCTACCGCCTCAGTCCTCCGAGGGCGCGGAGGGCAGCTTGGTCTGGATCAGGTCCATCACCGCCGGGTCGGTGAGCGTGGTGACATCGCCCAGCTCGCGGTTCTCCGCGACATCCCTCAGCAGCCGGCGCATGATCTTGCCGGAGCGGGTCTTGGGCAGCTCCTCCACCGCGAGAATCCGCTTCGGCTTGGCGATCGGCCCCAACTCCTTCGAGACATGCGCCCGCAGCTCCTCGACCAGCCCCTCCTCCTGCGGCGCCCCGCCGCGCAGGATGACGAACGCGCAGATCGCCTGCGTCGTCTGCGGATCGGTGGCCCCGACCACGGCCGCCTCGGCGATCCGGGGGTGGCTCACCAGCGCGGACTCCACCTCGGTGGTCGAGATGTTGTGGCCGGAGACCAGCATCACGTCGTCGACCCGGCCCAGCAGCCAGATGTCGCCGTCCTCGTCCTTCTTGGCACCGTCCCCGGCGAAGTACCGGCCCTCGAACCGGGACCAGTAGGTGTCGAGGAACCGCTGGTCGTCGCCCCAGATCGTGCGCAGCATCGACGGCCACGGCTCGGTCAACGTCAGATAGCCGCCGGAGCCGTTGGCCACCTCGTTCCCGTCGTCGTCCACCACCGTGGCGCTGATCCCGGGCAGCGGGGTCTGCGCCGAACCCGGCTTGGCCAACGTCACCCCCGGCAGCGGGCTGATCATCATCGCCCCGGTCTCGGTCTGCCACCAGGTGTCGACCACGGGGGTCCGGTCCCCGCCGATGTGCTTGCGGTACCAGATCCACGCCTCGGGGTTGATCGGCTCCCCGACCGAGCCCAGGATGCGCAGGCTGGACAGGTCGAACCGGGCCGGGATGTCGTCGCCCCACTTCATACAGGTGCGGATCGCGGTGGGCGCGGTGTACAGCAGGGTGACGCCGTACTTCTCGACGATCTCCCACCAGCGGCCGTTGTGCGGGGTGTTGGGGGTGCCCTCGTAGAGCACCTCGGTGGCGCCGTTGGCCAGCGGGCCGTAGACGATGTAGGAGTGGCCGGTGACCCAGCCGATGTCGGCGGTGCACCAGTAGACGTCGGTCTCCGGCTTGAGGTCGAAGACCGCGTGGTGGGTGTAGGCGACCTGGGTGAGGTAGCCGCCGGTGGTGTGCAGGATGCCCTTCGGCTTCCCGGTGGTGCCCGAGGTGTAGAGGATGAAGAGCGGGTGCTCGGCGTCGAACGCCTCGGGGGTGTGCTCCGTCGACTGCCGGCCGACCGCCTCGTGCCACCACACGTCGCGGCCCGACGTCCACGGAATGTCCTGCCCGGTGCGGCGCACCACCAGCACGTTGCGCACGTTGGCCGCGCCCGGCCGGGTCAGGGCCTCGTCCACGGCCGGCTTGAGCGCGGACGGCGCGCCCCTGCGGTAGCCGCCGTCGGCGGTGATCACCACGCGGGCGTCCGCGTCCTCGATGCGGGTGGCCAACGCGTCGGCGGAGAACGCGCCGAAGACCACCGAGTGCGGGGCGCCGATCCGGGCGCAGGCCAGCATCGCGATCACGGCCTCGGGGATCATCGGCATGTAGATCGCCACCCGGTCGCCCGTCGCCACCCCCAACTCGCCCAGCGCGTTGGCCGCCTGGGAGACCTCGCGCTGCAACTCGGCATAGGTGATCGCCCGGGAGTCGCCCGGCTCGCCCTCGAAGTGGATGGCCACCCGATCGCCGTTGCCGGCCTCGACATGGCGGTCCACGCAGTTGTAGGCGACGTTCAGCCTGCCGTCGGCGAACCACTTGGCGAAGGGGGGATTGGACCAGTCCAGCGTCTCGGTCGGCTCCCGCTCCCAACTCAGCCGACGAGCCTGCTCCGCCCAGTAACCCAGCCGGTCCTCGGCCGCCGCCTCGTAGGCTGCGGCGGTCACATTGGCTCCCGCCACCACCTCGGCCGGGGGTGCGAACCTCCGGGTTTCCGTCATGAGGTTGGCCAGGCTCTCGTTACTCACAACGCCTCCTTGTTCGCCCCGCCACGCTGAGCGGTCGCTGTCACCGCCGCCGGGGGTGACGCTGGCGAACGAGTCGGCCAGGACCGACGGCCAAGCGCCCATCGCACAAAGACAGTCACCCTCGCGGCGTCAGTTGTGTCCCAGAGCACACCCCATCAGTCCCACCCTGCTTTGACAAGGCCATTCGAACCCAGTGCGACGAACGGTCAACCGCTGCGACGAACGGGCTCCGCCCGGCCGCTCGCCGGCACGCCCACCACCCCCTCCGCGCGCTCGGGCCGCACCGCCGTGAAGACCGGTGGCCGCCCTCGCTCCCGATCCAGCACATACGCCTGGGCCTGCCCCACGTGGAAGTACATCCCCCGCAGCTCGACCGTGCCCTCAGCCAACCGCTGGGCCACCCACGGGTGCTTGGCGAGATGGTCCAACTGCTGCACGACATTGGCCAGACAGAGCGCCTCCAACTCCCCGGCCTCGGAGCCGCCAGCCGCGCCGCCGTCGCCGTCGCCGTCGAGCCGGGGGCTGTCCTCGTCGAGGCGGCGGCTGTCCTCGTCGAGCCGGGGCCTCGGGTCCTGCCGCAGCCGCTCCAGGCTGGGCCTGGCATGGAGCAGCCAACGCCCGAGGGGACCCTCGGGCAGCCCGCCCCGCTCCCGGTCCGCCGACCGCAGGGCCCGCATCGCCCCGCATCCCGAGTGGCCGCAGACCGTGATGGTGGTGACGCCCAACTCCGTCAGCGCGTACTCGATGGCGGCCCCCACCGAGTCGTCGCCCGACTCGGTGCCGGGCGGCGGCACCAGGTTCCCGATGTTCCGCACGGTGAAGAGGTCGCCCGGGCCGCTTGAGGTGATCATGCTGGTGACCAGCCGGGAGTCGGCGCAGGTCAGAAAGAGCTGCCCGGGCCGTTGCCCCTCGCGGGCCAGGCGGGCCAACTCCTCCCGCACCATGGGCGCGGTGGTGCTCTGGAAGGCGCGCAACCCGCCGAGGAGCGGATCGGCCAGGGCGACCGGCGCCGGGGAGCCGTCGGCCGGCGCCGTCTCGCAGGCGACGTCCCGGTGGTTCCGCCAGGAGTGCCAGGGATGGCAGCGGTGCGGCGCGGCGACCTTGCTCCCGGAGCGCCCGAGCCCGCCCGGCAGTTCCACCGTTCCGCCCTGGGCCTGGTGCGCCGCCCGCCAGTCGTGCAGCGTCTCGTAGGCGGCGTGGTCGACGAAGGTGCCCTCCAGCTCGACCGAGACCCTCGCCCTCTCCGGGACCTGCCCGAGCACCCGGGACAGCCGGGGCACCGAGAGGAAGGTCAACTGCCCCCGCACCCGCACCCGATGGGTGCCGTCGGGCAGCCGCTCGTGACTGATCCCGGTGTGGGTCAGCCGGTGCAGCGCGACCGCCACCGCCGCGAGGATGCCGATCCCCACCCCCTCCAACACCCCGAAGACCGTGACCCCGACCGCCGTGGCCACATAGACCGCGACCTCGCGGTGCCGGGTCACGCTGCGGATGTGGGTGATGTTGACCATCTGCACCCCGACCACCATCACCAGCGCCGCCAGGGCGCCGAGCGGGATCAGCTCCAGCAGCCCCACCAGCAGGCCCGTCGCCAGCAGCACCCAGCAGCCGTGCAGGACCGTCGAGCGCCGACTGACCGCCCCCGCCGCCACGTTGGCCGAGCTGCGCACCGCCACGCCCGTCACCGGCAGCCCGCCGAGGGAGCCGGAGACCAGGTTGGCCACGCCCTGCCCGCGCAGCTCGCGGTCGAGGTCGGCGCGCGGCACCCGGGGCCCGCCGGCCCGCTGCCTGGCCGCCGCCAGCTTGTCGACGGCGACCGCCGACAGCAGCGACTCGACGCTCGCCACCAGCGTGATCGTGAGCACGGCGGCGAAGAGGCCCAGCACCGGCCCGTCCGGCAGCTCCGGCAGCGCGTGGCTGCTCCAGGAGGGGAGGTCGACCCGGGGCACCCCCAGGGACAGCGCCCAGGAGAGGAACGTCGCCAGCACCACGGCGGCGAGCGCGGCCGGCGCCGCCCGCCGGACCAGGCCGCCCGAGCGTCCCGGCAGCCGGGGCCAGAGCAGCAGCACCGCCACCGTCAGCCCGCCGACCCAGAGCGAGGCCAACTGCGGATCGGCCAACTGGCCCGGCAGGTCCGCGAGATTGTCCAGCGCCGAACTCTCCGGCTCGCCGCCGAGCACGATGTGCAGCTGGGAGAGGGCGATGGTGGCCCCGATGCCCGCCAGCATCCCGTGCACGATCGCCGGGCTGACCATCAGCGCGGATCTGGCCACCCGGAGCGCCGAGAGCCCGAGTTGCGCGAGGCCGGCGAGGGCCGTGATGGCGCAGGTGGTGCGCCAGCCGTACTGCTGGATGAGGTCGGCCGTGACCACCGTGAGGCCGGCGGCGGGACCGCTGACCTGGAGCGGCGCACCGCCCAGCAGCCCCACCACGATGCCGCCGACCGCCGCCGCCACGAGCCCCGCCTGGAGCGGCGCCCCGGTGGCCAGCGCGATGCCGAGGGAGAGCGGCAGGGCGATCAGGAAGACCGAGATCGAGGCGGACAGGTCGGCGCGACGGCGCTCCGCCGGACCCGGGTCAGCGCCGGCTCCGGCCGGCGGGGGCGTTCGGGCTGCGGCGGGGGTGGCCGACGAGGGGTCCGGGGGACCTGAGCGACCCGAGGGTCCTGAGGAGACCGAGGGGGACGACGGCTCGGGCTGGGTCGAATCGGGAGTGGGGGCGCAGGCGGACATCTTCCGTCTCCGTCCGTGAGGGGCGAAAACCCCGGAGTTACAGGAGTTATGGCCTTTCTCAAGGCTTGGTAAACGAAGAGTAATGGAGCGCAAAGGTCTGTACGAGGGGCAGACCCCGTTTGGCCCCGCAATTAATCCGAAGGAGCGAAAAAGTCATGGGAACCGCTTGTCATACAAACATCTCTAACGCTGAGAGGAAGAGTTTGTCTGGCTCCCCCGCACACCGGGCGGAGCGGACAAACCACTGCGTTGGCAACGGGAGGACGCGAGATGGTCACACACACGACGAGACGGACGGCGAGCCTGGTGGCCATCGGAGCGCTGGCGTTGGGCATGACGGCCTGCTCGCTGGTCGGCGACACCGGGTCCGGCGGCGGCCGGAGCGATCAGGAGGAGTCGGCCCCGGAGGGCCCGGCCGAGGAGGACCCCGGCGGGGACGACGCCGGAGCCGCGCCCCAACTCCTCGGCGACGGCTCGACCGCCAACACCGGCCCCCAGCCCGAGCAGCCCCCCGCCCCTGAGCCGCTGGCCCCCGGCGAGGAGCCGCCGCAATTCGTCGTCTTCTCCTGGGACGGCGCCGGCGAGGACGACAATCAGCTCTTCTCGCGATTCCGCGAACTCGGCGAGCGCTACGACGCGGACATGACGTTCTTCCTGTCCGGTATTTATCTCCTGCCGGAGAGTGAGCGCCTCAGGTACGAGCCGCCAGGGCACCAACCGGGCGCCTCCGACATCGGGTATCTCTCCGACGAGCACATCGCCGCGACGCTGGAACAGCTGCGGCTGGCGTGGCGCGAGGGAAACGAGATCGGCACCCATTTCAACGGGCACTTCTGCGGCCCCACCGGCGGCTCCAGCTGGACCGTCGAGGACTGGGTCGACGAGATCGAGCAGGCCCGCTGGATGGTCCAGAACTGGCGGACCACCACCGGCCTCACCGACGAGGAGCCGCTGCCGTTCGACTACGACCAGGAGTTGGTCGGCGGGCGCGCGCCCTGCCTGGAGGGCCAGGAGAACCTGCTGCCGGCGGCGGCGGAGTCGGGCTTCCGCTACGACTCCAGCGGCAACTCGCTCCAGCTCTGGCCCCAGCAGCGGCACGGCGTCTGGGACATCTCGCTCCAGTCGGTCCCGATGCCGGGGCGGTCCTTCGAGACGCTGTCCATGGACTACAACTTCATGGTCAACCAGTCCGGCGAGCAGAGCGGCGACCCGGCGATGTGGCCCACCTGGCAGGCCGAGATGCACGACGGCCTGATGGCCGCGTTCGACCGGGCCTACGAGGGCAACCGCGCGCCGTTGATCATCGGCAACCACTTCAACCAGTGGAACGGCGGCATCTACATGGACGCCGTCGAGGACCTGATCACCGAGCTGTGCCCGAGGGAGGGCGTCGAGTGCGTCTCCTTCCGCCAACTGGTCGACTGGCTGGACGCTCAGGACCCCGAGGTGCTGGACCGGCTGCGGGGCCTCGGCGTCGGCCAGGCCCCGCCCGGCGGCTGGGAGGCGTACCTGGCCGGCTGACCGCCTGCCGCCTGCCGCCGGCTCCCGGCTCAGGCCGGCAGCGGGCTGGGGGCCTCCCGCAGCACGAACCCGGGGTCGACCTGCGCCGCCAGGTCGGCCCCGGTCCTGTCGTTACCCCAACTCGCCGCGTTCTTCAGGTGGAAGTGCACCATCTGCTGGGTGTAGCGCTCCCAGTCGCGGTCCTCGTAGCTGGCGTCCGCCGCGCCGTGCAGAGCGCGCAACGCCGCGACGTCGGCCGCTTCGAGCGCCGCGAACGGCCGTTCCTCGCCGCGCTCCAGCGCGCGCACCCACTCCGAGTGGCCGAGCGTCACCAGCAGGTCGTCGCCGACCTCGGCGCGCAGGAACGCGACGTCCTCCGGGCCCTGCACCTTGTTGCCGATCACCCGCAGGGCGACCCTGAAGTCACGTGCGTACTCGCGGTACTGACGGTAGACCGAGACGCCCTTGCGGGTGGGCTCGGCGACCAGGAACGTCATGTCGAAGCGCGTGAACAGCCCGGAGGCGAACGAGTCGCTGCCGGCCGTCATGTCCACCACCAGGTACTCGTCGCGCCCGTCCACCAGGTGGTTGAGGCACAGCTCCACCGCGCCCGTCTTCGAGTGGTAGCAGGCAACCCCGAGGTCGTCCGCGGTGAACGGGCCGGTCACCAGCAGCCGGGCCGCCCCCTCCTCCAGCGGCACCGTCGTGGCGCAGGCGTCGAAGACCGGGTTGGGCTCCGAGAGCCGCAGCAGCCGCGAACCCGCGCCCGGCGGCGTCGTCTTGATCATGGTCTCGGCCGACAGGATGCGGGGGTTGTCGCCCCGGAGGTAGTCCTTGATCAACGGCAGCCTGGCGCCCAGCGGCGGGCACGCGGCGGCCTCGTCCTCCGGGAGGCCGAGGGCCACGCCCAGGTGTTGGTTGATGTCGGCGTCCACCGCCGTCACCGGGACGCCCCCGGCCGCGAGGTACCGGACGAACAACGAGGACAGCGTCGTCTTTCCGCTGCCGCCCTTGCCTACGAAAGCGATCTTCATGTTCAAGAGCGTAGTGGTGTCGGCGGAACACCCGAACACACGAAGTGGGAAAGTCCACTCGAACGAGTCGCCGATGATCGCTGGACCCCGCCTAGGCTTCGGTGCTATGAGCCCCGGAGCATCCACCGAACCGCAGACCGACCCCCTGGCCAGGCTGGCCGAACTGCCCGGAGTGCCGGCGGCGGTGGCCGGCGTACGGGAGGCGGTGGACGCCGTCTACGGACACCGCGTGATGCGCCGCCGCAGCCCCGAGGTCGCCGCCGAGGCCGCGCTGCGCGGCGCCCGCGCCTCGGCCGCGCTGGCCGGCGCCGACTGGGCGCTCGAAGAGGTCAGGCGGCGCGGCGACTTCGGCGGGGACGAGGAGGCCCGAACGGTGGGGGCGGCGCTGCGGGCCACCGCCGAGGCCACCGAGTCGCTGGGCATCTGGCGCGGCTCCCCGCTCCGGGTCCTCGCCAGGCTGCACCTGGTCGCCGCCGGCGGCCCTGCGGCCGGCCCCGACGCGGACCGGATCGGCCGCCCCCGGCTGGCGGGCGAGGCGGTCGACGAACCCGCGCTGGCGGCGCTGCCGACCGCGCCCGGCGCCGACGAGGTGGCCGTGCGGCTGGCGGCGCTCGCCGACATCGTCGTGGCGGGCTCGGCCGCGCCGGCGCTGGTGACGGCGGCCGTGGTGCACGGGGAGCTGCTGGCGCTGCGCCCGTTCGCCAGCCACAACGGGCTGGTCGCCCGGGCGGCGGCGCGGCTGGTGCTGGTCGGCGGCGGGCTCGACCCGAAGGCCGTCACCCCGACCGAGGTCGGCCACGCAGAGCAGGGGCAGGAGCGCTATCTCGCCGCGCTGGACGGCTATCTGACGGGGACGATGGCCGGGGTCGCCGGCTGGATCGCGCACTGCGCGAGGGCGGCCGAACTCGGCGCCCGCGAGTCCGTCGCGGTCTGCGAGGCGCTCCAGCGCGGCGCGGCCTGACCGCGCCGGCTCAGGCGGCGCGCCCGGCGGCGCGGCGGCGGTTGGCGTACCACCAGACGAGCCCCCCTGCGGTGGCCGCGGCGACCGCCGCCGTCGCCACCAGCGCGGGGCGGGACGGTATGCCCAGCGAGACCCGCTGGCGCAGCCGCACCGGCCGTTCGAACGTCAACACCGGCCACTCCCGCGCGGCCGCCTCCCTGCGCAGCGCGCGGTCCGGGTTGACGGCGTGCGGGTGCCCCACCGCCTCCAGCATGGGCAGGTCGGTGACGGAGTCGCTGTAGGCGTAGCAGCGGGCCAGGTCGTAGCCCTCCGAGACGGCCAGTTCGGCGATGGCCTCGGCCTTGGTCGGGCCGTAGGCGTAGTAGTCGACCTCGCCGGTGTAGCGGCCGTCGGCCACCACCATGCGGGTCGCCACCACCCGGTCGGCGCCGAGGAGTTCGCCGATGGGCTCCACCAGCTCCGCCCCCGACGTGCTCACGATCACGACGTCCCGGCCGGCCTCGTGGTGCTGCTCGATGAGCGAGGCGGCCTCGTCGTAGATGATCGGGTCGATGACCTCGTGCACGGCCTCCGCCACGATCTCCCGCACCTGCTGGACGTTCCACCCCCGGCAGAGCGCCGAGAGGTACTCCCGCATCCGCTCGGTCTGCTCGTGGTCCGCGCCGCCGAGCAGGAAGAGGAACTGGGCGTAGGCGGTGCGCAACACGGCCCTGCGGTTGATGAGTCCGCCCTGGTAGAACGACCTGCTGAAGGTGACCGTGCTCGACTTCGCGATGACGGTCTTGTCAAGATCGAAGAAGGCGGCGGTCCGGGGCTGCGGCAGGATTTCCACGCCCCGAGCATAAGGGCCCGCCATTCGGCGTACGCTGGGGCGCGTGGGTTTGCCTGAGAAGGCTCTCGGGTACACCATGGAAGTCACGGATCGTTCGCGACCGTGCTAACCCGGCCCGGCTCCTCCCCCCCCGAGTCGGCCGTGGAAGACGACCCCCGCTCTCCCCCCCGGCGGGGGTCGTCGCCTGTCCGGGGGCGTTTTCGCAGGTCAACGGCCTAGCCTCGCGTCGGTGTGCGCGTGGGGCGCCGCGATGGCGCTCGGGCCAGGGGTACGTACTCGGCCATTCTTCCCGCTTTGTCGTCCGACCAAGCGGTGACTCTGTGTGCCCATTTGTTGTCGCTGTTGATGGCTGTGCCTCGTGTGGGTGACGGACTTATCCACAGGGGGCTGGTTATCCACAGATTTGGGCTGGCTTCCCCAAAGGCGTCCGGATGCCGTCACTGTGGGTGATGTGTTGTTTCGGAGGGCGTTCGACGGAGTCGGCGCCCGGAGCCGAGGGGGCTTCGCCATGACGGAATCCACGTCCGCGTCATCCGCGTCATCCGCGTCATCCGCGTCATCCGCGTCATCCGCGTCATCCAGGTCGTCCAGGTCGTCCAGGTCCGCGTCCCGGGCCACGTCCGCGTCCGGGTCCAGGTCCGCGTCGTCCGCGTCCGTGTCGGGGGTCGCGCCGGGGGGCAGGCCCGTGCTGATCCTCACCGAGGAGGACGAGCTGCTCGACGACCTGCTGCGGCTGTGTGCCGTGGCCGGCGCCGAGGTCGAGGTGGTGCACGGGGCGCCGCCCACCGCCGAGCAGTGGTGGGGCGCGCCGCTGGTGCTGATCGGCGACGACCGGGCGCCGGCCTTCGCCCAGCGCGCCGCCCGGCAGGGCCGACGCCCGGGGGTGCTCCTGGTCGGACGGGATCTCGACGACCACATGGTCTGGGCCAGGGCCGTGACGATCGGCGTCGAGCAGGTGCTCCACCTCCCGTGGGACGAGCCCCGCCTCGCGGACCGCATCGCCGACGCGGTGGAGGGCCCGGGCCAACCGACGCTCACCCTGGGGGTGTTGGGCGGCAGGGGCGGCGCGGGGGCCTCCTCGCTGGCCTGCGCGCTGGCGGTGACGGCGGCGCGGGCTGGGCTGCGCAGCGTGCTGGTGGACGCCGACCCGCTGGGCGGCGGTCTCGACGTGCCGTTCGGCGGGGAGCGCACGGCGGGCAAGCGGTGGCCGGCCTTCCTCTCCGCGCGCGGCCGGCTCTCCGGCGCGGCCCTGGACGAGGCGCTGCCCCGGCTGCACGGCGTGAGCCTGCTCAGCTGGGACAGGGACGAGGGCGTCCGGCTCCCGGTGGAGGCGATGCGCTCGGTGCTGGCCTCAGCCCGCAGGGGCGGTGGCGTCCTGGTGCTCGACCTGCCGCGCGCCGTTGACGACGCGGCGGCCGAGGCGCTCACCCAGCTCGACCTCGGACTCCTCGTGGTGCCCTGCGAGTTGCGGGCGACGGCGGCGGCCCGACGGGTCGTCGGCGGCGCCGGGGCGCTGGTGCGGGATCTGCGGCTGGTCGCCAGGACGCGGCCGGGGGACGAGCTGCCGGCGGCTGAGTTGTCCCGGATGCTGCGGCTGCCGCTCGCGGGGGAGCTGGTCGACGAGCCCGGGCTGTCGACCGCCGCCGAGATGGGGGAGCCGCCGGGGGCCAACCCCAGGGGCACCCTCGCCGCCTTCTGCGCCACGCTGCTCGACCGCGCCCAGCCGCGCGAGGGGGCCTCGACATGACCGGCGCCGAGTTCCGCGCGACGGTCGCAGGGCTGGGCGACGACCGTTCCGCTTCCGGGGAGGAACTGCCGGAGCTCCCCGCGCTGTTGGAGACGGTCCGGCTGCGGCTGGTCGAGGAGGGCGCCGAGCCGACGCCCGGCCGGGTGGCCGCCGCGCTCCGCGCCCAGGGGCTGCTGCTGGGGGACCGGGCGGTGCTGTCGGTGGTGCGCGCGCTGCGCTCCGAGCTGGTCGGCGCCGGCCCGCTCCAGCCGCTGCTGGCCGCGCCGGACGTCACGGACGTGCTGGTGAACGGCCCGGAGGAGGTGTGGGTCGACCGGGGCGCGGGCCTGGAGCGGGCCGATGTGCGGTTCCCCGACGAGGCGTCCGTCAGGCGGCTGGCGCAGCGGCTGGCCGCCTCGGCCGGGCGGCGGCTGGACGACGCCCGGCCCTGGGTGGACGCCCGGCTTCCCGACGGCACCCGGATGCACGCCGTGCTGCCGCCGGTGGTGGTGGGCTCGCCCTGCCTCTCGCTGCGGGTGGTGCGTCACCGGGCCTTCACCCTGCCGGAGTTGCGTCGGGCGGGCACCCTGCCGCCCGGCGGGGAGCGGGTGTTGCGGGCGGTCCTCGCCGCCCGGCTCTCGTTCCTGGTCACCGGCGGCACGGGCTCCGGCAAGAGCACGTTGCTCGCCTCCCTGCTGGGCCTGGTCGGCCCACGGGAGCGGGTGGTGCTCGTCGAGGACTCGGCCGAGCTGAGGCCCAGTCACCCCCATGTCGTCAGGCTGGAGACCCGCCCGGCCAACCAGGAGGGCGCGGGCCGGGTCACGCTGCGCGACCTGGTGCGGCAGGCGCTGCGGATGCGGCCGGACAGGCTGGTGGTCGGGGAGGTGCGGGGCGCCGAGGTCACCGAGCTGCTGGCCGCGCTCAACACCGGCCACGAGGGCGGGTGCGGCACGCTCCACGCCAACGCTGCGGGGGACGTCCCGGCTCGGCTGGAGGCGCTCGGCGGCACGGCCGGGTTGCCCAGGGCCGCGCTGCACAGCCAGCTGGCCGCCGCCCTCGCCCTCGTCCTGCACCTCGTCAGGGACCGGGAGTCGGGCCGTCGCCGGCTGGCGGAGATCCAGCTGCTGGAGCAGGGGCCGCGTGGCCTGGTGCGCACCGTGCCGGCCGCCCGCTGGGGGCGGGACGGCTTCGTCCGGGAGGACGGCTGGACGCGGCTGGCCCGGCTCTGTGCGCGGGGCGGGGGAGGCGCGCTGTGAGCGGGCAGGTGACGCAGTGGGGCGCGGCGCTGTGCGCGGGTGCCGGGGCGTGGCTGCTGGCCGGCGCGGGCCGAGCGCCCGACCGTGGCCGGGAGGCCCGGGGTGGGCGCGTGGTTCGGCGGCGGCCTCGGATGCCCGACGCGTCCCAGGCGCGGGCGGTGCTCTGCTGGGTCGCGGTCGGGGCCCTGTTGGCCCTGGCAGCGGGCTCCCCGCTGCCCCTGGTGGCCTCGGTGCTCGCCGCGCCGCCGGTCGCCCGCCGGTGGCGGCGGCGCCGGGAGGCGGCGGCGGTGCGGCGGCAGCAGGAGGCGGTGGTGGACTTCTGCGTGGCGCTCGCCGGCGAGGTCCAGGCCGGCAGGCCGGCCGTCGCGGCGCTGACCGTGGCCGGCCGGGCGGAGTTGGGGCGGCTCGCGGCCGGCCCGCTGGCGGCCGCCGGCTATGGCGGGGACGTGCCGGCGGCGCTCCGCTCGGCGGCCGAGCGGCCCGGGGCCGAGGGGCTGCGCGGCGTAGCCGCCTGCTGGGAGGTCGCGGTCCAGGGCGGCGCCTCGCTGGCCGCCGGGCTGGAGCGGGTGGCGACGGCGCTGCGCGCCGAGCGTGACCAACACGAGGAGCTGCGCGCGCTGTTGGCCGGGCCCCGGGCCACGGCGTGGGTGTTGGCCGCGCTTCCGCTCGGCGGCCTCGCGCTGGGCTCGACCCTGGGTGTCTCGCCGCTGCGCACGCTGTTCGGTACGCCGGCGGGGCTGCTCTGCCTGGGGCTCGGCGCGCTGTTCCAGTGGCTCGGCATGGTGTGGGTCGCCGCCATCGTGCGCGCGGCCGAGAGGCCGGCGCGATGAGCGGCGCGGCGGCGGTGAGTTGGTTGAGCGTGGGGCTGTGGGCGCTGGTGCTGCCTCTCGCGGCCCGCGAGGCCGCGACCTGGCTGACGGCCCGTCGCCGCAGGGCCGCGCTGTGCGGCCGGCCGTCCGCGCGGCCCCGCCCGTGGGTGCCGCGTCGCGGCCGGGGTGCGCCGCCCGCCGCCGACGCTTCGCTGCCGCTGGCCACGGAGCTGCTGGCGGCGTGCCTGGCGGCCGGTGCGGAGCCGGGGGCGGCGGCGCGTGCGGTGGGCGCCTCCGTGCGGGGCCCGGTCGGGGAGGCGCTGGAGCGGGCGGCCGCCGAGCTGCGGCTCGGCGGCGAACCGGCCGTCGTCTGGGGCCGGTTGGGCGAGCTGCCGGGGGCCGCCCGGCTGGCCAGGCGGCTGGAGTCGGCGGGGAGCAACGGCGTGCCGGTGGTGCGGGCGTTCGAGGTCGAGGCGGCGGAGGCGCGCGCCCGGCGGCGTCGGGCGGTCGAGGTCGGGGCGCGTCGGGCGGCGGTGCTGGTCGCCGGGCCGCTCGGGCTGTGCTTCCTGCCGGCCTTCCTGCTGATCGGGGTGGCCCCGGTGCTGATCGCGCTGGTCGGGGAGTTGATCTGACCCATGGCCCACCAGCCAGGGAGGCCGCGCGCCCCGCCTCCTCCGGTCCCGATGCTCCGGGCGGAGCCCGGCCCGGGCCGCCCGCCGTCCCCGACCGCTGGCCTCCGACCACCGTCCGTCGACCACCGTCCGTCGACCACCGTCCGTCGATCACCGTCACCAGGCGGGCCCCAGCTGGGCCCAGAGAGAGACCGCTCATGCGCAGCCTCAGTCAACGGAGCGCCACGCGCGCCCACCAGGCTCAACGTCCCCGATCCGTCCCCCGGTCCGTGCCCTCGGCCGGCCCACGGCTGGTGCCACCGCGGGTTCCACGGTTCGTTCCGGGGCGCGCCGGACGGCTCGTCGTCCGGCCGGTTCCGTGGGGCGTGCTCCGTTCGAGCCGGCGGGAGGCCGGGATGAACACCGTCGAGTATGCCATCGGCACCCTCGCCGCCGCCGGCTTCGCCGCCGCGCTGCTCACCCTTTCCGACTCCGCGCCGGTAAGGGGGGCGCTGCGTGATGTCATCCTGCAGGCGCTCGAGAACTCGCCGCTCTGACCCGGGCGCCGTCACGGTTGAGAGCGCCCTGGTCATCCCCGCCCTGGTGCTCTTCCTCGGCGCGTTGCTCTGCGGGCTCGGTGCCTTCGCCACCCAGTCGCTGTGTCAGGACGCGGCGCGCGCGGGGGCACGGGCCGCCGCCAGGGGAGAGCCGGCGGACGAGGTGCTGCGGGTGGCGCGCGACATCGCCCCGGGGCACGCCCGGGTGGAGATCGGCCGGGACGGCTCGCTCGTGCGGGTCGGAGTCTCGGTGCCCTCGTGGGCGACGGGCGTGCTCGGCCTGGCCGTCGAAGGGTGGGCGGTGGCCCATGTCGAGCCCGACTGACCGCGCCGACCGGGGCAGCGCCACGGTCTGGGCGACGCTCATCGTGGCGCTGCTGTGCGCCGTCTTCGGCGCCGTGGTGACGCTCGACCAGGCGCTGGCGGCTCGGCAGCGGGCCGCGTCGGCGGCCGACCTGGCGGCGCTCGCCGCCGCCGACCACGCGGCGGCGGGGCCGGAGGTCGCCTGCGCCGTGGCGCGGCGGGTGGCCGAGGCGCAGCGCGCCCGGCTGATCCGCTGTCACCTCGGTGGTGAGATCGCCGACCTCACCACCGAGGCCACCGCCGGTCCGCACTCCGCCAGGGCCAGGGCCAGGGCGGCGCCCGCCGGCGTTCCCGATCCGGCCACGGAAGGCCGCGCCGACGGCCTTGCCCGCGCCCCGACCGGGGCTTCGGCCCGCGCCACGGACGGCTCCCTGACCCGCGCCCCGGCCCGTGCCTCGGTCGGCTTCGCTCGGCCGGGGGGCGGGGGTGTTCCGGCCGGGTCAGGCCGTGGGCCGGCCACGGAGCAGCTGGGTCAGCACGCGGACGGCGCCCGCCTTGTGGAGGGGCTCGTTCCCGTTGCCGCACTTGGGGGACTGGATGCAGGACGGGCAGCCGGCCCGGCACTCACAGGCGGCGATGGCGTCCCTGGTGGCGGCCAGCCAGCGGGCAGCGGTGTGGAAGGCGCGCTCGGCGAAGCCGGCGCCGCCCGGGTGGCCGTCGTGCACGAAGACGGTCGGCAGCAGGGTGTCCGGGTGCAGCGCGGTGGAGACGCCGCCGATGTCCCAGCGGTCGCAGGTCGCGAAGAGCGGCAACATCCCGATCGCCGCGTGCTCGGCCGCGTGCAGCGCACCGGGCAGGATCTCCGGCGTGATCCGCGCGTCGGTCAGCTGGTCCTCCGTCATGGTCCACCACACGGCGCGGGTGCGGAGCGTTCTCGGCGGCAGGTCGAGCCGGGTCTCGCCCAACACCTCGCCGGTCAGCAGCCGGCGCCGCAGATAGGAGACCACCTGGTGGGTGACCTCCACCGACCCGAAGCACAGCCGGGCGTCGCCCCACGGCACCTCGACGTCGGTCTCCAGCACCGTCAGCTCGGTGACCTCCCTGGCCGAGGTGGACCAGGGCGGGTTGGACTCCTCGACCAGCGCGACGGAGTCGGCCAGGTCCAGCTCCCGGACCACGAAGCTCTGCCCCCGGTGCAGATGGACGGCGCCCTCGTGCACGGTGGTGTGGGCCGCCGCCGAGTCCACGGTGCCCAGCAGCCGGCCCGTCGCGGCCTCCACCACCCGCACCGGTTCGCCGCCCTTCCCCCGGATGTCCACGAGGTCGGCCGCCCGCTCCCGGCGGGTCCAGTACCAACTGCTTCCGCGTCGCCGCAGCAGACCCCGGTCGGTGAGCTTGGGCAGCAGCTCGGCGGCCGTCGGGTCGAACAGCGCGGGCTGCTCCGCGAAGTCCGCGCCGGTGAGCGGGAGTTCGGCGGCGGCCGCGCACAGGTGCGGGGCCAGCACATAGGGGTTCCCCGGGTCCAGCACGGTGCTCTCCACCGGCCGTTCGAACAGCGCCTCGGGGTGGTGCACCAGGTAGGTGTCCAACGGGTCGTCACGGGCGATCAGCACGGCGAGCGCGCCCTGCCCGCGCCGCCCGGCGCGCCCCGCCTGCTGCCAGAGCGAGGCCCGGGTGCCGGGGTAGCCGGCCAGCAGCACGGCGTCCAGCCCCGCGATGTCCACGCCCAGCTCCAGCGCCGTGGTCGCGGCCAGTCCCAGCAGCTCGCCGCTGTGCAGCGCCCGCTCCAACTCCCGCCGTTCCTCCGGCAGATAGCCGCCCCGGTAGGCCGCGACCCGGCCGGCCAGCGTGCGGTCCAGGGCGGCCAGCCGGTCCTGGGCGATCAGCGAGATCAGCTCGGCGCCACGCCGGGAGCGGACGAAGGTCACCGTGCGCACCCCCGCGCCGGCCAGGTCGGCGAGGAGGTCGGCGGCCTCGGCGGTGGCGGTCCGCCGGACGGGGGCGCCCCGTTCGCCCCTGCCCTCGGTCAGCGGCGGCTCCCACAGGGCGAAGACCAGCTCGCCACGGGGCGAGGCGTCCTCGGTCACCTCGGCGACCGGCAGCCCGATCAGTCGACCCGCCGAGTCGCCGGGCTCGGCGGTGGTCGCCGAGGCCAACAGGAAGACCGGCTCCGCACCGTGGTGCGCGCAGACGCGGCGCAGCCGGCGCAGCACCTGCGCCACATGCGAGCCGAAGACCCCCCGGTAGACATGGCACTCGTCGATCACCACATAGCGCAGCGCGCGCAGAAAGGAGCCCCAGCGCCGGTGGCCCGGCAACAGGCCGGTGTGGAGCATGTCCGGGTTGGTGAGCAGCAGGTTGGCGTGCTCCCGGGCCCAGGCCCGCTCCTCCTGCGGCGTGTCCCCGTCGTAGACGGCGGGCCGAACGGCGGTGCCCAGCGGTTCGGCGAGCCGGCGTATCGCGCGCCACTGGTCGGCGGCCAGGGCCTTGGTCGGCGCCAGATAGAGCGCGGTCGCGCCCCGCCGGTTGGGGGCCGTCTGGCCGTCCAGCAACGCGCTGAGCACCGGCACCTGATAGGTCAGTGACTTGCCCGAGGCCGTCCCCGTGGACACCACCACCGAGGACCCTCGCACGGCGTGTTCCACGGCCCTGGCCTGGTGCGCCCAGGGCCGGTCGATGCCGGCGGCGCGCACGGCGTCCAACACCTCGTGGCATATGCCTTCCGGCCAGTTGGCATGGACCTCGACCCGACCGGGCAGCTGCTCCGTATGAGTGATGCGGAGTGACCGGTCCCCCGGTTCGCTCAGCCGTGCCAGCACCGCCTGCGGAGACCGACGGCGGCCGTCCGCCTCGGTGGCGTTCGGGGGTGACTGGTAGGGGCGCACAAGGAACGAGTCTGTCACTGGTCCGACGGACAATGGCTGTAAGACGTCGTGCTGGGCATGAGGTAAGTGGTTGAATGCCCTGGCGGCTGCCGATCCAGGGGGGCGACCGCTCGTTAGCAAGGTGCTGGAGGACGATCCGTGGACCTGTCCCTTTCGACCCGAACCGTGGGCGACCGTACGGTCGTCGAGGTCGGCGGCGAGATCGACGTATACACCGCGCCCAAGCTGCGCGAACAGCTGGTGGAGCTGGTCAACGACGGCAACCACCACCTCGTGGTGGACATGGAGCGCGTTGACTTCCTGGACTCCACGGGACTGGGTGTGCTGGTGGGTGGCCTGAAGCGAGTGCGGGCCCAGGAGGGCTCGCTGCGCCTGGTGTGCAACCAGGAGCGCATTCTCAAGATCTTCCGGATCACCGGGCTGACCAAGGTGTTCCCGATCCACGAGTCCGTGGACGAGGCCATCGCGGCCACCGACTGAGGCGTGGCGACCGGTCGCCCGGCAGCCGTTCGAAAGATCACCAGCGACCCGCCCCGGCCGCGACGGTCGACCCAGTGTCGACAGCACGGCCGGGGCGGTCTGTCCGCATCACCAAGGGGGATGGGTATGGCCACCGTCGAACTCCGCTTCAGCGCGTCCCCGGAGCATGTGCGCACCGCCAGGTTGGTCGCCGCCGCGGTCGCCAGAAGGGCCGGGGTCGACGAGTCGGCGCTGGACGAGCTGCGCCTCGCCGTGGGTGAGGCGTGCAGCCGCGCCGTGGGCCTGCACGCCATCCACGGCCTGACCAGCCCGGTGCGGGTGGTGCTGACCGAGGGGGAGAAGTCCTTCTCGATCGAGGTCGGCGACGACGCGCCCAGCGCGGTGCCGGCGCCGCGCGACTCCTCCGCCGGCGAGGCGGCCGAGGACACCGACGAGCTGGGGCTGGCGGTGATCAGCGGCCTGGTGGACGACGTGGAGGTCATCTCCGCCGCCAACGGCGGTGCCATCCGCATGAGTTGGCCCACCGCCACGCCGTCCTTCCCCTGAGCGGGGCCCGTTCCCTCCGATCCTCCAGTTCTTGGCGTTTCCCCGTCTCCTGGTCGGTGCCGCCCTCGCGGCGCTGGTCAGGAGATTCTGCTTTCATGATCGATGAATACAAGATCGGCGAATGCAAGATCGCAATTCCATGATCCATGTCCGCGATCATGGAATTGCGATCTTGTATTCGCCGGTTCGGGTTTTTCTGATGTTTACGCGTGGGCCCCCTGATGCGGTCATTCTGCTCCGCGTCCCCTGTGCCGATCCGCGATATCTCTCTACACTCCGGCGACGTCTGTCAGTTTTCCGTAGCACGCCTGAGCGTCGAGGAGGACGAATGGCACACCCCCATGTCATACAGGCAGCCGAGGCCGTCGAACTCACCAGTGGGAACCGGGCGCTGGTCCTGCTGATCGCCGGGGTCGCGCTGGCGGCCCTGGGACTGGCGATCTTCCTGGTGCGACAGGTCCTGGCGGCCAGCGAGGGCACCGAGAACATGCGGAAGATCGCCGCCGCGGTTCAGGAAGGCGCCAACGCCTATCTCGCCAGACAACTCCGCACCCTCGCCGGATTCGCCATCGCCGTCGTCTTTCTCCTGCTGCTGCTCCCCGCCGACGACTGGAACGAACGAATCGGCAGGTCCGTGTTCTTCGTGGTGGGTGCCGCGTTCTCGGCCGGCACCGGCTATCTCGGAATGTGGCTCGCGGTGCGCAGCAATGTCCGGGTGGCGGCTGCGGCGCGTGAGGCGGGAGAAAAGGATCTGGTGTCGGTGCGTCACCAGGCCATGCGCATCGCCTTTCGCACCGGCGGCGTGGTCGGCATGTTCACCGTGGGCCTCGGCCTGCTGGGTGCCGCGTGCGTGGTGTTGGTCTACACGGCCGACGCGCCCAAGGTGCTGGAGGGATTCGGGCTCGGGGCCGCGTTGATCGCGATGTTCATGAGGGTGGGCGGCGGCATCTTCACCAAGGCCGCCGACGTCGGCGCCGACCTGGTCGGCAAGGTCGAGCAGGGCATCCCCGAGGACGACCCGCGCAACGCCGCGACCATCGCCGACAACGTGGGCGACAACGTCGGCGACTGCGCCGGCATGGCCGCCGACCTCTTCGAGTCCTACGCCGTGACCCTGGTCGCCGCGCTGATCCTGGGCACGGTGGCGTTCGGCGACGCCGGCCTGGCGTTCCCCCTGCTGGTGCCGGCGATCGGGGTGCTCACCGCGATGGCCGGGATCTTCCTGGTCGCGCCGCGCCGCACCGACCGGACCAGCATGACCGCCATCAACCGGGGCTTCTTCCTCTCCGCCGGCATCTCGCTGGCCCTGGTGGCCGTGGCCACCTACGTCTATCTCCCGGACAGCTTCGCCGAGTTGGACGGCATCACCGACGGGGCGATCGCGGAGCACGACGCCAACCCCCGGCTGTTCGCGCTGGCGGCCGTCGCCATCGGCATCGTGCTGGCGGCGTTGATCCAGCAGCTCACCGGCTACTTCACCGAGCCGTCCCGGCGCCCGGTCCGGGACATCGGCAGGACCTCGCGGACCGGGCCGGCGACCGTGGTGCTGGCCGGCGTCTCGCTGGGCCTGGAGTCCGCCGTCTACACGGCGCTGCTGGTCGGCCTCAGCGTCTACGCGGCCTTCGCGCTCGCCGGCGGCACGGTGATGCTGGCGCTCTTCGCGGTGGCCCTGGCCGGCACCGGGCTGCTGACCACGGTCGGCGTGATCGTCGCCATGGACACATTCGGCCCGGTGGCCGACAACGCGCAGGGCATCGCCGAGATGTCGGGCGACGTGGAGGGCGAGGGCGCCCAGGTGCTGACCGACCTCGACGCGGTGGGCAACACCACCAAGGCCGTCACCAAGGGCATCGCCATCGCCACGGCCGTGCTGGCCGCCGCCGCGCTCTTCGGCTCCTACCGGGACGCGGTCGCCGAGGCCATCGGCGACGCCGGCCTGACGGCGGAACAGGTGCTCGCCGAGACCGCGCTCAGCCTCGACATCTCCCAGCCCAACAACCTGGTCGGGCTGATCATCGGGGCGGCCGTGGTCTTCCTCTTCTCGGGGCTGGCGATCAACGCGGTCTCGCGTTCGGCGGGTTCGGTGGTCTACGAGGTGCGCCGCCAGTTCCGGACCCGGCCCGGGATCATGGACGGCACCGAGCAGCCCGAGTACGGCCGGGTCGTGGACATCTGCACCAGGGACTCGCTGCGGGAGCTGGCCACGCCGGGGCTGCTGGCGGTGATGGCGCCGATCGCGGTCGGGTTCAGCCTGGGCATCGGCCCGCTGGGCGCCTATCTCGCGGGCGCCATCGGCACCGGCATCCTGATGGCGGTCTTCCTGGCCAACTCCGGCGGTGCCTGGGACAACGCCAAGAAGCTGGTCGAGGACGGGCACCACGGCGGCAAGGGCAGCGAGGCACATGCCGCCACGGTGATCGGCGACACGATCGGCGACCCGTTCAAGGACACGGCGGGCCCCGCGATCAACCCGCTGCTCAAGGTGATGAACCTGGTCGCGCTGCTGATCGCCCCCGCCGTGATCACCCTCAGCTACGGGGATGACGCCAACGCGGGGGCGCGCGCCGTGATCGCGGCCCTGGCGGTGGCGGTGATCGTGGCCGCCGTCCAGGTCTCGCGCCGGCGCGGCATCGCGGTGGACGACGCACCCGACTCACCCGAAGGGGCGGACGGGACGGACGACGCGGCGGGCGGCGGGCCGGGCGAGGGCACCGGCGCCGCCGAGGCGGGGCGCGCGTCGACCGGCTGAGCGCGAGCGGCGCGTCGAGCGCCAGCGACGTGCTGAGCGCGGCGCGTTGAGCGCCAGCGCCGTGCGCCGTCCCGCGCCCGCGCCCGCGCCCGCGCCCGCGATGGTCCGGGCCACCATCGCGGGCGCGGGGCGCGGGCGAACCGCCCCCTCCCCGGTTCGCCCCGCTCGGCGGCGTCAGCGCGCCTGGTTGAAGCGCAGCATGTTGCCGGCCGGGTCGCGGAAGGCGCAGTCGCGCACGCCATAGGGCTGGTCGATCGGCTCCTGCACCACCTCGCCGCCCGCCGCGCGGACGCGCTCGAAGGTGGCGTCGACATCGTCCACGGCGAAGATCACGCCGCGCAGCATCCCCTTGGCCAGCAGTTCCTCCATCGCCTGACGGTCGGCCGTCGAGGCGGTGGGGTCGGCGAGCGGCGGTTCCAGGACGATCTCCACGCCGGGCTGGTCGGGCGAGCCGACGGTCAGCCAGCGCATCCCCTCGAACGACACGTCGTTGCGCACCTCCAGCCCGAGGACGTCGCGGTAGAAGGCCAGGGCCTTGTCGTGGTCGTCAACGGCGATGAAGCACTGTGAAAGCTTGATGGTCATGTCGACGACGCTACGAGCCGACGTCCGACTCCGCTTCTCCGATCCTGACCGATCGCGTATCGCTCGCCGGCCGCTGTCCGTTCCTGGCCGGCCGGGTGAGGTCCTTGGCGACGCAGGCCGGGATCGCCGCCCCCGCCTCGTGGCGGCGCGCGCGGTAGGCGCTGGGGCTCACCCCGACCAGCTCGGTGAAGCGTGAACTGAACGACCCCAGCGAGGTACAGCCCACCGCGAAGCAGACCTCCGTCACGCTCAGGTCCCCCCGGCGCAGCAGCGCCTTCGCCCGCTCGACCCGCCGCGTCATCAGGTAGTTGTACGGGGTCTCGCCGTAGGCGGCGCGGAAGCTGCGGGAGAAGTGGCCCGGCGACATGAGGGCGATCCGCGCCAGCGCGGGAACGTCCAGGGGCCGCGCGTACTCGCGGTCCATCGCGTCCTTGGCGCGGCGCAGCCGCCTCAGGTCCTCCAGGTTCACGGCGCCTCCCGATGCACGCCGCCAGCATCGCACGGGGCACCGACAGCGGCCCGGCGCGGAGGGCACGCGAGAGACGCGCGGCGAGCGGGGGCGCTATCCTCACCCTTCGGCCAGAAGTTCACGCCACGTTCGTGGGCTGCGGCGACCCCGGTGCCGGTCGCCGTTTCCGCCGGGGGGCGATCCGCCCCGGCCGCGCCCGACGAGGCGCGGCGACCCGGTGGTTGGCCCGTGCCATTCGACCGACCCCACTCCATCTGACCTGAACCGACCCGATCACGTTCGCGAACGCGGCCCTGCCGCGCGCGAGGAGCGCGGCAGGGCCGCACTGAGGGAGACCACCATGAGCAACGGCACCGGCGGGGACGCCCGGACCTCCGAACCGCCCGTCGCGGCGGACAGCCACGACCTGATCCGCGTGCGCGGCGCGCGGGAGAACAACCTCAAGGACGTCAACGTCGAGATCCCCAAGCGCCGGCTGACGGTCTTCACCGGCGTCTCGGGGTCCGGCAAGAGTTCGCTGGTGTTCGGCACCATCGCCGCCGAGTCGCAGCGCATGATCAACGAGACCTACAGCGCGTTCCTCCAGGGCTTCATGCCGACGCTGTCCCGCCCCGAGGTGGACCTGCTGGAGGGGCTGACCACGGCGATCATCGTGGACCAGGAGCGGATGGGCGCCAACCCCCGTTCCACCGTGGGCACGGCCACCGACGCCAACGCGATGCTGCGGATCGTCTTCAGCCGGCTCGGCGAGCCGCACGTCGGCTCGCCCAACGCGTTCTCGTTCAACGTCCCCTCGGTCAGGGGCGCCGGCGCGATCACCGTCGAGGGCGCCGACGGCAAGCGGACCGAGAAGCGGACGTTCCAGGTCACCGGCGGGATGTGCCCGCGCTGCGAGGGCATGGGCTCGGTGACCGACATCGACATCACCCAGCTCTACGACGACAGCAAGTCGCTCAACGAGGGGCCGTTCAACATCCCCGGCTACAACGCCGACGGGTGGAACGTGAAGATGTTCGTCGCCTCCGGCTTCTTCGACCCGGACAAGCCGATCCGCGACTACTCCGAGCGGGAGCTGCACGACCTGCTCCGCAAGGAGGCGACCAAGATCAAGTTGGCGGGCGCGAACATGACCTACGAGGGGCTGCTGCCCCGGGTCCAGAAGTCGTTCCTCGCCAAGGACCGGGAGGCGATGCAGCCGCACATCCGGGCGTTCGTGGACCGCGCGGTCACCTACACCGACTGCCCCGACTGCGGCGGCACCCGGCTCAACGAGGCGGCGCGGTCGTCCCGGGTCAACGGGATCAACATCGCTGAGGCGTGCTCGATGCAGATCAGCGACCTGGCCGCCTGGGTGCGGGACCTCGAAGCGCCCTCGGTGGCGCCGCTGCTCGCCGGGCTGCGCGGGACGCTCGACTCGTTCGTGGAGATCGGCCTGGGCTATCTCTCGCTCGACCGGCCCTCGGGCACGCTCTCCGGCGGCGAGGCGCAGCGCGTGAAGATGATCCGCCACCTCGGCTCCTCCCTCACCGACGCGACCTACGTCTTCGACGAGCCCACCGTCGGCCTGCACCCGCACGACATCCAGCGGATGAACGACCTGCTGCTGCGGCTGCGCGACAAGGGCAACACCGTCCTGGTCGTGGAGCACAAGCCGGAGACGATCGCGATCGCCGACCACGTCGTCGACCTCGGTCCCGGCGCCGGAACGAACGGCGGCACCGTCTGCTTCGAGGGCACCGTGGCGGGGCTGCGCGCCAGCGACACGCTCACCGGCCGCCATCTGGACGACCGGGCCGCGCTCAAGGAGAAGGTGCGCACGCCCAGTGGCCGGCTGGCGGTCCGGGGCGCGACGGAGCACAACCTGCGGAACGTCGATGTCGACATTCCGCTCGGGGTGCTGGTCGTGGTCACCGGCGTGGCGGGCTCGGGCAAGAGTTCGCTGGTGCACGGTTCGATCCCGGCGGGCGAGGGCGTGGTCTCCGTCGACCAGTCCGCGATCCGTGGCTCCCGGCGGAGCAACCCGGCGACCTACACCGGGCTGCTCGACCCGATCCGCAAGGCGTTCGCGAAAGCCAATGGCGTGAAGCCGGCGCTCTTCAGCGCCAACTCGGAGGGCGCCTGCCCGCACTGCAAGGGCGCCGGCGTCATCTACACCGACCTCGGGATGATGGCCGGGGTCGCCACGGTCTGCGAGGAGTGCGAGGGGAAGCGGTTCCAGGCGGCCGTGCTGGACTACCACCTCGGCGGCCGCGACATCAGCGAGGTGCTCGCGATGTCGGTGACCGAGGCGGAGGCGTTCTTCGGCGCCGGCGAGGCGCGCCTCCCGGCCGCGCACCGCATCCTGCGCCGGCTGGTGGACGTCGGCCTCGGCTACCTCAGCGTCGGCCAGCCGCTGACCACGCTCTCCGGCGGCGAGCGGCAGCGGCTCAAGCTGGCCACGCACATGGCCGAGAAGGGCGGCGTCTATGTGCTCGACGAGCCGACGACCGGTCTCCATCTGGCCGATGTCGAACAACTGTTGAGCCTGCTCGATCGGTTGGTGGACGCCGGCAAGTCGGTGATCGTCATCGAGCATCACCAGGCGGTCATGGCCCATGCCGACTGGATCATCGACCTGGGCCCCGGCGCCGGTCACGAGGGCGGCCGGATCGTCTTCGAGGGCACCCCGGCCGACCTGGTCGCCGCCCGCGCCACCCTCACCGGCGAGCACCTGGCGGAGTACGTCGGCGCCTGACCGGCCGTTCCCCCGCCGCGCGTTCGGCGGCTCCCCGCGCCCGGGGGAGCCGCCGGGCGACGGACTTTCGCGGCACCCCTGGATGCGGCGCCGGTGGCCCTGCCAGCATGGCCGCCATGACCGCGTCGAGGCCGAAGCCGATGCCGTTGCCCATGCCAACGGACCAACTCCTGGGCCGGCTGGCCGCGTTGCGTCGGGCGCGGGTGGCCGGCCGGCGGGCGCCGCACAAGGCTCTGCTGCTGCTGTGGCTGCTGGGCCGGTTCGCCGCCACCGGCCGCACCGAGGTCAGCTACGCGGAGGCCGAGGAGCCGGTCTCCGCGCTGATCGACGACTTCGGGCCGCCGGCCCGGGCGGCGACGGCCCGTCAACGGGCGGCCATGCCGTTCGTCCATCTGGAGCGGGAACTCTGGGAGCTGACCGACGCCGGGGGCCGTCCGCTGCCGCCCGCGACCCCCGAGCGCGGCACGCTGCTGCGGAGGACGGGCGCGCGGGGGCGGCTGCGCCCCGAGGTCGAGCTGGCGCTGGCCGAGCCCGGGGTGCTGGCCGACTGCGCGCGGCTGCTGCTGGACGAGCACTTCACCCCCGCCATCGACGGGCTGGTCGTCGAGGCGGCCGGGCTTGAGCTGACCGAGGTGGAGGGCGTCGCCCACCGCCTGGTGGCCGGCGGCCGGCGCCGGGCGCGGAGCGCCGGCTTCGCCCGGGCGGTGCTGGAGGCGTACGGCCACGCGTGCGCGATGTGCGGGTTCGACGGCGCGCTGGACCGGCGCCCGGTCGGCCTGGAGGCGGCGCACATCCGCTGGCACAGCCAGGACGGGCCGGACCGGCTGGCCAACGCGTTGGCGCTGTGCGCCCTGCACCACACGCTCTTCGACCTGGGCGCGCTGGGCCTGACCACCGAGGGGCGCATCCGGGTCTCCGCGCGCTTCGCGGCGCGTTCGGCGAGCGGCCGGGAGACCAGCGCGCTGGCCGGGCGCCCGCTGGCCGCGCCGCGCGGCGAACACCCGGGCCCCGGGCGGGCGTTCGTCGTCTGGCACGGCGCCGAGGTGTTCAAGGAGGCGCCGCGCACGCCGGGGCGCGCGCCGGCGCCGGCGCCCGCCGGTTAGTCCGGTTAGTCCGGCAACGGTGTTCACCGTGACGGCGGTCGGGGCGGCTCGTGGGGTTGTTCATGGGCGGGGACGTACCCAAGAGTGAGGTCCGCTGTTGGTCGGATAGGCCTGTCGGGCCGCGTGAACGGTTCGCTCATCGGTTCGCGCGGAGCGAGTCGCTGAGGCCGGCGTTGGCCAGACCGAGAACTGATCGCCTCGCCGGCGCCCGTTGGGCGATCGAGGCTGGGTCAGTGGCTCCGCTCAGCTCGATGGCGATTCAGGCGTCGGAGCCAAGTGAGGGGTCAGGGCCAAAGGCGACGACATCCATGCTGGCCTGCCCACCAGGCGGACTGGCCAACGTGCCTCGTACGCGAACGGGGATTCCGGCGTCGTGGCAGCGCACGGCGGTGTGGTAGTCCTGATCGGGGAGATCCATCCACACCGTGCGGCTTCGACGCTGTATGAGCGTCTTCACACCGACGCGGCCCGTGTCGTCCTCGGGGTGACGACTCAGGCCCGTGACAACGCCGTAGATCAGGTGTTCACGTGTGTAGATTTTCGTCTTGAGCTGCTCCGAAACGCGATCGACGATGTCGATCGCGTCGCGGTTGAAGCCGACGCAGGCTGGGGTGCCCGGCGGTGGCGCTGCCACTCGTGACCAGTTGAAGGAGACATCGAGCGTGCTGACGGACTCGGTGTTCACCACTCGTGTGAGCGCACGGCACAGCTCGTAGGACACACCCTCGCCGATGGAGTCGTTGATCTCACTGCGCGTGGGTTCGCGCTCGGCGCCAGCCATGTCCGCCAGGACGCCCAGCGCGCGGGACATCGTCGCGGTCACGCGGCGGTCGAAGAGCGTTACCTCTACGTGCACATCGATATGGTCCTGACGAGGTGCGTACACGTCCTCGGGAGAGCGCGCCTGGCTGATGATGGGCACAACGTAGGAGCCGCGCCGGGTCTGCCCAATGCGTACTTCGCGCGCCTGATCGCGTGCTCGGTTAGGGAAGTTGCGGAAGTGGCCCTGCCGTCTGATGGTCGCCGCAGCGGCAGCTACCCGCAGGCGTTTGGTGGAGACGAAGAGTTCGTAACCGGACTCAAGGGAGATCGACCCATCGCTCAGTGATGGGTCCGAGGCTCGCAGATCCGTGACGTCGTGGTAGACCGTGACAATGGCGTCGTGGACGGCTTGCGCATCTCGTGCTTCGACTCGAGCGAGATCTTGAATGAGGATTCGGGTTCGCTTGTTGAAGTCTGGTGCGCCGGGCTTCATGGGGACCAAGACGACTTCATCGGCTGGCCCCGGCAGGGTCCACAATTCCGCGACGTCTCCGCCGGATACGGGGGTCCATCCCGTGACCTTCAGATAGCTGCGCATCTCGTCGGGGCCGAAGTCCAGGATGTCTGCCATGTCATCTCAACCCCAGACCAGCGCCGTTGGTCATGCGCCGCGCCGCATCGAACATGGTGCCCATCGCCTTCACAGTGAGCTCCTGGTGCTCAGCAAGGTGGATAGCGGTGGTAACACTGCCTGTGGCGTCTCCCAATCCGAAGAGGGAAGCCCAGTAGCCGTGGCAGGCAAGGATGATCGAGTCGGGCTGGTGGGTCACCCAGCGCCCGATGTCGGGAGGAACGATGAGCAGCGCCAGGTGCCCAGGCGCTGAGCGCTCTGGGTCACGTAACTTGTTGTAGGTTTCGATGTCTAATAGCCCCGATCGGCATACAGGCGGCGGGGGCTTCGGCGGGGGCGGACTCGCAGACCCCGAATCGCGGGGACTGCATCCAGCAGTGGCAGGAGCTGGGTGACGTCATGGCGGTTGCCACCGGTGAGCGTGACGACGAGCGGGGTGCCATGGCGGTCGACGATCAGATGGTGCTTGGAGCCTGGACGGGCACGGTCGACGGGCGAGGGGCCGACGTGATCCCCCCTTGCGCCGGTGATGGCGTTCTGAACAGGCCGTGCGGTCCGGGGGCGTCTCCCGCCCCGGACCGCCGCCCGCATCCGGTGCCTCACCCCTGGGGGACCACCTCCAGGGTGTTGCGGCGTACGGGCTCGGTCGACATCGTCACCGAGTACTCACTGTCCGCGTACTTCTCCAGGTAGGAGGCATCGACGGCCTGGTTGGTCTCCTCGTCGTCAGGGTCGACGGGCACGAAGCGCACGCTCTTCTCGACTCCGCCGGCGGAGATGCGCCCGCGGCCGGTCTTGAGCGCGGGTCCGTACCACTTGCCCTGGGTGCCGTTGTAGGAGCGGATGAAGATCCGATCCCCGACGGGCACTGACCAGATGTCCACGGTTTTCGGGGTGGTGCCATCGGGCAGGGTGGCTCCGACGGTGAAGTAGGTCTCGGCGTTGATCCGGTCCAGTTCGTCCTGCGTCCAGGTGCTCATCTCGTCAGCCTTTCTCGGGTTCACTCACGGTGCGCTGGTCGTCGTCGCCGTGATCTGAGCGGTGCGCTCCCAGCTCTTGAGACGATCCCCGTAGTGACGGCGCACCTCGTCCAGGCCGTGGCCCACGTAGAGGCGCAGCGGCGCGTCTGGCCTACCGGCGATGGACTCGACCGCGCGCGCGGCCGCGCCGAGGTCTCCGGGGGTCCAGTCGTACAGGTCGGGCAGTTGGGCGGCCGCGGGATCGTAGGCTTCGATCGGCGAGGCGGGCGTGACGACAGAGGACCCGAGTTCGGTCTCGAAGACTCCGGGCTCGATGATCGTGACCTCGATGCCGAGATGCGCCACCGAGCGGGCCAGCGACTCGCTGAGCCCTTCGACGGCGAACTTCGATGCGGCGTACGCGTCCATCCGGGGGATCCCGACGAGTCCCGCGCCCGAGGAGAAGGTGATGATGTGGCCGTTTCCGCGCGCCCGCATTCCCGGCAGAATCGCGTGGATGACGGCTGCCGTTCCGACCACGTTGGTCTCAAGCTGGTCGCGCAGCGCGTCGAGGGTGATCTCCTCGACCGTGCCCTGCACGACGAATCCCGCGGCGTTGACGAGGACGTCGACAGAGCCGAACCGCTGCTCGGCGACGGCCACGGCCTCGGCGATGGAGGCCGGGTCTGTCACGTCCAGCGGCGCGGCCAGGGCAGCGCCGAATCCGGAGCGTGATCCGGTGATCAATACTGTGCGCGTCATGTGCTTGTCTTGTTCCTTCGGGCCCGGAGGCGGCGATACATACGTGTCCCGCCGCTCTCCGGGGTGGGGAGCTGTCAGAGCTTGTCGGTGAAGAACGGGCCGAGCTTGCTGACGGCCTCGGCGACCTCCTTCTCGCCGTCGTAGAGCTCCATGTGGTTCGATCCCTCGACGACGTGGAAGGACTTGTCCTTGCTCGCGGCACGTGCGAACAGGTCATCGCTCATCCACTTCGATCCCGCCTCACTGCCCGCGATCACGAGCAGCGGCTGCCTGAGGAACGCCTCGGCCTTGTGGAAGGCGTCGTAGGTGATGATCTGGCTCAGGCTGCGCGTGGTCATGAAGCCCGGTGCGTTGGGGTGCTCGCAACGCGGCGTGTGGTAGTACTCCCACGCCTGGCGCAGCTCCTCGTTCGGCGCTTCTTCCTCGCGCATCGGGGCGAGCGGGAAGGGGTTGTCCTTGCCCTGGACATCGGTGGTGCGGGCCTCCGCGCCCATCGCGAGCAGCGGGGCGGCGTCGGCGTCGGCGACGTCGTTCGTCCAGCCGTTGCGGAACATCTGGCCGATGTTGACGAGGCTCACGGTGCCCACGGCCTTGATGCGGGGATCGTTGATCGCGGCGTTCGCGGTGTAGCCGGCCCCGGCACAGATGCCCATCGCGCCGATGCGGCTGCTGTCCACGTAGCCGAGCGTGGTCAGGTAGTCGACCACGGCGCTGACGTCCTCGGTACGGATGTGCGGGTTCTCCAGCTGCCGCGGCTCCCCGGTGCTCGCGCCCTGGAACGAGGCGTCGTAGGCGACGGTCACGAAGCCGTGCTCGGCGAGCTTGCCCGCGTACAGGCCCGCTGCCTGCTCCTTCACGCCGCCCCCCGGGTGGGAGACGACGATCGCCGGGTAGGTCTTCGACGCGTCGAAGCCTTCCGGGAAGTTGATCACCGCGGCGAGGGTGGTGCCGTAGCCGTTGAGGGTCTGGATGCTGATGTTCTCGCTCATGATCTTCCTCGGATTGATGTCCGAATGGGTTTCTGGGTGGGCCGGGCTCACAGGTGGGTGCCGAAGAACTCCGTCGCTGCTTCGATGGCCCGGCGCGTCGGCTCCGGCCGGTCATAGAGGTCGTAGTGCGAGGTGTCTTCCACCACGAGGAGCCGCTTGTCCTTCGAGGCAGCGCGGCCGTAGATCTCCTGGCCGTCGCGGTACGCGCCGAACCCGCCGGGCTTGTCGCCGATCACGACCAGCAGCGGCCGGGTGAGCAGCTGCTCCGCGTCGAAGAACGCGTCCCAGCCGATCGCCGCCGCGCGACGCGACAACACCGCGCTTGTGGCACCACCCGCGCTCTGTCCCCGGCCGGTCTTGTAGTAGTCCGTGGCCTCCAGCACGTCGATGTCCGTCAGCCCCGCCTCCCGTCCGGCCTCGACCGAGGCAGGCAGAAGGTTGTCGACCCGCGGATCCGCGCCGCGTGCCTCGGCGGTGCGCTGCGCCGCCATCTGCTCCAGAGCGCCGATCGGGTCGTAGCCACCGAATGACTCGCGGCTGAGGCGCCCGAAGTTCACGCCGGTGATGCTGGTGACGGCCTTGATCCGGCGGTCGGTCATGGTCGCGTTGATGACGTAGCCGCCACCGCCGCAGACCCCGATCCCGCCGATGCGGTCCGCATCGACGTACGGCAGCGTCATGAGGTGGTCGACCGCGACCCGGACGTCCTCCACGCGCTGCGTGGGGTCCTCGACCAGACGCGGCTGCCCGCCGCTCTCGCCCTGGTAACTGGCGTCGAAGACCAGCACCACGTAGCCGGCTTCCGCCAGCGCCTTCGCGTACACGTTGCCGGCGGTCTGTTCCTTGCAGCTGCCGATCGGGTGAACGCTCACGATCGCCGGATAGGAGCCGTTCTCGTCGAAATCCGCGGGGAAGTGGAGGATTCCCGCCAGGTCCCAGTCCATCCCCGGGGAACGGAAGCTCACACGCTCGGTCCGTTCAGTCATGATTCCTCCTGGCTGTCCTACTCATCGTCGTCCGGGCCGCGGGCCGGCGCCCGTCGGGCTCTTACGACATCAACAGTGGGCGTCCTCGATCGAGGGTGGAAGGTTGCGATAGAACCCCCCCTCAGAGGGGGGTCTGGCGGAACCTGGCCCCTGGCCCCGATCGCCCATAGCGTGAGGTCATGGCACCGAAGGACGAGCGCGTACGGGACTTCCTGGCCACCCGCCGCGCGAAGATCACCCCCGACGTGGCCGGCATCCCGAAGGGCAGCGGAGCACGTCGCGTCCCCGGCCTGCGCCGGGAGGAAGTCGCGATGCTCTCCGGCGTCTCGGTCGACTACTACACCCGGATCGAGAAAGGCGACCTGACAGGGGTCTCCGACGAGGTCCTCGACGCCCTGGCCCGCGCCCTGCAGCTGACCGAGGACGAGAGCGCCTACCTCTACGACCTCGCCCGCACCGCGCGCCGCCCCTCGCGGGCGAGGAGACAGCCGAAGGCCGCGACGGGCGTGCCGCAGCAGGTACAGCTGCTCATCGACGCGATGAGCGCCACCCCCGTCATCGCCCTGAGCAGGAGGCTCGACGTCCTCGCGTCGAACGCTCTCGGCCGGGCCCTGTTCGACATGGCCTTCACCAGCCCGACTCGGCGCTCATCAGCCTTCCCGCCGAACCTGGCCTCCGTCGTCTTCCTCGACCCTGCCGCGGCCAAGTTCTACGACGACCTCGACGATGCGGCAGCCGCGTGCGTGCGCATCCTCCGGGCCCAGGCCGGCGCGACACCACACGACAAGCAGCTGATACAGCTCGTCGGCGAGCTGTCCACAAGAAGCACCGAGTTCAGATCCCGCTGGGCCGCTCATGATGTCGGCGTCCACCGCGCGGGCAGGAAGATTCTCCACCACCACCAGGTCGGAGAGCTCGTCCTGGGCTTCGAGGAACTGACCCTCGAATCCTCTCCCTCCATCACCCTGTCCGCGTACATCGCCGAGCCCGCCTCGTCCACCGCCGAGCGCCTGCAACTGCTGGCCACCTGGGCAGCGACGACCGCGGCGGCGCACCCGTGAATCAGGCTGAGCTGCCCGCCGACGCGGGTCGTCTCGATGCCGCCGGTCTTACGCAGCACGATCTCGGGCGTGCCCGAGACCGTGTACCGTTCTTCGGCGCGGAAGAGCTCGGGCGACACCGGCCAGTGCTGTTCGGTCAGGAACAAGCAACCGCCTCAGATACCAGCGGCGCCGCTCGGGAGCGGGCCTCCCGCTGCCGACAGGCCGACAGGAACAAGATCAGCACGCACCTCGGACACCCTGGCGACCAAGATCGTCGAGCACAAGATCCGCAGCTCACCTCATTCTGAAACCATCAGTAAGTCGTAGCTGTAGCCACTGCGGAGTGTGCGCGGGCTCTGAGTGCACTTGAGTTGGATATCGACCATGAGTCCACGCGAGCGGAGCGTGACGTCCACTCCGTCCTTGTCCACGTTCCAGTCACAGATCGTGTAACCGCCCTGCGTGGCCAGGGCGTGCACGAAAGCACGACTGACCTGTTCCTTTTGCCAACTCGTCGCCTCAGCAGCCATGCCACCCCCCAGTCGCGTGATCGTGAGAATAGGCGGGGTCGCCAGACGAGGGAATAGCGCGTGCCTGAGGGCGGCCACAACCAGCCACGGCCGCGCCTCTCACAGCGTCTGAGCGCTCCGCAACTGCTCTCGGTACTTCCAGTCGCTCGGCGGCGACAGTTCCAACAGCAGTTCGAAGAATGTCACGGCTCCCTGTCTCACCGCCGCGAGGAGTTCTTCACGCGTGGCCCAGGAAGACCGGTGGCCGGCGGGCCACTCCACGTCCAGCCGGACGCCGTCCGCTCCGCTGCGTCGGAGGGTCACAAAGATCGGTTGGTCCGGGAAGCGGATCCTGGCCTGGCCGTTGTCCCGGAACTCGTGAGCACCGCGCACGATCAGTGCCCACAACAGATCGACGGAGTCCCACATGTCGGTGTCGAGCAGCGTGACCCCGTTCGCTTCCAGGACGACGGCACTCTCCAGGTCTCCCCGCTTGGGACAGGGGCCGGCGAACTCCTCGACGGGGACGAAGCCACGGTCGGCGTCGCCGACCAGGGAACGCATCTCGACCATGGAGGGTCCGTGAGTTGTTGGGCGGCCCGGGAGGGCCCGGGCGGCTTTTCCTCGACCGTCCCATTCCAGACGATCTTCCGGCGTTCGCGCGCCGGTTCGTAGGCTGGACACCGACCAGGCGGCCGGGCGGGCCCCGGCCCGGCCCGACGTGTGAGGGACCAACCACCGTGACAGCGCGCCCCGTTGAACCCGTTGAACCTGTTGAACTCGGCGGCGCCGGTCCCGAGGCCGCTCCCGCTCCCGGTCCCGTTCCCGAGGCCGTGCTGTGCGATCTGGACGGGGTACTGCGGCACTGGGACCCCGGGCTGATGTCCGGGCTGGAGCGGGAGTACGGGCTGGCGCCCGGCTCGTTCAGCCGGGCCGCGTTCCGACCGGAGCGGCTGCTGCCCGCGGTGACCGGCGCGGTGACGGACGAGGAGTGGCGGGAGGCGGTCGCGGCGGATCTCGCGCCGGCGTGCGGGGCGCGAACGCGGGCGCGCGCCCTGGTGGCCGCCTGGACCGAGACGCCGGGAACGGTCGACGCCGAGGTGCTCGCGCTGTTGACGTCGGTCAGGCGCCGGGTCCCCGTGGTGCTTGTGACCAACGCCACCACCCGGCTCGACGCCGACCTCGCCGCCCTGGGCCTGACCGGGGCGGTGGACGCGGTGGTCAACTCCGCGCGGGAGGGCGTGGCCAAGCCGGAGCCGGAGATCTTCCGCATCGCGGCCGGCCGGGCGGGCGTTCCCGCTGGTCGTTGCCTGTTCGTCGACGACACCGCCGGCCATGTGACGGCCGCTCGGCGCCTGGGCATGACGGGCCTGCACCACCGTGACAACGCCGCGCTGCGCCGGGCGTTGGGCGCGCTGCTCGGCCCCTGACACGACGTCGGAACCCCACCCACGCCTCACTGATAACGCACCGACGACGCACCAATGACCCACTGATGCAAATGGCTGCACATCGGGACATCGCTGCCGACCGTCACTCGGAAGAGGGATGTTCGCCGTGTAAGTTCCCGCCCGAGCGGCACGAAGGGACGAGGAACGTGAAGAAGAAGCTCCCGGTGGCACTGTCCGTGGTGACGGGGTGCGCGGCGATGGCGTTCACGCTGACGGCCTGCGGCGGTGACGACAGCGGGCAGGCCGACGAGTGGGCCCAGAGCGTCTGCGACCAGGTGCGGCCGCAGGCCGAGGCGATCCAGCGGGCCAACACGGCCATCGCCGAGGCCAGCGAAGGCGACCTCTCCGCCGAGGAGGTGCAGGAGGCCGACGCGCAGGCGTTCCAGGACATCTCGGACGCCTACGGCTCGTTCGCCGACGCCGTGGACTCGGCCGGCGACCCGCCGGTGGACGACGGCGCCCAGCTGCGCGAGGACGCGGTCACCGAGCTGCGCGGCATCTCCGAGGCGTACGGGCAGCTCAGGGAGACGATGGACGGCCTGGACACCTCCGACCAGGGCGCCTTCGCCGAGGGCCTCCAGGAAATTGCGGGACAGCTCAGGGAGTTGGGCGAGCGGGGCGACGAGGCGCTGAACGAGATCCAGTCCGGCGAACTGGGCGAGGCGATGGGCCGTCAGGAGGGCTGCCAGAGCCCGTCGGCGCCCAGCGAGACGGAGGGCGACCAGGGGGAGGGCGCCGCCGACGAGGGCGCGGAAGACGAGGGCGCCGAGGAGGGTGGCGAGGAGGGCGCCGCCGCCGACGAGGGGAGCGGGGACAACGCGGAGGAGGCCGGGGAGGGCGAGGCCGAGTCCGGGGAGTGACCGCCGCCGGACCCGAGCGGGTACCGCGCCGGACCGCGTGACCGACGTGATCGCCGCCGTGGCCACAATGGTCGCGTGAGTATCCATGGTCTTCCCGCCCCCGGGCCCGGCACCGCGCGCCTGCGCGAGGCCCTGCTGGCCGCGTCCTACACCCCCGACGGCGTGCTCGACCTGGTGGGCGCCCCGGCGTACGCGGCGCTCGCGCGGGGCGAGACCGTGCCCGCGCTCCGCGCCACCGGCGAGGACGCCGGGCCGCTGGCCACGTTGACCCGGCTCTTCCTCCTCGGCCAGGCCCTGCCGGCGGCCCGGGTGGCCGCCGCGCTGCCCGCCCACCAGGCCCTGGCCGACGGCTGGTTGGTGCCAGGCGAGACCGGTGACGCCGAACTCCTGCGCGCCACCGTCGACATCCGCCCCTACGCCGGCGACGCCGGCGAGAACTGGTGGATCGTCTCGGACCCGGGGCGCGCGGTCGCCGGGGGCGCCGGGGCGCACGGGCAGGGGCGCGACGTGGTGCTGGGCGCCGGGGGCGCCTCCACCACGCTGGCGCAGCTCACCCTCCGCGAGCCGGTCGGCCGGGCCCTCGACCTCGGCACCGGCTCGGGCGTGCAGGCGCTCCATCTGACCCGCCACGCCCGGCAGGTCACCGCCACCGACCTCAACCCCCGCGCCCTGCGCGTCGCCGCGCTCACCCTCGCGCTCTCCGGCGCGCCCGACATCGACCTGCGCCAGGGCTCGCTCTTCACCCCCGTGGAGAACGACGAGCCGTTCGACCTGATCGTCTCCAACCCGCCGTTCGTGATCTCCCCGGCCGCCCCCGGCGCCGGCCTGACCTACCGCGACGGCGGCCTGCCGGGCGACGCGCTCTGCCGCACCCTGGTGGGCTCGGCCGCCGAGCGGCTCGCCCCCGGCGGCTACTGCCAACTGCTCGCCAACTGGGAACAGTTGGCCGACGAGGACTGGCGCGACCGGCTGGCGTCCTGGGTGCCGCCCGGCTGCGACGCGTGGATCGTGCGGCGCGAGGAGCAGGACGTCAACGAGTACGCCGAGCTGTGGCTGCGCGACGCCGGCGCGCACCGCGGCGACCCGGCCGACTACCAGCTCGCCTACCACGCCTGGCTCGACGAGTTCGCGGCGCGCAAGGTGCGTTCCGTCGGCTTCGGCTGGATCACCCTGCGCCGCTCGGACGTCGCCGAGCCGGCCGTACTGATCGAGGACTGGCCCCACTCGGTCGAACAGCCGCTTGGCGCGATCGTTCCCGGACACTTCGCGCGCCAGGACTTTCTCGGCGCCCACCACGACGAGGCCCTGCTCGCCGCCCGCTACACCCTCGCCGACGGCGTGGTGCAGGAGCAACTGGGCCAGCCGGGTGCCGAGGACCCGGAGCACGTGGTGCTGCGTCAGCGCCACGGGATGCTCAGGGCGACCGCGATGGACACGGTCAGCGCCGGTTTCGCCGGCAGCTGTGACGGAAGCCTCGCTGCCGGCGCGCTGTTGGACGCGATCGCCCAGTTGGTTGACGAGGACCCGGCAAGCTTGCGGGCGACCGCGCCCCAGTGGCTGCGCCCCCTCGTTGAGCAGGGCTTTCTGCTTCCCGTCGGCTGACCGCCGACCCGGCAGCCCCCGCCGTTTCCACCCGGTTTCCACCCCGGTTCCACCCCCGGCGGCGGCCGGCGGGGGTGTCATCGGGCGGCGGGATGGGCGGCTCTCGGGTTACCGTTCGAGATGCGTTGCGGGGTTTTCCCATTTGACACGCAGCAGGGATGTACCGTCACACTCCGCACCGTCAGAACTTTCCCCCCGGGCTGGAGAGAAGAGCGAGAAGTTGTCCCCGACCAGCGACACCGCCGATGGCGGACGCCGACTCGTCATTGTCGAGTCGCCCGCCAAGGCCAAAACGATCAAGGGCTACCTCGGCCCCGGATATGTGGTCGAGGCCAGCGTGGGGCACATCCGTGACCTCCCCAGCGGCGCCGCCGAGGTGCCGGCCGAGTACAAGGGCGAGCCCTGGGCTCGGCTCGGTGTCAACGTCGAGGAGAACTTCCAGCCGCTGTACGTCGTCAACAGCGACAAGCGCGACCAGGTCCGCAAGCTCAAGCAGCTGCTCGCCGAGTCCGACGAGCTGTACCTGGCCACGGACGAGGACCGCGAGGGCGAGGCGATCGCCTGGCACCTGCGGGAGGTGCTCAAGCCCAAGGTCCCGGTGCGCCGGATGGTCTTCCACGAGATCACCAGGGACGCCATCAGGGCGGCGGTCAACAACCCGCGCGAGCTGAACCAGCTGCTGGTCGACGCCCAGGAGACGCGTCGCATCCTGGACCGGCTCTACGGCTACGAGGTCTCCCCCGTCCTGTGGAAGAAGGTCATGCCCCGGCTGTCCGCCGGCCGGGTGCAGTCCGTGGCGACCCGCCTCGTCGTGGAGCGGGAACGGGAGCGGATCGCGTTCCGCTCCGCCGAGTACTGGGACCTCACCGGCACCTTCGCGGCGCGCGGCGAGGCCGGCACCTTCGACGCCCGGCTGTCCGCCGTCGACGGCCGCCGCATCGCGCAGGGCCGGGACTTCGGCCCCGACGGCGAACTCCGCAACCCCACGCAGGTCACCCAGCTCAGCGAGGAGAACGCCCGCGCGCTCGCCGCCGCCCTGGCGGACACGACGTTCGCGGTACGCTCCGTCGAGTCCAAGCCGTACCGCCGCTCCCCGTACGCCCCGTTCCGCACCACCACGCTCCAGCAGGAGGCGTCCCGCAAGCTCGGCATGGGCGCCAAGGCCACGATGCAGGTGGCGCAGCGGCTCTACGAGAACGGCTTCATCACCTATATGAGGACCGACTCGACGACCCTGTCGGACACGGCGGTCGCGGCGGCCAGGTCCCAGGTCACCCAGCTCTACGGCGCCGACTACCTGCCGGACCGGCCCCGCGTCTACGCCAGCAAGGTGAAGAACGCCCAGGAGGCGCACGAGGCGATCCGCCCCTCGGGCGACCGCTTCCGCACCCCGGCCGAGACCGGGCTGACGGGCGATCAGTACCGGCTCTACGAGCTGATCTGGAAGCGCACCGTCGCCTCCCAGATGAAGGACGCCGTCGGCCAGTCGGTCGCCGTCCGGGTCGCCGGGACCAGCGCGGACGGGCGGGACTGCGAGTTCAGCGCGACCGGCAAGGTGATCACCTTCCACGGCTTCCTCAAGGCGTACGTCGAGGGCGCCGACGACCCCAACGCCGAACTGGACGACCGGGAACGCCGGTTGCCGGCCGTCGCCGAGGGCGACCCGCTGGCCGTCCACGCCATCACCCCCGACGGCCACGCCACCAAGCCGCCGGCCCGCTACACCGAGGCGACGCTGGTCAAGGAGCTGGAGGAACGGGAGATCGGCCGCCCGTCCACCTACGCCAGCATCATCGGCACCATCCTGGACCGGCGCTACGTCTTCAAGAAGGGAACGGCGCTGGTGCCGTCGTTCCTCTCGTTCGCCGTGGTCAACCTGCTGGAGCAGCACTTCGGGCGGCTCGTCGACTACGACTTCACCGCCAAGATGGAGGACGACCTCGACCGGATCGCCACCGGCGACGCCGAGGCCGTGCCGTGGCTGCGCCGCTTCTACTTCGGCGAGGGCGAGGGCCAGGGCACCGCCGCCGAGGCGGGCAACGGGGACGGCGACCACCTGGGCGGGCTCAAGGAGTTGGTCACCGACCTGGGCGCGATCGACGCCCGGGAGATCTCCTCGTTCCCGGTCGGCGACGGCATCGTGCTGCGGGTCGGCCGCTACGGGCCCTATGTCGAGGCGCCGCCCGAGCCAGGCCAGGAGGGCGAGCCGGGCAAGCGGGCCGACGTGCCGGACGACCTGCCGCCCGACGAGCTGTCCGTCGACCTCGCCAAGGAGCTGCTGGCCAAGCCGAGCGGCGACTTCGAGCTGGGCGTCGACCCGGACACCGGCCGGCAGATCGTCGCCAGGGACGGCCGCTACGGGCCCTATGTCACCGAGGTGTTGCCCGAGGGCACGCCCAAGTCGGGCAAGAACGCCGTGAAGCCGCGCACCGCGTCGCTGCTGAAGTCGATGGCGCTGGACAGCGTCACCTTGGCCGACGCGCTCCGGCTGCTCTCGCTGCCCCGGGTGGTCGGCGTGGACCCGGAGTCGAAGCAGGAGATCACCGCGCAGAACGGGCGGTACGGGCCGTACCTCAAGAAGGGCACCGACTCCCGGTCGTTGGAGACCGAGGAGCAGATCTTCACCATCACCCTGGAGCAGGCCCTCGCCATCTACGCGCAGCCCAAGCAGCGCGGCCGGGCCGCCGCCAAGCCGCCGCTGAAGGAGCTGGGCGAGGACCCGACCAACGGGCGCCCGGTGGTGGTCAAGGACGGGCGTTTCGGGCCCTATGTCACGGATGGCGAGACCAACGCGACGCTGCGCCGGGACGACGACGTGGAGACAATCACGCCGGAGCGCGGCTTCGAACTGCTCGCGGAGCGGCGGGCGAAGGGGCCGGCGAAGAAGACCGCCAAGAAGGCCACCGCCAAGAAGTCGACGACCAAGAAGAGCACGACGAAGACGGCGGCGAAGAAGACGACCGCGAAGACCGCCGCGAAGAAGACGGCGAGCAAGTCGACCGCCACCAAGACCGCGACGAAGAAGAGCGCCGCGACGAAGAAGACGGCGGCGCGGGCGGGAGGCGCGGAGGACTCCGCCGAAGGGTGAGCCGGCGCGTGGCGCGGGCCGGCGGATGGCCGGGCCGGAGCGGTGCGCCGGCCGGCGGGGCCCTCGGGCCGGCGGCCGGTGGCCCTCCGCCCGGGCTTTTGTCAGTGGGGCGGAGTAACCTCTGTTCTCCCCAAGACCGTTGGCCGGGCAGGTGTGCGGGCGGGCGGTCCCCTCAGATTCCGTAAGGTTACGCTGGCCGAATGACGCGAGCAGAGCAACCCCGGGTTGATGACCCCACCACGGGCGCCACCGACGAGGCGCTCGCCGCGGACTCCCGCGACCGTGCCCGAGGGGCACTGTTGCAGGTCCCAGCCCTCCGCCGGCTGTGGGAGGCGCACTTCACCAGCGGCATAGGCGACGCCCTGGCCCTGCTGGCGCTGGTGCTGCTCACCGTCCAGGCCGCCCTGCACGTACCGGAGTCGGGCGAGCCGCTCTTCGGCGGCGAGTACCGGGGGCTGGCGCTGGCCGTCACCGCCGCCTTCGCGGTGCGGCTGCTGGGCACCGGCCTCGCCGGCGTGCTGCTGCTCGGCCCGGTGGCCGGACTGCTCGCACCCGACGGTCCGCTGGACCGCCGCTGGACGATGATCGGCGCCGACGCGCTGCGCGCCGCGCTGCTGATCGTCGCCCCGCTCTGGATCGACTGGGTGCCCGACGACGCCTATGTCTACGTGCTGGCGACGATCTTCGTGACCAGCGTCGCCGAGCGGATCTGGGTCGCCTGCCGGGACAGCGTTGCCCCCGTGCTGCTGCCCCCGCCGCCGCCCGAGGGCGCCGCCATCCGGCCGCTGCCCGACCACCACGACGCGCTGCGCCGCCTCTGGCTGCGCGGCGGCTATGTGGCGCTGCCGGTCGCGGCCCTCACCCTGGTCGCCGCCTCGCTGGTGAGCAACCTCCTGGCCACCGGGCTCGACTGGTTCGACACCCACCAGGCGGCGCTCGCGTCCTATGTCGCCGCCGGGTACTTCGCCGCCGCCATCTCCGTCCTCTACTTCCTGCGGCTGCCGAGCGGCGAGGGGCGCCGGCCCGTCTCGCCGCTGGTCGGGCTGCGCCGCCCGGCCGCCGGCACCAAGCCGGACAAGGGCCGCACCGGCGCCATCCCGGTGCTGGTCCTCGGTTGCGCCACCGTCGCCGCCGGCATCGCTGCGGCCGGCGCGCTGGGCGTGCTCCGCATCGCCGAACTGGGCGGCGGGCCCGTCTCCTACGGGCTGTTGACGCTCGGCCTCACCGGCGGCGTGGTCGCCGGTGTCCGGCTGGCGCCGAGCACCCTGCCGGCGCTCTCCCGGCGGCGGCTGTTCGCCCTCGCGATCGCCCTGACCGGGCTCGGCCTGTTCGGCGTCGGCCTGATCGCCGACCCGGCCACCGTCCTCTTCACCGCCGCCGCCACCGGCCTGCTCGCCGGCGTCGCCGCCCAGACCGGGCACACCCTGCTCGACCAGGAGACCGAGGACTTCCGCCGGCCCCAGCTCACCCAGCACCTGCACGCCGTGGTGCGGCTCGCCGTCGCGCTGGCCCTGCTCGCCGGCCCGCTGGCCGCCGCCCTGATCGGCCCGCACCGGGTGGTGCGCGGCGACTTCGTGCTGGACCACGGCGGCGCCGCCTACACGCTGACCATCGTCGGCGTGCTGCTGCTGCCCGTCGCGGCCGTCGTGCTCGGCCGCACCGACGACCGCAGGGGCGTCCCGCTGCGCAAGGACATCGGCGCGGCCGTGCGCGGCGGCGCCGAGCCGGTCAGCGCCCCCGCTGCGCAGGGTTTCTTCATCGCCGTCGAGGGCGGGGACGGTGCCGGCAAGTCCACCCAGGTCGAGGCGCTCGCCGAGTGGATCAGGAGCAAGGGCCACGAGGTCGTCGTCACCAGGGAGCCGGGCGCCACGCCGATCGGGCAGCGGCTGCGCGGCATCCTGCTCGACGTCGCCTCGGGCGGCCTCTCCCACCAGGCGGAGGCGCTGCTCTACGCGGCCGACCGCGCCGAGCACGTCCACTCCGTGATCAACCCGGCGCTGGAGCGCGGCGCGGTGGTCATCACCGACCGCTATGTCGACTCCTCCGTCGCCTACCAGGGCGCCGGCCGGGACCTCTCGGCCGTGGAGATCTCCCGGATCTCCCGTTGGGCCACCGAGGGCCTGGTCCCGCACCTCACCGTGCTGCTGGACGTCTCGCCCGAGACCGCCAGGGAACGCTTCACCGAGGCGCCGGACCGGCTGGAGTCCGAGCCGAGCGAGTTCCACCAGCGGGTCCGCGCCGGCTTTCTGGCGCTGGCCGCCGCCGACCCGGCGCGCTACCTGGTGATCGACGCCGGCCAGGACCCGGAGTCGGTGACCATGGCCGCCCGGCACCGGCTCGACCAGATGCTGCCGCTCTCCGAGGCCGAGATCCGGGCCCGCGAGGAGGCCCGGCGCAAGGCCGAGGAGGAGGCCCGCCGGCTCGCCGAGGAGGAGCGCAAGCGCAAGGAGGAGGAGGCCCGCCTGGAGCGGGAGCGCCAGGAGGAGGCCGCCCGGCTGGAGCGCGCCCGCCAGGAGGAGCTGGCCAGGCAGCGGGCCGAGGAGGCCGAGCGGCTGCGCCGCGAGGAGGAGGAGCGTCTCCGCGTCGAGGAGGCCCGCCGCGCCGAGGAGGCCAGGCTCCGCGCGGAGGAGGCCGCCAGGGCCGCCGAGGAGGAGCGCCGCCGCCGGGAGGCGGAGGAACGACTCCGCCGCGAGGAGGAGGAACGCCGCCGGCGGGAGGCCGAGGAGGAGGCCAGGCTCCGCGCCCAGGCCGAGGAGCTGCGCCGCGAGAAGCAGCGCCGGGCCGAGGAGGCGCTGCTGCGCGCCGAGGAGGCGCGGGCAGCGGCGGCGGACAACCAGACCACGGTGCAGATCCCGCACGCCTACCCGGGCGAACAGGGCACCCCGGGCGACAACGAGGAGACGGCCGTGCTGCCCCGGCCCGACGCGGCGGAGGCCGTCGACCAGACGCGCCCGCTGCCCCGGGTCGAGGACGAGCCGGCGTCCCGCAGGGACCGGCGGCCCGAGTGGGCGGAGGAGACTCCGCTGGACGATGTGCCCACGCTGGCCGACGAGTTGCTCGGCCCCCGGCCGACCGACGACGAGCCGGACGACGAGGACCGTCGCTAGCCCCTGGCCGGGGCGGCCTCCCGGAGGCCCGGCCCTGGGGGCCGGGCCCCTGTCGTGGCGGGCCCCTGTCTCGCCGGACGGCGATTCGTTCCCGCCGACGTGGCAGCGCCACGCCTCCGGCGGCCGGGTCGCCGGGTACGCGCCTCTGGCCGGCGTCGGCCGTGGCCGTGTCCGCTGCTGCGCGGCGGCGTGGGCCGTTCCGCCTCCGGCGGGGGTGCCGGGTACGCGCCTCTGGCTGGTGTCGGCCGAGGCTGTGCCGCCGGTGCGCGGCGGCGGGAACCGTTCCGCCTCCGGCCGGGTCGCCGGGTACGTGCCTCTGGCCGGCGTCGGCCATGGCCGTGGCCGTGGCGGCCCCTGCCCGGCGGGACGTTGTCGTTCGGCTGTCGCCGCGCGGGCCGCACGGCGGGTCCCGTTCGTCGCGGCCAGCCGCGTCGCCGGAACGGACCGGGACGGTACGGTCGGCGGCCCACGGGCTTCCGGCCCGGCCCCTGGGCCCGGCCGCCCCCGCCGAAGCCGCCCCCGTCCCGCCTCTTCCCCGGGGCCCGGGGCCGGGCGCCAGCCGCTGTCAGTGGGGTGGCGCACAATGGTCGACGGCGCGTTCGCCCGAAGCCGGGCGTGGCGGGGGCGGGGCGCCAGCCCGAAGAACGTTGGAGGTGACCGCGATGCCCGTGTGGGACGACCTGGTGGGTCAGGAGCGGGTGGCGGACCAGTTGGCCGCCGCCGCCCGGGACGCGGACGCCTATGTCACCGCCGTCGAGCGCGGCGACGAGCCCGAGCTGTCCGGTTCGTCGATGACGCACGCCTGGCTCTTCACCGGCCCGCCCGGCTCCGGCCGTTCCACGGCCGCCCGCGCCTTCGCCGCCGCGCTCCAGTGCGTCAGCCCGGACCGCGCGCTGGGCGGCCAGCCCGGCTGCGGGTTCTGCGACGGCTGCCACACCTCGTTGATCGGCACGCACGCCGACGTCGAGGTCGTCCGCACCGACCTGCTCACCATCGGCGTCAAGGAGACCAGGGAGCTGGTCCGCCGCGCCCAGCTCTCGCCGGCCGGCGGGCGCTGGCAGGTGATCGTCTTGGAGGACGCCGACCGGCTGACCGAGGGCGCGGGGAACGTGCTGCTGAAGGCCGTCGAGGAGCCGGCCCCGCGCACGGTCTGGCTGCTGTGCGCGCCGTCCATCGAGGACGTGCTGCCGACCATTCGCTCCCGCTGTCGCCAACTCCCGTTGCGCACCCCGCCGGTGGCCGCCGTGGCGGATCTGCTGGTCCGGCGCGACGGCATCGAGCCCGAGGTCGCCGAGGCGGCCGCCCGGGCCACCCAGGGCCACATCGGCCGGGCCCGCAGGCTCGCCACCGACGAGCGGGCCAGGGCCCGTCGGCTGGCGGTGCTGCGGCTGCCCGAGCGGGCCGCGGACGTGGGCGGGGCGCTGCGCGCCGCCCAGGAGCTGGTGGACGCGGCGGCCGAGGACGCCAAGCAGCTCGCCGAGGAGCTGGACGGCAGGGAGACGGAGGAGCTGCGGACGGCCCTGGGCGGGGGCGAGGGCAAGCGGATGCCCCGTGGCACCGCCGGCGTGATGAAGGAGCTGGAGGACCGCCAGAAGCGCCGCGCCACCCGCACCCAACGGGACGCGCTGGACCTGGCGTTGACGGACCTCACCGCGTTCTACCGGGACGTGCTGGCGCATCAGCTGGGCCATGCCGGCGGGCTGGCCGGCGGGGAGAGCGAGGAGTCCGTCCGGCGCGTCGCCGCCGCCACCCGGCCGGAGCAGACGTTGCTGCGGATGGAGGCGGTGCTGGAGTGCCGCCGCGCCCTCGATCGGAACGTCGCCCCCCTGCTGGCCGTGGAGGCGATGACGATGGCCCTGCGCTGACAGGTACGCTCACCCGGAGTCCGTGCCAGCAACCACGGGGGACCCATGCGCACCACCGGCCGCCTCGCCGTTTCCCTGCTCACCGCCACCACCCTGTTCGCCGCCGGCTGTTCGTCCGGGAACGACCGCCCGGAGGACCGCGCGCCCGACGCCGGTGCCTCCGACGGGTCATCGACCACCGAGCCGCCGGACGCGCCACCCCTGGAACCGCTGTCCGAGGAGATCCCGGACGAGCTACTGCCCTACTACGAACAGCAGTTGAACTGGCGCGGCTGCCAGGCCGCCGAGTTCCAGTGCGCGTCCCTCACCGTGCCGCTCGACTACGAGAACCCGGACCCGGCCAAGGACCTCCAGCTCACCGTCACCCGTTCCCGCGCCACCGACCAGGGGCAGCGGATCGGGTCGCTCCTGATGAACCCGGGCGGGCCCGGCGCCTCCGCCGTCGACTTCGCCCAGAGTTCCGCCGAGTACATCTACCCGGACGAGGTCCGCGCCCGCTACGACGTGGTCGGCCTCGACGCACGGGGCACCGGCCAGAGCGAGCCCGTCTCCTGCCTGGAGGGGCCGGAGATGGACGACTACACGCTGACCGACCGCACCCCGGACGACTCCGGCGAGGTCGACGAACTGGTCGCCGCGCACCAGGAGTTCGCCCAGGGCTGCCTGGAGCGCTCGGGTGAGCTGCTGGAACACATCTCCACCGTCGAGTCCGCCCGCGACATGGACGTGCTGCGGCAGGTGCTGGGGGACGAGCGGCTGCACTACGTCGGGTTCTCCTACGGGACCAAGCTGGGCGCCGTCTACGCCGGGCTCTTCCCGCAGCGCGTCGGGCACCTGGTGCTGGACGCGGCGATGGACCCGAGGCTGGACACCCTCAGCACGGACCGTGAGCAGGCGGGCGGCTTCGAGACGGCGTTCCGTTCCTTCGCCGAGGACTGCGTCTCGGGAAGCGACTGCCCGCTGGGGCGGGAGAGCGCCGACGACGCTTCGGCGCGGCTGCTCGACTTCTTCGCCGCGGTCGACGCCGAGCCGCTGCCGTCCGGCGAGGAGCGCCGGCTGACGGAGTCGTTGGCCACCACGGGCGTGGCCTACGCGCTCTACTCCGAGGACCTGTGGCCCACCCTGCGCCGGGCGCTGGCCGCCGCGATCGAGGACGGCGACGGGGGTCCGTTGCTGACCCTCGCGGACACCTACAACGGGCGGACGCCGGGCGGGAGTTACGCCACCGACATGTTCGCCTTCCCGGCGATCAGCTGCCTGGACAGCCCGGCGGGCAACGCGGACGCGGACGCGGTGCGCGAGCAACTCCCGTCCTACGAGGAGGCGTCGCCGACGTTCGGCGCCGACTTCGCCTGGGCCACGCTGGTCTGCGCCGCGTGGCAGGTCGAGCCGTCCGGCGGGCCGGTCAGCATCGCCGCCGAGGGCGCGGACCCGATCCTGGTCGTCGGCACCACCCGCGACCCGGCCACCCCGTACGCGTGGTCGGAGGGCCTGGCCGACCAGCTCTCCTCCGGCGTGCTGCTCACCTACGACGGCGACGGCCACACGGCCTACGGCGGCGTCAGCGCCTGCGTCGACTCGGCCGTCAACGACTACCTGTTGGCGAACACCGTGCCCGAGGAGGGCACCACCTGCTGACCACCTGGGATGATCATGGCCATGTCCTGTAACCACTACCGCGCCGCGATATCGGCCCGCGCCACGGGAACGCCCCTGCCCGCGACCGTGACCGAGCAGGCGCTCGACCACCACCTCACCAGCTGCCTGAGCTGCGGCCGCTGGTCCAAACACCTCACCACCCTGCGCGCGGCCACCGACGACCTCCTCCGCCGCAGGAGGCCCGCCGGAGCACCCTCCAAACCTGTGTAGACTGGCCTCCGCCAAGCGCCCAACGGGCGCACCCGCCGCCTTAGCTCAGTCGGCCAGAGCGACGCACTCGTAATGCGTAGGTCGGGGGTTCGACTCCCCCAGGCGGCTCCGAAAAAGTCCAGGTCACGTAGCCCGTGACCTGGCCTTTTGTGTGGGTACGGGCCTGCTGGGGCGGTGGCTGACAGACACCGGAGGGCGCGTGTGAGTGGAGAGGCCATGGCCCCCTCTTCGCCTCCATCCCCCCGTAGCGTTCTCCGCGGGCCTGCGATGGGTCTCTGGCGCCGGGGCTCGGCACGATTGTTCTCCTCCGCCGATGGTCGCCCGGGACCCTGGCTACAAGATCGCCCGCCTTGAGGAACCTGCTGGCAACGGATCGCCAACTCGTATCCGGGGGAGGCAAAGACTGGCGCGAAGGCGGCTGCGGTGATCGCGGACGCGGCTCGCACGACATCGCGCACTGCGCTCACTGCTGGCAACCGACGAGAGCACCGAAGCTGACCATTCTGGGCTCGGCATCGATCAGAACCTCGCGGGCGCGGCTACCTACACCTGCAATCGGATACGCCACCTTCCACAGCGCTGAGCTGGCGGCCACCCTCAGGGCTGTGCGATGGTCATTTTTGAGGGGTGTGGTCAGCGGAGCCCGGGAGGCATTCATGGTTGAGGCGGGCGCCATGCGTCTTTGCCGGTGCCAACACCTGCGCCGAGCCAAGGAACTACGCCCCGTTGAACCGTGACGGCGGCCGCTGGCAGCGTGGCTTCCGGACTCGATGTCGACCCCGAGGCCCTGCTCGCCCCACCCGTGCTCCGCACCGCCAACGACCTGCTCTGAGCGCGGAGCCCCGCCCCGCCCCGCCCGGGCAGGCGGGGCAGGGCGGGGCTCCCCGTCGCCGTTCCGTCAGGGCCGGTTCACCAGTCGGTCGGGCCGCCGCGCACGACGCAGGACTGGTTGTTCTCCCAGCCCCAACCGTCGCCGTCCGGGTCGGTGTTGCCGCCATGGAGGCAGTACGGGTAGCCGTTGGGCGCCGTGCCGGCGCCCTGGCTGTAGACGGTCGCCTCGCGCGAGGTGGCCGCGATGCCGTTGGTGCCCCGGATGACGCGCTCGCCCCACCAGGTGGGGGAGTCGGCGTTGAAGCCGTTGACCAGGTCGAGGTACTCGACGCCGCCGCCGTTGCCGCTCCAGGACCAGGCGAGCCAGCCCAGGCCCCAGGACTGCGCGGTGGCCAGGATCGTGTCCTCGTCGGGGTCCCCGTCGCTGTGGTAGTGGCCGAACTCGCCGACGACGATGGGCAGTCCGGCGTTGACGAAGCTGCCGAGATAGCTCTGGATCTCGCCGGCCGTGTCGTAGACGCCGTACATGTGGACCGAGAAGATCGTGTTCCGGTCGGGGTCGGCGTTGAAGACCTGGGCGGCGTTGTTCCGCATGACCTGGCCGCCGTCCTGGCCCCAGCCGGGCGCGTCCGCCATGATCGCGTGGTCGAAGCCGGCGTTCCGCAGCCGCTGGATGGCGTTGCTGGTGGACCAGGTCCACTGGTCGGCGTTGTTGTTGCCGAACGGCTCGTTGCCGATGTTGAGGATGACGTAGTTCTCCTGGCCGTCCAGCGCGCCCTTGACGCTGATCCAGTAGTCCACGGCCCGGTCGAGCGTGATGGCGGCCCCGTCGTCGCCGTAGCCGGTGGTGTCGTGCACCTCCAGCACGCAGATCAGCCGGTTCGCCTTGCACTGGCCGATGACGTTGGCGACGTCGGAGGCGTCGTTCCTGGTCCAGCGGTCTCCGCTGCTGAGCACGACGCGGACGGTGTTGGCGCCGGTGCGCTTGATGTCGCCCAGGGCGCCGAGTTGGCCGGCGTACCAGGTGTGTGCGTGGTTGACGCCGCGCATCACCAGGTCGTTCCCGTTGGCCTCCAGGATGCGGCCGTTGCTGACATGGATGCCGGTGGCGGCGTGGGCGGGCGTCGCCATGCCGAGGACGGCCAGCAACATGCCGAGAACTCCGGCTGCGGCCAGGGTCGTTCTGCGGCGGAGCGTGCGCGGTGATCTGAGCCTCATGACCAACTCCCAGTGAGGTGACTGTCCCGTGTGTCGTCCGGAGTGGCGCTGTGCTGTCGGGAGGCGGCGGCCGGGGAGGGACCGCCGGGGGAGGAGGGCGCCGCGTCGCCTCGCCCGGCCATGGCGGGGCCGGGGCGGGGACGTGAGCGCGGTGGGGACGTCGGTTCGACGTCTCGACGGGCCCACCCTGGTGCGTGCCAGGGTCGGGCCGAACGGGCGGCGCGGCGCGCCGACTTCGGGCAACAGATATACCGTTCCACCTCTGCCTCGGCAAGCTCCTGGAACGGCTTTCCCAGTCTCGACCAGTGTTGACGGACGCTTGGGCGCGGGAGTCGAGGCGGCGGTGCGAACCGTTCCACCTGGTCGTTCCGGCGCGCGACGCGGCCGGGACGAGGGGGCGAGGGTGGCCCCGCCGGTCGCTGGCGGTGAGTCGCCAAGAACGGGCGGTGCGCGGGGCGTTGACCGGTGCATGGCGCGTTGCTACGTTGCAATCGCGGTCTGGGAGCGCTCCCATCGAGGCTCCCGCCCCGCTCCACGCGTTCCCCCGGAGTCCGCGCCTGCGACCTCGGGGAGTGAATCGATTCACGAAGACCGGTGCGGGGGCGGTGCGCCCCCGGTGAGGAGCCGTCATGTCCGTCCGAAGAGCCCGCAGATCCCGGAGTTCCCGCAGATCCCGAAGATGGAGCGACCAACGGGGCCTGCTCGCCTCGGTGTTGGCCGTGGTGCTGGCCGGGGTGACGCTCGTCGCGCTCCCGGCGCCGGCGGCGGTGGCCGCCGAGATCGACACCTCGGCGTACTACCAGCTGGTCAACCGGCACAGCGGCAAGGCCCTCGACATCGAGGGCGCCGCCACCGACGACGGCACGGCCGTCGTGCAGTGGACGCCGGGGACCGGCGCGCACCAGCAGTTCCAGTTCGTGAGCGCGGGCGACGGCCACTACCGGCTGCGGGCCCGGCACAGCGGCAAGGTCGTCGACGTCGCGCAGGGATCGACGGCCGACGGCGCGACCGTACACCAGTGGACCGACAACAACGGCCCCAACCAGCAGTTCTCCGTCGTCGACACCGACGGTGGCTTCGTGCAACTGGTCAACCGCAACAGCGGTAAGGCCCTCGACGTGTGGGAGTCCGCCACCGCCGACGGCGCCCGGGTCTCCCAGTACGCCGTCACCGGCGGCGCCAACCAGCAGTGGCGCCTGGTGCGGGTGGACGACGACACCCCCGAACCGCCCGGCGAGGCCCAGCAGATGGAGGACCTCAACCGGGGCCTGATCTCGGTCCGTTCCGGCTCGGGGAACCTGGTGTCCTGGCGGCTGCTGGGCACCGAGGGCTATGACACCGCGTTCAACCTCTACCGGGGCGGCACCAGGGTGAACGGTTCGCCGATCACCGACTCCACCAACTACCTGGACCAGGGCGCCCCCGCCGACGCCTCGTACACCGTCCGCGCCGTGGTGGACGGCGTCGAACAGCCGGCCTCCGAGGGCTCGTTGCGGTTCACCGGCGGCAACTACCTCGACGTTCCCCTCCAGCCCCCTGGCGCGGGCTACGCCCCGGTCGACGCCAGCCCCGGCGACCTCGACGGCGACGGCCAGTACGAGCTGGTCGTCAAGTGGGACCCGAGCGACTCCAAGGACAACTCGCAGTCCGGCTACACCAGCAACGTCTACGTCGACGCCTACCGCCTCGACGGCCAGCGGCTGTGGCGGATCGACCTCGGCCGCAACATCCGCGCCGGCGCGCACTACACCCAGTTCCAGGTGTACGACTACGACGGCGACGGCCGCGCCGAGGTCGCCATGAAGACGGCCGACGCCACCCGGGACGGCCGGGGCACCGTCATCGGCAACGCCAACGCCGACCACCGGAACTCCGGCGGCTACATCCTGAGCGGGCCCGAGTACCTCACCATGTTCGACGGGCTGACCGGCGCCGCGCTCTCCACCGTTCCCTACGACCCGCCGCGCGGCAACGTCGCCGACTGGGGCGACAGCTACGGCAACCGCGTGGACCGGTTCCTGGCCGGCACCGCCTATCTCGACGGCGAGCGGCCCTCGTTGATCATGGCCCGTGGGTACTACACCCGCGCCGTCGTCGCGGCCTGGGACTTCCGGAACGGGCAGCTCGTCAAGCGCTGGACGTTCGACTCCAACGCCTCGGGCAACGGCTCGGCGGCCGGCCAGGGCAACCACCAGCTGTCGGTCGCCGACGTCGACGCCGACGGCCGGCAGGAGATCGTCTACGGCTCCGCGACCATCGACGACAACGGCCGCCTCATGTACGCGACCGGCTTCGGCCACGGGGACGCGCTGCACGTCGGCGACTTCGTGCCGAACCGGCCCGGACTTGAGGTGTTCACCATCCACGAGCCCGGCAACCAGCCCGGCTCCGACCTCCACGACGCCCGCACCGGGCAGGTGCTGCACCGCACCCCGACCAGCGGCGACGAGGGGCCGGGCCGGGGCGTGGCCGCCGACATCCACGCCGGCAGCCCGGGCGCCGAGTTCTGGGGCGCGGGCCCGAACATGGGCAACCTGCGGGACGCCTCGGGCGCCAACGTCGGGCGCAACCCCTCCTCGGCGAACTTCCTCGCCTGGTGGGACGGCGACCCGGTCCGCGAACTGCTCGACGGCACCCGGGTGGACAAGTACGGCACCGGCGGCGAGACGCGGCTGCTGACCGGCAGCGGGGTGTCCTCCAGCAACGGGACCAAGGCCACGCCGGCGCTCTCCGGCGACATCCTCGGCGACTGGCGCGAGGAGGTCATCTGGCGGCACACCGACAACTCGGCGCTGCGCATCTATGCCACCGGGACGCCGACCGACGTCAAGCTGCACACGCTGGCCCACGACGCCCAGTACCGGGTCGCCCTGGCGTGGCAGAACACCGCCTACAACCAGCCGCCGCACCCGAGTTACTTCCTCGGGCAGGGCATGAGCCGGCCGCCGCAGCCCGATATCTACGTGCGCTGATCCGGCCACCGGGCGGGCGGGCCGGCGCCTCGTCGGGTGCCGGCCTGCCCGCGCGGGGCGCGCGGTGGGGGCGCGCGGCGGCGCGGGGCGGCGCGCGGGCATCATGGCGGGGTGCGGGGGAGACGGTGGGCGCGGGCGGTGGTCGGGCCGTGGGGGCGGCTGGCGCTGTTGGCCGCCCTGCTCGGCGGGCTCGCGGCGGCCGGGCTGGCCGTGGGGCCGAGGGAGTTGGTGGCGGACGCGCCGCTGCCGTGGGCGTGGCCCGCGTTCCTGCTGCTCTACGCGTTGGGGACGGTGGCGTTCGTGCCGAAGCCGGCGCTCAGCGCCGCCGCCGGGGCGCTCTTCGGGCTCGGCCTCGGGCTGCTGCTCACGACGCTCGGCACGGTGGCCGGCGCGCTGCTCGGCTTTGCCGCCGGGCGGCTGCTGGGCCGGGAGGCGCTGCTTCCGCTGCTCCGCTCCCGGCCGGTCGCCGGGCTCGAACGCCGGCTGTCCGAGCGGGCGTTCGGCACCGTGCTGCTGGCGCGGCTGGTGCCGGTGGCCCCGTTCGCCGTGGTCAACCTGGGCTCGGCCGTCTCCCGGATGGGCTGGGCGCCGTTCGCCGCCGCAACGGCGCTGGGGACGGTTCCGGGGAACGCGGCCTGGGTGCTGGCCGGCGCGTGGGCGGCCACGCCCTCGGCCGGCTGGCTCTGGCTGCCGGCGGTCGGCGTGGCCGTGCTGCTGGGCGGGGTGGCGCTGGCGCGGCGCGGACGCGGGGGTGGACGCGGGGGTGGACGCCGGGCTGGCGGCGGGGACCTTCGTTGGGCGGGTCGTTCGGGCGGTCGTTCACCCATGCGAAGGGGGGTGCGCCGACCGGCCGTTCAGGCCGGTCCGGCGGCGGCCGATGCCTCGGGGGCGGGGCCGCCGAGCGAACGTGCGGCCTGAGACGAAACCGACGCGAGGAGCACCCATGGCGAACTGGAGCAACGAGGAACTCGACACCATCGGTGGCGCCGACGAACTGGAGATCGCGCCGCTGCGCGACGACGGCACCGAGCACGGGCCGATCACCATCTGGGTGGTGCGCCACGGCGACGGGCTGTACGTCCGGTCCGCGCGGGGGCGGGAGGGCCGGTGGTTCAACGCGGCGCGGGAGCGGCACGAGGGCCGGGTCCTGGCCGGCGGCCTGGACCGGGAGGTGACGTTCGTCGAACTGGGCGACGACGGGCTCAACGACGCGATCGACGAGGCCTACCGCAGCAAGTACCGGCGGTATGGCGCGCAGTATGTCGACCCGATCGTGGGCTCGGGAGCCAGGGCGGCGACGCTGAACGTGCTGCCTCGCTGAAACGGTCCGCCCGACGGTTCGAGTCCACAATGTGACCGAGAGCGGCACAACCTTTACGGAGTACGCACGCGGCTGGCGCTCTTTCTTTCCAAGCTGGCTAGGCTCCCCCTCCCATCTCGATCAGCTCGATCCAAGGGGGGATCATGCGGAGAAGGCACGCCGTTCTCGCCGTCCTCGTCACCGTCGGCGCCCTGGTGGCGCTGGCGGTGCCGTCGGCCGGGGCCGCCGAGTACACGTCCGCGTTGAAGATCCGGGGCATCCAGTACGACGCCCCGGGCCGAGACAACAACAGCTGTCGCGGCGGCAACGCGCACCAGGAGTATCTGGTCATCAAGAACTACTCACGAACCAAGACGGTCAATCTGCGTGGCCATGTGGTCAGGGACGCGGCCGGCAACACGTTCACGTTCACCCGCAACCACACCCTCCAGCCCGGCGACTACGTCAGGCTGCGCGGCGGGCACGGCACCGACTCGGACGCCGGGAACGTCGTCTACCGGAACAGGTGCACCTTCGTCTGGAACAACGACAAGGACACGATCTACCTCTACCTGCCCTCGGGCGCCCGGGCGGACGTGCACTCCTACACCAAGCGCGGCTCGGACCCCGACGGGAACGGCTATGTGACCATCCACGGCTGAGCCGCCCCCGACCGGGCCCCGAGCACCTCCCGTTCCCCGGGCCGGCCACCGGCCAGGGGAACGGCGCTCTTGACGGGCCCGCGTCGGGCTTCTACGTTCCCCGCCTGGAGTGAAGTCCGCCGAACCGCACGGCAGTTGGGCCCGTTCTCCGCACGAGGCGGCGCCCGCGCGGTGCCGGGGACGCCCCCCACCTCTCCGAGGAGCCCGTCATGCGATCCGTTCCGCTGCGGCCGGCCGCCGCGTTGCTCGCCGCCCTCGGTGGCCTGACCGCCACCGCCGGCGCCGCGCCCGGCGCCGCGCCGGCGGGGACCGAGGCGCGTGCCGCCCGGCCGGCGGCGGTCGTCGAGGTCGGCACGGCCGACGAGTTGGAGGCGGCCCTGGCCGCCGTCGTCCCCGGCGACACGATCCGGCTGGCCGACGGCGAGTACCGGGGCAACTTCGACGCGACCCGCAGCGGTTCGGCGAGCGAGCCGATCACCCTCGTCGGCTCCCGGGACGCGGTGCTCACCGCGGGCGGCGGCTACGGGCTGCACCTGGACGGGGCCGCGCACTGGCGGCTGACCGGGTTCACCGTCACCGGCGGCCAGAAGGGCATCGTGATGGACGCGGCCGACGACGTGCACATCGACGACGTGCTGGTCCACACCCTCACCATGGAGGCCGTCCACTGGCGGAACTCCAGCTCCGACGGCTCGATCACCAACTCCACCATCCGGGACACCGGCCTCGACGGACGCGGCATGGGCGAGGGCGTCTACGTCGGCAGCGCCGGCGGAACCGACGACCGCAGCGACAACATCCTGATCCGGGGCAACACCCTCGGCCCCGGCATCGGCGGCGAGAACATCGACGTCAAGGAGGGCACCACCGGCACCCGGATCATCGACAACACCTTCGACGGCAGCGGCCTCACCGGCGCCAACTTCGACGACTCCTGGGTGGACATCAAGGGCAACGACGTCCTGGTCGAGGGCAACACCGGGACGCGCACCACCAACGACGGCTTCCAGACCCACCAGGTGCGGGACGGCTGGGGCTGCGGCACGGTCTTCCGCGCCAACCACGCCGACCTCACGGGCGCCACGGGGCCCGACCGTTACGCCATCAACGTCACCCACCACGACCCGGACGCCTGCCCGGTCACCGTCGCCGCCGACAACACGGTCGAGGGCGGCAACGGGCTGACCAACCCGGGCGTCCCCGTCGGCTGAGCAACCCGGGCATCCCCGTCGGCTGACCGGGCGCGTCGAGCCGACGGGGACGCTGCCGGGCGCGACAGCGCGAAGGCTCAGGCGTCGGCCGCCGGCTCCCCGGGCGCGTTCCCGGTCTCGCGGAGCCTGGCCTGGGCCAGCACCTCGTCGACCGTGGCCAGCACCTCCTTCTCGCGGGAGGGGCCCGGCGCGAACTCCTTCATCTCCTTGAAGTCCTCGGACAGCACCAGCCGCGTCCCCGAGGGAACGACGGTCATCTCGAACTGCGACAGCAGTGTGGTCAGGGAGGCCGCCGACCTGGCGCCGCCCTGGATGCCGTAGGAGATCACGCCGGCCGTCTTGCCGCGCCACTCGGCGTACAGGAAGTCGATCGCGTTCTTCAGGACCCCGGGGAAGTTCCCGTTGTACTCCGGGGTGACGAAGAGGAACGCGTCGAACGGCGCGATCCGCTCCGCCCAGCGCCGGGTGTGGGGCTTGGTGTACTGCCCGGTCATGGCCGGCAGCGGCTCGTCGAGGAACGGGAGGTCCTGGTCGGCTATGTCCACGATCTCGAACGTCGCCCCCTCGCGGGTCGTGGCGATGCCCAGGGCCCACTCGGCGACGGTGGCGGCCTTGCGGCCGGGACGCGTGGTGCCGACGATGATGCCGACACGGATCTGGGCGGGGGATGGAGCCATGACGGAACTGCCTTCCGTAGGGCGGGTGTTGGGTCGTCGCGCTTGCGGTCCCCAATTTCGATTGACAGTCTGTATTTCGTAATACGCACTGTCAAGGGAACTAGGTTGGCTCCATGCCTCCCCGCAAGTACGAGCAACGGCTCCGCGCCGAGGGCGCCCGGGCGACCCGTCGGCGCATCATCGACGCGGTCTACGAGGAGCTGCGCAGGGCGCCGGACCGGCCGGTCAGCATGGACCGGATCGCCCAGGCCGCCGGGGTGGCCCGACCCACCGTCTACCTGGTCTTCGGCAGCCGCGCCGGGCTGTTCGACGCGGTGGGCGCCGACCTGCTGCACAGCGGCGGGCTCTTCGAGCGGATGATCGACGCGGCCGGGCACCCCGACGCGCGCGAGGGGCTGCGCGGCGGGGTCGGCGGGGTGGTCGCCATGTACGCGGCCCATCGCGACGTGCTGCGCGCGCTCTCCTCGATGGCCCAGCTCGACGCGGAGGCGGTGGGCGGCGCGGTGCGGCGGATGGAGGAGGGGCGCGCGGGCGGCATGGCCGAACTGGCCAGGCGGCTCGGCGAACAGGGCCTGCTGCGCGCGGACACCGACGTCGAACAGGCCACCGACCTGCTGTGGCTGCTGACCGCCTTCGACAGCTTCGACCTGCTGTACACGGGCCGGGGCGCGACGGAGGAACGGGTCGCGGCGACGCTGGTGGCGACGGCCGAACGCGCGCTGTGCGCGGTCGCTTGAGGTGGGGGCTGGGCGCTTGAGGTGGGGGCGGGGCGCTTGAGGCGGGGGCTGAGCGCTTGAGGCGGGGGCGGGAGCGTGCGCGCCGGGCGCGCGGTTCCGTTCGCGCGCCGGGGCTCGGCCGCCCACGCGCGTGACGCGGGGTGGCTCCGTTCGGGGGAGGTGCGGCGCGACGCGGTGTGGCGCTGGAGGCGAGGGGTACTCGGCCGCGCGGTCTCGGGGCCGGTGTGGGGGTGTGGAGGTGTGGTCGGTTGGCTGCTTCGTTGGCTTCTTCCCCGCTGGCGCCCGCGCTCGGCCGGGTCGTGGTGGTGCCCGGGGTGTACGCGCCCCAGTCGGACACGTTGATGCTGGCCGCCGCGCTGCGGCGGGAGGGGCTCGTCCCCGGGATGGACGTGCTGGAGGTGTGCGCCGGCAGCGGCGCGCTGGCGGTGCTCGCGGCGCGGCTCGGCGCGCGGGCGACCGCCGTGGACGTCGGGCGGCGCGCCGTGTTGAGCGCCCGGATCAACGCGCTGTTGGCGCGGCGGCGGGTCACCGTTCGCCGGGGCGACCTGTTCGCGGCCGTTCCCGACCGCTCCTTCGACGTGGTGTTCTGCAACCCGCCCTACGTTCCCGCGCCCGGCGAGTCGCCGCCGCGCCGGGGCGTGGCCCGGGCCTGGGACGCCGGCCGGAACGGGCGCGCCGTGGTGGACCGGATCTGCGCCGAGGTGCCGGCGCGGCTGCGCCCGCACGGGGTGCTGCTGATGGTGCACTCGGGGCTGTGCGCGGCCGACGAGACCCTGCTCCGGCTGGAGCGGGCCGGGCTGCGGGCCGAGGTGGTGGACCGGGCGCGGATTCCGTTCGGCCCTGTGCTGCGCGGGCGGCTGCCCTGGCTGCGGCGGCACGGCCTGATTCAACCCGACGAGGACACCGAGGAGTTGGTGGTGATCCGGGGGGAGAAGCGGTGACCGCCGCCGAGGCCCCGCGCCGGGACGCGCCGGAACGCCCGGGGCGGGGCGGGGCGGAACGCCCGGGGCGGGGCGTGGTGGAACGTGCTGGCCGGGGCGTTGCGGACTGGTCGGGTGAACGGCCGCGCCGGGTGGTGGCCGAGCGGGACGGGCCGCTGCTGGTGGAGGGCCCGGTCGAGGTGGTGTTGGACGACGGGCGGGTGGTGCGCGGCGACCGTTTCCTGGTGGCGCTCTGCACCTGTCGCCGCAGCCGCCGTTTCCCGTGGTGCGACACCAGCCACCGGCGCCGCGCCCGTGCGGACCGCGCGGACCGCGCGGACGTCGACGAAGCCCCCGAGGGGGAACGGTGAGCCGGGGGCCCGAGCTGCCCGAGGCCAGGGGCGAACTGTCGGCCGGGGTGGTCGCGGCCCTGGCCACCGGCCGGTCGGGCGCCTGGCCGGCACCCGAGGCCGTGGCCAGGGCCGAACCGCTCGGCGAGGACTGCCAGTTGGCGCTCTACCTTCTCTACGAGCTGCACTACCGGGGCTTCGCCGGCGTTCCGGACGAGCGGGAGTGGGACCCGGCCGCGCTCGGGCTGCGGGTCGCGGCGGAGGAGCGGTTCCTCGCCGCGCTCCGCGCCGGCGTTCCCGGCGGCGACCGGGTGGCACGGGCGCTGGACGCGCTGCTGGTCGAGCCGGCCGGCGACGACCCGGCCAGCGTCAGCCACTTCCTCGCGCGGCAGGGGGAACTGTGGCAGCTGCGCGAGTACGCGGCGGTGCGTTCCGTCTACCACCTGAAGGAGGCCGACCCGCACGCCTGGGTGCTGCCGAGGCTGACCGGGCGGGCGAAGGCCGCGATGGTGGCGATCGAGTTCGACGAGTTCGGCGCCGGCCGCGCCGAGCGGGCGCACGCCCGGCTCTTCGCCGAGCTGATGGCCGACCTCGACCTGGACGCCGACTACGGCCGCCAACTGGACGCGGCGCCCGGGGCGGCGCTGGCGACCGTCAACCTGATGTCCCTGTTCGGGCTGCGCCGCGCGCTGCGCGGGGCGCTGGTCGGCCACTTCGCGGCCGTGGAGATCACCTCGTCGCCCGGCTCGCGGCGGCTGGCCGACGCGCTGCGCCGAGTCGGGGCGGGGCCGGCCGCCGAGCGGTTCTACGAGGAACACGTGGAGGCCGACGCCGTGCACGAGCAGCTGGTGCGGCGCGAGGTGGTCGCCGGACTGCTGGCGGACGAACCGGAGTTGGCGGCCGACGTGGTCTTCGGGATCGACGCGACGGGACTGGTCGAGGACGCGCTGGCCCGCCACCTGCTGGGCGCCTGGCGCGCCGGCCAGTCCGCGCTCCGCCGCCCTCCGGCGCCCGCCCGGGCGCCGGAGGCGGTGGCGTAGCCGGACGGGCGCCGCGCCCTGGCCGGCGCGCGACCGCGTGCGGGCGCGTGCGGGCGCGGCAACGCGGCGCCGCCGTCGGCGAGGCAGGGGCGCTTCCGCGCACCCGCAGGGTGCGGCGCCCCGGCCGCGCGGCTCGGTGCTGCGGTGTGCCCGACCGGGCGCGCTGTTTCCCTCGGGCCGTCCGAGAGCCCACCACCGGGCAGCGGGCCTCGGCCCCCCCACCCGGCCAGGCCCGGGCCCGGCCCGGTGCGGCGGCAGGATGATCGACATGTCCGGCCCCGGCAGGGCGGGGAACCGGGCCCAGGTGGCCTGACCCGGTCCCCCACCCCGACCGGGGCCGGGGCACGCTTCCCGAGTGGGACGTGAGACCGCCTACGGCGACCGTTCGCCCCGTGCTCCGCACCGTGTGAACGGCCCGGAGAACGCCCAGGCGGGGCCCGGCCCGGGCCGAACCCCGCCGGAAGCCGGGTCGGTCGGCTCCGCCGGGTCCGTGCAAGCGGCGGACGGCCGAACCCGCCCGGGCCGAGGGCCGGCAGGCTCGTTCAGCCAGTTCCGCCAGTTCAGCCAGTTCAGCCAGTTCCGCCAGTTCCGCCCGGCTGGGCCAGCGAGGTCCGTACGACCGGGTCTGCCCGCCCCCGTCCAGACCTGCCGGCCGAGGCCACCAGGTCCATTGGCCCCTTGCCCGCCCGAGCCCAGGGTTGCCAGTCCCGCCCGGGCCCCAAGGCCGTCTGGGCCCAGTGCTGCTGGGCCGGTCTGGGCCGAGGGCTGCCGGGCCGGTCCGGGCCCCCGGGCCCCCGGGCCCATCCTGGCCCAAGGCCACGAACCCGCCTGGCCCAAGGCCCGCAAGCCCGCCTGGGCCCCAGGCCCAGCACTCCCGCCCGGGCCAAGGGCTGCCGGGCCCGTCCCGCCCCGGGCCGCAGGCCCTGCACCCGCGCTCCCGCCCGGGGCCCAGGGTTTGCCAGGCCGGTCCGGGCCCGTGTGCTGCCAGTCCCAGGCCCGGCTGGGCCAGCGACGTCCGTCCGACCGGGTCTACCCGACCTCGTCCGGACCTGTGGGCCGAGGCCATCAGGCCCACCGGCCCCTTGCCGCCCGGGCCCCAGGCCACGAACCAGCCCGGGTCCAGGGCTGTCAGGCCCGAACGGGCCCAGGGGCTGCCAGGCCGGTCCGGGCCCCCGGGCCCCCGGGCCCAAGGCCACGAACCCGCCCGGCCCAAGGCCCGGAAGCCCGCCCAAGCCCAAGGCCGCCAGTCTCGCCCGGCCCAAGGCCCGCAAGCCCGCCTGGGCCCCAGGCCCCGCGCCCCCGCCCGGGCCAAGGGCCGCCAGGCCCGTCCCGCCCCGGGCCGCAGGCCCTGCACCCCCGCCCGGGCCGCAGGCCCCGCGCTCCCCGCGCCCCCAGCGCCCCGGGGGGCGCCGCCCCCCGACCCGGCTGGCGCCGCCAGGCGCCGGCCGGCACGCGTTAGCCGGTCAGTGGAACTGCTCCGCCTCCGTCGAGCCCGCCAGCGCCGTCGTCGACGAGGCCGGGTTGACGGCCGTCGAGACCAGGTCGAAGTAGCCGGTGCCGACCTCCCGCTGGTGCTTGACGGCCGTGAAGCCGTCCCGCTGCGAGGCGAACTCCCGCTCCTGGAGGTCGACATACGCCGTCATGCCGTGCTCGGCGTACCCCTTGGCCAGGTCGAACATCCCATGGTTGAGCGAGTGGAACCCGGCCAGCGTGATGAACTGGAAGCGGTACCCCATCGCGCCCAACTCCCGCTGGAACTTCGCGATCTGGTCGTCGTCCAGCGCGGCCTTCCAGTTGAAGGAGGGCGAGCAGTTGTACGCCAGCAGCTGGTCCGGGTACCGCGCGTGGATCGCCTCGGCGAACTCCCGCGCCTGCGCCAGGTCGGGCGTGCCGGTCTCCATCCACAGCAGGTCGGCGTAGGGCGCGTAGGCCAGGCCGCGCGCGATGGCCGGGGCCATCCCGTTGCGCACCCGGTAGAAGCCCTCGGCGGTCCGTTCCCCGGTGACGAACGGCGCGTCGACCTCGTCCACGTCGCTGGTCAGCAGCGTCGCGGCGAGCGCGTCGGTGCGGGCGATGATCACGGTGGGAACGTCCGCGATGTCGGCCGCCAGCCGCGCCGCGTTGAGGGTGCGGACGTGCTGCGCGGTCGGCACCAGCACCTTGCCGCCCAGGTGGCCGCACTTCTTCTCGGAGGCCAGCTGGTCCTCGTAGTGAATGCCGGCGGCACCGGCGGCGATCATGGCCTTGGTCAGCTCGAACGCGTTGAGCGGTCCGCCGAAGCCGGCCTCGGCGTCGGCGACGATCGGCGCCAGCCAGTCGATCGGGTCGCTCTCGCCCTCGGCCGTGGCGATCTGGTCGGCGCGCAGCAGCGCGTTGTTGATCCGACGGACCACCTGGGGAACGGAGTTGGCCGGGTACAGGCTCTGGTCGGGGTAGGTCTGACCGGCCTGGTTGGCGTCGGCCGCGACCTGCCAGCCGGACAGGTAGATCGCCTGGAGCCCGGCCCTGACCTGCTGCACGGCCTGCCCGCCGGTCAGCGCGCCCAGCGCGTGGATGTAGTCGCGGTCGTGCAGCTGCCGCCACAGCCGCTCGGCGCCGCGCCGGGCCAACGTGTGCTCCTCGCGGACGCTGCCGGAGAGCTGGACCACGTCCTGGGGGCCGTAGGTGCGCTGGATGCCCCGCCACCTGGGGTCCTCGGCCCACAGACGGGCCAACTCCCGTGCGGTCCTGGGGGGTTGTGGTGAGGGGGAAGGGGTCGGCTGAACGCTGCCGGTCATGATCGCCTCCGTGGTGGAACTGCCCTGATGTGATCGGAGTGACCTCTGGTCAAGAGGCACGGCACTGAGTGCCGTGGAGGGTTGGGGCCCGCCGGTCCCCTCCGCTGGGTGGAAACGGTGAGCAATGCTGCCGGCGGGCGATTCCGGCCGATCGACGCGTGGGACCGTGGCGTGGGTGGGCACGGTTCCCGGTGTGCCGGGGCCGGTTCGCCGGGGTCCGGCGGGCCGTGCTCACACAATGACGTTGGCACTGGGTGCCATCAAGGCTGGATCGGTGCTAACTTCGAGAAGACTTCCGGCGGCTTTCTGCTGAACGTGCCAATCCCCGACGGTTTCGGGCGGTTCACGTGGTCGAGAGTCGAGGGTGAACGGTCGAAGGAGATCGCGGTGGCCAAGGTCTACGCGGGATCACGGTTGCGGCGCCTGCGCGCGGAACGGGGGCTGCGCCAGGCCGAGCTGGCGCGGCTGCTGGGCATATCGCCCGGCTACCTCAACCAGATGGAACACGACTCACGCCCGTTGACGGTGCCCGTGCTGCTGCGGCTGACCGAGACCTTCGGCGTGGACCCGGAGTTCTTCTCCGGAAGGGACACCAGCCGGCTCCTCGCCGACCTGCGGGAGGGCCTCGCCGACGAGGTGGACGGCGGCCGGATCACCCCCGAGGACCTGGGCGAACTGGCCGAACGGCTGCCGTCCGTCGCGGAGCTGGTGCTCGAACTCGGCCGGCGCAACCAGGCGTTGGCCACCCGGCTCGCCGAGGCGAACGCCGAACGCGAGGGCGCCTCCGACGGTGCCACGGACGATGCCACAGACCGCGGGCCGGTCGGGGCCACGGACGGTGGAACGGGCGGGGCCCCGAACGCCCCGGGCGCTCCGGGCGCGCGCCGCCGGCCGGGCGAGGCGGGCACGCCGCACGAGCGGATCAGGGAGTTCTTCTACCGGCGGCGGAACTATCTGCACGAGACCGACCTCGCCGCCGAGGACCTCGCTGAGGAGATCGGGGTCCGCCCGGGCGAGGTGCTCACCGTGTTGACGGAACGCCTGGCCCGGCACGGGGTGCGGGTCGCCACCCACCCCGGGGCCGGCCGCGACGAGCAGCACCGCTACGACCCGGCCGCGCGGGTGCTCTATCTCTCGGGCCGGCTGCGGCCCGGGCAGCGCGCGTTCCGGATGGCCACCCAGCTGGCGCTGCTGGAGTACGACGCCGAGCTGTCCGCCCTGGCCGGCGAGGACTTCGTGCCCGGCTCGGACAGCTGGTCCCTGGCCAGGATCGGCATCGCCCACTACTTCGCCGCCGCGCTGATCCTGCCCTACCGCCGCTTCCACGCCACCGCCGAGGAACTGCGTTACGACATCGAGCAGCTGACCGGCACGTTCGGGCTCGGCTTCGAGACCGTCTGCCACCGGCTGAGCACCCTCCAGCGACCCCGGCTGCGCGGGGTGCCGTTCTCCTTCGTGCGGGTGGACCGGGCCGGCAACATGTCCAAGCGGCAGTCGGCGAGCGGCTTCCACTTCTCCCACGCGGGCGGCACCTGCCCGCTGTGGAACGTCTACGAGGCGTTCGCCGCGCCCGGCCGCATCCATGTACAGATCGCGGCGATGCCCGACGGCCAGCGCTATCTCTGGATCGCGCGGACCGTCACCCGGCACCAGGGCGGCTGGGGCGACCCGGCGAAGACCTTCGCCATCGGCCTGGGATGCGAGGTCCAACACGCGCCCCGGCTGGTCTACTCCGACGGCCTGGACCTGGGCAACGCCTCGGCCGCCACCCCGATCGGGATGGGCTGCCGGGTCTGCGAGCGGCTGGACTGCCCGCAGCGGGCGGTGCCCCCGCTGGGCCGCGCGCTGACCATCGACGAGCACCGGGGCACGTTCGTGCCCTATCCGGTGCGCGAGGGCTGAACGGGCGGCGGTGGCCGCCTGGTTGGCCCCCGCTCCCTGGCCCGGGCCCGGGGGCGCCCGCGCCGTCCGGGCGCCGGTCGCCCAGATCGCGCCGCCGCCCGGACGGGTCTTGCCGGTGGCTCAGGTCGTGGCGCTGCCCCGGGCAGGTCTCGCCGGTGGCTCAGGTCTCGGCGGTCCGCACGGGCCCGCCGGTCTTCGTGGTCTCCGCCGGCTCGTTGGTCTCCCTTCGCTCGTCTGTCGTCCCCGCCTCGGTGGCCCGCTCGCACGCGGCGCCCCGGCCGGGTATTCGGGGCCCGGTCGGCTCGGGGCCCTCGGCCGGCTCCCGCCGCGCCGGCCCCGAGGCCGCCGGCGCTTCGGCGCCGGTCACCGCAGGACGGCTCCCGTGGAGCCGCTGGTCGCGCAGCAGCAGCCAAGTGCCGAGGATGGTCACCGCCATCAGGCCGAAGTACAGGGAGGCCGAGACGCCCAACAGGGCGCCGCCCGCCACCGGGCCGAGGAAGAAGCCCAGATAGCGCAGCTCGGCGAAGCCGAAGTACGCGCCCTTCCTGGCGTCGGGCGTGATGGTGTGGATCACGGTGTCCGGCATCGGGAAGAGCACCGCCTCGCCCATAGTCCAAAACACCACGCCGGCGAAGAGCAGCAGCGGATGGACCTCCAGGCCCCGGAACAGGAGCGCGGCCGCTACGAAGGCCAACGCGCCGAGCAGCGCCAGCCTCGGCTGGCTCAGCCGCCGCGCCAGCCGGGTCGCCGGCCACTGCATCGCGATGGCCAGCGCCGCGTTGAGCACCAGCAGCAACGAGAAGTAGGTGAGGGCGGACTCGCCCCGCACGCTCTTGATGTACAGCGGAAGGATCGACTCGAACTGCGAGAAGACCAGGAACAACACCAGCCCCGCGGCCACCACCCGCAGCAGCAGCCGATCGCGCACCGCCAGCCGCCAACTCCCGCCCACGCCGGCCGAGTCGTCGTCCGGCCGGCGGTCCAGGCCGCGCAGGAGGGAGGCCCGCGCGGTCACCAGCGCCAGATAGCCGGTGAAGATCACCGCAGGGGTCAGGAAGATCATCCAGTTCGCCACCGCGTAGAGCGCCGCGCCGCCGAGCGGGCCGACCGTGGCCGCCACGCAGAGCGTCACATAGCGGATGCGGAAGACCGCCTCGCCCGAACCCGCCTCCCCCGAGCCCGCGTCCCCCGACCCCGTCGCGGCCAGCGACAGCGCCTTCTTCATCGCCGGCTCCGTCAACAGCCGCCCCACCCCCAGGAGGCACACCAGCGCGACGATCAACGTCAGCTCGCGGGCGAGGCCCAGGGCCGCGTAGGCGACGACGTTGACGAGCAGGCCCGCCTGGATCAGCCGCGTCCCGCCGAGCCGGTCGGTCAACAGCCCGCCGACGGCGCCCCCGACGGCGGAGATCAGCGCCACGCTGCCCACCACCAGGCCGATCCCGGCCTCGGAGAGCGTCGAGATGTCGGAGAGGTAGAGCGCGAGAAACGGCAGCGTCGCGAAGAACGCGAGCCCGTTGAGCAGGCTGCCCGTCACCAGCAGCCGGAGCACCGGGTCCGCGTGCCAGGGCCGCGGGGCCGCCGGCCCGGCGTCCGCGGGAACGCTCCTCATGGCCGCGACTCCTCGAACCGGCTGGGGTCGAACAGCTCGACGGGGTGCCGGGTCGAGCCGTCCAGCGCCAGCTCGGCGAGGATCTCGCCCACCACCGGCACGAACTTGAAGCCGTGCCCGGAGAAGCCGCAGGCCACCGTCACCGAGGCGTACCGGGCGGGCCGGGCGATCACGAAGTGGTCGTCGGGGGTGCTGGTGTACATGCAGGTCACGGCCCGCAGCAACCGGCCCGGCAGGTCCGGCAGATGGCGCCCGGCGTGCTCGGCCATGGCCGCCACCTCCTCCGGGCGCACCGTCCGGTCGATGGTCTCGGGGGTGGTGGTGCCGACGTTCGATCGGTAGAAAGCGACCTTGGCGCCGCCCTCGGGGCCGTCGATCGCGGGGAAGCCGTAGACCGAGGTGCCGTCCGGCTCCTCCCAGATGTAGACCGGGTGCCGGTCCGGCAGGAACGGCTCGACGCCCCGCTCGCCGCGCGGCGCGAACCAGTACATGACCTGGCGTTCCACCGCCAACGGCAGGCCCAGCTCGGCCAGTTGCTCGGGCGCCCAGGCGCCGGCGCAGATCACCAGCTGGCCGGCCGTGTAGCTGCCGGCCGGGGTGCGCACCCGGACGCCGGCCCCGCCGGGCAGTTCCTCCCAGGAGGTCACCGGCTCGTCGAAGCGCAGCTCGGCGCCGGCCGCCGTGGCCCGTTCGATCCCGGCCCTGACCGTCTCCTCGGGCCGGACCAGGCCGGCCCCCCGCTCCCAGAGCGCCACCTCGTCGTCGGCCGGGCTCAGCGTGGGGAACCGGCGCCTGATCTCGCGCGCGTCCAGCACCTCGTGGGGCAGGTCCCAGGTCTCGGCCGAGGCCAGGGAGCCGGCGACCGTCCGGCTGCCAGGGGCCCCGACCATCACCCCGCCGCAGCGCACCATGAGGTCGCGGCCCGTCTCGGCCGCCAGCTCGTCGAAGAGTTCGTACGAGCGCAGCAGCAGCGGGACATAGGCGGCGCCCTCGAAGTATGTCTGCCGCACGATGCGGGAACCGCCGTGGCTGGAGCCCCTGTTGTGCGCCGGGCCGAAGCGCTCCAGGCCCAACACCCGGGCGCCCCGCGCCGCGAGCCGGTGCACGGCCGCGCCTCCCATCCCGCCGATCCCGAGCACGATCACGTCATAGCTGGTCGAGGTCATGCTCCACCCGCCTCCTTCGCTCGTCTCCGCAGAGTCTTCCAGCCGCCACTGACAGTCCCGGAGAAACGGCGGGCGGACGCCGTCCCCGGCGGGCGTCGGGCACACTCGAGGAATGCGTGTCAGGAGTGCCGAACACCGCGACCTGCCGCTGCTGCGGGAGATCGAACGGGCGGCGGGCGAGCCGTTCCGCGCCCTCGGCATGGCGGAGATCGCCGACGACGAGCCGCCCGGCGAGGGCGAGTTGAGCCGGCGCCTGCGGGCCGGCCTGGCCTGGGTTGCGGTGGACGAACGCGATCTTCCGGTGGGCTACCTCATCGCCGAGTGGGTGGACGGCGAGGCCCATGTCGCGCAGGTCTCCGTCCACCCGGACCACGCCCGCCGCCGGATCGGCCGCGCCCTGCTGGAACGGCTGGCCGACCACGCGAGGGAACGGGGCAGCCCCGCCCTCACCCTGACCACCTTCGCCGAGGTGCCGTGGAACGCGCCCTACTACCGGCGCTGCGGCTTCGCCGAGCTGGCGCCCGAGGAACTCGGGCCCGAACTGCGGGCCGTCCGCCGCCGGGAGGCGGAACTGGGCCTGGACCGCTGGCCCCGGGTGGCGATGCGGCGGGTCCTGGCGGGCGACGCCGGGTAGGGCGGTGCCGGACGGGGCGACGCCGGACGGGGCGGTGGCGGGCGGGATGTCGGGCGCGGCGAGGGCGCCGGGACGGGGACGGGGACGGGGACGGGGGCTGAGGGGGCGCGGCCCCGGCTGGTGCGTCATCCGAGGTGGGTGTCCCCGAGGGCGACCAGCAGCCGGCGCAGCCCGTCGCTGAGCCACTGCTGCTCCGACTCGGGGAGCGCGGCCAACATCCGCGTCTCGTTGGCCACATGGGCGACCACGGCACGGTCCACCACGTCGAGGCCCGGCTCGGTCAGCCGCACCCGGACGGCCCGCCGGTCGCCGGGGTCGGGGTGGCGCTCGATCAGGCCCTTGCGCTCCAGCCGGTCGAGTCGGTTGGTGATGGCGCCCGAGGTGACCATCGAGGAGAGCACCAGCTCGCTCGGGGTCAGCTCGTGCGGGGCGCCGGCGCGCCGCAGCGTTGCCAGCACGTCGAACTCGGCGTTCTCCAGGCCGTGGGCGGTGAAGACCGGCTTCATGCGCTTGACGAGCAGGCTGGACGCGCGGTTGATCCGACCGATCAGGGCCATGGCCCTCAGGTCGCCGAGGTCCGGCCGCTCGCGCATCCACTGGGCGGTCAACTCGTCCACGGCGTCGGTGGGGTGGGCCTCGGCGCGGCCGGTCCCCTCCGGGGCCTGGTCCGGGGTGCCCGCCGGGACGTCCGAGGGGACGTCCTGGCGGGCTTCGCTGTCGCTCATCGGTGTCGGAGTCCTTCGCGTCTGGGAGGGGAACGGTGGTCGGTCGGGGCGGGCCCGAGGAAAACTATCTTAGCCTTCAGCTACTTGACGTGAGCAAGTGGGCCGTGCCAGACTACCACGAGTTAATTCAGCGTTGAGAAGTTCAAGGCTGAGACAGGCGCGGGATCGGCTGCGGAGGCCGGTCGGAGAGCAGAGGTGGTGGGGCATGTCCGGCTCCGGTGTGGGGGAGTTCGTCGCCGGCGGAGGCGTCGTCGATGGCGCGGCGCGCGGCGGCCGGTGGCGCCGGCTGGTGGAGCGGCCCTGGGCGGTGGCCGCGCTGGCCGCGTTCGGCCCGGCCGCCTGGGGCACCACCTATGTCACGACGACGGAGCTGCTGCCGCCCGGCCGGCCCCTGTTGGCCGCCGCGCTGCGCGCCCTGCCGGCGGGGCTGTTGCTGCTGGCCTTCACCCGCCAACTGCCAAGGGGCACCTGGTGGTGGCGGGCCGCGGTGCTCGGCCTGCTCAACTTCGGGGCGTTCTTCCCGCTGATCTTCTACGGCGCCTATCGCCTGCCCGGCGGTGTCGCCTCCACCATCGGGGCGCTCTCCCCGCTGCTGGTGGCGGGGCTCGGGGTGGTGGTGCTCCGGGCGCGGCCCGGCCGGGGCACGGTGCCGGCGGCTCTGCTCGGGCTGGCGGGGGTAGCGCTGCTGGTGCTGCGCGCCGACGCCGCGCTGGACGGCGCGGGGATGGCCGCCATGCTGCTGGCCACGGTGCTGATGGCGCTGGCCGTGCTGCTGGCCAAGCGCTGGGGCCGCCCGCCCGGCGCCTCCCTTCTGGCCCTGACGGGCTGGCAGTTGACGGCCGGCGGCCTGGTCCTGGCGCCGCTGGCGCTGTTGGTCGAGGGCGCGCCCCCGGCGCCGACCACCGGGCATCTCGTGGGATACGCCTATCTCGGCCTGATAGGCACGGCCCTCGGATACGCCCTCTGGTTCCGAGGCATAGAGCGGCTCCCCGCCTCCTCCATGTCCTTCCTCGGCCTGGCCAACCCCGTGGTCGCCACCCTCGCCGGGCTGGTGCTGCTGGGCCAGTCGCTCACCGGCTGGCAGTTGGTGGGTCTCGGCCTGGTGCTGGTGGGCGTCCTGTGGGGGCAGCGCGCCGGCCAACGGCCGCCCTCCACCCCGGCGGTGAAGAGGCGCCGGGGCGGGGAGCCGGACGGGGGCGGGGAGCGGGATCGGGAGAGCGTGGCGGGTGCGCGGCCCGTGGTCGTCCAATGATGTGATGAGAGGAGGTGGAGACCACACGACCGAGGACCAGGTGAAGAGATGTCCGTGGTGAACGCGCGAGCCGCGCTGTACGAGGTGTTGGACGAGCGCTTCCGGAGCGGCCGATGCGCCCTGGGGGACCGGCAGTTGGAGATCCTCCACCGGGGCTCCCGCTGGGCCGAGGGCCCGCTCTATCTCCCGGCGGCCCGCAGCCTGGTGTGGAGCGACATCCCCAACGACCGGCTGTTGCGCTGGGACGAGACGACGGGCGAGGTCGGCGTCTTCCGCTCGCCGGCCGGCCACCCCAACGGGAACACGCTGGACGGCCAGGGCCGGTTGGTGACCTGCGAGCAGGGGAACCGTCGGGTCACCAGGACCGAGCACGACGGATCGGTGACGGTCCTCGCCGACCGGTACCGGGGCAAGCGGCTCAACAGCCCCAACGACGCCGCCGTGCGCTCCGACGGCTCGATCTGGTTCTCCGACCCGGAGTTCGGCATCGCGAGCGACTACGAGGGCCACCGGGGCGAGAGCGAGATCGGCGCGCGCGACGTCTACCGGATCGATCCCGACACCGGCGAGGTGCGGCTGGTCGCCGACGGCTTCAGCGGCCCCAACGGCCTGGTCTTCTCGCCCGACGAGTCCCGGCTCTTCGTCTCGGACAGCATCGCCAACCACATCCGCGTCTTCGACGTCCGCGAGGATGGCACGCTGAGTGAGGGCGACGTCTTCGTCAGCTGCACGAAGGGGAACTTCGACAACATCCGCTTCGACGACGCCGGCCGCCTCTGGGCCGCCGCCATGGAGGGCGGGGTGCACTGCTACCACCCCGACGGCACCCTGCTGGGCCGGCTGCTGGTGCCCGAGACCGTTGCCAACATCCGGTTCGGAGGCCCCCGGAGGAACCGCCTGTTCATCGCCGGAACCACCACCATCTACTCGCTGCTGATGAGCGTCACCGGGCTGCCCCCGCTGCCCGGCGTCCACCAGACCCGGCCCGTCGGGGACTGAGCGGACCGGCCCTCCGGGGCTGGGCGCGGGTCGCCCCGTGGGCCCGGGGAGCGAGCACCCCCGGGGATGGCGTAGGGTGGGGACCACGACGCGGGGTGGAGCAGCTCGGTAGCTCGCTGGGCTCATAACCCAGAGGTCGCAGGTTCAAATCCTGTCCCCGCTACCACGGTTGACGGGCCCGGCACTCAGGTGCCGGGCCCGTTCGCTGTGTTCGGGCCGCCGCGCGCCGGCGTTCATGCTGCCCGGTGCCCGCGCCGCCCCCGCCGGCGCTCATGCCCGCCGGCATCCGTCCGCGCCACTCGCCACCCGCCGCCGGGCCCATGGCTCGCCGCCCCGCCCACGGGCGTTCCCACTTCCCCGGCTCCGAGCGTCCCGGCGTCCTGGCGTCCTGGCGTCCTGGCGTCCTGGCGTCCCGGCGGGTGATGGGTCAGCCCGGCGCCGGTTCCACGTTCCGGCTCTCCGGTTCCTCGCTTCGTCCCTCAGGCTTCCCGTGCCCGTGCCCGTGCCCGTTGCGTTCGCTGACTCCCCCGCCTCACTCCTCCGGTTCCGGGAAGTCGGCCCGTTCGGTGGCCGCCGCGAGGGCCCTCGTGTAGCGGTCGCGCATCCCGCGCAGCTGCTCGACGATCTCGGGTTCCGCGTCCAGCACCTCGAAGTCGGCGCCCAACACGCCTATCCAGGAGACGAGTTGCTCGGCGGTGTCGGCCCCCGTGTGCAGCAGGCTCCGGCCGGCGTCCAGCGGCTCGACGACCCCCACCGACGCGGGCAGCCGCGCGGTCAGCTCCTCCGCCGGCGCGTTCACCACCACCCGGGCCCTGACCCGCCGGGACGCGGAGGCCACACCCCGGGAGACATAGCCGGCCACGTCCTCGTCCGGCAGCGGCCGGGCGTCGAAGCGCGGTCCGTTGGGCACCTTCAGCGTCAGCCGGTCCACCCGGAAGGTCCGCCAGTCCTCCCGCGCCACATCCCAGGCGATCAGATACCAGCGCCGCCCCCAGTTCACCAGCCGGTACGGCTCGGCCTCCCGGCGCGTCGGCTCCTCGGCGCCGCGCGTCAGATAGTCGAAGCGCAGCCGTTCCCGGTCCCGGCAGGCCGCCGCGATGGTGGTGAGCGTCTCGGGTGAGACCGTCGGCTGCCCGCCCCGCGCCGGCACCGCCACCGTGAAGCCGCTCAACGCCCCGACCCGGCGCCGGAGTCGGGGCGGCAGCACCTTCTCCAGCTTGGCCAGCGCCCCCAGCGAGGACTCCTCGATCCCCTCGATCGCCCCGGCCGTCGCGGTGCGCAGCCCCACCGTGACGGCGACCGCCTCCTCGTCGTCCAGCAGCAACGGGGGCAGTGAGCTGCCCGCCCCCAGCCGGTACCCGCCGACCGCTCCCCGGATGGCGTCCACCGGATAGCCCAGCCGGCGAAGCCGGTCGATGTCGTTGCGCACGGTTCTGGTCGTGACCTGAAGTCGTTCGGCCAACTCCGGTCCGCTCCACTCGCGTGGCGTCTGGAGCAGGGAGAGCAGGCGCAGCAGTCGAGCTGATGTCTCCAACATGTTCGCCAGCCTCCCCGCCATACAGGAATGGAACTTTCTGCTATCGCTGCGAGGGTAACGGCCATGACGAACGCAACCGTTGTTCCCCACCGGTGGCTCGGCCTGTGGGCCCTGTTGGCCGCGATGCTCATGAACCTGCTGGACGCCACCGTGGTCACGGTGGCCGGCCCCGCGATCCAGCGGGATCTGGGAGGTTCCGAGACGAGCCTCCAGTGGATCGCCGCCGCCTACACCCTGGCGTTGGCCGTCGGCCTGCTCACCGGCGGGCGCCTCGGCGACATGCTGGGCCGCCGCCGGGTGTTGTTGGTGGGCGAGGCCGGGTTCCTGCTGGCGTCCCTCGCGTGCGGACTCGCCTGGTCGCCCGAGTCGTTGATTGTCGCCCGGGTGATCCAGGGGCTGTTCGCCTCGGTGATGATCCCGCAGATCTTCGGGCTGATCAGGGACCTCTTCCCCCCGCACGAGTTCGGCAAGGCGTTTGGCGCGCTCGGCCCGGTGATCGGGCTGGCCACCATCCTCGGCCCGGTGATCGCCGGCGTCCTGGTCGACGCCGATCTGCTGGGCACCGGCTGGCGGATGGTCTTCCTGATCAACCTGCCGCTGGGCGCGTTCGGTCTGCTCGTCGGCGCCCGGGTGCTGCCCGCCGGGCGGGGTGACCGGTCGCTCCGGCTCGACGGCGTCGGGGCGCTGCTGGCCGGCCTGGCGATGTTCCTGCTGATCTTCCCGCTGGTGCAGGGCCGCGAGTTGGGCTGGCCGGGCTGGCTGGCCGGCATGGCCGTGGCCGCCGTGCTCGCCCTCGGGACGTTTCTGCGCCGGCAGCGGCGGATGGCCCGGGCCGGCCGGGTCCCGCTGGTGGAGCTGAGCGTGCTGGCCAAGCGCTCCTACGCGGCGGGCGTCGGCTTCGTGCTGGTCTTCTTCGGCGCCATCGTCGGCTTCTCCCTGGTGATCGCGCTGCTGCTGCAACTGGGCCTGGGCTTCGGCCCGTTGCGCGCCAGCGTGACCATGGCGCCGTGGGCGGTGGGCGCGTTCCTCGGGTCCGGGTTCGCCTCGGCGGCGATGGGCCGGCTGGGCCGGCGCATCCTGCACCTGGGGCTGGCGCTGATGGTCGTCGGGCTCGTCGCCACCCATCTGACCCTCGGCCGGGTCGGCGTCGACCTGGGCGGCTGGGACCTGGTCCCGGCGCTGCTGGTCTACGGGGTGGGCATGGGCATGATCTTCGTGCCGCTCTTCGACATCATCATGGCGGAGGTCACCGACCGCGAGATCGGCTCGGCCTCCGGCCTGTTGGAGTCGTTCCAGCAGGTGGGCGCCAGCCTCGGGGTCGCGGTGCTGGGCACCCTGTTCTTCTCCACGGTCGGCGTGCTGCCGAGCGGCGAGGACTATCTGACGGCCGCCCGCCAGGTCACCCTGGCCGCACTCGGGCTGACCGTGCTCGCCTTCGCCCTCGGCTTCCTGCTGCCGCGCCGCGCCAGGACCGCCGCGCCGCCCGCCGCGCCGCCCGCCGTGCCTTCCGCCGAGCAGGGGCCGAGCGAACGGGCGGCCGATGAGGCCCAGGCCGAGCGGCCCGCCGACGAGGCGGTGCGCGAGCCCGCCACGGTCTGACCGGCCGCACCGCACCGAACTCCCGGACGGGGGTGGGGATATCCCCACCCCCGTTTCGGGTGTCCGCCCGATCGTGCACAACCTCCTGTGCACAGGAGTCTGTGCATATGCCGTTCACGCCCTCCCTCGAAGCGCTCAAGGCCCTCGCACACCCCCGCCGGCTGCGGGTCCTGGACCAGCTGGCCCGCCACGGCCCCGCCACCAGCGCCCGACTCGCCCGCGACCTCGGCCTCAACACCGGCGCCACCAGCTACCACCTGCGCGCCCTGGCCGCCCACGGCTTCGTCGAGGAGACCGACCCGGCCGCCGGACCGGACCCGGCCCACCCGAGGGAACGCTGGTGGCGCGCCGTCGCCCAGGACCTGCGGCTGCCGCCGCGCGGCGAGCAGGACCCCGAGACCCGGGCCGTCGTGGATGAGATGAACCGCCTCGCCTACGTCTCCGACCTGCGGCTCTTCGCCCAACGGCAGGGCGCGGACGAGGAGTCGGGGCCCTGGCGGGACGCCTTCCCCTACTCCCGGGGCACCGTACGGCTCACCCCGGAGGAGTTGCGGCAGCTCTTCGACGACTATGTCGCGCTGCTCAACCGCTACCGGCGCCCGGAGGACGAGACCCCGGCCGGGGCGCGCACGGTGCTCACCCGCTTCCTCGCCTTCCCGGCCCCGGAACGGCCCCCCGAGGCCGACGCGCCTCCCGACGCCGACGGTCCCCCCGCCGCCGAGGGCCCAGCGGGCCCCGACGCCGCCCGTTGACCTCCCCCGACGCCTCCCGACGCCTCCCGACCTCTCCTGACCTCCCCGACTCGCCCCTCCTCGAACGGAGTTGCCATGCCCTCGACCGCCGGCACCAACCCGCACCCCGGCCCCCGCCCCGGCCCCCGCCCCGACCCCGGCCCCCGCCCTGACCTCGACCCCGACCACTACCCCGCACCCCGTCCCCACTCGCACCTCGCTGACCGCCCGCCAACCCGCCCCGCCGTCCGGCTGGAGGAGGTGACCCGCGTCTACGGCCGCCGGGGGCAGGGCATCCGCGCCCTCGACGGCGTCTCCACCGCGATACCGGGCGGCGGCTTCACCGCCGTGATGGGCCCGTCCGGCTCGGGCAAGAGCACCCTGCTGCACTGCGCGGCCGGCCTGGACCGCGCGACCTCGGGCCGCTGCTGGATCGGCGACACCGAACTCGGTGACCTCTCCGAGAACCAACTGACCGCACTGCGTCGCGCCCGGATCGGTTTTGTCTTCCAGTCCTTCAACCTCGTTCCGGCGCTGACCGTTCGGCATAACATCGCCCTCCCGCTGCGCCTCGCGGGCCGCCGGGTCGGGCGTCGCCGCATCGACGAGATGGTGGAACGCGTCGGCCTGGCCGGCCGCGCCGACGCCCGACCCGCCCAGCTCTCCGGCGGCCAGCAGCAGCGGGTCGCCATCGCCAGGGCGCTGATCACCGACCCCGAGGTCATCTTCGGCGACGAGCCGACCGGCGCGCTGGACACCGTGACCGCCCGGGAGATCCTGACGCTGCTGCGCGACTGCGTCGTCGACGGCGGCCAGACCGTGGTGATGGTCACCCACGACCCGGTGGCCGCGTCCTTCGCCGACACCGTGCTGTTCCTGGCCGACGGCCGGATCGCCGACCGGATGACCGAACCCACCGCCGAACGGGTCGCCGACCGGATGACGCGGCTGGGGGCGTGGGCCTGATGCTGCGCTATGCCCTCCAGACGCTGCGCGCCCGCAGAGCCGGCTTCGTCGGCGCGTTCCTGGCGCTGCTGTGCGCCGCCGCCCTGGTCACCGCCTGCGGCACCCTGTTGGAGACAGGTCTGCGGGGCGACATCCGCACCGAGCGCTACGCCGGAACACCCCTGCTGGTCACGGGTGATCAGAATGTGCACCACGAACAGCGAAAGGGCGACAAGGTCAAGCGCAAGGCCAAGCCGGTATCCGAACGGGTCTGGCTGCCGGCGGACACCGTCGATCAACTCGCCCGACTCGATGGCGTCGAGGCCGTCGTTCCCGAGGTCACCTTCCCGGCCGTCGCCATGGGCGAGAACGGGCCACTGGACGGCTCAGGCCCCGAGTCGCTCGGCCACGCCTGGAGTTCGGCGGCGCTCACCCCGTTCCACCTGACCGAGGGCGCCGCGCCCGAGGCCGACGACCAGCTGGTCATCGACACCGCGCTCGCCCAACGCACCGGCCTGGCCGTCGGCGACACCGTGACCGTGCAGGCCACCGCCACGCCCACCCGCTACACCGTGGTCGGCCTCGCCACCCCGGGGGGCGGCGAACTCACCGAGCAGGCCGCCCTGTTCTTCACCGAGCCCGAGGCCACCCGGCTCGCCGACCGGCCAGGCCAGCTCGCCGCCATCGGCGTCCTGCCCGAACCCGGCGCCGACCAGGCCGCGCTGCGCGAGCGGCTGGATCGGGCGCTCGATGGCACCACCCTCCAGGTCCGCGCCGGCGACGAACGCGGCGCCGCCGAGTTCCTGGGCGCCGCCGACGCCCGCGTCCAACTGGTCAGCATGGGCGGGGCCATCGGCGGAACGGGGCTGCTGGTCGCGGTGCTGGTGGTGGTCGGCACGTTCACGTTGACCGGGCAGCAACGCCGCGCCGAACTCGCGCTGTTGCGCGCCATCGCCGCCACCCCGCGCCAGATCCGGCGGCTGATCGGCCGGGAGGCGCTGCTGATCGGGCTGGTCGCCGGCGCGCTCGGCGCGCTGGCCGGGATGCCGCTGGGGCGTTGGCTGTTCGACGAGTTCGTCGGGATGGGCAACGTTCCGGCCACGCTGAGGCTGGTCAGCAGCCCGTTCCCGCCGGCCGCCGCACTGTTGGCGACGGCGCTGGCCGCCTGGCTCGCCGCCCGGATCTCGGCCCGCCGCACCGCCCGCGTCCGGCCGACCGAGGCGCTGGCCGAGGCCGCCGTCGAACCGGTCGCCGCCGGCTGGTTCCGGCCGTTGGCCGGCGTCCTCGCCCTCGCCGGCGGTGCCGTGCTGCTCGCCGTGCTCGCCACGCTGCGCACCGAGCCGGCGGCGACGCCCGTCACCTACCTCACCGTGCTGCTGCTCTGCGTGGGCGTGGCGCTGCTCGGTCCGCCGCTGGCCCGCGCCGCGTTCGCGCTGCTGGGCGCCCCGCTGCGCGCCTTCCGCGTGACCGGCCACCTGGCCACCGAACACGCCAGGGCGAACGCGGCCCGACTGGCCGCCGTCATCACCCCGTTGACGCTGCTGGTCGCGATGGCCTGCACGATTCTCTTCACCCAGACCACGCTCGGCGAGGCCGCCGAACGCCAGGCCGGGCGGGGCGTGTTGGCGGACTGGGTGGTCACCGCCCAAGGGCCCGGCGTGCCGGCCGAGGCCGCGAGCCGCCTGCGGGACCTGCCGGGGACAACGGCCGTCACCGAGGTGGTGCGCGGCACGGTCCGCACCCCAGGGCTCGACAAGTACCCGGTCCAGGGCGTCACGGCCGAGGGCGCGGCGACCGCCCTCGACCTGGGGCTGACCAGCGGCTCCCTCGACGACCTGGGGCCGGAGACCGTCGCGGTCAGCGACCTGGTCGCGGACGGCCACGGGCTCGGCCCGGGCGACACGTTCGCCGTGGTGCTCGGGGACGGGACCCCGGTCGACCTCACCGTGATCGCCGTCTACGAACGCGGCCTTGGCTTCGGCGAACTCACCCTGGACCACGCCCTGTTGGCCCGGCACCTCGACCGCCCGCTGGCCGAGTCCGTGCTGGTCAGCGGCGAGGCCGACGCCGAGACGCTCAACGCGGCCCTCGCCGACCTGCCCGGGCTGGCCGTCGCCGCCGGCAGCGCCGTCGCCGAGGCGAGGGCGGTGGAACGCGAGGCCAACGCCGAGGTCGCGTTCCTCGGCATGGGGCTGATCCTCGCGTTCACCACCATCGCCTCCGTCAACACCCTGGCCATGGCCACCGCCGAACGGCGCCGCGAGTTCACCCTGTTGCGGAAGGTCGGCACCACCAGGCGGCAACTGCGCGCCGTGGTGCGGCTGGAGTCCCTGGCCGTGGCCGGCACCGCGATCCTGCTCGGCACCGGCATCGCGCTGGCCACGCTGACCGCCTTCGCCACCGGCATGACCGGCGCGCCGGCCCCGGCGTTGACGCCCGGCGGCTACCTCGCGGTCGCCGGCGGGGCCACCGTCCTCGCCCTGACCGCCACCGCCGTCCCCGCCCGCCTCGCGATGCGCCGGGGCGACCACCACGCATTTTGAGCGGCGCCCACCCCCGAGAACCGGCAGACTGTCCGGCGGACCGTCCAACGAAAGGCACCACCATGGCGAAGAAGGCACCCCGACCCCATCAGGCGAACCTCCTCCAGGACCGGCAGGGCTTCCGCCCCCTGACCGAGCCCGAGGAGGTCACCCCCGACCCCGAAGGCAACCGAGCCCAACGCCGCGCCGCCGCCAAGGCCGCGAAGAAGGGCACGCTGCCGGAGACCCCCGACTCCGAGGAGTCGACGGAGCCGGCCGCCGCGGACGCGGAGCCGGGGGCGGGCGAGGAGAAGTAGCCGAGGGCTGACACCCACACCGCGAGAAGGTGCGGACGGCCATCGCCCTCCGCGCCCTCTCGTCGTCGCTCGCTACCGCGCCGGTTTGACCAGCAGGAGGCCGCAGCCGTAGGACTTGGCGCGGCCCAGGCCGGTGGACAGGGTTCTGGCGAAGGCGGCCGGGTCCGTAACGGTCAACTCGCCGCGCACCGCCACCCCGAGCTGTGGCGCGAGCAGCAGCGCGCGCTGGCGTTGAACACCGTGCGCCTGCCCGCGCGTTGGTTCGGAGGCCGAGGGCTGAAGCCGCCCACGGAGTGGCGGCGCGGGGAAGGGGCGCTCCGCTTCCGGCACACGCTGGAGTTCTCGCCGGACGGCGACTGCCTCACCGACCTCGCCGGCCAGGTCACCCTCGACCCGGAGCGGGGCTTCCGAAGGCGGGGCCGCTGACCCGGCGGCGTTCGGGTGGGCCCTCGCACGGGTGTCGTGGGTGGGAAGTGGAGGGGTGGCGGGGTGGGGGGCGGGGGTAGCGTCCCGGGTGCTGGTGTCCGGTGGCGTTCTGGAGGACCGATGTCCCTGACAACTCCCTTGCCCTACACGGCCGTTACTCCTCTGGCGGTGAGCTGAGCGATGGTGGAGGAGAGCGAGTCCATCGGCCAGCGGCTGCGGCGGGCGCGGCTGCGGCTCGGGTTGACGCAGGCGGATGTCGCCACGCGGCTGCGGCGGACGCAGAGTTGGGTCTCCAAGGTGGAGAGCGGCGACATCGAGCTGGACCGCGCCAGCGTGATCAACGCGCTGGCCGGGGTGTTGCACATCCACCCCAACGAGCTGATCGAGCGCCCGTTCACCGGCAGTACCGCCGAGAACCAGTGGCGGGTCTCGGCCGCCATGACCCTGCGGGAGCTGCGCCGCTACGACCTGGCGCCGACGTTCGAGGGCACGCCCGCGTCCTCGGCGGCGCTCTGGGGCGCGATGCGTCGGCTGCACCGGCTGCGGGACGACGCCGACAACACCGGCATCCTCGGCTGCCTGCCCGACCTGCTGCGCGAGGCGCGGGCGTTGGCCGAGGCCGCCACCGGCGCCGAGCGTGAGGCGGCCTTCGCGATCTACGCGGTGGCCTGCAAGTTCGCCCACACCTCGGCCCATGCGCTGGGCCACCCCGAGTTGATCACGCTCGCCGCCGAGCGCGCGACCTGGGCCGCCGAGCGGTCCGGGGACCCGCTGCTGCCGGCCGTCGTGGACTGGATGCGCGCCTGGGACATGTGGGCGACGGCCGACTGGGACGACGCGTTGGCGCTGGGCGACAAGGCGTTGCGCGGGATCTCGGACGCCTACGAGCGCGGCGAGCCGGCGGCGCTGCGCGTGTGGGGCTCGCTCCAGCTGCGCGCCGCCGTGTCGTCCGCCAGGGCGGGCAACGCCCAGGAGGCCGACCACCGGCTGGAGTTGGCCGGCGAGGCCGCCAGCCGGATGGCCGGCGGCCCCGAACTGGCCGACGACCTGCACTCGTTGACGTTCTCCGCCGGCAACGTCGGGATTCACGGGGTCAACGTCGCGCTGGAGCTGAGCCGGCAGGACGAGGCGCTGCGCCGCCACGAGCGGCTCGACCCGGCCGTGGTGGCCGCCCTGCCGGCCTCCCGGCGCGGCCACTACCGCATGGACCTGGCCAGGGCCCACCTCTGGTCGGGTCAACGGGACCTGGCCGTCGCCGAGTTGTCCGCCGCCGAACGGATCGCGCCGCAGCTGGTCAGGAACCATCCGATCGCGCGCGCCACGCTGCGCCGCATCGTCTACGGCGAGCGGACCGGGGTGCGGGAGCAGCTGCGGAGGATGTCGGCCCGGTTCCATCTGAGCGCCTGACGGCCGGGGCGGGCCGAGCGGCCGGGCCCGGCCGCTCGGCCCCGACCCGACGGGTGCCGCCGGCGGTCGTCGGCGGCCGCGCGCCCGGGGGCGATCCTCCGCGCCCCGCCGTTGATCCCGCGCGCCCCCGGCCCCGATCGGCGCCGCGCCGCTGAGCTGCCCGTATTCCTCCTCCTCATGCCGAGGGTGATGGTCCGGGTACTTTCGGTAGCGGGTCGCCCGTCGATGTCGCCGGAGGTGCCTTGTGCAGACAGAACGTTCCTTTCCCGTGTGGCTGCCGACCGCCGAGCAGGGGCCGCGCCCGGTGCCCTGCGGCCGTTGGTTCGACGCGGTCGGGGCGGGCGGCGTCGAGGGCGCGCGGGCGATCGCGCGCCTGGGCGAACGGACGGGGCCCGTGATCCATCTGCCGGCGGAGCACGCGATGTTCTGGCTGGTTCCGGTCGGCGCGGCCGACGGCTGGCGGCTGCCGGGCGTCGCCGTGTTGGGCGCGGGCGAGCGGCTGACCGTGCCGCCGCCGTCCCGCACCGAGGGGCCGTGCGCGCGGTGGCTGATCCCGCCGCGCGTCTCCTGCCTGACCGACCCGGCCGCGCTGCACGGGGCGTTGAACGTGGTGACGGCGGCCGGGCGGCGGACGCCGGACGCCTACCGAACGGTGGAGTGCCACATCGGCGCCCACCGTTCGTGCACCAAGGCGGTCGCCCCGCCGCCACCCGTCGGCATCCCGGTGATCTACCTGGCCTGCGACTGCTGGTGCCACCAGCGAGCGGTCGAACCCGGCTGTGGCACCGTTGGCCCATGAGGCATCTGGGGATTCTCGGCCACAGCATGGAGGGCGCCGCCCTCTGCTTCCGCACGTTCTGCCGGTTCGGTTTCCAGCGGCTCGGGGAGCACCAGCACCCCGAAGTGACCCTGGACCTCATCCCGTTGGCGCGGAGTATGCCGGGCTGGGACACCGGGGACCACGCGGCGGTGCGCCGGGTGCTCGCGCGGAGCGTGGCGCGACTGGCGGGCGCGGGGGCCGAGTTCTTCGTCTGCCCGGACAACACGGCGCACATGGCCCTGGAGTTGCCGGGCGAACCGCTGGCGCTGCCAGGACTGCACCTGCCCGACGTGGTGGCCGCCCGCGCGGCGCGGGACGGCCGGCGGCGGGTGGGCGTGCTCGGCACCCGCTATCTGATGGAGGGCCGGCTCTACCCGGAGGCGCTGGGACGGCGGGACATCGAGGCGCTGGTCCCGGAGGCGGAGGACCGCGATCTCGTCCACCGGACCATCTTCCACGAGCTGTTGAACGGGGAGGTCAGGGCGGACTCGCGGCGGGCGTTCGTCGAGGTGGTGGAACGGCTGGCGGCCCGGGGCTGCGACGCGGTCGCCCTGGTCTGCACGGAGATCCCGCTGCTGCTCACGGCCGAGGTGTCGCCGCTGCCGGTGCTGGACTCGACCCGGCTGGCGGCCGAGGCGGCCTTCGCGGTGTGCCTGGGCGAGGAGCCGGCGCCCCGGTGGCGGGGCGGGGCGGTGGGCGCGGCCCACGGGGCTTCCGCCAAGTGATGGGGCCAAGTGATCGGGCCAAGTGATCGTTGAGGGAGGGAAGTTGATCAAACTTTCAGCCTATGCCTCATATCCTCGATCGGGTCTGGCCGATTGCCGCCTGACGGGAAGTTGGCGGGCCCGAGCCGGCGGAATTGTCAGACCCATGCGACAGCATGGGGGTCATGGCAGACCTCGTCATCCACGATGAGTGGCAGCTCCCGGCATGGCAGGAGACGGTGGGGCCCGGATGGGCGGCCCTGCTGGTCAGGCTGCACCAGCAGCTGCTCGCCCTCGCGCCCGACTACCGGATCGAGAAGTGCGAACGCGGCCTCGGCGGCCTGCGCATCTGCGTCGCCGACCGCTTCGACGACCAGGGCGACTTCGACGGCCAGTGGGCCGACCTCGCGACCCAGCTGACCGACGCGACGGAGTCGGCCTCCGAGCGCACCTGTGAGACCTGCGGCGGCCCCGGCCGCCCCCGGTTCCGGGGCGGTCGCGGCGAGGTCTGGATCACCGCGCTGTGCGACGGCTGCGCCAGCGACCTCACCCGCCGCGCGATACCGGGCGCCGCCGGCGCGGCGCCGGGCGGGGAGCGGTGACCGGCTCGGCCGGGAACGGTAACCGGCTCGGCCGGGCGCGGCGTACGTCAGTCCGGGGAGCGGCGCTGAACGGGGCCGAACCGGCCGGCCAAGGCCTGGCCCAGGCTGTCGAACAGGCCGTCGGCCGCCGCGAGTTCCTCGGCGGCGTGGGTGGTGGTCAGGGCGTGCACGGTGCAGCCGGCCGCCTTGCCCGCCGCGACGCCGGCGGGTGAGTCCTCCACGACCAGGCAGTCGCCCGGCGGCGCGCCGAGCGCGGCGGCCGCCCTGAGGTAGCCCTCCGGGTCCGGTTTGCCGGCCCTCACGTCGTTGGCGCAGACGTGCACCGGCGGGGCGGGCAGCCCCAGCCTGGCCATCCGGCGGCGCACGGCCGCGCCACCGCCCGAGGTGACCACGGCCCAGCGGTCGATGGGCAACGTCCGCAGCACCTCCACCGCGCCAGGGAAGGCCGAGAGCGTGTGCTCCTCGGCCAGGGACAGCTCGGTCAGCAGCGCGTCCTCCTCGGGGAACGCCAGCTCCGGCGCGACCAGCGCCAGCACGTCGGGCCGCCGCCGGCCCTGCGAGGCGGCCCACACCGCCTCCGGGTCGAGCCCCCGCAGCACGGCCCAGGCGCTCCACACCCGGCGGTGCAGCGCCGCCGAGTCGATCAACACCCCGTCCACATCGAGCAGCAGCGCCCTGGCGCCGAGGAAAGGAAGACCCGTGGTCACGACACCAGCCTGCCACCGGTCCCGGTGGGACCGCCCGCCGAGTCCGGCCGGCCTGCTCCGACGCGCCCTCGGGAGCGCGGGGCGTGCCCTCCGCGCCGCGCGGGCCGCCCGCCGCGCGGTCCGGGGGGTCGTCGGCCTGGTGGCCGGCCTGGTGCGTGGCTCAGTGGGGGGCGTCCTTCGGGCGCACCGGCGCGGTGGTCAGCACGAGCGCGTTGTCGCCGGTGTAGCCCAGGCGGAGGGTGTTCCCGCCCCGGGTGACCAGCGGATAGAGGTCGGTCCGCCGGCGGTCCACCGTGTCCCCGCCGATCCGCCCCAGCGGCACCAACGTTCCGTCCGAGGAGCGGATCAGCAGGTTCCACCGGCCGTGCGGCGCGGCCAGGGCCCGCTCGTAGGGGATGGTCAACAGCACCCGCCCGGTGGGCAGCACCCGCAGCGGGATGGTGAAGTCGAGGACGTCCGGCTCCTGTTGGCGCACCGCCAGCGCCAGCTGGGCCGGCGGGCCGTGCGGCGTCGCGGTCACCAGCGCGGACTCCTCGTCCAGCGTGATGTCGGCGACCTCGGCATGGGCCGGCCGGCCCCAGGTGCGGATGGTGAGGTTCCCCTCCTTGGTGGTGTAGGGAATCCACGAGGTCACCCCGCCCTCGCCGACCGTCGGCACAGACCCGACCAGCGCCGCCTGCTCGACGCGGTGGGCCACCAGCCGCCGCGCCCTGGCCGCCGTCGAGGCCGTGACATAGGCGTCCCAACGGCCCTCGGCCAGCCGGTGTTCGGCCCTGCTGACCGTGCCGCGCCCCTCGCGGTCCAGTGGCAGCCGCAGCTGCCGGCCCTCCGGGTCGTCGCGCAGCCGCAACACCAGGTCACCGGGCTCTGCCGGGGTCAGCGCCACGGTGAAGCCGCCGTCGGCCGTGGCGACGCAGTGCGCCGCCGGCCGCGCCGGCGCCTCCGCGCTGGCGGCCACCACCAGCCGCCGGTCCGGGCGGCGGCGGAGCCTGCCCCGCAGCCGCCGCACCCCGCCGCCGCGCGGCCGGGCCGTGAACAGCTCCTCGTACGCCTCGGCGACCACCGACGGCTCGTAGCGGGCGGCGGTGCGGATCGCGTTCTCGGCCATCCGGCGGCGGAGTTCGGGGTCGGCCATCAGCCGGCGCAGCCCTGCGGCGAGCCCCTCGTCCCCCTCGTCCATCGGCACCAGCACCCCGTCCTCGTCGGGCGTGATGATCTCGGACGGGCCGTAGGGGCAGTCCCGGGAGACCACCGGCAGCCCGCAGGCCATGGCCTCGACGATGGTCAGCCCGAAGGACTCCCAGGTGGAGGAGACGGCGCCGACGGCGCCCTTGGCCCACTCGGTGTCCAGCGGCGCGACGGCCCCCATGAGGCGGACCCGGCCGGCCAGGCCGAGCCGGTCGACCTGCTCCAGCAGCGGATCGCGCAGCGGGCCCCTGCCGTAGATCCGCAGCTCCCAGTCGGGGAACTCCTCGCGCAGCCGGGCGAACGCGTCGATCAGCACGTCGTAGCGCTTCTGGGCGACGAGCCGGCCCGCCGCCACCACCAGCCGGTTCTCGCCGGTGGACCGGGTGACGGCCGGCGCGGGCGAGGAGTTGGGGATGTGCCGGATGCGGCCGGCCGCCTCGGGGAGCGCGGCGCGGTAGGCGGCGGCGTCGTTGCTGGAGACGGGCGCGAAGGCGTCCAGCTGGGCGACGGCGTTCAGTTGCAGCTCCCGGTGCCCGGCCTGTTCGCGCACCGTCAAAGTGGAGTGCTCCTGCCCGATCCGCAGATAGCGCCCCGGCACGCCGAAGCGGGCCAGATAGACGTTGAGCACCGGGCGGGTGCTGATCACCACGTCGGCGTCGCTGTGCGCCAGATAGTCCGCCATGCGCTGGTCGGACAGCCCCGACACCCCGCCCACCGAGGCCGGGAAGACCTCGCTCGGCTGGTCGGCGGCCGGCAGGGCGAGGTCCTTGGAGCCCTCCCGCTGGTCGATCAGCCCGACCAGCCGGACCCGGGGGTCGAAGTCCAGGCCGGGGCTGTCCCGATGGCAGTAGAGGCTGGCCACGGTCACCTCGTGGCGTTCGGCGAGCGCGGTGGAGAGGTTGGCCGCCGAGCGGATGGTGCCCCCGATGCCATAGGCGTTGTGCAGCAGGAAGGTGATCTTCACGGTTCTTTCGCCTGAGTTCCGGTGAGACCGCGCCCCCGCCGCGAGCGGGCGCGCGGCTCAGCGACGAGTGAGTCGCCCGACGAATGTGCCGAACGCGGCAGATGGTGACACAGCGAACCCACCCGTGTACCCCGCTCCGGCGCCGCACGCGCCCGCGAACCGCCCTGTCCGCGCGGGGGCTTGATGGCGCGGTCCGGTCGCCGGCGCCCCGCCGTGGTTCATCCTTACCGGTGATCCCGTGACCGCCGCACGCCGCCGGGTCGACCGCCGCCGGGTCGACCGCCGCTGGGCCGGACGCCGCCGGGTCGACCGCCGCCGGGCCGGACGCCGCACGCCGTCGAGTCGCACGCCGTGCGCCTCAGGCCCCGGGGGCGAGCCGGAGTTGGCTGAGGGCGTGGGAGCGGAAGCTGGTGCTCCACGCCGGGTCGGTGAAGCAGTGCGGCCGCAGCCGGGGCAGCAGGGTGCTGAGGGTGACCGTCAGCTCCAGCCGGGCGAGCGGCGCGCCCAGGCAGTAGTGGACGCCCTGGCCCAGGGCCAGGTGGGCGGCCGGGTCGGGGCGGCGGATGTCGAACCGGTCGGGGTCGCGGTGCCGGCGCGGGTCGCGGTTGGCCGAGGCCAGGCCGAGCAGGACCGTGTCGCCGCGCGGCACGGTGGTGCCGGCGATCTCCAGCGGCTCGGTCGCGAAGCGGCGCAGCGCCACCAGGTTGGGGTGGCCGTGGCGGAGGAACTCCTCCACGGCGCCGGGCAGCAGCCCCGGCTCTGCCTGGAGCGCCGCCAGCTGCTCGGGCTCCTCGCTGAGCGCCAACAGGCCGGCGGACAACGTGTGTTGCACGTTCTCGATCCCGGCGCCCAGCAGCAGGAACGCGAGCGAGACCAGCTCCTCCTCGCTCAGCCGGTCGTCCTCGTCCCTGGCCGCGATCAACGTGGACAGCAGGTCGTCGCGCGGCGCCGCCCTGCGTTCGGCGACCAGCTCCAGCAGGAAGCGGTGCACGCCGGCGAGCGCCTCGGCGGCGGCCCGGGCGCTGGGCGGCGCCAGCATCGTCGAGATCCAGCCGGCGAACGGGCGGCGGTCCGCCTCCGGCACCTCGAACAGGTCGCTCATCACGGTCAGCGGCAGCGGGGTGCTGAACTCGGCGACCAGATCCGTGGTCAGCGCCCCGGCGCAGGACGCGGCCGCCGACTCGATCGCGCCGCGCAGCGCGGCGACCCGGCGCGGCGTGAAGCCGTGCGAGACCAGCCGGCGCAGCCGCAGATGGTCGCCGCCGTCCATGTTCAGCAGGTTGGCGTCGAGTTCGGGCGGCAGCGCGAAGCCGGCCCAGCGGGTGCGGGCGTGCCGCTTGCTGACCGACAGTCGGGGGTCGGCGAGCAGTGGTCGAACGTCGGCGTCCCGAGTGACCAGCCACACCGGGGAGCCGTCGGGCAGCGCCACATGGTGGATCGGGGCGGCCTCGCGCAGCTCGGCGAGCACGACGTGCGGCCGCTGGGTGAACGCGGCGGTGAACGGCTCGGGCAGCCGCGACGACTCGGGCGGGGTGAGGGTGCTCATCCGGCCCATTGTCCTCGCCCCACCCGCCTCGGTGGCGGGGACCTGACGGAAACCACCGTGTTCCCTGACCTGCGGGACGGGGCGCGGGTGGCTAGCGTGGAGGAACGTAAACCGGCGCAAAAGCCGCGCTCGCGCCGTGCACGCCGTGCGTATCGAGTGCGCGGGGGCGCGCGTTCATCCGCCGCGAGCCGTTCAGGAGGTCACACCCATGGCTGGTCAGGACGAGGGGCACGCCGAGGGCCCTGCCGGGGGCTTTCCCGAGGGCGTGCCCTGCTGGGCCGACGCCACCCTGCCCGACCTCCGGGCCGGCAAGGCGTTCTACGGCGAGCTGTTCGGCTGGACCTTCGACGAGGAGGCCGCGGCGGAGGGCCGGTACACCCAGGCGTTCGCGGACGGCCAGCCGGTCGCCGGGCTCTCCCCGCAGCTGCCGGGCCAGGAGGTGCCGCCGGCCTGGGTGCTCTACTACGCCTCGCCCGACGTGGGCGCGACGGCCAACCGGATCAGGGAGCACGGCGGGCAGCTGCTGGCCGAGCCGATGGACGTCGGCGACCTGGGCGCGATGCTGCTGGGCTGGGACCCGGGCGGGGTGCTCTTCGGCGTCTGGCAGCCGGGCCGGCATCCGGGCTTCGGCCGGGTCGACGCCAACGGCGCCTTCGTCTGGAGCGAGGTCGTCACCCGCGACCCGGCGGCGGCCGACGCGTTCTTCCCCGGCGTCTTCCCGTTCCGGGCCCGGCGGATGGAGAGCGAGCCGGGCGAGGACATGGACTACCTGGTGTGGAACGTCGGCGACCGGATGGTCGGCGGCCGGTATGTGCCGCCGGCCGACGCCCCTGCCTCGGCGGCGCCCCGGATCGAGGTCTACTACGCGGTGCCGGACTGCGATGCCGCCGTTCGCACCGCCGAGCGGCTCGGCGGGACGGTGCACAGCGGCCCGACGGACAGTCCCTTCGGGCGGATGGCCGCCCTCAGCGACCCGCAGGGCGCCTCGCTCTCGGTGATCGACGTGTCCACGACCCGGGGCGAGCCGCCGCGCATGGAGCCCTGACCGCCGCGCGCGGGCGCGCCGGCGCCTGAACGCGCGCCGGCGCGCCGCCGAACGCGCGGCGCGCCGCCGGGCGGAACGGGGGCCGTTCCCGACTCAGCGGCGGGGCTCGTCCGATGCCGAGGCCGCCCGGGTCGCCCGGGTCGCCCGGGTTGCTGGGGTCGTGCCGGCGCCGCGGAGCCCGTCGAGTATCACCGTGGAGACCGAGTCGCCGGCCTTGGCGCCGGCCCGGCAGGTCGCCATGCTGAAGAGTTCGAGGACCTCGGCTGGGGTGAGGTCGGCGCGAATGCTGCCGTCCCGCTGGCCGCGCGCGGCGATCGCGGTGAGCGACGCGTCGCTCTCGGCGTTCAGCCGTTCCAGCGCCTCGGTCCCCGGCAGCTCCCGCATCAGCGTCTTGACCAGGGCGAGGGGCAGTCCGGCGCAGTGGCGCGCGATGTCGTCGAGGTGCTGCCAACCGGTTCCGTCCCCGGCCGCGACCTCGCGGGTGACGGCCAACAGGTCCGTCAGCGCGCCCTCCGCGATCTGGGCGACCAGCGCGTTCCGGTGCGGGAAGTGCCGGTAGAGGGTGCCGACCGCGACCCCGGCCGCGTGCGCGATGTCCTCCATCGAAACGGCCGGGCCGCGCGCGGCGAACAGGTCGAGCGCGCCGGCGACGATCCGCTCCCGGTTGCGTCGGGCGTCGGCCCGCATCCGTCCACCTCCGTTCCCCGCCCGCCCCCGCCTCGGGTATCGGGGCTCGGGTCTCAGGCTATGCTGCGTAACGTGAAGCTGAGCTTCATCTTGCTGTTTCGCTCTCCCTTCCGATTCTCCGATTCGAGGTCACCATGCTGATCGGCACGTTTGTCACGGGAGCCGGCTCCACCCTGGACGCCGTGGTCGGCGACGTCAGGGCCGCGCGGGAGGCGCGGCTGGACAGTGTCTACTTCCCGCAGATGATGGGCTGGGACCCGCTGACCCTGGCCGCGCTGGCCGGCCGTGAGGTGCCGGACATCGGCCTGGGCACGGCCGCCGTGCGGACCTACGCGGCCCACCCGCTGGCCCTCGCCGGCCAGGCGCTGACCGCGCAGGCGGCCACCGGCGGGCGGCGCCTCACCCTGGGGATAGGCCCCAGCCACCGGCAGGTCATCGAGGGCGCCTACGGGCTCTCCTACGAACGCCCGGCCCGCCATGTGCGCGAGTATCTGGAGGTCCTCGGGCCCCTGCTGCGTGGCGAGACGGTCGACTACCGGGGCGAGTCCCTCTCGGCGAGCGGCGCGCTGGAGACGCCGGGCGCCGAGCCACCGTCGGTGCTGCTGGCCGCGTTGGGCCCGGTGATGCTGGGCATGGCCGGCGAGTTGGCCGACGGCACCGTCACCACCTGGGCGGGGCCCGAGCTGATCGGCGAACGCATCGCCCCCCGCGTCCGGGAGTCCGCCCGGGCGGCGGGACGCCCCGCGCCCCGCGTCGTCGCGGTGGCCCTGGGCGCCGTCACCTACCGACCCGACGAGCTGCGCGGGGAGATGGCCACCACCTTCGCTGCGGCCAGCGGCTTCGCGAGCTACCGCAGGGTCCTCGACCTCCAGGGCCTCTCCGGCCCCCAGGAGACCGTCGCCCTGGGCGACGAGGCGGCCGTCGCCGACGAGATCGCCCGCTTCGCCGCGGCCGGCGTGACCGAACTCGTCTTCGGCGCCATCGGCGACGAGCACGAGCGGAAGCGCACCCTCGACCTGCTCACGGAACTCCGCACCTCCGCACCCGACGGCGGGCCCGCGCGGGCGAGTTGACCGGCTCTCCGCCGGCAACGGCCCCCGCCCGCGCCGCCCGCCCCGGCGCGGGCCGCCGAACTGCTCGCCGCCCGTTGGTAATTCACTGGGGTCGGGCCCGAGGGCGTGGCTAGGCTGCGCCGATGCGGACACGGGGCCGGGGCAGCCCGGGGGAGAGGCGTGGGCTGGGGCGGCCGTTCGCCACGCTGTGGGGGGCGACCGCGATCGCCAACATCGGCGACGGGGTGCTGCTCGCCGCGGTGCCGCTGCTGGTCGCCTCGATCACCGACAACCCGGCCCTGGTCGGCTGGGCGGTCTTCGTCCAACGGCTGCCCTGGCTGCTGTTCTCGCTGATCAGTGGCGTCGTCGTGGACCGGATCGACCGCCGGCGGCTGATCGTGGTGGTCCATCTGTCGCGGTCGGCGCTGATCGGCGGGCTGGCGCTCGCCGTGTGGGGCGACGCCGTCAACATCCCGGTGATCTACGCGGTCGCGTTCCTCCTCGGCACCTGCGAGACGCTCGGCGACAACGCGGCGGTCTCGCTGCTCCCCGCCACCGTGCGGGTCGAGGACCTGCCGCGCGCCAACGCGCGGATGGAGCTGGTCTACTCCGTGATCAACCAGCTGACCGCGCCGCCGCTCGGCGCCGCGCTCTTCGCGGTGGCCGTCGCCCTGCCGTTCGGGGTGAACGCGGCCAGCTACGTGGTGGCCGCGTTGCTGATCGCGACGTTGCGCGGCGCGCTGCCCGCGCCGGCGCGAGAACCGGCGCGCGCGCCGGCGCGGAGTCGACGCCGGGTGCGCGCGGAGATCGCCGAGGGCGTGCGCTGGCTGTGGAACCAGCCGGTGATCCGGCTGGTCGCGGTCGTGCTGACGCTGATGAACGTGACGCTGGTGGCCGCGTTCTCGCTGCTGGTGCTGTACGCGAAGGAGCGGCTCGGCCTGGGTGAGGTGGGCTACGGGCTGCTCTACTCGGCGAGCGCCGCCGGCGGGCTGCTGGGCGCGCTGTGCGCGGCGCGGCTGCACGCGCGGTTCGGGCCGCCGGTGCTGCTGCGGGCGGCGCTGGTGCTGGAGACGTTGACCCATGTCGGGCTGGCGCTGGCGGGCACGGTCTGGCTCGCCGCCCCCGTGCTGCTGCTCTTCGGCGCGCACAACGCGGTCTTCCGGGTGGTGATCAGGACGCTGCGGCAGCGGGCGGTGCCGGACGCGCTGCGGGGGCGGGTGGAGAGCGTCTTCATGATGTTCTCCATGGGCGGCGCCGCGCTGGGCGCGCTGGTCGGCGGGCCGATCGCGGGCCTGCTGGGGGTGACCGGGCCGTTCTGGATCTCGGCGGTGCTGATGAGCGTGCTGACGCTGGTCGCGTGGCGGCCGTTCGGCCGGCAGGTGGCCGACGCGGCGCGTGGTGACCGGGGCGTCGCGGTCAACGGCGGCCAGACTGGGGCGGCGACGGGGCAGCCGCCGCGCGGCGACGAGCCGGCGGCCCGGTGACCGCCGGCCGGCGTCGTTGTCCACAGGCTGTGGATAACGGGCGCGTTCGCGGAATCCCGCGCCGGGCGGTTGAGCGAAGGCTCCCGCTGGGGAAGAGTGACGTCTTGATCATCCTTCCGGACCGAGCACCCGTGACCGGCCGGGCCGGCGCGTTCCGGCCACCCCGGTCGAGGCGCCCCGGCCGAAGGCGCCAGGGCCACGGGCGGCAACGGGCACGAGCAGCAGGGGAGTTCAGCGGATCATGCGACTGATGCGCGTCGGTGAGGCGGGGCGGGAGCGGCCGGTGCTGGTGGCCCCGGACGGCGGGGGCCACTTCGATCTGCGTCCGGTGACCGACGACATCGACGGCGCGTTCCTCGCCGCGCTCGCCGAGAACCCGGCCCTGCTGGCCGACCCTTCGCTGCTGCCCCGCACCGAGATCGGGGGCGAGCGGGTGGGCGCCCCGGTGGCCAGGCCGTCGGCCGTGCTGTGCGTCGGCCAGAACTACTCGGCGCACGCGGCCGAGTCGGGCGCCGAGCCGCCGAAGCAGCCGATCCTCTTCTACAAGTCGCCCAACACCGTGGTCGGCCCCCGGGACGACGTGCTGATCCCGAGGGGTTCGCGGCGGACCGACTGGGAGGTCGAGCTGGCGGTGGTGATCGGCCGGCGGGCCCGCTATCTGGACTCGCCGGAGGACGCCCTGGCGCATGTCGCCGGCTATGCGGTCAGCGACGATGTCTCCGAGCGCGCCTACCAGTTGGAGGAGTCGGGCGGGCAGTGGTCCAAGGGCAAGAGCTGCGAGACCTTCAACCCGCTGGGCCCGCTGCTGGTCACCGCCGACGAGGTACCCGACCCCCAGCGGCTGCGGCTGCGCTCCTGGGTCAACGGGGAGCCCCGGCAGGACTCCAGCACCGCCGACATGATCTTCTCCGTCGCCGAGCTGGTGCACCACATCTCGCAGTACCTCGTCCTGGAGCCGGGCGACATCGTGAACACCGGAACACCCGAGGGCGTCGCGCTCTCCGGCCGCTTCCCCTATCTGTCGGAGGGCGACGTGGTGGAGTTGGAGATCGAGGGGCTGGGGCGGCAGCGTTCGGTGTGCCGGCCGGCGCCCTGACGCGGGCGCGCGCGCCGGGGGGTGCGACGGGCGTTCCCGACCTCACTCTTTCGAGGGAGTCTGGGGTGCGCCTGACCCGCTGTGGTTCCGGAAAACCGCCGGTCGCGGCGGAGATGGCCCGGGGTGCGCGGCATGTCGCTGTCGGTGCCGCCTGGTTAGGTTGGCGCCATGGCTGAGACCCCTTCGACGCACCATGTGATTCGCGTCCGCTTCGACGGTGGGCCACGCCACGGCCGGACGGTCGACCTGCTGATCACCGGGCAGGTGCCGTTGCCGCTGATGCTGGCGGCCAGACGCGGGCCCGAGGAGGACGCGGGCTCGGGGCTGTACCAGCTGCGCTCGACCGAGGGCGGCGGCACCCGTTACGCGTGGATCGACGACCTGCCCGCGCGGAGCTGAGGTTCGGATGACGGCGCCCGCCCTGGTCTGGTACGCGGCCTACGGTTCCAACATGTGGCCGGAGCGGCTCGGTTGCTATCTCAGGGGCGGCCGGCCGCCCGGCTCCCTCCGGGAGTACCCGGGCTGCCGGGACCCGAGCCCGCCGGCCCGCTCCGCGCCGGTGACGGTGCCCGGCGCGCTCTACTTCGCCACCGAGTCGGCGGTGTGGACCGGCGGGCGGGCCTTTCTCGATCCGGATGCCGGGGGCGAGACGCCGGCGGTGGCGCACCTGCTGACGGTCGAGCAGTTCGCCGACATAGCGGCGCAGGAGATGGGGCGGGCCGGCGGCGGCGACCTCGATCCGCTCGCCCTGCTGGGCGCGTCGGACCGGGCCCGCCTCGGGCCGGGCCGCTACGAGACGCTGGTCCGCCTCGGGGCGTCGGCCGGCGTGCCGGTGCTGACGCTCACCGCCCCCTGGGGCGTGGACACCCACCCGGGGAACGCGCCGGCCGCCGCCTATCTGCGGATGCTGGGCCGGGGGCTGATGGCCGGCCACGGCTGGCCGGCGGACCGGGCCGCCGGCTATCTGGCGGACCGGCCGGGCGCGCGCGGGTACTGGACGCCCGAGGGCGTCCGCCGGGTGTTGACCGAGGCCGAGCCGGGGAGTTGACGGAAGCCGGGCCGGGCCGGGCCGGGGCGGTGAGCGGAGCGAGAAGGGGGCGCGCGCTGAGCGGGGCGGAGCCCCCCCGGGGGCGAGCGGTCAGCCCGCCTGCTCCAGGTGGGGGCGTATCTGGTCGGCCGTCAGGACGTAGCCCGTCTCGGAGTGGGTCACCGAGCGGGCGAAGACCATCCCGTAGACCTGGCCGTCGGTGGTGAGCAGCGGTCCGCCCGAGTTCCCCGGGCGGACCAGGCCGCGCACCGCGTAGATGTCCCGGCTGACCACGCTCCGCCCGTGGATGTCCTGGCCCTGGGCGGTGGTGCGGCTGGCGACGGTGGCCGCGCGCAGGTCGAGGCCGCCGTTCTCCGGGTAGCCGGCGACGACCGCCGGGTCGCCCCGGCTGGCGTCCCCGGCCAGCTCCAGCACCGGGGCCTGGAGCCCGGGCACCGCCAGCACCGCCACGTCGATGTCCGGGTCGAGCAGCAGCACCTCGGCCTCAAGCCGCTGCCCCACGCCCCCGACCTGCACGGCCACCACGCTGGCGCCGTCCACCACATGGGCGTTGGTGACGACCCGCTCCGGCGCGTAGACGAAGCCGCTGCCCTCCTGGCCGCCGGAGAAGCCGGCGCTCGCGTTGATCTTGACCGTGGACTGCTCGGCGGCGACGGCGGCGGCCTCGGTGACGTTGTCCCCGGAGGGCGGCGGCACGTCGACGGTCGGGTCGTTCTCGAACGGGTTGAAGACCTGGGGGAAGCCGGCGTCGCTCAGCGCGTGCGTCGCGCGGCTGAACCAGGTGGGGGCCTGCTCGGGCATCCGGTCCTGCACGGCGCCGAGCAGCGCCGAGCCCTGGACCTCGCGGTTGAGCCCGGGGGAGGGCGTGGGCACCAGGGCGCTGGCCGCGATCCACGCCACCAGCAGCACCCCCACCGCGTTGAAGACCGCGCCGCCGGCGCCGTCCAGCCAGCGGCCGGGCGCCCAGCGCACCGCGTTCCGCAGGCGGAGGGCCAACGGCCAGGCCAGCGCCTGCCCTACGGCCGCCGGCACCAGGACCACCAGCAGGGCGACCACCGTGGCGGCGGCCGACCCGGGCGTCAACTGGTCGACGAAGAACGGCAGCAGCCACACGCCGAGGGCGGCGCCGCCGACGAAGCCGGCGAGCGAGACCACGCCGGCGATCAGTCCGCGTTGGAAGCCCGAGAAGGCCGCCGCGACCGCCGCCACCAGCAGCAGCACATCGAGCAGGTTCACCCGGCAGCCCCCTTCGCCCCGTTCGTCGGTTATGGAACGGCAGGGCCCGGTCGAGGGTTCCCGGCGGCGCCCGGCGCCCGCGACCGTTCCGCGTTGCCGCGTCGGCCGCGTCGCGCCGCCGTCGTCCGGGGCGGGGCGGCGGCGGTGAGTGATCGTAGTCGATCGACCACCCGCCGCGTCCGGCGTTCGAGGGACGGGAGGGTGCGGGGGCGCCCGAGCAGGGAGCGGCGCTCAGTCGATGTCGAACAGCGGTCCGGTGAGCGTCAGGCCCAGGTCGTCGCCGGTGTGGGCGAAGAACGCGAAGAGCATCAGCGCGGCGCCGGCCAGCGAGAGGTCCTTGAGGAACTGGATCAGGGCGTTCTGCCGGGCCTGTTGGTCCCCCTCCCGCCAGAACCGATGGACCATCACCGCGGTCGGCACCAGGAAGACGAACAGCAGCAGCGCGCCCAGGTCGGCCCAGACGCCCAGCAGCACCATCAGGCCACCAACCAGCTGGAGGATGCCGGAGCCGAAGACCGCGAGCCACGGGAACGGGACGCCCTGGGAGCCGGCGTACTGGGCCATCCCCTTGGTCTGGGTCAGGTGTCCGATCGCCGAGTTGAGGAAGAGCAGCACAAAGAGGATGCGACCGATCAGTACAAGAACATCCATGGGCACCTCCTAGACGCCTGTTGTCACCGTGTGCCGCGTTCGATCACCGGGCAACCGGCGCCGGCGCCCGTTCCTCCGCCGCCCGGTCGCCGTTCGATCCGTTTACCGCCCGGTGCGTCGGGCAGGGGCCAAGGACGTGCTCCGGACAAAAGGCACCTTCCCGAAGGCAGTTCGGGAACCTCCGACGGTCTTGGAGAGCCGAGATGACGACCACCACGCGGCGCGCGACGCGCGCCAGGGCCCGACCCGCCAGCCGGGTGAACGAACGGGGTCCCGCCGGGGCCCGCGACGCCGGGCCCGGGGCGGCCGGCGCGAGGGTCCGCCGCCGTTCCCCCCGCCCCCACGACGACGCCCCCGACACCCGGCTGGCGTTCGAACGGATCGCGAAGCTTCCGGAAGGGGAGGAACGCGACCGACTGTGCCGCGACGTGACCGCCGCATGGCTGCCGATGGCCGAACGCCTGGCGCGTGGCTACCGGGGGCGCGGCGAGAGCGCCGAGGACCTCTCCCAGGTCGCCGCGCTCGGCCTGGTCAAGGCGGTGCGCGGCTTCGACCCGGGGCGCGGCCACGCCTTCGAGAGCTATGCCGTGCCCACCATCGTCGGCGAGATCAGGCGCCACTTCAGGGACCACCTGTGGGGCGTCCATGTGCCGCGCCGCACCCAGGAGTTGCGGAACCGGGTGCGCAGCGCGCGGCACCAGCTCGCCGGCCGGGTCGACGACCGCCCGCCCGACGAGGCGGCGCTGGCCGAGGCCAGCGGCCTCAGCCGCCAGGAGGTCCGCCAGGGGCTGGCCGCGTTGGACAGCTTCCGACCGCTCTCGCTCGACGCGGAGCTGAACCAGACCGGGGACGGCCCCACCTTGGGCGACACCTGTGGCGTGGCCGACCCCGGTTTTGACCGGGTGCTGTCCCGGGCGGCCGTGCGGCCCACCCTGCGCCGCCTCCCCGAGCGCGACCAACGGGTGCTCTACCTGCGGTACTTCCACGAGATGACCCAGGCCGGGATCGCCGAGCGGCTCGGCGTCTCGCAGATGCAGGTCTCCCGCCTGCTCAGCCGGATCGAGCGCGACCTGCGGGAGCGGCTGGCCGAGGTCGGCGTCACGGGCTGAGGGGGCGCCGGCCCGTCCGGGCGCCGGCGCACGCCGCCCGGACGCACCCCCGCGTCGCCCGGACGCACCCCCGCGTCGCCCGGACGCACCCCCGCGTCGCCCGGACGCACCCCCGCGTCGCCCGGACGCACCCCCGCGTCGCCCGGACGCACCCCCGCGTCGCCCGGACGCACCCACGCGCCTGGTCCCCGCCCGTCCGGCCGGCTCAGACGTCGCGGCGCTGGAAGAGGGCGGCCGCGCCCAGCAGGGCGAGCGCCGTGTAGCCAGCGACCAGCAGCAGCGAGGGCCAGCCGCCCAGCGAACCCGCCAACTCCGGGGCGGCGTCCGAGGACTGGGTCAGCTTCTGGAGCGCCGCCGTCGGGGAGACCCCGGCGACCCAGCGCTCGGCGGGGCCGAAGAGCGGGCCCAGCATCCCCGGCAGCAGGAGCACGGCGATCACCGAGGTGATCGCGCCCGCGCCGTGCCGGATCAGGGTGCCGACGGCCAGCCCGAAGAGCCCGGCGACGGGGAAGGTGGCCGCGATCCCGAACAGCGCGGGCAGCGGATCGCCCGGCGCGTAGGTGTCGTCCAACAGCGCGTCGCCCACCAGGTAGGCGGCGGTGCAGGACGGCAGCGCCAGCGCGTAGAGCAGGCCGGCCAGCAGCGTCGCCTTGGCCGCGAGCACCGTGCCCCGGCGCGGCACGGCGGCGACCGTCGCGCGCATCGTTCCGCCGCCGTACTCGCCGCAGATCACCAGCGCGCCCAGCACCGCCGCCAGCATCAGCGCCGGCGTGGCGAGGGTGAGGGCGCCGCCGAGCACGGTGTCGTCCGGCTGGATGCTGTCGGTCGCGGCGACCAGCACCGCGCCCGGCGCGGGCAGCAGCGTCGCCACCGCGGTGACCCAGAGGGTGGAGCGCAGGCTGCGGAACTTGATCCACTCGAAGGCCAGCGCCTCCCGGAACCCGGCCCGCCCGGCCGGCACCGCCGCCGCCCGCCGGCCGGGCGCCGGCGCCACGGTCTCGCTCGTCATGGGGTGTCACTCCGCTCTCGGGAAGGTTCCTCGGGTTCGTCGGTGGCGCCCCGGTACTCGGTCGCCGAGGCGACCATCGCCGTGTAGACCTCCTCCAACGAGGAGCGGCGCGGGGTGAGTTCGCTGAGCGCGAGGTCGTGGGCGCGGGCCAGTTCGCCGATGGCCTCGGCCGAGGGGCCCCGCGCCAGCCAGCCGCCCCGCGCGTCGGCGCTGACCCTGGCGCCGGCTTCCTCCAGCACGGCGCGCAGCCGTTCCGCCTCGGGGGAGCGCACCAGGGTGCCCTGGCCCGAGTGCCGGTCGATGAACTCCCGCATCGGGGTGTCGGCCAGCAGCCGGCCGCGCCCGATGATGATCAGGTGCTCGGCGGTCAGCTCCAGCTCGCTCATCAGATGGCTGGAGAGGAAGACGGTGCGTCCCTCGGCGGCCAGCGAGCGCATCAGGTTCCTGATCCAACGGATGCCCTCGGTGTCCAGTCCGTTGACCGGCTCGTCCAGCATCAGCACCTCGGGGTCCCCCAACAGGGCCGACGCGATGCCCAGTCGTTGGCCCATGCCCAGTGAGAAGCCCTTGGTGCGGCGGGCGGCGGTGGCCGGGTCGAGCCCGACGAGTTCCAGCACCTCGTCGACGCGCCGGCGCGGCAGCCCGTTGGACGCCGCGAGGCCGGCCAGATGCGCCCGCGCGGAACGGCCGCCGTGCACGCCCTTGGCGTCCAACAACGAGCCGACGGCGCACAACGGCGCGGACAGATCCCGGTAGAGGCGCCCCCCGATCCAGGCGCTGCCGGCGCTGGGTGTGTCCAGGCCGAGGATCAGGCGCATGGTGGTGGACTTGCCGGCGCCGTTGGGCCCGAGGAAGCCGGTCACCCGGCCCGGGCGCACCGCGAACGAGAGCCGGTCCACGGCGGCCCGGTCGCCGTAGCGCTTGGTGAGTGCGTGTACTTCGATCACGCGGCCGACGCTAGGCGCGCGGCCCGCGCCCGCCATCCGCCGCCGGGAGTCGGCCGCTACGACGGCGGGAGTAGGCCGCTGGGCGGACTGATGTAGGGGCCGGGCTATTCGCCGGAGCCCGCCCTGACCAGGCCGGTCTCGTAGGCGATGACCACCAGCTGGGCCCGGTCCCTGGCGCCCAGCTTGGTCATCGCCCGGCTGACATGGGTCTTGGCGGTCAGCGGGGACATCGTCAGCCGGGCGCCGATCTCCTCGTTGCTGAGCCCGGCCGCCACCAGGGCCATCACCTCCCGCTCCCGCCCGGTCAGCCGCGCCAGGCGGCGGGCGCCGTCGGCCAGCGGGGCGCGGAGCCGCGCGAACTCCTCGATCACCCGGCGGGTCACGGCCGGCGCCAGCAGGCTGCGGCCGGCGGCCACGGTGCGGATCGCCTCCCGCAGCTCGTCCGGCTCGACGTCCTTGAGCAGGAACCCACCGGCGCCGGCGCGCAGCGCCTCGAAGACATACTCGTCCGCCTCGTAGGTGGTGAGCACCAGCACCCGGGTGGCGGCCAGCTCGGGGTCGGCCGCGATCCGCCGGGTGGCCTCCAGGCCGTCCACGGCGGGCATCCTGATGTCCATCAACACCACATCGGGGCGCGTCAGTCGGGCCGCGCGCACCGCCTGCTCCCCGTCGGCCGCCTCGGCGACCACCGCCAGGTCGTCGCTGAGGTCGAGCAGCGCGCGGAACCCGGCCCTGACCACGGTCTGGTCGTCGGCCAGCACCACCCGCACCCGCCGCGCGGCGGGGCCCTCCGGGCGGGCGCCCTGGGGGGCGTCGGCGCGGGCGTCCTGGTCGGCGGGGCCGGGTGCGGGAACGTCCTCGGGGGAGCGCGGGTGCGGCATGGGGACAGGGTAGGGCGGCGGGGGCGGGGCCCCGGGCGGCCGCCGCCCGGGCTCGGGCCGGGGGGCGCGCACCGGTCAGTCCCCGCGCGCCGGCGCGCCGGGCGCGGCCCCGGCCTCCGGCGGGTCGGGCGGGGCCCCGGCCGCGTCGCCCCCCGTCGCGCCGGCCCCCGCCGTGTCGGCCCCCGCCGTGTCGGCCCCCGTCGCGTCGGCCGTCGGCAGCGTGGCGCGGACCCGGAAGCCGCCGCCCGGCAGCGGACCCGCGTCCAGGGTGCCGCCGATGGCGGTGGCCCGCTCCCGCATCCCGACCAGGCCCAGGCCGGCGCCGCCGCTGCCGGCGCGCGTCGGGCCCTCGTTCACCACCTCGACCACCAGCCGCCGCCGCGCGTCCAGGCCGATCGCGACCGTGGCGTGGCGGCCTTCGGAGTGCCGCACCACATTGGTGAGCGCCTCCTGAACGATCCGGTACGCCGCCAGCTCCACCACGGGCGGCAACCGAGGCTCCCCGGCGAGGAGTTCGCCGCCGCGCAGCGCGATCCGGGGCCGGTCGGCGGGGAACCTCGCGACCAGCTCGGGGAGTTGGGCCAGCCGGGGCGCCGGCGTCACCGGGGCGGCCTCGTCGTCCCGCAGCACGCTGAGGGTGGTGCGCAGCTCCCGGACGGCCTCCCGCCCCGACTCCCGCACCTGCCGGAGCGCGGCCCGGCTCAGCTCGGGCCTGCGGTCCAGCGCGTCCAGCGCGACGCCCGCCTGGACGGTCATCGCCGAGACGGTGTGGGCCACGATGTCGTGCAGCTCGCGGGCGATCCTGATGCGTTCCTCGCGCACCCGGCGCGCGGCCTCCCGTTCGCGCTCCTGTTCCGCGCGGTGCGCCCGCTCGGCGTAGTACGCGGTCAACTCGCGTCGCCCGCGCACCACTTCGCCCAGCAGCAGCGGCACCAGCGGGATCGCCATCTCCAGCACCGGGGACGGCATCGGTCGCCCCTCCTCCCGCCCGGCCAGCACGGCGACCACCCCGGAGGCGAGCGCCGCCACGCAGCCGGCCCACAGGGTGCGCCGCCGGTCGCCCGAGGTGGCCAGGAAGTACAGCGCCACCATCCAGGGCAGGTTCAGCAACTCGCCCAGGTGGCCCACCAACGTCCAGCCCAACGAGCCGACGCCGGTCACCACCACCGCGAACAGCGGGCGCCGCCGGTGCCAGCACAGCCCGAAGACGGTCAGGCCCAGCAGCGCCCAGCTCAGCCAGTCGTCCTCGCGGGACCCGGGCACGTTGGACGCCAGGTCGACGGCCGTCACGCAGCACACCGCCACGCTCAGCGCCAGATCCCTGGCCAGGCCGGACGGAACACGCGGGGAGGGCGCCTCGGCAGTCACCCACCCACGGTAGGCACCCCGCACGCACCGCGCGTACGACACCGGGAGTAGGTGGTGGCCCCTGGCCCGGGGCGGGGGCTCGGTCCGACCGAGATTGACGAGCCACGATGAGCACCCAACCGGATACACGAGAGACGTGGTGACCGAGGACATGGACGCGTCGACCAGCGATCGCCAGCGGGAACGGCTGGCTCAGGTTCGCCTTCGGGCCGCCGAGGTCGGTGCGGCCGAAGAGATCCGTGCCTACTACGCGGGGCGGTCCGTGCCGTTGCCCGACGGGGTGTCAGCGCCGAGTGAAGAGGAGTTGTGGGCAGCGGACGAGACGGAAGGGTGACGGGCGGACCACCCGCTGCGCGGAGAGGTCAGCGAGGGCCGAGCCCCACCGCCCGCCGCCTGGGCCCGCCGCCCGCCGCCGAGTCCCGCCGCCCGCCAGCCGCCGCCCGCCGCCTGGGCCCGCCGCCCGCCGCCGGGGCCCGGCCCCGGCGGCGGACCGTCCGACCGTGTCCGGTCGTCACATGTTGATCATGTGGCCGGCCAGGCCGTGGATGGCCTCCTTGACGGCCTCGCCCAGGGTCGGGTGGGCGTGGATGTTGCGGGCCACCTCGTGGACGGTGAGGTCCCACTGCTGGGCGAGCGTCAGCTCGGGCAGCAGCTCCGTGACCTCGGGGCCGATGAGGTGGCCGCCGAGCAGTTCGCCGTGGGTCTCGTCGCTGACCAGCTTGACGAAGCCGGACGGCTGACCCAGGCCGTGGGCCTTGCCGTTGGCGGTGAAGGGGAACTTGACGGTCTTCACCGCGAAGCCCTGCTCCTTCGCCTGCGCCTCGGTCAGCCCGAAGCTGGCGATCTGCGGCTGGCAGTAGGTGGCGCGCGGGATCATGGCGAAGTTCAGCTCCATGGTCTCCGCGCCGCCGATGGTCTCGGCCGCGATGACGCCCATGGCCTCGGCGGCGTGCGCCAGCATCAGCTTGGCGGTGACGTCGCCGATCGCGTAGATGTGCGGAACGTTGGTGCGGCTGACGCCGTCCACCGCGATCGCGCCGCGCTCGGTGAGCTGGACGCCCGTCCGGTCCAGGCCGTAGCCCTCGACGCGGGGCGCGAAGCCGATCGCCTGGAGCACCTTCTCGGTCTCCAACACCTGCTGCTGCCCCTTGGCGTCGGTGACGGTGACCCGCACCGGGGCGTTGGGGTCGGTGTCGTCGATGGCGTCGACGCGGGTGGAGGTCAGCACCCTGATGCCCAGCTTGCGGTACTGCCGGGCCAGTTCCTTGGAGACCTCCGCGTCCTCCAACGGGACCACGCGGTCCAGGAACTCGACGATCGTGACGTCCACGCCGTAGTTGCGCAGCACATAGGCGAACTCCACGCCGATGGCGCCGGCGCCGGCGATCACGATGCTCTTCGGGAGGCTCTCGCTGAGGATCTGCTCCTCGTAGGTGACGACCCGGTCGCTGAGCCGGGTGCCCGGCAGCAGCCGGGTGGTGGCGCCGGTGGCGATGATGCAGTGGTCGAACGTGACGGTCTCCGAGCCGCCGGCGCTCAACGTGACCTGGAGGGTGTGCGGGTCGGTGAAGGTGCCCCGGCCCTCGTACTCGGTGATGCCGTTCTTCTTGGTGAGGTAGTGCACCCCGGCCACCCGGCCCTCGGCCACCTTGCGGCTGCGCCGGAACGCCTCCCCGTAGTCGAAGCTGACGCTGCCCTCGACGCGGATGCCGAAGGTCTCCGCCTCGTGCTGGAAGATGTGGGCCAACTCGGCGTTGCGCAACAGCGCCTTGGACGGGATACAGCCGACGTTCAGGCACACCCCGCCCCAGTACTTCTCCTCGACGATCGCGGTCCGCAGCCCCAGCTGGGTGGCCCGGACAGCCGCGGTGTAGCCCCCGGGCCCCGCGCCCAGGACGACGACGTCGTAGTGCGTGCTCATCTAACCCTCACGCCTTCTCTCACGCTCTCGGGATGGTGGTTAAGGAGATGGTCTGGTCGAGGATGGTCGCTCCTGCCACCTCCATCACACCACGACCGGCCCGGCCCCTCGCCGCCGCCCGGGCGCACCATGGACGAATGAACGACGAGGCGAACGGTGCGGGGAACGGGGCCGGCGCGGCGGGCGGCGTGACGCTGCGGGTGGTGGGCGGCGGCGCGGGGGACTGGCCGCTGTGGCGGGACGCCAGGCTTGCGGCGCTGCGCGAGGCGCCGGAGGCGTTCACGCCCCGGCTGGCCGACTGGGAGAACGGCGAACGCGCGCGCTGGCGCGCGCGGTTGACCCTGCCCGGCGCGCACAACTTGGTCGCCGTGCGCGCCGGCCGCCCGGTCGGGCTGGCCAGGGGCGTGCCGGCCAGGCCCGGGGTCGCCGAGCTGCGGTCGGTGTGGGTGGCCCGCGCGGCGCGCGGCCGGGGCGTGGGCGACGCGCTGCTCGCCGAGGTCGCGCGCTGGGCGCGCGCGGCGGGGGCGCGCGAGCTGCGGCTTGCGGTGGTCGCGGGCAACGAGCGCGCCCTCGCGCTCTACCGCCGCCACGGCTTCGAGGCCGTGGCCGGGACGCCCGACCCGGGCGCCGACGCGGGGGCGCCGCGCCAGGTGGTGATGGCCAGGCGCCTGGACCGGGGCTGACGCCGCCCGCGCCCCGGCCCGGTCAGACCGGGATCGCCTCCGGGGCCGGCACCTGGGCGGTGATCCGGCCCTCCAGCAGCGCGCCGAGCCCCAGCACCGCGCAGAGCCCCGGGTCCTCGGCGACGTTGACCGGCACCCCGGTGTGCTGCCGGATCGCCTCGTCCAGGCCGGGGAGTTGGGCCGCGCCGCCGGTGAGCACGACGCCGCGCTCGGCGAGGTCGGCGACCAGGTCGGGCGGGCAGCGGTGGAGCACCGAGCGCAGCGCGTCGAGCAGCCCGGTGAGCGGGGCGCGCAGCGCGGCCCGCAGCGACTCGGGGTCGACCCTGACGGTGCGCCCCAGCCCGGTGGCCACGTCCCGGCCGTGCACCTCGGTGACCTGGTCGCCCGAGCTGGCCAGGGCGCTGTGCAGCGGCCTGACGGCCTGGCTGGGGAGCATCAACTCGTGCTGGTTGCGCAGGTGTTGGAGGAGGGCGCGGTCGATGGTCTCGCCGCCCATCGGCACCTTCTCGGCGGCCACGATGGAGCCGAGCGCCAACACCGCGACCTGGGTGGTCGAGGCGCCGCACTGCACGATCATGGTGGCCTCGGGCTCCTCCACCGGGAGCCCGGCGCCGATGCCGGCGGTGACCAGGCCGTCCACCAGCTCCACCCGCCGGGCGCCGAGACCCACCAGGGTCTCGTGCATGGCCCGGCGGGTCAGCGGGTCGGCGTCGTGCGGGATGCACACGGCGGCGCGCAGCAGCGGTTTGCGCCGCCACGCACGCCGGTGCTTGGCGCCGACCATCGCCCGCAGCATCCGCTGCGCCATCTCGATGTCGACGACGGTGCCGCCGCTGACCGGGCGGACCACCCGGATGTTGGCCGGGGTCCGGCCGGCCATCCGTTCGGCGGGGGTGCCCACCGCGATCAGCGAACCGTTTCTGGTGTTGACGGCGACCACGGACGGCTCGTCCACGATCAGTCCCGTCTGTTTGAGATAGACGCGGGTCCGGGCCGCCCCGAGGTCGGCGGCCACCGTGCAGCGGCGCAGATGATCAAGCGTGAGGGTCATGGTTCCAGGCTCGGCCGGGCCGACCGGGCCCGCCCGTTGAGCGCCGCCGACCGGGCGAGCCGCGCCGGACGGACCGTCAGTCGCGACGCCGACGGCCCGTCAGCCCGGCGGCCGGCCAGCCGAGCGGCGGCCCCGGTTCGACCCGGCCGCCGCCGTTCCACCCGGTCAACCCGGGCGGTCGCCCCGGTCAACCGGCCGCCCCGTTCGACCCGGCCGCCCTCGTCAGCCGACCGGCTCCGCCGCCACGGCCCCGGCCACGGCCGCGCCCGGCCCGCCGGCCGCGCCGGTGTCGCCGTCCGCCCCGAACTGGGTGCGGTGCAGCTCCCGATACCGGCCGCCGGCCGCCAACAGCTCGTCGTGCGTGCCGCGTTCGACGATCCGGCCGGCCTCGACCACCAGGATCTGGTCCGCCGCCCTGACCGTGGACAGCCGGTGCGCGATCACCACCGAGGTGCGGCCCACCAGCGCCTCCGCCAGCGCCTCCTGCACCGCCGCCTCCGAGGTGGCGTCCAGGTGCGCGGTGGCCTCGTCCAGGATCACCACCCGGGGCTGCGCCAGCAGCAGCCGGGCGATGGTCAGCCGCTGCCGCTCCCCGCCGGAGAGCCGGTAGCCGCGTTCGCCGACCACCGTGTCCAGGCCGTCCGGGAGCGCGGCGACCAGCTCGTCGAGCCGGGCCCGGCGCAGCGCGTCCCACAGCGCGGCGTCGTCGGCCTCGGGCGCGGCCAGCCGCAGGTTGGCGCGGATGGTGTCGTGGAAGAGGTGCCCGTCCTGGGTGACCATCCCGACGGTCCGCCGCAGCGACTGGGCCGTCACGTCCCGCACGTCCATCCCGCCGACCCGCACCGCGCCCGCGTCGGCGTCGTAGAGCCGGGTGGCGAGCTGCGCGATGGTGGACTTGCCGGCGCCCGACGAGCCGACCAGCGCGACGAGTTGACCGGCCTCGGCGGTGAACGTCACGCCGTGCAGCACCTGTTCGCCGCCCCGGGTGTCCAGCGTGGCGACCTCCTCCAGCGAGGCCAGGGAGACCTTCTCGGCCGACGGGTAGGCGAAGTCCACCCCGTCGAAGCTGACCTGGACCGGCCCCTCGGGCACCGGGCGGGCATCGGGCCGCTCCTCGATCAGCGGCTTCAGGTCGAGCACCTCGAAGACCCGCTGGAAGCTGACCAGCGCGCTCATCACCTCGACCCGCGCACTGGCCAACGAGGTCAGCGGCGCGTAGAGGCGGGTCAGCAGCATCGCCAGCGCGACCACGGCGCCGGAGTCCAGGTCGCCGCGCAGCGCGTAGAAGCCGCCCACGCCGTAGACCAGCGCCAGGGCCAGCGCCGAGACCAGGGTCAACGCGGTGATGAAGACCATCTGCACCATGGCCGACCTGATCCCGATGTCGCGGACCCGCCGGGCCCGCACCGCGAACTCCTCGGACTCCTCCTCGGGCCGCCCGTACAGCTTGACCAGGGTGGCGCCGGGCGCCGAGAAGCGCTCCGTCATCTGCGTGGACATAACCGCGTTGTGGTTGGCGGCCTCCCGGGACAGCCGCGCCAGCCGGCCGCCCATCCGCCGCGCCGGCAGCACGAAGACGGGGAGCAGCAGCAGCGCGAGCAGGGTGATCTGCCAGGAGATGGAGAGCATCACGCCGAGCGAGAGCAGCAGCATCGCCAGGTTGCTGAGCACGCCGGAGAGCGTGTTGCTGAACGCCCGCTGGGCGCCGATCACATCGGAGTTCAGCCGGCTGACCAGGGCGCCGGTGCGGGTTCTGGTGAAGAACGCGATCGGCATCCGCTGCACATGGTCGAAGACGGCGGTCCGCAGGTCGAGGATCAGGCCCTCGCCGATCCGCGCGGAGAGCCAGCGGGCGAGCAGCCCGATCGCCGCCTCGACCACGGCGATCGCCGCGATCAGCACGGCCAGCCGGACCACCACGCCCTCCTCGGCGCCGTCGGAGATCGCGTTCACGACCCGCCCGGCGAGGACCGGGGTGGCGACGGCGAGCAGCGCGGTCGCCACGCTGAGCAGCAGAAACCACAGCAGCGCCGTGCGGTGGGGGCGGGCGAAGCGGCCGATGCGGCGCAGCGTCTCGCGGGAGAAGGGGCGGTCGTCGTCCTTCGCGTACCGCGCGTTGTACAGCTCGTTCCAGGCGGTCATCTCCATGCTCATGCCGGCGAGGCTATTTCTTCAAGTTAAGTTGAGGTCAACTCGTTTTAACGGCCGTCATCCGGCCCGGCCGTCGTCAGCCGCTCGCCCAGCGCGGTGCGGTAGTAGAGCACCAGCCGCCCCGCGCGCCGCCGCCGCACCAGCCCCGCCTCCCGCAGCACCCGCAGATGCCCGCCGACCGAACCCAGCGGGCAGCCGGTCAGCTCCACCAGCTGGCTGGGCGCGCGCGGGGTGGCCAACGCTCGCAGGATCGTGGCCCGGTTGCCGCCCAGCAGCCGGTCCAGCGCGGTCGGCTCAGGCCGCGGCTCCGGCTCGGCCAGCAGCCCGGCGCACGGATAGACGACGGCGTAGCGGTGCGGCTCCGACCAGCCGACCCAGCCGCGCGCCGCCACCGTCGTCGGCACGAACAGCAGCTCGGCGCCGGCGAGCGTCCGGGGCGGGTTGGGGTAGCCGTTGATCCGCAGCCGCCCGTCGCCCAGCCACCGCATCCCGGGCCGCAGCGTGCCCACCGCCTCGGCCCAGCCGCCGGCGGCCAGCGCCTGGGAACGGGAGACGATGTCGGCCTCCAGCACCCGCCGCCGGCGCGGCCAGTCAGGCAGCACCGTCTCGGTCCACACCCACCGCACCAACGCGGCGATCCGATCGGTCAGTTCGGGCACCCGCAGCGCCGGGGGCGGCGGCCCGCCGTGCGCGATGTCGGCCCAGGCCAGCTCGGCGGGGATGGCCCGCACCCGGCGCCACTCGTCCTCGAAGGAACGGTCGTCGGGCTCGGGCGGCGCGGCCAGGAAGTCCGGCAGCCAGGCGCGGCCCAGCGTCGCGACGAAGTGCCCGGCCACCGGGTCGGCCGCCAGCCACCGAAGGAACGCCGGCCGGTGCCTGGTCAGCCACCCCTCGCATCCCGGCTGGGCGCCGTGTCCCGCCAGGCCCAGCAGCGCGGCGACCGTCTCGGCCAGCGGCGAGGTCCGGAACCGGCCCCGCGCCACCACGTCGGCGGCCAACACCCAGTCACCCACGGCCCGTTCCCCTTCTCCCGTGCCGCCGCACCGTTCGACGCGGCCCATCAGCCTGGCCCGGCGGCGGCCGGGAGCGCCCGTCTTTCGCGTCCAGCCGAAACGTTCGGGGGACCGCCCGGCACCCTCGCACACTGTCGCGATGCGCAGCTACCGCCGGCTCCTCCGGGTGCCCGGGTTCACCCCGCTCCTCCTGCTCACCGTCGCCCACCTCGTCGCCCAGACCGTGCTCGGCCTCGCCCTCGGCGTGCTGGTGCACCGGGCGACGGGCTCCCCGTTCCTCACCGCGCTCAGCATGTTCGGCTCCTCCTTCGCGCAGGTCGTCGGCGCCGCCACGCTGCTGTCGGCCGCCGACCGGCTGCCGCCCAGGACCGCGCTGACCGGGGTCTCGCTGCTCTTCGCGCTGGGCGCGCTGGGGCTCGCCGCGCCCGGGCTGCCGGTCGGCGCGGCGCTGGCCGTGGTGCTGGCCCTTGGCCTGGTCAACTCCCTGGCCGGCGGCGTCCGGTGGGGCCTGCTGCTGCGGATCGCGCCGGCGGACGACTATCTGCCGGCGCGTTCGCTGCTGAACCTCGCGATGGGAGCCACCCAGATCGCCGGCTTCGCGCTGGGCGGGGCGCTGGTGGCCCTCGCCTCGCCGCGCGGGGCGCTGCTGATCGCCGCCGGCCTCTTCACCAGCGCCGCGCTCATCGCCCGGCTCGGCCTGCGGCGGTGGGGGCCGAACGCGCCGGGCCGCCCCTCGGTCGCCGAGACCCGGCGCGGCAACCGGCTGCTGCCAGGGCCTCTCTTTCGGATCTTCGCGGGCTCGCGACGCCATACACGGCACCTCGCTGCGTTACCGAATCGCGCGAATACGACCAAGTATGAGCTGCGATCCGGCGCCTTGCGATGCACCGCGTCTGACGCCGCTCGCTGCTCCACGAAGATCCAAAAGAGAGGCCCTGGGCGACCCGGCGCGCCGCGCCTGCTATGTCGCGCTCTGGGTGCCCAACGGGCTGATCGTCGGCTGCGAGGCGCTCTTCGTGCCGTACACGCCCGGCGGCGCGTGGGCGCTGTTCGCCGCCGGCGCGGTCGGCATGGCCGTGGGCGACGTCACGGCCGGCCGCCTGCTGTCGCCGGCCGCCCGCGCCCGGGCGGTGACGCCGCTGCGGCTGCTGCTGGCGGCGCCGTTCGCGCTGTTCCTCCTCCAACCGCCGCTCGCGCTGGCCGCGTTGGTGGTGGCGGTGGCGAGCGTGGGCTTCGGCGCCGGGCTGCTGGTCCAGGAACGCCTGTTGGCGCTGACGCCGGCGGAGCGGCACGGGCAGGCGCTGGGCCTGCACTCGGCCGGGATGCTCACCTGCCAGGCGCTGGGCGCGACCCTGGCGGGCGCCGTGGCCTCTGCGCTCTCCCCGACCACGACGATGGCGCTGCTCGCGGTGGCCTCGACGGCCGTCACGCTGTCCGGGGCGCGCGCCCTGGGCCGCACCCCGGAGCGCGCGCTCCCCGAACGCGCCCCCGAGAACGCCCCCGCGCCGGACGGACCCGCCCCCGAGAGCGCCCCCGGGCCGGACGGACCCGCCCCCGAGAACGCCCCCGCGCTCGACGGCGACGCCGCGCCTCACTCCGCCGGGACGTAGACCACCCAGACCTGCCCGGCCGCGAACGGGAACGCCGCCCCGTCCTCCGTCTCGAACTCCGTGCCCGCCCGCGCGCTCGGCCGGCTCCAGCGCGCCGGCCACTCCCGGCCGTCGCGGAGCACCGTTGCCTCGCCCGAGCCGACGGTCTCCGTGTACGGGGACACCGCTCCGCCGCCGTCGGAGAAGTCCGAGGGGCGGATCTCGACGCGCTGCACCACGACCGTCGCGGCGGCCAGCTCGGTCTCCTCGCCGTCCATCGCCACCGCCCACCGCTCCGCCGCCGCGTCCCAGCGGAACGCGAACGACGCGGCGGCATAGCCGGCCTCGACCTCGTCGACCGGCGAACCGCCCTCCGGCGTGTCGCCGAAGGTGAAGCCGATGTCCGCGACCTCGCCCGCCTCCGGCGTCGCGGCCAGCAGCGCGGCCGGGTCCAGATACAGGTTGTGCGGCGCGGCGCGCTCAGGGTCGCGCGCGTAGGCGTCGGGCGCCGCCTCCGGCGGGCGGGCGTGCAGCGGCGCCTCGTCGATCAGCGGGAGCAGCCCGCCCTGCGCGCCGGAGAACGCCAGCGCCGGCTCGTCGAACTGCCGCAGCAGCTCCAGGTCGGACTCCCGCGCGCTGCGCACCGGGCCCACCCGGTCCGGGAGTTGCCCCGCGAAGACCGCGACCAGCCGGCTCAGCCCGGCCTCGACCTCCTCCACATAGACCACGTCCGCCGCCTCGACCCCGGTGTGCGGGCGCGCGGGCGGCGCGTTGTCGACCTTCACCGCCAGCACCGGGCCCGGCTCGCCCGGCAGCCCGGTCAGCGGCGAGCCCCACGCGTCGTCCGCGCCGTTCTCCCGCCGCTCGACCTCGCAGCCGCCGAGCAGCAGCGGCCCGAGCAGCGCCAGTGCCAGGGCCGGAGCCGCCGCCCGGGCGCTCCGGCGGTCGGCCATCAGCGGACCACCGTGGCCTGGGACTCGTTGACCGGAACGGCCGCCCCCTCCCAGGGGCTCTCCAACGTGTCGGGCAGCCCCGGCAGTTCGAAGGGCGCGCCGTTCTGCTCGAAGTGCACGTCGTACACCAGCCGGGCGCGGGCCGGGTAGCCGTCGGAGGCACGCTGGTAGGTGTGGGTGCAGGCGTCGCCCTCGGCCACGGCGATCGGGCAGCTCAGCACGCCCGAGCCGTCGCCCGGGTCCACCTCAAGGCGGTCAGGGGTCCCGACGGCGACCACGCCCAGCGCCGCCGAGCCCACGATCTCGCCGTCGTGCGCGCCCTCGGCCCACCACCAGGTGTCGAGGAAGATCAACGTCTCGCCGGGCGGGCTGAAGGAAAGCGAGAACTCCGGCGCGTGCAGCGCGCCATACGCCTGCTGGGCCAGCTCCTCCAGGGACGGGCCCTCCTCACCACCCTCCCAGGTGTAGTCGCTGAACACGATCTCGCCGTCCGGGCCGACGCACTCCTTGTACACATAGACCGCGCCCTCGCTCGGCGGGTCCTCCGGCCAGCTCTCCGGGTCGGGGTACTCGAACGGCGGGTTGTTGACCCAACAGGCGTTCTCGCCCTCGCAGTAGCGGTCGGTGGCGCCGATGAAGTTGTCCACCAGGGACAGGTCGCAGGCCGGCTCGCCGCCGCCGTCGCCCTCGCCGTTCCCGCTCCCGTCCTCGCCCTCCTCTTCCTCGCCCTCGGTGCCGCAGACATAGACGATGCCTCCGCTGGGCGTGGAGGTATAGCAGTCGGGATCGGCCGGGTCGGCGGCGGCCGGGGTGGCCGTGAGCAACGCCAGCAGCAGCGCGCAGCCGACCGTCAACGCCGGCCATCTCACCCGTCGGGCCAGGGGACTTCGGGAGCGGGGACTTCGGGGGCGCGCGGGCGCGGTCAGGGACACGAGAGGGTCGCCTCCTCGGCGGGGAGCGTGCCGTCGATCAGCCAGGAACCTTCGGTGAGCGTGGCGGTCACCCCGTGCGGGTGCGGGGCGCGCAGCTCCTCGGGGATCACGTCGGGCAGCACCGTCTCGCCGTCGACCATCGGCCAGTCCTCCTCGCTGACGCAGGACTCGACGCGGGCGGTCTCGCCGTCCACCGTGACGGTCACGTTCTCGACCGTCGGTTCGCCGCTGCGGTGCAGGCCGGCGTCGGCGTAGCTGCGGACGCGGGTCAGCTCCTGCTCGGCGACCCGGGACGCGGCGATGCCTTCGAAGAGCGAGGCGTCCAGCTCCCCGCTGTTCTCCAACCCGACCAGCGCGTCCCAGTATCCGGTGTACAGCTCGGTCAACGCGGCCTCGTGGTCGGCCTGTTCGCCGCCGCCGCCCTCGTCGGCCGAGCCGGTGGCGACGCCCTCGATCTCGTCGTCGGCGCCGGAGTCGGAGGAGGAGCAGCCGGCGGCGAGGGCGAGCAGGAGCACGGCGGCGAGCGCGCGGGGGGCGGCGGAGCGGCCGGAGCCCGGCCGCCGGGTCTGCCTGGTGGTCACGCGAGACACCATAGCGCCGGGGCTCCCGCCGGACGAGGGTCGCACTGTGGGGTAACGAGCGCGCTCCGCAACCGGTTTTCCGCGCGCGGGCCGGCGGCGTCCGCGCCGCGTTTCGGACGCGTTTCGGACAACTCCCGGGCGATGCGGGAGGTTTCGCACGCGTGCCCGACGAGGTCTCCGTCGAGGGAGCCGGGCCCGACATCGATGAAAACGGTTCCCGTTTCGTGAGAGTGTGGCCGGTGGCACCGTTGCCCGGGCCGCCGGCGCGCTGTCGCGAACGATCCGGGCGATCCAGGTCCCGGTTCGGGGAGACCCTCGGCCGGCTCGGGGTACTCGGCGAGCAGTCCGCGCCGGTCGCGGACCCGCGTGGGCACCGAGCGAGCGAAGGAGAGCCGCGATGAAGTCCGACACCCACCCCACCTACCGGCCGGTCGTCTTCCGGGACCGCTCGGCCGGCTACGCCTTTCTGACCCGGTCGACCGCGACCAGCGACCGGACCATCGAGTGGGAGGACGGCAACACCTACCCGGTGGTCGACGTCGAGACCTCGTCGGCGAGCCACCCGTTCTACACGGGGACCGCCAGGGTGCTCGACACCGCCGGGCGCGTGGAGCGCTTCGAGCGGCGCTACGGCCGGCGTGAGGAGCGCTGATGCCGCTGCCAGCCCTGCCCGTCGTGCTGGTCGGCGGGCTGCACGCCGAAGCGCGCCGAGCGGCGGTGCGCACCCTGCTGGCCGCCGTGCCCGGCGGCCTGGCCCTGCACCACGACCTGTCGCACGCCCACCGTTCCCTGGTGACCCGGGTGGTCTCGGACGCCGGCGGGCCGTTGGGCAGCGGACAGGTCCCGCTGCCCAACGACTGCGCCTGCTGCGCGCTCCGCGACGACCTGGTGCCGGCGCTGGTGCGGCTCGCCGAGGCCGGCACCTGCCGGCTGGCCGTCGTCGAACTCTGGGACTCCGTCGAGCCCCAGGCCATGGCCGAGGTGCTGGCCGAGCACGGCGCCGGCCGGCTGCGGCTGACCGGCGTGGTCACCGCCGTCGACCCGGCGCTGGTGCGCGCCAGCCTCGCCTCGGGCGAGGAGTTGGCGGCCGTCGGCCTGGCCACCGGCGAGGACGACGCCCGCACGGTCGCCGAGACCTGGGCGCGTCAGGTGGAGTACGCGCCGCTGCTCGCGCTGGGCGCTCCCTCGCGGCGGGTCACCGAGGCCGACCGGGCGCTGCTGCGGCAGCTGCACCCGACCGCCCGCTGGGTCGACGTCAGGGACCCGGCCTTCCCGCCGGCCGCCGTGCGCGGCTCGGCCCGGCCGGACGGCTCGGGCGGCGTCGACGTGGCGGCGCTGGCAGCGCGGCAGCACCCGGGCAGCGCGCTGCTGCCCCAACTCGCGGACGAGCACGGGGTGCGCACCATGGTCTGGCGGCAGCGGCGGCCGTTCCACCCGGAGCGGCTCTATGCCGCGCTGCCCCGGCTGACGGCGTTGGCGCCACGCAGCCGCGGACGGTTCTGGCTGGCCGACCGGCCGGACACGCTGCTGGGCTGGGACGCCGCCGGCGGCTCCCTGGTGGTGGACAACGTTGGCCCCTGGCTGGCCGCGCTCGCGCGGCGGGACTGGGACCAACTCCCGCCGGAGTGGCGGTTCGCCGCGTCCCTGGACTGGGACGGCGAGGTCGGGGACCGGGGGCAGCACCTGGTCTTCACCGGGCCCGGGCTCAAGGCCGACAAGATCCGTTGGCTGCTCGGTTCCTGCCTCCTCAATGACGCGGAGTACGCGGCCGGCCGGTCCGCCTGGCTGCGGCTCGGCTCGGCCTTCGACGAGTTGCTGGACCCCGTCTCCTGAACTTCGTTCCCTTTGAAGGGACTTGTCGGGGCGCATCGGGGGCAGCCGAGGAGCAACCGGGTTCGGCTCCGCTGCGTCGAACATCCGACGGAGCTTCGTACCGACACCCTCCGTAACGGTCTGGACCATCCGTGACCGCCCGACGACCCCGGGTCGTGCACGTGCATTGTCCCGTGCATATGCAAGTGAACGGCGTTATGATCCAAGGCGGTTGGCTCTCCGGGGGGTGGCCTCGGGGCCCTCGTCGAGGGACAACCCCGGGGCATGGGAGCACCGCCCGAGCACCACTCGCACGATCCGGGGAGAGACCGATGCCAGAGGCGTACAACGGCATGGCCGCCAACGCGCTACGGGGCGTGACGTGGATGAAGAGCAGCCACAGCAACTCCCAGGGCACCTGCGCCGAGTTCGCCCGGCTGCCCAGTGGGGACGTGGCGGTGCGGAACTCCCGCTTCCCGGAGGGGCCTGCGCTCGTCTACACGCCGGCGGAGGTGGAGGCGCTGCTCCGGGGCGTCAAGGACGGCGAGTTCGACCATCTGATCGGCTGACGGGCCCCGAGATTTCGGGGATGGGTGGTCGTACCGACGTCAGTCGGTTCAGTCGGTCAGGAAGATGGCCCAGACGATCTTCCCGCGACCCTTCCCGCTCAGTCGGCGCCAACCCCAGTCATCGCTGAAGGACTCCACCAACTGGAGCCCGCGACCCGACTCCGCGGCGCTGTCCGCCCGCGCCGGGCGGGGCTCCAGCTCGCTCGGGTCGCGCACCGCGCAGACCAACCGCGAGGTGCTGAGCATGAGTTCGAGTTCCAGATCCGCCCGCATCGGCCCGGTGCCGTGCCCCCAGTCGAGGGTGCGCCGCCCCAGGCCGTGCCGCAGCGCGTTGGTGACCAGCTCGGAGACGACGAGCGCGACCGCGTCGAACTGCTCGCCGAGCCGCCAGGAGTGCAGGGTGCGCCGGGTGAAGTCCCGCGCCTGACGCACGGATTCGGGCCTGGGAACCAGGCCGATCGCCGCCGCCCCCGACACGCTCCCCGGGTCGACGGGCAGGAACGGATGCCCTAACTCCTCAAGCAAGGGCGTTGCCTCGGTCCCCATGAGTCGGCGCTCCTGGCATAGCGGTGGCGGCACTGCTCCAGCCGAGGGCCGGTCATCGTGACAACCCCCGTCCCACCGGCACCCCCGGGGGGCGGCAGGCCATGCTGGCGCGCTGCTTAACAGCTCGCAGGACTCATGCTTCCCAAGGCTCACGGCAAATGCAAGGGCAGATGCACGTGCACGGGCAATTTTGATGGACTGTAACCGGACAGGCACTAAAAGGCACCTGGGGATGGCAGACTGCACCCTGGCGAAAAGGGAGGGTGCAGCGCATGAGTATGCAGAGGATGGCGGGACCGACCACCAAGACCGGCGGTCCCGAGGCCAGCGGCTCGATGGTGCGCCGCATCCTGCTCGGTTCCCAGCTCCGCAGGCTGCGGGAGTCCTGCGGCGTCACCCGGGAGCAGGCCGGATACTCGATCCGCGCCTCGGAGTCCAAGATCAGCCGCATGGAGCTGGGCCGCGTCAGCTTCAAGCCCCGCGACGTCGCCGACCTGCTGACCCTCTACGGCGTCACCGACGAGAGCGAGCGCGAGCCGCTGCTCTCGCTGGCCCGCACGTCCAGCCGCGCCGGCTGGTGGCACAGCTACAACGACGTGCTGCCCAGCTGGTTCCAGACCTATGTCGGGCTCGAAGCGGCGGCCGAGCGCATCGGCACCTACGAACTCCAGTTCGTCCACGGCCTGTTGCAGACCGAGTCCTACTCGCACGCGGTGATGGTCAGCGGCCACCGGGGCGAGCTGCCGCGCACCGAGGTGGACCGCCGGGTGGCGCTGCGGCTGGCCCGCCAGAAGCTGCTGGTCTCCGAGCGGGCGCCCCATCTGCACTGCGTGCTCGACGAGGCGGCGCTCCGCCGGCCCTACGGCGGGCGGGGCGCGATGAGCGAACAGCTCACCGCGCTCCTGGAGTTCAGTGATTTTCCCAACATCACCCTCCAGGTGGTCCCCTTCCAACACGGGGGTCATGTGGCTGAATCCGGTGCCTTCACGCTGCTGCGCTTCGCCGAGCAGGAGCTGTCGGACCTGGTCTATCTGGAGCAGCTGACCGGCGCCCTCTATCTGGACAAGGCCGACGAGGTCGCCGCGTACCAGGTGGTGCTGGACCGGCTCGCCGAGGCCGCGCTGGACGAGTCCGCGACCCGGGACCTCCTCGCCGAGCTGCGCCGCCGGCTCTGAGCCCGGCGCGGCCCCCTCGGGTCGGCCTCCGGGCCAGACGGCCGGCCCCGCCCCGGCCCAACGGCCGGCTCAGGAGAAGGGGTTGCCCATTCCCTCGGGCAGCACCGTGACCTCGCGTTCGCCCTCGCCCGCCATCACATAGGCGCCGTTCTCCAGGCGCTCGATCAGCCCCCGCGTCCAGCCGGCGTCGCTCTCCGCCTGGTGGGTCCACAGCCGCATGATCTCCCCGATGTGCCCCCACTCGGCGGGCGGGCTGTCCGGGGTCCAGTGCGTGCGCACCTCCGCCGCCCAGGACTCCAGGGCCGCGACCCGCTCCTTCAGCAGCGAGATCGCCTCGGCCCTCGGCAGGTCAACGATGAAGCCGACGGCGCTGGTGAGCACGTCGATCCGCTCGTCGTGGGCCCGCAGCGCCGCCCTGAGCAGCGTGAAGAACGACTCCTCGCCCGCCTCCGTCAGCTCGTACTCGACGCGCGGCGGCCCGCCGGCGGTGCTGGGCGCCACCTCGTGCGCCAACAGCAGGCCCTCCTTGGCGAGTTGCTTGAGCGCGTGGTAGATCGAGCCGGGCTTGGCCGTGGACCACTCGTGGGCGCCCCAGAACTCCAGGTCGTTGCGCACCTGGTAGCCGTGCGCCCGCCCGTGCTGGCGAACCGCGCCCAGGACCAGCAGCCGCATCACCGACATCCCGTGGTGCCCCTCTTCCCGATCGTCTTCCCGAAGCCCCTTGACAGCGGGGCCAGTCTGCCATCCGGTCGGCACCGTTCCCATTAGTCAAGCTTGACTAATGGCGGGGGGTCTCCTACTCTCGGCGACTCGACTCATCAAATTTGACTAATGACTAAAGGAAGGGCGGGGTGCCGTGTCCGCACAGGACCGAACCCATTCCCCGACGTCCGGGCGGGCGGCCGAGGCCGTGATCCGGGTGAGCGGGCTCACCAGGACGTTCGGCAGGGGAGCGGAGGCGAGGAACGCGCTCGACGGGCTCGACCTCACCGTGGCGCGCGGCAGCGTGCACGCGGTGCTCGGCCCCAACGGCGCCGGCAAGAGCACGGCCGTCCGGGTGCTCACCACGCTGCTGCGGCCGACCGGCGGCCGGGCCGAGGTGGCCGGCTTCGACGTGGTGCGGGAGCCGGACCAGGTCCGTTACCGCATCGGGCTGCTCGGCCAACACGCGGCCGTGGACGAGGAGTTGAGCGGCCGACAGAACCTGGAGCTGTTCGGCCGGCTCTACCACCTGGGCGGGCGGGCCGCCGCCGCGCGGGCCGACGAGCTGTTGGCGCGCTTCGACCTCGCGGACACCGGGCGGCGCGCGATCCGTCACTACAGCGGCGGGATGCGCCGCCGGCTGGACCTGGCGGCCAGCCTGATCACCCGGCCCGAGGTGCTCTTCCTCGACGAGCCGACCACCGGGCTCGACCCGCGCGGCCGGGCCGAGGTGTGGGAGGCGGTCCGCTCCCTGGCCGGGGGCGGCACGACCGTGCTGCTCACCACGCAGTACCTGGAGGAGGCGGACCAACTGGCCGACCTGATCACGGTGATCGACGGCGGGCGGCGGATCGCCGAGGGCACCGCCGACCAGCTCAAGAGCCGGATCGGCGGCGACCGGATCGACGTCGTGCTCAGGGACGGCGGCGCGCTGCCGGCCGCCCGCGCGCTGCTGGCCCGGCGGTTCGCCGAGGAACGGATCGTCTCCGGGGGCGACGCGATCGCGGTCGACGCCGACCGCCGGCAGCTCAGCGTGGGCGTGGACGACCGGATGCGGGCGCTGACGGCGGTGGTCGCGGCGTTCGCCGAGGCCGGGGTCGAGGCGGAGGACATCGCGCTGCGCCGCCCCACCCTGGACGAGGTCTTCCTCACGCTCACCGGCCAGCCCACGGCGGCCCCCAACCCCCAGGAGGCGACCGCATGACCGCGACCACGACCCCGACCCTCGACGAACTCCCGCCCGACACCGGGACGTTCACCCCCCACCAGCCGGGGCGGGCGCGACGGCTGGCCGGCGACTCGGCGACCATGGTCCGGCGCGGGATCGCGCACTGGGCGCGTCAGCCGGGTCAGATACTGGCCAACCTGGCGTTCTCGGTGATGATGCTGATCATGTTCGCCTACTTCCTCGGCGGCGGCATGGTCGTCGGGGGCGGCGGCGACTACGTCGACTTCCTGGTGCCGGGGATGCTCGTGCTGACCATGGCCTTCGGCATGGAGGCCACCATGGTCGAGCTGACCAGCGACATCAACCGGGGCATCCTCGACCGTTTCCGTTCGATGCCGATCGCTCCCAGCTCGGTTCTGGTCGGCAGAACCCTGTTGGATCTGCTCAACTCGACCATCGGCCTTGCGGTGTTGATCGGCGCCGGCTGGGCGATCGGCTGGCGCTGGCACGCCGGGGTGACGGAACTGCTGGCCGCGCTGGGGCTGTTGCTGCTGCTGCGGTTCGCGATGCTCTGGCTCGGCGTCTGGCTGGCGCTGGTCGCCGGCCGCCCCGAGATGGTGCAGACCGTGCAGATCCTGGTGTGGCCGCTGTCCTTCCTCTCCAGCGTCTTCGTCTCACCCGACACCATGCCCGGCTGGATCGGGACCCTCGCCGACTGGAACCCCATCTCGGCCACCGCCGGCGCGGTGCGCGAGCTGTTCGGCAACCCGGCCTGGCCCGGCGACTCCTGGGCCGCCCAGCACCCCGAACCGCTCGCCGTGCTCTGGCCGTTGGCGATGCTCGCCGTCTTCGTTCCCCTCGCGCTGCGCCGCTTCTCCCGCCTCGGCGCCTGAGACGCGTCGCGCCCGCCGGGCACCGGGCGGGCGCGACGCTCAGCCGTCCATCGGGACGTTCTGAGCGCTCGGGACGCTTGGGACCGGGACGTCCGGCAGGTGCAGCCGGACGTCGTGCGCGTCGAGCGCGGCCCGGATCGCCGGCGGCGGCCCGGCATCCGCGACCACGGCGTCCAGCCGGTCCCAGCCGCACAGCCGCACCGGCGCCGTCGCCGAGAACTTCCGCGCCCCGACGAGCAGGACGACCCGTTCCGCTATGTCCATCAGGGTCTCCTTCACCTGCCGCTCGACGTCGGCCGCCGCGTAGACCCCGCGTTCGTCCACGCCGGCCGCGCCCAGGAAGCAGGTGCGCACCTTCAGCCGCCTCGCCATGTCCACGGTGAGCGAGCCCACCAGCGCGCGGCTGGGCGCGTAGAGGTCGCCGCCCAGCGCGATGCCCCGGGCGGCGGGGCGGTCCATCAGCAGGTCGATCACCGGCACCGAGTGGGTGACGACCGTGCCGTGGAACGCGGTCGGCAGCGCGGCGGCCAGCTGGAACGCGGTGGTGCCGGCGTCGATCGCGATCACGTCGTCGTCGGTGACCTGCGCGGCGGCGAGCCCGCCGACCGTGCGCTTCTCCTCGACGTCGGCGGCGAACCGGCTGTCGAAGCCCGGATCGGAACGGTCCCTGGGCCCGGCCGGCAGCACGACGCCGCCGCGCACGGCGACCACCTCCCCGTCGGCGGCGAGCCGACGGATGTCGCGGCGCGCGGTCATCTCGGAGACGCCGAGCCGGGCCGCCAACTCCCCGATGGAGACGAAGCCGGTCCTGCGCAGCGCCTCCAGGATCTCCTCGCGGCGAGCGGGAGCCGCCCGGTACTTCAGCGGGTCTTGTGGCACGGCTACCTCGTCTACCTCGGGGACTACCTTGTGCGGGCCGGGTTGCAACAAACCTAACAAATCTTAGTTCGCCCTCCCAGGGGCGGTGTTGGCCCTGCTCGCGGCCGGTTGGCAGGGCCTCCGCTCTGGAATGTTGTTAGATACTTGACATCTTGTTGGTATTAGCGTCAAGGTGTTGTCGCTTGTAGAACATTTCTCCGTGACGGTGAGGTAGCGCATGTCCGGCCCCAAACCCCCCGTGGTGGTGTGCGTCGGGGTGGTGACCCTCGACGCGTTGGCGCTGGTCGACCGGCATCCAGGGCCCGACGAGCGGGTCGTCGCCGACCGGGTGGCGATCAGCGGCGGCGGACCGGCCGCCACCGCCGCCGTGGTCATGGCGCGGCAGGGCGTCCCGGTGTCGTTCGTCGGCCGGGTCGGCACCGACCCCGAGGGCGAACAGGCGCTGGCGCTGCTCGCCGCCGAGGGCGTGGACGTGACGGGCGTGCTGCGCGACCCGGCCACGCCCACCCAGTCCTCCGTGGTGCTGGCCGCCGCCGGGACCGCGACCCGCTGCATCGCCACCCGAGGCGTGCCGCCGCTGCCGCCGCTCGCCGGCCGCGCCGCCGAACTGGTCGCCGGCGCCGACTGGGCGCACACCGACCACCTCGGCTTCGCGCCCGTCGCCGAGCTGGTGGAACGGCTCGCCGCCGCCGGCCACCCACGACCCCGCCTCGCGCTCGACGCCGGCAACGAGGTGCCGGGGCTGGACGGGCGGCTAGGCCTGGTCGACCTCTATGTGCCGACCGCCGCCTCGTTGACCGCCCGCTACGGCGCGGCCCCCGACGCGCCGGGCGCCGTTCCCGACTGCGCGCGCCGCGCCCTCGCCGAGGGCGCCGGCGCCGTCGTCGCCACCAGCGGTGGCGACGGCAGCGCGGCCTGGTGGCCCGACGGCGGCCACGCGGCGGCGCCGGCCGCCCGGGGCGTGGAGATCGTCTCCACGCTCGGCGCCGGCGATGTCTTCCACGGCGCGCTGCTCGCCGCCCGCTGCCTCGGCCGGGACTGGCCCGAGGCGCTGCGGCACGCCAACGCCACCGCCGCGCTGTCCTGCCGCGCCCTCGACGGGCGGAGCGCCGTCCCCGACCTGGCCGAGCTGAGCGCGTTCCTGTCCGACGCCGGAGCGGGCGACGCCGGAACGGGCGGCGGCTGACCCCGAACGGCCACCCAACCCCGAACGGCCGGGCGCCGGGAAGCCCGGCGCCCGGCCCCGCCTCCAGGCCCAACCAGCAGCCCCCGAAGAGGAGTTACGAGACCGATGACCGCAACGACCGCCACCACAGCGAGCGCCGCCACGCTCGCGGACATCGCCCGCCCCTCGGGCGGCTTCGCGATGCTGGCCGTGGACCAGCGCGAGGCGATGCGCCTGATGTTCGCGGCCGCCGGCGGCGCGCCCGTCGCCGACCGGGTGCTCACCGACTTCAAGGTGAAGGCCACCCAGGTGCTCACGCCCCACGCCTCCGCCGTGCTGGTCGACCGGCAGTTCGCCCTCGACGCGGTCCTCGACGCCGGGGCCGTGCACCCCGGCTGCGGCCTGATCGTGGCCGCCGACCACTTCCTGCCGGGCAACGGCATCCCGGTGGACGCCGTGGAGATCGACGAGGGCGTGGACCCGTTCCGGGCCAGGGCCCAGGGCGCCGTCGCCCTCAAGCTGCTGGTGCTCTGGCGGCAGGACGAGGACCCGGCGGTGCGCCGCGCGATGGTCGCCGACTTCGTCGCGCGCTGCCGCGCCGCCGGCCTGGTCAGCATCATCGAGCCGGTGGTGCGACCGCCGCGTCGCGGCTGGGAGTTCGACCGCGAGGCGGCGATCGTCGCGGCGGCGCGGGAGCTGGGCGACAGCGGCGCCGACCTCTACAAGGGCGAGATGCCGCACGGCGGCAGGGCCGACAACGCCACCCTGCTCGACGCCTGCCGCGCCATCGACGACGCCGTGGCCATGCCCTGGGTGATCCTCTCCTCCGGTGTCGAGGCCGACCTGTTCGGCAACGCCGTCCGGATCGCCTGCCGGGCCGGCGCCGCCGGCTTCCTCGCCGGCCGCGCCGTCTGGCAGTCCGTCATCGGCGCCCGCGAGACCGAGGCCGTGCTGCGCGACGTCTCCGTGCCCCGGCTGCGCCGCCTCGGCGAGATCGTCGACGAGGCGGTCGCCGGCCGCTGACCCCGGCCCGCCGGGGCGGCCCGGGGCCCACCCCCGACCGGGCCCCGCCGCCACCCGGGGCCCGCCCCTGTGGACCGCCCCGGTCAGCCGCCCGCCCGTCGCCCGTCAGCCCGCCGTCAGCCCGCCCGTCGTCCGCCCGTCCGGAGGTTCCGCACGATGACCACCCACTCCCGCGTTCTGTTCACCGCGCCCGGCCGGGTGACGACCGAGACCGTCGACGAGCCGGCGGCCCAGCTGCCCCCGGGCCACGTCCGGATCGCCCCCCACTACCTCGGCATCTGCGGCAGCGACCTGCATGTGCTGCACGGCGGGCACCCGTTCGCCCGGCCGCCGCTGGTGCCCGGGCACGAGCTGTCGGCCGTCGTCACCGAGACCGCGCCCGACGTCGCCGGCGTCGCCGTCGGCGACCGGGCCGTGATCGACCCGATCATGGCCTGCGGCACCTGCCGCGCCTGCCGGGCCGGGCGGCCCAACCTCTGCGAGCCGCCGAACGTCGCCGGCTTCCGCGCCCCCGGCTTCGGCCGGACCAGCCATGTGGTGCCGGCGGCCAACGTCCATGTGGCGCCCGCCGACCTGCCGTTGGACCGGCTCGCTTTCGCCGAGCCGCTGGCCTGCGCGGTGCACTGCCTCAGCCGGATTCCGGACCCCGCCGACCGCGAGGAGCTGCTGGTGATCGGCGCCGGCACCATCGGCCTGACCATCGTGCGGGCGCTGCGCGTCGCCGGCGCCGGCCGGATCACCGTCCAGGAGCCCGACCCGGCCAAGCGGGCGCTGGCCCGCCGGCTCGGCGCCGACGCCGCCGTCGCGCCCGGCGAACTGCCGGACGGCGCCGCGTTCACCGGAGTGATCGACGTCGTCGCCGCCCAGCCCACGCTCGCCGAGGCCACCGCCCGGGTGGTGCCCGGCGGCCGGGTCGTGGTGATGGGCGTGCCCAACGGGCCACGCGAGGTGCCGCTGCCGTCGATGCAGCGCTTCGAGCGCGACCTGGTCGGCTCCGCCATGTATGTCCCGGCCGACTTCGACACCGCGATCGGCTGGCTGGCCGACGGCCGGTTCGACACCGAGGACCTGATCACCGACACGTTCCCGCTGCGGGACGCAGAGGCCGCCTACCGGCGGGCCGAGGCCCCCGACTCCATCAAGGTCCTCGTGCGCCTCGCCGACTGACCGCCCCGTGCCGACGCACCCCGAAGCCCCCCGCCCTGACGCCCCCCGCCTGAACGCAATCGTGGATCGCACATGAGCACCTCACCCCCGGCGGTCATCCGCCGCCCGCAGGACGTCGTCGACCTCGTCAACGCCCACCCCGCGCGACGCGGCGGCCCCGGCATCGCGCTGGTCGCCCTCGGCGGCGTGATGATCGACGCCTACCAGGCCGCCATGGTCGGCTTCGGCAACTCCTATATCGCCGACGAGTACGACATCAGCAAGGGCGCGGCGGCCGCCGTCAACGCCACCGTGCTGGTCGCCGCCCTGGTCGGTGGGCTGATAGCCAGGCCGCTGATCGAACGCCTCGGGCAGCGGCGGGCGTTCGTGCTCGGCATGGGCCTGTGCGCGTTCGCGGCGGCGGCCGTGGCGTTCGCCCCCAACATCTGGATCGTGCTGCTCTGCCGGGTGGTGATGGGCGTCGGCCTGGGCATCGACTTCCCGCTGGCCACCTCGGCGGTCGTCGAGCTGTCCGGCTCCCGCAGCTCGAGCTCGGGCCGCTCGGTCAACCTCTGGCAGATGGGCTGGTACATCTCCACCACCGTCGTCTACCTGGTGCTGCTGCCGCTCAACCAGCTCACCACCGTCGAGTCCGACCTGTGGCGGTACGGGATCTTCGTGGGCGCCGGCCTCGCCGTGCTGGTGATGGTGGGGCGCTGGTTCCTGATCGGCGAGTCCGCGCTGTGGGCGGCGCGCCGCCAGCGCTGGGACGAGACCGTGCGCATCCTGCGCGACCGCTACGGCGTGCACGCCACCGTCGCGCCCGACGCCGAGGGCGCGGCGCCCGGCGGGCAGGCGCCGAAGGTGCGCGGCGCCTACCGGGTCATGTTCGACCGCACCTACCGGCGCCGCACCGTGCTCGGCTGCGTCGTCGCGACCATGCAGGCCTGGCAGTACAACGCGGTCGGCATCTATCTCCCCGTCACGCTGGGCGGGGTGCTCAGCGGCGGGCTGGCCGGCAGCCTCGGCGGCTCCGCGCTGGTCAACGCCGCCTTCGGCATCACCGGCGGGCTGCTCGGCTCGCTGTGGGTGCGGCGGTTCGGCGCCCGGCGGCTGTCCATGGCCGGGTTCGCCGTGGTGGCGGTCTGCCTGCTGGTGCTGGGCGCGCTGGGCTCGGGCGCCCCGTGGCTGGCGCTGTTCCTGCTCGGGCTGATCATCTTCGGCCACGCGGCGGGGCCCGGCGGGCTCGGCATGACCATCGCCACCCTCTCCTACCCGCCCAGCATCCGGCCGGCCGGCGTCGGCTTCGCCCGGGCGATCATGCGCACCGGCGCCATCGCCGGGCTGGTGCTCTGGCCCATGCTCTGGGACGGGCTCGGCACCGAGGCCTTCTTCTGGCTGGCCCTGGTGCCCGGGATCGGCCTGCTGACCTGCCTGTTGATCCGTTGGGAGCCCGTCGGGCAGCCGGTGGACGACGAGGACGCGGACGTGCTGCGGCGGATCACCGCTGTGGAACGCGTCACCGTCTGAACCCTCTTGCCGGGATACCGCATCGAACATCCGTTTCCTACCCTTAACCGGTCATCCGCTCCGAGGAGATCCCCCATGTCCCCGATATCCCAGGCACCCCAGTCATCCCAGGCATCCCGGTGGTCCTCCGATGGCCCCGTCGTCGGCTTCGTCGGCGCCGGCGCCATGGGCGGCGCGGTCTGTCGCCGCCTCGCCGCCGGCGGGCACCGGGTGCGCGTCTTCGACCTGTCCGCCGGGGCCGTCGCCGCCTGCGTCGCCGCCGGCGCCGAGGCCGCCGACAGCGCGGCGGACGCGGTGGGCGGCTCGGACGTCGTCTTCACCTCGCTGCCCACGCCCGAACTGGTCGCCGCCTTCTGGGAGGAGAACCTCCCCCACCTCGCGCCCGACGCCGTCGCCGTCGACCTCTCCACCATCGACCCCGCCACCTCCCGCCGCGTCGCCGACCGGATCGAAGCGCGGGGCGCTTCGTTCCTCGCCTGCACCCTGGGGCGCACGCCGGGGCACGCCGAGAACGGGGACATCCCCGCGTTCGTCGGCGGCGACCCGGCGACCGTCGAACGCGTCCGCCCACTGCTGGACCGCCTCGCCTCCTCCGTCCACCCGCTGGGCGACGTCGAGGCCGCGACCACCTTCAAGCTGGTCTCCAACCTCGTCGGCATGACCAACCTCGCCGTCCTCGCCGAGGGCTATGTGCTGGCCCGCCGCGCCGGGATCGAGCCCGAGGCGTTCGCCGCCGCGCTGGAGGAGACCGGCGCCGGCTCGTTCCAGAGCCAGGTGCGGCTGCCCTGGATCATGGCCGACGACCTGGCCGCCCGCTTCTCCGTGGACCTCGCGGCCAAGGACGTGCGGCTCGCCGTCGAGGCCGCCGCCCGCTGGTCGGTCCCGACCCCGGTCGCGGCGGCCGGCCTCTCCGCCCTGGTCGCGGCGAGCGCCGCGGGGCACGGCCGCAGCGACGCGGCGGCCGTCGTCGAGACCTACGACCCGCGCCGCACCGCGCGCGGCCCGGCCGCCGACTGACGCGGCCCCGCACCCGTCCGCACCCGCACAACCACCACGAGGTACCCCATGGGTCGAGGCAACGGCGCCCACCCGGACCGCGCGCCCGGCGGCGGCATCCGCAGGGTCGTCCTGGGCAGCTTCGCCGGCGCGCTGCTGGAGTGGTACGACTTCTTCATCTACGGAACGGCGTCCGCGCTGGTCTTCGGCGACCTCTTCTTCCCCGAGGCCGACCCGGCCGTCGGCACCATCGCCGCGTTCGCCACGTTCAGCGTCGGCTTCTTCGCCCGGCCGCTGGGCGGCGTGGTCTTCGGACACCTCGGCGACCGGGTCGGCCGGCGCTCCGCCCTGATCTGGACCCTGCTCCTGGTCGGCGCGGCCACCTTCCTGATCGGGCTGCTGCCCACCTACGAACAGGTCGGCCTGCTCGCGCCGGCGCTGCTGACCCTGCTGCGGCTGGTGCAGGGCTTCGGCCTGGGCGGCGAGTACGGCGGCGCGGCGCTGCTCACCATCGAGAGCGCCCCGCCCGAGCGCCGGGGCTTCTACGGCAGCCTGCCGCAGGCCGCCGCCTCGGCCGGGATCATGCTGGGCACCGGGGTGTTCAGCCTGTGCGACTGGCTGCTGGACGAGGAGCAGTTCCTGGCGTGGGGCTGGCGGGTGCCGTTCCTGATCAGCGCGCTGATGCTGGCCGTCGGCCTGTTCATCCGGCTGCACACCGAGGAGACCCCCGACTTCCGCCGCGCCCGCGCCGTCGCCGCGTCGCGCCCCGAACGCCCGCCGCTGCTCGAACTCCTCGGCCGCCACCGGCGGAACCTGCTGCTGGCCCTCGGCGCGCGGCTGGCCGAGACCGTCTCCTCCAACGTCGTCAACGCGTTCGCCGTCGCCTACGTCGGCACCCAGCTCGCGATGGAGGACCGGGTGCCGCTCAACGGGATGCTGATCGCCTCGGCCGTCGGCCTGCTGGTCTGCCCGCTGGCCGGGCGGCTCTCCGACCGGGTCGGGCAGCGCCGCGTCTACCTCTTCGGCGCGGCCTTCGCCGCCGCGTTCGCCGTCCCGTTCTTCCTCCTGCTGGACACCCGCAACGCGCTGGTGATCGGGTTCGCGCTGGTCATCGGCTACAACCTGGGCCCGACCGCGATGTTCGCCGTCCAACCGACCATGTTCGCCCGGATGTTCGGCACCCGGGTGCGCTACACCGGGCTCTCCCTGGCCTACCAGGTCTCGGCGATCCTGGGCGGGCTGACCCCGCTGATCGCCAGCGCCCTGCTGGCCGCCGGCGGCGGCACCCCCTGGCTGGTCGCCGCCTTCACGACGACCGTCGCCCTCCTCTCCTGGCTCTGCGTCCACGCGATCACCCCCACCCCGCCGACCCCGACCACGCCAAGCCCCCGGCCGGCCCGGCGGCCGACCTCCGCCCCCGCACCCCGCTGACGCGCCGCACCCCGCTGACGCGCCGCACCCCGCTGACGCGCCGGCGCGCCAACGGGGACCGTTCCGGCTTGCACCTCACGTCGCGGGATGCTGCACCGTGGGGGCCGTTGACGACGGGAAGGAGGCGGACGTGAGCTACTCCGTCGGCCGGGTCGCCGAGCTGTCCGGGGTGACGGTGCGCACGCTGCACCACTACGACGAGATCGGGCTGCTGGTGCCGGGCGAGCGCAGCCCGGCCGGGCATCGGCGGTACGGGGATCGGGACCTGGACCGGTTGCAGCGCATCCTCTTCTACCGGGAGCTGGGCCTCCCGCTGGAGCGGATCGCGACGCTGCTGGACGACCCGGAGGCGGACCCGCGTCGCGAACTGCGCCGGCAGCACGCGCTGCTGACCGGCCGGATCGAGCGACTGCGGGCGATGGTCGCGGCCGTCGAACGAGCCATGGAGGCACGGCACATGGGAATCAACCTCACCCCCGAGGAACGGTTCGAGGTCTTCGGGGACCACGACCCCGAGCAGTACCGGGAGGAGGTGGAGCGGCGCTGGGGCGACACCGACGCCTACCGGGACTCCCAGCGGCGCGTCGCCGACTACACCACGGAGGACTGGCGGCGCATCAAGGCCGAGGCCGACGCGCTCAACGAGCGGCTCGCCGGGCTGCTGGCCTCGGGCGTCGCGCCCGACTCGGCGGAGGCGATGGACGCCGCCGAGGAGCACCGGCGGCAGATCTGCGGCACCTACTACGACTGCTCCCACGCGATGCACACCAACCTGGCCGAGCTGTATGTCGCGGACGAGCGGTTCACCCGCGTCTATGACGCGGTCCGGCCGGGGCTGGCGGCGTTCCTCCACGACGCGATCCTCGCCAACACGGCCCGCGCCGAACGTTCCTGACGCCGCCGCAGGGCCTCCGCCGGCCGGCGAACGGGGCGCTGTGGGGGAAATCACCGGGCGTCCCGGGCCGGCCGACGGGGGTGGCCGGGCCGGGACGCCCGGCGTTGTCGCAGGTCAGCACGGTCCGTGCGGGTCCGGGCCGACCGGTGCCGCCGCGCCGGAGGCCCCGAGATCCACTTATGCTGCGCTGGAGGGCTCTTGGCGGGGCCATGTCCGGACATAGGCGTAGCGAAGGAGCGGGAGCGACACGTGGCCGGGGAGAGCACCTGGGCGACCGGCGAGGAGCCCACGGAGCAGGAGACGACCTCCGGTTTCGCCGTTCCCGAGGGGCTGGAGCTGCCGCCGCCGGAGAGCGACCACCCCAGTTCCGAGTTCGCGCTGCCCGAGGGGCTCTCGGTGCCGCCGAGGGAGCGGCCGCGCAGCGAGTTCACGCCGGCCGAGGGGGTGCCGGCGTTCGGCCGGGGCACCCCGTGGCAGGACCGGATGCGGACCATGGTGCGGATGCCGGTGACCGAGCGGCCCGCGCCGGAGCGCGCGCCGGTGGTGGACGAGGGCGAGGCCGCGCCGGCCGTGCCCCGCGTGCTCGACCTGACGCTGCGCATCGGCGAGCTGCTGCTCGCCGGCGGCGAGGGCGCCGAGGACGTCGAGGCCGCGATGTTCGGCGTCGCCCACGCCTACGGCCTCGACCGGTGCGACGCCACCGTCACCTTCACCCTGATCTCCATCACCCACCAGCCGTCGCTGGTGGACCCCTCCGTCTCGCTCTCCCGCACGGTGCGCCGCCGGGGAACGGACTACACCCGGCTCGCCGCCGTCTTCCGGCTGGTGGACGACATCACCTCGGGCGAGGTCAGCCTGGAGGAGGCCTATGGCCGGCTGGCCCAGATGCGGCGGAACCGGCACCCCTACACCAAGTGGCAACTCACCATCGCCGCCGGGCTGTTGGCCGGCGCGGCGAGCACGCTGGTGGGCGGCGGCTGGCAGGTCTTCCTGCTGGCCGTGATAGGCGCCATGGTCGGGGACCGGCTGGCGTGGCTGGCGGCGGGGCGCGGGCTGCCGGAGTTCTACCAGTTCGTCGCGGCCGCGATGGCGCCCGCGCTGGTCGGGGTGGTCTGGGCGGCCAGCCACGAGTCGGGCCGGGGCGAGGCGCAGGCCGCCGCGATGATCACCGGCGGGCTGTTCGCGCTGATCCCGGGGCGGGCGCTGGTCGCCGGCGTGCAGGACGGGCTCACCGGCTACTACCTCACCGCCTCCGCCCGCCTGCTGGAGGTGATCTACCTCAGCGTGGGCATCGTCTGCGGGGTGCTGGCGGTGCTCTACATCGGCGAGACCTCGGGGGTGCGGCTCGACCCGGAGGTCATGACCAGGGCGGTGCGGCCGGCGATCCAGCTGGGCGCCGCGCTGCTACTGTCCCTGACCTTCTGCGTGCTGCTCCAGCAGGAACGTGCCACGGTGCTGCCGGCCACCGTCAACGGCGGCATCGCCTGGCTGGTCTACGGCTCGATGCACGACATCGCCGGGCTCTCGCCGTTCGCCGCGACCGCCGTCGCCGCCGGGATGGTCGGCCTGTTCGGGCAGCTCCAGTCCCGCTACCAGTTCACCTCCTCGCTGCCCTATGTCACGGCGGCGATCGGACCGCTGCTGCCGGGCAGCGCGTTCTACCTGGGGCTGCTGGGCTTCGCCCAGGGCGAGGTGGACTTCGGGCTGGAGAACCTGCTGCGCGCGGTCACCCTGGCGCTGGCCATCGCCGTCGGCGTGAACCTGGGCGGCGAGATGGCCCGGCTCTTCATCAAGACGCCGGGCCTCACCTCGCCGATCGGCCGCCGGGGCGCCAAGCGCACCCGGGGCTTCTGAGCCCGCCGGCCCCGCCGGAACGGGCCGGAACGGGCCGGAACCGGGGGGCCGACCAGGGCCGGCCCCGGACCGACGCCGGTCAGTGGCTGGTGAGCTTCAGGCCGACCACGCAGCCGACCAGGCCCAGCAGGAGCAGCACCCGCAGCGGGGTAACCGTCTCGGTGCCGTTGGCCATCGCATAGGCGGCGGTCAACGTCGCCCCGATCGCCACCCAGATCGCATAGCCCGTGCCCACCGGAACGGTGCGCAGCGCATAGGCCAGGCCCACCATGCTGGAGGCCAGCGCGACGGCGAACACCGCCGTCGGCCAGGGGCGCGAGAACCCCTCCGACCTCCCCAACGCCGTTGCCCACACGGCCTCCAGCACGCCGGAGACCACCAGAACGAACCACGCCATGACGACGAATTCTCCCTGTGCCGTCTTGTCATGGCTGGGTACGGCACCCTCGTCCAGGAGCCGGTCGGGCTCTGTCCGCGAGTTTCGCACAGCGGCGCGCCCGGGGCGAGTGGGCGCCGGGCGCGCCGGGGCCGCGCGAGGCGGCCCTCAGCTCAACGAGCCGTCAGTGGTGTCCCTCGCCCGCGTCGGCGGCGCGCTTGAGCGACGCCTCGATCTCGGCCTCGGCCTCGGCGCGGCCCACCCAGTTGGCGCCCTCGACGGACTTGCCGGGCTCCAGGTCCTTGTACACCTCGAAGAAGTGCTGGATCTCCAGGCGGTCGAACTCGCTCACGTGGTGGATGTCCCGCAGGTGCTCCATGCGCGGGTCGGAGGCCGGCACGCACAGCAGCTTGTCGTCGCCGCCCGCCTCGTCCCGCATCCGGAACATCCCGATCGCCCGGCACAGGATCAGACAGCCGGGGAAGGTGGGCTCGTCCAGCAGCACCAACGCGTCCAACGGGTCGCCGTCCTCGCCGAGGGTGCCGTCGACATAGCCGTAGTCGGCCGGGTAGACGGTCGAGGTGAACAGGTGCCGGTCCAGCCGGATGCGGCCCGTCTTGTGGTCCACCTCGTACTTGTTCCGCGATCCCTTCGGAATCTCGATGGTGACGTCGAACTCCACTGGGTGGTCTCCTTAACCGATCTACGCACGCGACAGGTGGTTAAGTGTCTCTCACGCAGCCGTCGGTACGCGAAAGGGGCTGGTCGGTACCGTGCGATGGGCAGCTCAGATGGTACGTCGCCACCGTTCCGCGGGCCGACTGGCGGTCGGTTCCGCGACCGCCGGCCTGGCGCTCGCCGCCGGACTCGTCGCGCTCACCGGGCCCTGGGACGGCGGGCAGCGGGCCGCCGAACGCGACCAGGCGACGGCGGCCGACCTGGTGCGCGGGCAACTCCCGGCCGAGCGGCTCGCCGGCACCGTGCCGGCGGCGCCCGCCGTGCTCAGCCCGCTGGACGGCAGCGCCGCCGCCCCGTCCCCACGGGCATTGACCCGCACCCTCACCCCGCTGCTGGAGGCCGAAGCGCTCGGCGACGAGGCCACCGGCTCCGTGGTGGACGTGGCCACGGGGGACGTCCTCTTCGAGCGGGGCGCCACCGATGGCCGCGCCCCGGCCTCGACCGTCAAGGTGCTCACGGCCGTCGCCGCGTTGGACGCCCTGGGCCCCGACCACCGGCTGACCACCAGGACCGTCGTGGACGCCGAAGGCGAGCGGGTCTACCTGGTCGGCGGCGGGGACACCACGCTCACCGCGAACGACATCCAGGGCCTCGCCGACCGCACCGCCCGCGCGCTGGCGGACCGGGGCGTGGACTCCGTGCGCGTGGCCTACGACGTCTCGGCCTATCCGGCCGAGACTCACCCGATCGGCGTCAACAGCAACATCGCTCCCATCGTCCCGCTCCAGGTGAACGCCGGCCGTCTCGACGACAGCAGCCACGGGCCGGCCGACCGCTCGACCGACCCGGCCAGGGACGCGGCCGAGGCGTTCGCCGAGCGGCTGGCGACCGCCGGCATCGAGGTGGACGGGCGGGTCGGGGAGCGGACCGCGCCCGACGCGGCCGAGGACCTGGCCGAGCACCGCTCCGCCCCCGTCGCCTCCCTGGTCGAGCGGATGCTCACCGACAGCGACAACGACCTGGCCGAGGCGCTCGCCCGGGCCACCGCGCTGGCCAGCGACGAGCCGGGCACGGCGCGCGGCCTGGCCCGCGCGCTCACCTCCCGGGCGGAGGCGCTGGGCGCGCCGCTGGACTCCGTCCGGATCGTCGACGCCAGCGGCCTCGACCGGGACGGGCGGGTCTCCGCCGGCCTGTTGACCGCCGTGCTGGCGGCGGCGGCCGACCCGGGCAGGCCGGAGCTGCGGCCCGCGCTGACCGGGCTGCCGGTCGCCGGCTTCACCGGCACCCTGAGCAACCGCTACGCCGAGGGCGACGGCGCCGACGGGGCCGGCGTGATCCGCGCCAAGACCGGGACGCTGACCGGCGTCAACACCCTGGCCGGCACCGCCACCACGGCCGACGGCCGAGTGCTGGCCTTCGCCTTCATGGCGGCGGACACCCGGGACGCCCAGGCGGCACAGGAGGCGCTGGACGTGGCGGCCAGCGCGCTCGCCGAGACCTCCGCCGGCTGACGGCCCCCCGCCGGCGGCGCGGCCCGCCGGGGCTGACCGGCCGGCGGTGCGGCGCTGGCCCGCCGTGCGGCTCCGCCGCCGGCGCAGCGAGCGGCCCGGCCCCGCCGACGACGCGCAGGCGAAGCCGCAGGTGGACGCGACGGGCAGGAACGCCAGCGAGGGCAGCGACAGCAGAACGGAGAGCAGGGCCAGGACGGCCAGCGGAAACGGCAACGGCGGGTATGGCACGGACATGCGGGCGGCTCCTTTTCAGCGGCGGCGAAGGTGGCGGTGCTGGCCCGGCGTCCCGGGCCCCGGTGACTCCTCACCGGCAGTCACCATCCTGCGCCCAGCGCTCACCCTCCGTCATCAGCCCCCGGGCTGATCTCCCGCCGCCGACCTTCGCCCCACGGCCTAAGCCCCCGGGCGGAGCGCGCGCCGCCCGTTCACCACCCCGTTCACCACCCGACCGCACCCGACCGCGCGCCCGCCCCGACGCCCGGCCCCCGTCCACCACCGGACCCCGTGGCCTATCCGCTTGCCGCGCGGGCACCGTACCGTTGACGGCATGACGAGCCTCGGCGGTACCGACCTGGTGGACTGGAACCTCGCGGTTTCCACGGCGACCCGCTTCGCGCGGCAGGGCCCGGAGGTGAGCCGGGACGAGGCGCGAGCCGTGGTCGCCGAGCTGCGGGCCCACGCGACGGCGGCCGAGGGGCATGTCCGCGCCTACACCCGGCTGGACTCGGGCCCGTTGGACACCCCGGTGCTCGTCGTCGACCGCCCCGGCTGGATCAAGGCCAACGTGGCCGGCTTCCGCGAGGTGCTCCAGCCGTTGATGGCGCGGATGCGGGAGCGCCGCTCGGCCTCCCCGGCCGGCGGGATGCTGACCGCCGTCGGCGGCAAGGTCACCGGCGTCGAGGTCGGGATGCTGCTGTCGTTCCTCTCCTCCCGGGTGCTGGGCCAGTACGAGACCTTCGCGCCGGCCACCACCGGGCTGCCGGCCGGCGGCCCAGGCGCGCGGGCTGGTCGGCTGCTGCTGGTGGCGCCCAACATCGTGCAGGTGGAGCGCGAACTCGACGTCCGCCCGCACGACTTCCGGCTCTGGGTCTGCCTGCACGAGGAGACCCACCGCACCCAGTTCACCGCCGTGCCCTGGCTCCGCGACCACCTGGAGAGCGAGATCCAGGCGTTCCTCGCCGAGGCCGACGTCGACCCCGCGACCCTGGTCGAACGGGTGCGGCAGGCGTTCGGCGCGCTGACCGGGCGGAACGGGCAGGACGCCGCGCGCGAGACCGTGCCGGAGGAGCCGGTCGTGGCGCCGGCCGAGGAGAACGGCGGCCTCGGCATCGTCGACCTGGTGCAGACCCCCAGGCAGCGGGAGATCCTGGAGCGGCTGACCGCCGTGATGTCGCTGCTGGAGGGGCACGCCGACCATGTGATGGACGCGGTCGGGCCCGACGTGGTGCCCTCGGTCGGCGAGATCAGGGAGAAGTTCACCCGGCGCCGGGAGACCGGCGCTGGCCGGCTGGACCGGGCGCTGCGCCGGCTGTTGGGCCTGGACGCCAAGCTCCGGCAGTACAAGGACGGCGAGCGCTTCGTCCGCACGGTCGTGGAGCGCACCGGGATGGACGGCTTCAACAAGGTGTGGACCTCGCCCAACACCCTGCCGACCAAGGACGAGATCGCCGATCCCGAGCGCTGGCTGGCCCGGGTCCACGGGCACCGGGACCTGCCGGGCGACGGGGCGGCCTGAGCCCGCCGCCCGGCCGCCGACGGTCCCACGCCGGGAACCGGCGGCCGGTTCCGGTAGCGGCGTCCGGTTCCAGGAACGAGCCCGAATCACTCGTATGAGGGACCGTGGCCTCCGGGATGGCGTGCGATGCTCGGGTAACAGCCCTTCTCTGTCACCATTTACGCACCCTGCGTGACAGTCTGCGCGAGGCTCTCCTGTGCCACTCTCCGGAAAGAAGTGATTCGGACATGGGTCCCCATCCCGCGGTCGCCGCGATACGCCTGGCGGTCCGCCGCGTGTTGCACGACATTCGTCACGACGTCGGCTCGCCCTTCCCCGCCGGGCCCCCGCCCCTGGTGCTGGTGGCCTGCTCAGGTGGCGCCGACTCGATGGCCCTCGCCTCCGCGCTCGCCTTCGAGGCCCCGCGCTGCGGCCTGCGCGCCGGAGGCGTCACCGTCGACCACGGCCTCCAGCCGGACTCCGACGTCCGGGCCCGCGAAGTCGCCGAGCGGCTCGCCGAGTTGGGCCTCGACCCGGTGGAGCGCAGCTCCGTCACCGTGGGCCACGCCGGTGGCCCGGAGGCCGCCGCCCGCACGGCCCGCTACGCCGCACTGGACGCCGCCGCCGAACGCCACGGCGCGGTCGCCGTTCTCCTCGGCCACACCAGGGACGACCAGGCCGAGACCGTTCTGCTCGGGCTGGCCAGGGGCTCCGGCACCCGCTCGCTCGCCGGCATGGCCGCCGCCTTCGCCGGCCTGGGCGGCGGCCCGGCCCACGCCGGAGGGTCCGCCCCCCGCTACCGCCGCCCGTTCCTGAGCGTCGACCGGCAGACGACCCGCAGGGCCTGCCTGGTCCAGTCGATCCCCGTCTGGGACGACCCGCACAACTCCGACCCCAGCTTCACCAGGTCCCGGGTGCGCCACGAGGCGCTGCCCGTGCTGGAGAAGGCCCTCGGCCGGGGCGTCGTCGAGGCCCTCGCCCGCACGGCCCAGCTCTCCCGGGACGACGCCGACGCGCTCGACGACTGGGCCAGGGAGGCGGAGCGCGCCGCCACCCGCCCCGACGGCACCCTGGAGATCGCCGCGCTGCGCGGCCTGCCGCCCGCCGTCCGCCGCCGGGTGCTGCGCCGGGCCGCCATCGCGGCCGGCGCCCCGGCCGGCTCGCTCTTCGCCCGCCACATCGAGGAGACGGACCGGCTGATCACCGCCTGGCGCGGCCAGAGTCCGCTGAACCTGCCGGGCCGCGTCGAGGCCAGCAGGCAGGGTGGCAGACTTGTCCTCCAGCAGGCGAACCGATGGGCCGACGGTTCGGCGGTCACGCCGGGGAGATCTGCCGAGTAGAGCCGAACAGAGCGAAGCCGTCGGGCGGCGACCGCCGCCGACGGACAGTGACAGGCAGTAGGGCCAGTAGAGAGCAGTGGCACGGGTGCGAGAGTCAGATCTGGGGGCCGACCTGGAGTCGGTGCTCATCACCAGGGAACAGATCGATGCCAGGCTCGGGGAGTTGGCCGCCGAGATCGACGCCAGATACGCGGGCCAGGACCTGCTGCTGGTCGGGGTGCTCAAGGGCGCGGTGATGGTCATGGCCGACCTCGCGCGCGCCCTGTCCACCCCCGTCACCATGGACTGGATGGCGGTGTCCTCCTACGGCGCGGGCACCCAGTCCTCCGGCGTGGTGCGCATCCTGAAGGACCTCGACACGGACATCGCCGGTCGCCATGTGCTGATCGTCGAGGACATCATCGACTCCGGGCTGACCCTCTCCTGGCTGCTGTCCAACCTGGGCTCCCGCCAGCCGGCCTCACTGCGGATCTGTTCGCTGCTGCGCAAGCCGGACGCGGCCAAGGTCGACATCGACGTGGAGTGGGTCGGCTTCGACATCCCCAACGAGTTCGTGGTGGGCTACGGCCTCGACTACGCGGAGAAGTACCGCAACCTGCCCTTCGTCGGCACGCTCGCCCCGCACGTTTACGGGGAGTGAACGGGAACACCGCCCGGTTCCCCACCGTTGAGCAGGGGGAGACGATCGGTGCCCGATGCCCGGCAGCGCTGAGCGGTCGTACTGGGGTACCGTCGCGTTGTACAGCTCAGCTGAGTCAAGGCCGGGCGCAGATCGGCCGACACTAGGACACCGCGCGCACAGCAGAGCCCGTCCGGGAGCGGCTGTGCCTCTACGTGGCAGGAGGGACGGGGCCGCGCCGCCCCGTATGGATAGACGTGAAGCGCTATTTCCGTGGGCCAGTGATGTGGATCGTGCTGGCCGTCCTCGCCGTCATTCTGCTGATGCAGGTGTTCAGCTCGTCCGAGGGCTACAAGAAGGTGGACACCGGCGAGGTCGTTCAGGCGATCAACCAGAACCAGGTCAGGTCGGCCGAACTCACCACCGGCGACGAGCAGACGATCAGGATCGAGCTGGCCGAGGGCCAGGAGATCGAGGGCAGCGACAAGGTCCAGGCCAACTACATCGACGGCCAGGGTGAGGACCTCGCCCAGACCCTTCAGGCGCGGTTCCAGGACGACCGGCTGGCCGACGGGTACACCGTCTCGCCCAAGTCGCAGAACCCGTTCGTCGGGATGCTGCTGTCCATCCTCCCGTTCCTCCTGATCATCGTCGTCTTCCTGTTCCTGATGAACCAGATGCAGGGCGGCGGCTCCCGGGTGATGAACTTCGGGAAGTCCAAGGCCAAGCTGATCACCAAGGACACCCCCAAGACCACGTTCGACGACGTCGCCGGCTCGGACGAGGCGGTGGAGGAGCTTCAGGAGATCAAGGAGTTCCTCCAGGAGCCCGCCAAGTTCCAGGCCGTGGGCGCCAAGATCCCCAAGGGCGTGCTGCTCTACGGCCCGCCCGGCACCGGCAAGACCCTGCTGGCCCGCGCGGTGGCCGGCGAGGCCGGGGTGCCGTTCTACTCCATCTCCGGCTCGGACTTCGTCGAGATGTTCGTCGGCGTCGGCGCCTCCCGGGTCCGTGACCTCTTCGAGCAGGCCAAGGCGAACGCCCCGGCGATCGTCTTCGTCGACGAGATCGACGCGGTCGGCCGCCACCGCGGCGCCGGCATGGGCGGCGGCCACGACGAGCGGGAGCAGACGCTCAACCAGCTGCTCGTCGAGATGGACGGCTTCGACGTCAAGGGCGGCGTCATCCTGATCGCCGCCACCAACCGCCCGGACATCCTGGACCCGGCGCTGCTGCGCCCGGGCCGCTTCGACCGGCAGATCGCCGTGGACCGGCCCGACATGCAGGGCCGCCTGGAGATCCTCAAGGTCCACCAGAAGGGCAAGCCCGTCGCCCCCGACGTGGACCTGGCCGCCGTGGCCCGCCGCACGCCCGGCTTCACCGGCGCCGACCTGAACAACGTGCTCAACGAGGCCGCGCTGCTGGCCGCCCGGGGCAACGCCAAGCTGATCGACAACAAGTTCCTCGACGAGGCGATCGACCGCGTCGTGGCCGGGCCGCAGAAGCGCACCCGGATCATGAGCCAGAAGGAGAAGATGATCACCGCGTACCACGAGGGCGGACACGCCCTGGTGGCCGCCGCCTCGCCCAACAGCGACCCGGTGCACAAGGTGACCATCCTCTCCAGGGGCCGCGCCCTGGGCTACACCATGGTGCTGCCCGAGGAGGACAAGTACTCCACCACGCGGAACGAGATGCTGGACCGCCTGGCGTACATGATGGGCGGCAGGGCCGCCGAGGAGCTGGTCTTCCACGACCCGACGACCGGCGCCGGCGACGACATCGAGAAGGCCACCTCCACGGCCCGCGCCATGGTCACCCAGTACGGCATGACCGAGCGGCTGGGCGCGATCAAGTTCGGCAGCGACAACTCCGAGCCGTTCCTGGGCAAGGAGATGAGCCACCAGCGCGACTACTCCGAGGAGGTCGCCGGGCTGGTGGACGAGGAGGTCAAGAAGCTGATCGAGTCCGCGCACAACGAGGCGTGGGAGATCCTCGTGGAGAACCGGGACGTCCTGGACAACCTGGTGCTCGCGCTGCTGGAGAAGGAGACGCTCAACAAGGAGGAGCTGGCCGAGGTGTTCCGGCCGGTGGTCAAGCGTCCGCCGCGCCCCGCGTGGACGGGCTCCACCCGCCGCGCCCCCTCGACCAGGCCGCCGGTGACCTTCCCCACCAAGGAGATCAGCATGGCCAACGGCTCCGCCAACGGTGCCACCAACGGCGCGAGCGGCGGCGCGAGCAACGGCGCCGCCAGCGGCGCCGGCCTGGAGAGCGGCGGCCAGTCCCCGCTGGACAAGTCGCCCGAGCCCAGGCCGGAGGACTGACCGCCGGCCCGCTCCCGCCGTTGGGTATCGCTGTTCGGTATCGCCGATCGGTCCGGAATGCCCGTCGCGCCCCTCACGTTCTAGGGTGAGGGGCGCGGTCCTGTTCGGAGGGCCTGCCGTCACGAGGAACGAGGAACGGGGAACGGTATGACTGACCCGGTGACGTTGACGGGCGGGGAGTCCGCACCGGGGCCGATCGGCGAGTTCGACGAGAAGCGCGCCGAGAACGCCATCAGGGAACTCCTCCTCGCCGTGGGCGAGGACCCGGACCGCGAAGGGCTGCGGGACACCCCGGCGCGGGTGGCCAGGGCCTACCGGGAGATATTCGCCGGGCTCTGGCAGCGACCCGAGGACGTGCTGACCACGACGTTCGACCTGGGCCACGACGAGATGGTGCTGGTCAAGGACATCGAGGTGATGTCCTCCTGCGAGCACCACCTGGTGCCGTTCGTGGGGGTCGCGCACATCGGCTACATCCCGGCCAGCAGCGGCAAGATCACCGGTCTTTCGAAGCTGGCCCGCCTGGTCGACGTCTTCGCCCGCCGCCCGCAGGTGCAGGAGCGGCTGACGACCCAGGTCGCGGACTCCATGATGCGCATCCTGGAGCCGCGCGGGGTGATCGTGGTGGTGGAGTGCGAGCACATGTGCATGACGATGCGCGGAGTGCGCAAGCCGGGCGCGAAGACGACGACGTCGGCGGTGCGGGGGCAGTTGCGTGACCCGGCGACGCGGGCCGAGGCGATGAGTCTGATTCTGTCCCGGTAGACGCTGGGCGCTGGGTGCTGGCCTTTCGGGGACGCGCGGCGCGGTGCGCGCGCGGTGCGGTTGGCGTGGGGGTTGTCCCCCACCCGCCCGCCCCTGGTCGCCTGCGGCGGGCGTCCCTGCCGGGGGCGTTGCCCTGCGGGCGGCCTTTGCCCGGTGGGCGGTCGTTGCCCTGCGGGCGGCGGTTGCGCCTGCGGGCTGCGCCCGGGGGTGCCCGGGTTCGCCGGTGGCGGGGCATTCGCGAGGAACGTGGTCCCTGCCTAGGGCACTGCCCCCGGGACGTCAACTGTGCCCGGGGGGCGGGGCGTTGCGCGGGCTCGGCATCCGCCGGGGACGGAACGTTGATCGTGTGCGGCATTCCAGGGTCGGGCCGTTGCCCCTGCGGGCGCAGCCCGCAGGGGGCGGGTGTGTGCTGACGGGTCGACTCCGTGGAGCGGTAAGCGTGCCCGGGGGCGCAACGATGACCGGGCGGACGGCCGCTGAGCGGGCGGGCGTTGTCGTCCTGGATGTCCGCCCGAGCGGAGCGGCCCTGGCGCGCGTAGTCCGGGGTGAGGAGCGCGTGGCGGGGCCGGCCGGGGCGCCGCATCCGACTCGGCGCGGCCACGCTCCGCGTGCATCCCGCCCGGCGCTTGAACGTTGCGCGCCGGTGGCTGCCGAGGCACCCTGCGGGCCGGCGGCTCCTGGCGTCCATACCGCGTGAGCTTCCGTCCGCCCGGTGCGGAGTCGGTGTCCCGGGCACGCCGTCGTCCCTGCGGCATCTCGCCCCCGAGGGCGCTCCGGGGACCCCCAAGCGGGAGTTGGCGCCCGGCGCGCGGCGTTCGGTCGCGTCAGCGCAGCGCCCACCGACGTGACGCCGCCTCCGGCGGGTGAGCTCCCTGACCGTGGGCGCTTTGCCCCCGTGGGGAACGTTGCCCGGCGGTTGGGCGGTCCGCCCCGGTGTGGGGCGCTGCCCGGGGCGAGCGCCTTCGCCGGGCGGGCGCGCCGCCCCCGGCGGGCGGATGTCCCTGTGACCGTGGGTGTGCCGCCCCAGGGCGCGCTGCCTCCGGTGGGTGAGCCCCCTGACCGTGGGCACCTCGCACCGTGGGGAACGTTGCCCGGTGGCTTGGGGAGCCCAGCCCGGTGTGGGGTGCCGCCCAGGGGCGAGTGCCCCCGTCGCTGGCGCGCCGCCTCCGGTGGGTGAGTCCCCTGACCGTGGGCGCCTTGCCCCCGTGGGGAACGTTGCCCGGTGGCGGTCCGGTCCGATGGGGAACGTTGCCCGGTGGCGGTCCGGTCCGATGGGGAACGTTGTCTGGTGGCCGGGTGGTCCGCCCCCGTGTGGGGCGACGCCAGGGGCGAGCGCCGTCGCCGCGTGCGCCGCCCCCGGTGGGTGGAGGCCCCCGACCGCGGGCGTGCCGTGGCACCCGCGCGCCGCGCGGGCTCAGGGCCCTCAGCCGCAGGGCCTCCCGGCGTGTGGCGTCCCCGCGCCGCGCAGCGCCAACGCCTCCCGGCGGGCGGACGGCCGACGGGTGGTAGCCCAACGGCGCGCGAGGGGGCGGGTGGGTGGGGGAAAAACCCCCGGCAAGGGGCTGGCTGGCTCAGCGGGCGCGGCCGAAGAAGTCGAAGCCGGCGGTGCGTTGGGGCGGGGGCTGGAGCGCCTGGGGCTCGGGCGCGGGGCGGAGGGCCTCGCGCTCCGCGCGTTGGCGGGCCACGTGCCGGGAGAGGTGGCTCAGCGCCTCGTACGCCTGCCGGTAGGTGAGCGGCGTCGGGGCGCCGCCCGCCGTGCGGTGGTCGGCGGCCCTGGCCGGCAGCGCCTTCGCCGGCTCGGCGGCCTCCAGGGCCAACAGCCGCCGACCCTCCAGGGCCTTGGCCCGTTCGCTCTCCGCCGTGGCGTAGCGGCGCAGCAGCGCCGCGTGTTCCGAGCGGAGCTTCCCCAACTCGGCGCGCTTGTCGGTGACCTTGGCCTCCAGGGTGGCGACGAGTTCCTGCGCCTCCTCCAGTTCGGCCTGCCGCTCCTCGACCTTCCAGGCGAGGCCGGCCCGGCCGGCGCGTTCGCGCGCGACCTGGCGGCCGGCCGCCAGGTCCCAGCGGCGGAGCGCCACGGCCGCGGCCACGGCGGCCAGCGCGGCCACGGCGGTCAACGAGCGCAGGATCAGCGCCTCCTCGTCACCGACGAGCCAGGCCGCGCCGGCGCTGGCGAGCGCGAGCGCGGCCAGCGAGGCGGGAAGCAGCACCCTGTGCAGCGCCTGCTTGCGGTGACGTCCACGTGCCATGGTCGCAACCTACCGTGGCGCGAAGGGCGCGCGGGAGGGTGACCGGCGGGTTGTGCCCGGTCGGTTATCCGGGATCGGGGCGGCGGGTCGGGCCCGCGCGCGCCGGGCGCGGGCCCGTGGGCGTCACTCGCTGACGAGCCCCTGCTCGACCAGGTAGGCCTGGGCGACGTCCTCCGCCTTCTCGCGCTCGGAGACCACCGCGCGGGTCATCTCCCGCAGTTGGTCGGTGGTGAGGGTCGCGGTCAGCTCCTCCAGCGCGGCGATGGCGTCCTGCTCCTCGCCGAGGCTGTCGGTGTTGAGGACCGGCAGCAGGTTGTCCGCCTGCTGGAGGTTCTGGTCGTCCTCCAGGGTCACCAGGCCGAAGTCCCCCAGCACGGCGTCCGTCGTGGAGGTCAGCGCCATCTCGGCCTCGCCGCGCTCGACGGCCTGCTTGCTCTGCACGGTGCCGACGCCGAGCGGGACGATCTCGGTGATGTCGATGCCGTAGGTGTTCTCCAACCCCGGTTCGCAGAACGGCCGCTGGGGGCAGTCCTCGCCGGCGGCCAGCCGGATCGGCTCGCCGAGTTCACCCAGATCGGTGAGGGTGGTCAGGTCGTTCTCCGTCGCGAACTCCTCGGAGACGGCGAACGCGTTCTGGATGGCGGCCTCGCCCGCGTCCAGCACGGTCAGGCCCCTGGGCTCGGCCAGCTCGCGGAGCGCGGCCACGGTCGGCTCGACGTCGGCGGAGGCGACGGGCTCGGCGTCCGGGCCGTTGAAGTCGGTGTTGAGGAACTCGGCCAGCGTCGCCGCGTACTCGGGGACGACGTCGATGCCGCCGTTCTCCAGCTCGGGCTCGTACAGCTCGCGGCTGTCGACGTTGGTGATGGAGACGGAGTAGCCGGCCTCCTCCAGCACGCCGGCGTACAGCTCGGCCATCAGCGTCGCCTCGGTGAAGCTGGCGCCGCCGACGGTCACCGAGCCCTTGTCGCCGCTGCCCTCGGAGCCGGAGCCGCCGGATTCGTTCTCCTCCAGGCTCTCCCCGCCGCAGGCGGTGAGGGCGAGGGTGAGGGCGGCGAGCCCGGCGAGGGTGAGCCGGGCGCGGCGGGCCGCGCCGGTGGTGGGTGTCGCGGTCACGTGGTCTCCATCTCAGGTGTGGTCGTGGCCGGGCGGTGGGACGCCGTGGGCCGTTCGTTCTCGGGCGCTGGCCGGTTCGGGCGGCGGTGGGGGTCGGTCAGCCGCTGGAGCAGCGCGAGCGCGCCCTCCACCAGCAGGGCCAGGCCGGCGACCAGGACGGCGCCGGCGAAGACCTGCGCCGTGTTGTTGGTGTCGAAGCCGGCGGTGATGATCCGGCCGAGGCCGCCGCCGCCGGCCAGCGCGGCGAGCGACGCGGTGGCCACCAGCTGCACCGCCGCCGTGCGGAGCCCCGTCATCAACAGCGGGTAGGCGAGCGGGAGTTCCACCCGGAACAGCAGTTGGAACGGGGACATGCCCATGCCCCTGGCGGCCTCCACCACGTCCCGGTCGGCCTCGGCGATCCCGACGTAGGCGTTGGTGAGCAGCGGCGGCACCCCGAAGAGGACCAGGGCGATGATGGTGGGGGCGTCCCCGTGTTCGCCGACCGGGCTGATGGTGAGCAGCACCAGCACCGCGAAGGTGGGGACGGCGCGGCCGGCGTTGGAGATGTTGATGGCCAGCGCGCCGCCGAACCGCCGCCCGCCGCCGTGCCCGAGCCAGGCGGCCAGGGGCAGCGCGACGGCGGCCGAGATCAGCAGGCAGAGGCCGGTGAGCTGGAGGTGCTCGGTCAGCCGCTGCCACACGCCGCCCCGTCCCGACCAGTGGTCGGCGGTGGTCAGCCACGCCCAGGCGTCGACGATCGCGTTCATCAGCGCGTTCCCTCCCCGGGCCTCACGCCGTGGCCCGCTGGTCGAGGACCGTGTCGCGCACCTCGGCGCCGGCCGCCCTGCGGGCCCTGCGGCCGCCGCCGGCGGCCCTGGTCCACGGGGTGAGCAGGCGCTGGAGCCCGAGCAGCAGCAGGTCGGCGGCGATGGCCAGCAGCACGCAGAGCACCGAGGCGGTCAGCACCTGGGCTTTGAAGTAGCTGTCCATCGCGGAGTAGATCAGGTTCCCCAGGCCGCCGTTGTCCACGATGGCGCCGACGGTGGTCAGCGAGACCGCCGAGACGGTGGCGATCCGCAGGCCGGCCATCAACGCCGGGAGCGCCAGCGGCAGTTCGACGGTGAACAGCAGCCGGGCCCGGCCGTAGCCCAGGCCGACGGCCGCCTCGCGCGCCTCGGCCGGCACCGAGCGGAGGCCGGTGAGGACGTTGCGCACCAGGATGGTCAGCGAGTACAGCACCAGGCCGCAGATCACCAGCGAGACCGAGATCCCGAAGATCGGCAGCAGCAGCGCGTACATGGCGAGCGTGGGGATGGTGTAGAGCACGGTGGTGGCGCCGAGGATGCCGGCGGAGGCCAGCCGCCACCGGCGGGCCAGCAGGGCCAGCGGGAACGCGAGGAGCACCGCGATGCCCACCGAGGTGGCCGTGATCACCACATGGTCGATGGTGGCCTCGGTCAACTCGTCACTGCGACTGCGCAGATACTCTCCGCAGATCCAGTCGTTGGCCGCCAGACAGCTCTGGGCGGTTGCCGCACTCATGTTCCAGCACCCTAGACGGTTAACCTGACAGAATCATGAACATGTTGCGGTTCGAACACGTCTCCAAGCGCTATCCCAACGGCACGGTGGCCGTGGACGACCTCGACTTCGAGGTTGCCGAGGGTGAGTTGGTCACGCTGGTCGGCCCGTCCGGCTGTGGCAAGACGACCACGATGAAGCTGGTCAACCGGCTGGAGGAGCCCACATCCGGCCGCATCCTGCTCGCCGGCGAGGACATCGCCGGCGTCGACCCGGTGAAGCTGCGGCGCCGGATCGGCTATGTGATCCAGCAGGTCGGCCTCTTCCCGCACCGCACCGTGCTCGACAACACCGCGACCGTGCCCGTGCTGCTGGGCCGGGGCCGGAAGGCCGCCCGGCAGCGCGCCGCCGAGCTGCTCGAACTGGTCGGCCTGGACCCGGCCGTCTACGGCGGCCGCTACCCCGACCAGCTCTCCGGCGGGCAGCGGCAGCGCGTCGGGGTGGCCAGGGCGCTGGCCGCCGACCCGCCGGTGCTGCTGATGGACGAGCCGTTCGGCGCGGTGGACCCGGTGGTGCGGGAGCGGCTCCAGAACGAGTTCCTGCGGCTTCAGCGCGAGGTCCGCAAGACGGTGCTCTTCGTCACCCACGACATCGAGGAGGCCGTGCGGCTCGGCGACCGGATCGCGGTCTTCGGCCAGGGCCGGGTCGAGCAGTACGACTCCCCGGCCGCCGTGTTGGGCGCGCCGGCCACGGACTACGTCGCCTCGTTCGTCGGCAGCGACCGGGGCCTGAAGCGGCTGTCGGTGACCCCGGTGGAGCGCGGCGACCTGGAGCAGCCGCCCGTGGTGCACCTGTCCGACGCGATGGCCACCGCCCAGGAGCGGATGCGGGCCGAGGGCGTGCGCTGGGCCGTGGTGCTGGACGAGAACGACGTGCTGCACGGCTGGGTCTCGGTGGCGGAACGGTCCGGTCCGGTGAGCGGCACGGTGGCGGAGCACGCGCGACGGATGGACGCGTGGCTGCCGTTGGGCTCCTCGCTGAAGAGCGCGTTCGCCACGATGCTCCAGTACGACGCCGGCTGGATAGCGGTGTTGGACGAGGAGGACCGGCTGTTGGGCGTGCTCACGCCGACCACGCTGCACGAGGCGCTGCGGCGTTCCATCGACGCCGACACCCGCTCGGTGGAGCGGGCCGAGGTGGAGCTGGAGTCGGTCAGCGGGGCCTGAGGCCCGGGCCGTTCGGAACGAGGGCGCGTTGGGGACGAGGGCCCGTTGGGGACGAGGGCCCGTTCGGAACGAGGGCCCGTTGGGCACGAGCGCCCCCGCGGCACGCTGATCAGATCGGGGAGCGCATCGGGCCGCCCGGCTCGTCGTCGTCGCCGTCCCCGTCCGGCAGCCGGCAGACCCGCTCCAGATAGAGCGCGGCGGCGACCACCGCGACGCCGGCGACCACCGCGAGCCCGGCGTAGAGCGCCTGGTCCCTGCGGTTGGGCACCTCCATGCGCTCCAGCAGCAGGAACAGCCCGAACCCGCCGTACGCCCCGGCCACCAGCGCCGACACCAGGCCGCTGGCCTGCCCGAAGACCACGGCCCTGGCCGCGCTCAGCCGGTCGACGGGCCGGGCGTCGGGCCGCCGTTCGCGCAGCGCGCGCAGCCGGGAGCGCAGCGAGAGCGCCGTGGCCAGCAGCACGGCGGCGATCAGCGCCAGGATCACGGGTGCGAAGAGGGGAACGGCCGGCAGCGTGTTGCCCATCGAGTCCCACAGTCCGGCCCCCGCCCAGCACAGGCCGAACGCGGCGGCGAACAGCCCCGCCAGCGTCCCGATCCGCAGTTGGTTCACCGCTCCGCTCGCCCCTCGTCCATGTCGTTCCTCTGCCGCGCCCCGGCCCCGACGGCGCGCCCCCGAAAGCCGAGCCGGGTCCCCTAGTCGGGGAGCACCAGCGTCAGGTCGTCGCGGAGGCGCACGCCCGCCCGCTCGACCGTCGGCAGCAGCTCCCGCAGCGGCCCGTGCCCGGGAACCTCGGCCCCCGGCTCGACATCGTGCCACGGCACCAGGACGAAGGCCCGCTCGTGGGCCCGGGGATGGGGCAGGGTGAGCGCCGGCTCGGCCGAGGTCACGCCCTGGTAGGAGACGATGTCCACGTCCAGGGTGCGCGGCCCCCACCGCACGTCGCGCACCCGCTCGAACGCCTCCTCGATGGCCTGCGCCCGCTCCAGCAGCGAGGACGGCGGCAGGGTGGTCTTCACCAGGACCACGGCGTTGAAGTAGTCGGGCTGTTCGCCCTCGGGGACGCCGACGGGGCTGGTCTCGTAGATGCGCGACACGGCCTTGACCCGGACGCCCGGGGTGTCCTCCAGCGCGTCGACGGCGCCCTGGAGGTTCTCCAGCCGGTTGCCCAGGTTGGCGCCGATGGAGAGCACGGCGCGCTTGGGGTTGTGCAGCGTGGAGTCGGCGGCATCGACCTGTCGGACCACGGAGGCGGGCACCGGCTGCACGGTCGGGTCGGGGGAGGAGGCGGCGTTGCTGGGGGTCATGCTCGGCTCCGGTTGATGGTGATGGTCACGTCGTCGAAGGGCACGGTGATCGGGGCCCGGGGCTTGTGCACTGTGACGGTGACCTCGGCCACCGCCGGGTGCGTCAGGCACTGGTCGGCGAGCCGCTGGGCCAGGGTCTCCAGCAGGTCGCAGGGCTCGCCGGCGACGATGGCGACGATCTGTTCGGCCACGACCCCGTAGTCCACGGTCAGTTCGAGCGCGTCGTCGGCGGCGGCCGGCCCGGTGTCGACGCCGAGGTCCACGTCCACCACGAAGGGCTGCCCCTCGGCGCGTTCGCTGGGGAGGACCCCGTGGTGGCCCTGGGCGCGCACTCCGCGCAGCGCGATGCGGTCCACGGTGCTCACTCCCTCTCTCGTACTCGCGGTCTCGTGTTCAAGCGGTCTCGCGTTCTCGTTGTGCTCGTGTGTTCGTGTGCTCGCTGTGCTCGGGACCTCGCCGAGGCGTCCGTTCGTTCGCCCGCCGCCGGTCCTGGGCCGCCCGTTCGGGGGCTGCCCGTACGGGTGCTCCCCGTCCGAGGGTTCGAATCTACCCGCGACGGGCGGGCGCTCCGCCGGAGCCCGGCGGCCGGCACGGGGGACAGCGCTCGGCCCTGCCCGCCCTGTTCCCCACCGGGGCGGCCGGGACGCCTGGTTCCGGGCCGTCGAACGCCGGTGAACGCCGGTTTCGCGGGGACCACCGGCGCCTACCCTGGTGCCATGAGCATCTCGCATGGCCAGGTGACAGGGCTGCCCCGCTGGGACCGCTGTGCGGTGATGGGGGTGGTCAACGTCACACCGGACTCGTTCTCCGACGGCGGTCGGTGGTTCGATCCGGAGTCGGCGGTCAAACGCGGGCTCGATCTGGTGGCCGAGGGCGCCGACCTGATCGACGTCGGCGGGGAGTCGACCCGCCCGGGGGCCACCCGGGTGGACGAGGCGGAGGAGCTGCGCCGGGTGGTGCCGGTGGTGCGCGAGCTGGTGGACCGGGGCGCGCTGGTCAGCGTGGACACCACGCGGGCCTCGGTGGCCGAGCGCGCGATCGAGGCCGGCGCCCGGCTGGTCAACGACGTCAGCGGCGGCCGGGCCGACCCGGCGATGGTGCCGCTAGTCGCCGAACGCGCCGTGCCCTTCGTGGTGATGCACTGGCGCGGGCGGAGCCTCGACATGAACGAGCGGGCCGTCTACGCCGACGTGGTCGGCGAGGTGATCGCCGAGCTGCGGGAGAGCGTCGAGGGCGCCGTCGGCGGCGGGATCGCCCCGGAACGGCTGGTGGTCGACCCAGGACTGGGCTTCGCCAAGCGGGCCGAGCAGGACCTGACGCTGCTGGCCGCGCTCGGCCGGCTCCGCGCCGAGCTGCCGTTCCCGCTGCTGGTCGCGGCCTCCCGCAAGAGGTTCCTCGGGCGGGTGCTGGCCGGCCCCGACGGCACGCCGCCGCCCGCGCGGGAGCGGGACGCCGCGACGGCGGCGGTGTCCGCGCTGGCGGCGGCGGCTGGCGCGTGGGCGGTGCGGGTACACGAGGCACGGGCCAGCGCGGACGCCGTCCGGGTGGCCCGGGCCATCGAAGAGGCGAACAGCCGGGCGGTCGACGGCGGGGAGGGAGCGGCATGACCGGAGCGAGCACCGACATCGAGGCGGTCGCGGCGGCCAACACGGCGCTCTACGACGCGATCGAACGGGGCGACCTGGACGCCCTGACGGAGCGTTGGCTGATGGACGACATCAGCGTGGTGCACCCGGGCTGGCCGGTGATCAACGGCCGGGCCGAGGTGCTGCGTTCCTACGCGCTGATCATGGCCAACACCGACTACATCCAGTTCTTCCTCACCGATGTCGAGGTGTCGGTGGTGGGCGACACGGCGCTGGTGACCTGCACCGAGAACATCCTCAGCGGCGGGCCCTCGGAGGCGGAGGGCGAAGTGGGGCCGCTGGTCGGCGGGTTGGTGGTGGCCACCAACGTCTTCCGCCGGGCCGAGGACGGCGAGTGGCGGGTCTGGTCGCACCACGGCTCGCCGGTGCTGATCGACCAGGACGACGCCGACGACGAGGACGACGCCGACGGCGAGAGCGTGCCGCCCGACGACCGCGAGGAGGGCGGCGGCGGGCTGACCGGGATCGGCTGACCACCGGTCAGTGGTCCCTGGGTCGTTCTGCCGGACCCGAGCTTCCCTTCCGGGCGCCCTGCTGGTTGGATGCGGAACGAAAGAACGGTATCGGGGGCTGATCGGACGGGAGTTCCGCGTGGCACGGGCGGAGGAACGCATGGCGTTCGGGGGGAACGACGGCGGGGCCGGCCTGACCGAGCGGGAAAAGCCGGCGGAAATCCGGGCCAACCAGCCCGAGAAGGACCGGGAGAAGAAGCGCGGCAAGGACGGGGGCGGGCCTCCGAAGCGTTATCACCTGATCACTCCGACGGACTGGTTCCGCATCCCGCTGCGGTCGGAGACCAAGCGGAACAGGGCCATTCAGATCCTGGTGGACATGGCCTATCCCAACCGGGACGAATTCGCCGTGAAACGGCACGAGTTGCGTGAGCTGCTGACCGACGTCACCCAAAGCGCGGCCCAACGCGACGCCATCGAGATCTATCTGGCCACCCAGGCGGAACTCGGCATTCCGATCCCGGCCAGCCTCATGGTGACGGCCGAGCCCGAGAACCCGGCGATGCCCCAGCAGTTGCCCACGTCCCTGCTGGCCGACGGCATCAGGGACCGCTACCAGGGCGCGGCCGAGGTGACCGTGGTCACCCTTCCCTCGGGCGAGGCGGTGCGCAGCCGCCGGGAGGAACTCAGCGAGGACTCAAGGGAACTGGGACAGAGTAAAGAGCGTCCCAACACCTTGCTGGAGTTCTACCTGCCGGTGCCCCGCTCCACCGCGTGGCTGGTGCTCACGTTCAGCGCACCGCTGAAGGAGCTGGCGGACGCCCAGGTCCAGATGTTCGACGCCATTGCCGCTTCTTTCCGGTGGTCCGAGTAACGACCGACCGGGCCCCGTATCCAGGAGGAGGGGGAATGTCCGACCTTGACATCACCGTGGACGAAGTCCGCGAACTCGGCCAGACGCTGCGTCTGGTGGCGACGGAGTTCGAGAACTCCGAGGACATCGCGTCCGAGTATGCCGACGAGGTGAGCCACCGCGATCTCGCACACGAACTTGAGGAGTTCGCGGAGAACTGGCGAATACACCGCAACAAACTGATGGACGGCCTGAGAACGCTGGCCGAACACGCCACCCAGGCCGCCGAGGGCTATGACGGCATCGAGACCGAGCTGGCCAACGCGCTCCAGGGGGGTGGCAACGGGTGAGCAGCCGACCGACGGACTGGCAGCCGTTGACCTCGGACGGCAGCGACCCGATCCCCGGCGACTGGGAGATGGTCCAGGAGGCGGCGGCGCGCTACCGGCGCACCGCCGACGCGATCCAGCGGGCCAAGGAACTGCTGGAGGACGTCAGCGACAGCGAGAGCGGCTGGCAGTCCGAGGCCGGCACCGCCTTCCGCGAGAAGTCGACCGAGGTCTCCGACGACGTGTGGAAGGCGTGGGGCCGCTATGACGCGGCGGCCAACGCGCTGGCCGGCTACTGGCCCGAGTTGCAGGACGCGCAGACCGAGAGCCTGACGCTGCGCACCGAGGCCATCGAGGTCCAGGAGCAGATCAACAGCCTCACCGGCCGGATCGACGGCGCCCGGCAGGACGCGGACGCCGCCTCGGACTCCGAGGCCGACGACGCCGAGGACCGCGAGGAGGAGGCCAACCGGCAGGTCGAGAGCCTTCAGGGGCAACTCGACTTCCAGGAAGGCGAGTTGTCGCGGCTGCGCGGCCGGCTGGCGGAGATCGTCGAGGCCAAGGACCAGGCCGCCCAGCGGGCCGCCGACGCGATCGGCGACTTCATCGGCGGCGACGGCCTCAAGGACGGCTTCTGGGACCGGGTCGGCGAGGTCCTCGACGCGATCAAGAACGTGCTGATCGTGATCGGCGAGTGGGCGGGCAGGATCGCCGCGATCTGCGGGGTCCTCGCGCTGCTGGTGAGTTGGATACCCGTGATCGGCCAGGCGCTGGCCGGCATCCTGGGCACCATCGCGCTGGTGGCGAGCATCTTCTCCATGGTGGGCAACGCCCTCCAGGGCAAGTGGCTGAACTTCGCCCTCGACCTGGTCGGCATCCTCACCTTCGGCATCGGCCGCGCCATCGGCCCCGCGCTCTCCTCGGCGGGCGGCGCCGCGCGGTTCAGCGCGTTCCGCAACGTGATGCGGATCTCCACCGGCAACCGCGCCGCGCGCAACGCGATCGCCGCCGGCGTGGTCGGCGACGGCGCGACGCTGGCCGGCCGCGCGGGCACCGCGTTCACCCGCCCCTCGGGCCTGCTCGGCTGGGGCCGCTCCGCGTTCGGCGGGCTCGGCACCGAAATGGCCGGCAACCTGCGGGTGTTGGGCAGCGGCGCCAACTGGGGCCAGGGCTTCTCGCAGGGCATCGCTGGGCTGCGGAACATCCCCAGCACCTTCGCCGAGGCCGGCGCGCTGCGCAGCTTCCAGGGCGGCGCCATGCAGTTCTTCGGCATGGGCGAGGCGGCCGGCGACGCGCTGGCGCTGGGCCGCGCGGCCAACGCCGGCGCCGACGTGGGCGGCCTGGGCGCCTCGGGCGCGATCGCCGGCGGGTCGGCGGCGGCGGGCGCCGCTTCCGGCAACTACGGTCTCTTCGGCGTGGAGGGTGTCGACTCCCTCTGGAACTGGCCGGGGCTCTCCGAGGGCGACCACCCGATGGTCGGCGACTACACCGCGCCCGGCGACTTCACCTACGACGAGAGTGAGGCCATGGTCCGATGAACACGGCGCCGCCGGTCGTCTTCCCGGCGCAGCGTCCCCTGACCCGCTGGGGGGTGCTGCGCCGGGCCCGGATCACCGTCGAGAACGGCCAGTTGGTGGTGCGCACCCACTCCGGTGCGCACGCCTGGCCGGTCGGCCCGGGGGGCGTCGCCTCGGCGATCCACCTCCCGGGGCGGCTCTGCCCGGCCGCGTCCCGCACCGGCTGGGGCGACGCGAGCAAGGGGACGATCGACAAGTTCGGTGGCTGTCTCCATCTGCTGGACGGCGCGGGGCAGGCGGTGGCCTGCCTGGCGCCCAGCGACTGGGTGACGACCGGCGGCAGACCCGCCACGCTGGACCGGCCGGACGCCCGCCCCACCACCAACCTGGACCCCGGGGCCGGCGCCGACTACCTGGAACGCTCCGGACTCGGCGACCTGCTGCGCCAGGCCGGCGTTCCCGTGCACACGGCGCCGGACGGCCAGGAGCCGCCGCGCGCACCGAAGTTCGCCGGTCCGCTGCGGCCTGGGCCGCGCGCGGCGGCGTCGACCTGGCTGGTGCCCTCGTTCGCCCTGCTGATACTGGTGTTCTTCTCCTGGGCGCCCACCAACGCCGAGGCGCGCAACATCGTCGCCTCGGTGCCCTTCCTGGTGACCGCCCTCGTCTGCTTCGGCACGGCCGCGCTGAGCGGCCTGGCCGGTCAGCGGGCCGGACGCACCACGGCCGCCGCCGAGTTGAAGCCGAGCCCCGGCGTCCCCGTCACCCGGGCGTTCCTCGACCGCAGCGCGCTGCGGCTCACCGCCGAGGCCGTCGAACTGCGCACCGCACAGAACGAGTTGCGGCTCATCCCGCCGCCGGCCGACCCGGTCAACGGGGTGCGGGAGGCCGTGGTGTTCGAGGACGCGGGACGCCCCTGGGGCGTGGCGCTCGCCGACGCCCGGGGAACGGTGCACGCGTTCCTGCACTGGGACACCTGGTTCGCCGGCGACCCCCAGTTCGTCGGGCTGAGCGACTTCTGCCAGCGCGCCGGACTCGGCCTGCGCCGCCAGCGCTTGGCCCCGTTCCCCGCCGGCGAGGGCGAGGACCGGGCGGCCCGCCCGTGGCGGACCGGCGACTACGGCATGGACCAACGCTCCGCCTACGGCTCGTTCGTGCCGGGCGTCCTCGCCGGCGGACTGTTCCTGGTGCTCTTCTTCGGCCTGTTCGTCTGGGACGTCGAGTGGACCCCGTTCTTCCCCGTCCTCGGCGCCGCGTTCGCCATCGGGGTCCTCCCGTACGTGGTCAGGGGCGCCTACCGGAAGTGGACGCTCAACAGGCTGGTCCAGCCGCAGGCGGTGGGCGGCTTCGAGCGCTCCGGCGGCTCGCGATTCGACAAGCAGGGAGGGGCGACGCCGTGAGCGACGCGACCGACATATCCATGGCGAAGCCGACGACCCGTTGGCTCGCCTCCTTCGAGCACCCCGAGGAGTTCTGGCACGCGCTGGAGATGGCGGAGGAGGACGCGGCCGAGCAGGTCGCGCAGGCCGTCGCCGACCGGGGAGGGGAGTACAGCCAGGACTACGCGGAGGCCGTCTACCCGGAGATCAAGGCGATCTGGGAGGGCGCGTTGGAGCGCGAGGCGTCGCCCGTCGCCGTCTACGTTCCCCCCGAGCCGCTGAACTCCCGCCCCCTGGTGCCGGTCACCGCGTTCTGCGCGCCGGTGCCCACCCCGCCGGCCGGCAGCACTGTGCAGACCATGGCCCAACTCGCCGCCCAGCCGCAGCCCTACCGCTACCGCGAGCCGGGCATCAGCCTCGTCGAGCTGCCGGCCGGGCCCGCCTGCCGGGTGCACGAGCTGATCCTCAACGAGCCCGGCGACGACGGCCGTCGGGTCATGGTCGAGTACGTCTCCTTCTATGTGGTGCCCCCCGGCTACGACCGGGGGTTCGTCGAGCTGACCGTCACCTGGCCGAGCCCCACGCTGGGCGTCGAGATGGTGGAGACCGCCGACGACATCGCCAACACGCTCCTTCTCAGCCCCCAGTGAGCCAGCCCCCAGTGAAGCAGCCCTCCGTGAAGCTGCCCCGAAGCCCTGGAGTTCGTCATGACCAACACCGAGCCTGAGTACGTCTTCGACCAGGTTCAGATCGGCAAGGGCCTCAAGCCCCTGGCGCAGCACGGCTTCGTGCTGGTGGACCGGGGAACGCTGACCCTGCTCGGCTCCGACCGGCAGCACATCGACGGCGGACCGCTGAACCAGATCGCCGCGAAGAAGGTGAAGTTCACCGGCGGCAAGACCGTCTCGCTGACGTTGAACGGCACCAAGTACAACGTCTCGCCCGGCTGGGGTGCCCGGGGCGTCTTCGTGCTGCCCGGCGACACCGGCCATGTGAAGACGGCGGCCGAGGCCCTGCTCCGCCTCATCGCCCTCGGCGGCGGCCAGGCGGGCTGAACGCGACAACGCTCCTGTGGGGCGGGCGGGTTGGGCGGGCTGGTCCTGACGGCCCTCAGCCCGCCCCGCCGGCCGGCCGGGCCGTCAGCCACCGGTCGGGCGCCGCGGTGCGGCGGCCCAGGCGGGAGCGTTCCGCCTGCCGGGCCACCTCGTCGGTGACGTACGCGGCGTCCTGGAGCCGGGCGGTCGCGGTGCCGCCGGCGCCCTGGTCGACATGGATCGAGGCCAGCCCCAGCCGCCGCTCCCACGGCCCCTGGGTCAGCCGGACGCTCTGCACCTTGGCGTGCGGCACCAGGATGTGCGTGCGGCGCAGCCGGCCGCGCCGGGCCACGAACACCGCGTCCGTCACGCCGTGCCCGTAGCCGACCCGCCACACCGGCACCGCCCAACGCGCCCGCCGGGGCGCCGGGTTGACGGCGCCCAGGGTCTGGTCCAGGTCCACCTCGGGCAGGATGCGGCCGAGCAGCGCCCGCACCGTCTCGCGGGTGGCGACCGGCAGCAGCAGCCCGCCCTCGTTGCCCTCGCCGGCCACGTCCAACTGGACCCGCAGCCAGCCGCGCGGCCGCCACAGCAGCGGCTCCACGATCTTCACCGCCTGCACCCGGCCCGGCGGCACCGTGGCGTGGTCGCGCTGGAGCAGGCCGTGGTCCAGGCGCAGCCCGTCGGGCGACTCGCTGACCGTCCAGCCGTACTGGGTGAGGAACGCGCCCAGGCTGCCGCGCCAGATCGCCGCCAGCAGCGGCAGCAGCACCGCGAGGGCCGGCAGCACGCTGTCCGTCGCCAGCCAGATCAGCGGGGTGACCAGCAGCGCGCCCAACAGCGCGCCCCAGCCGCTGCCCAGCAGCGCCAGCGACCAGCCCAGCATCCGGGCGTCCACCTGGTGCAGCTCACGCGCCGGCGCCTCGCCCGCGCTGGACGCGGCCTCCGGCGCGATCCCGGCGGCGCGGGCGAGGAGTTCGGCGCGCAGCTCGGTCGCCTCGCGCTCGGCGAGGAACGCCAGCTCGTCGGCCGAGCCCGAGCCGACCACGTCCATCTTGAGCTTGGCCACCCCGAACGCCCTGGCCAGCAGCGGCCGCGAGATGTCGATGGCCTGGATGCGGTCCAGCCGCAGGTGCGCGGTGCGGCGGAACAACAGGCCGGTGCGGATGCGGAGTTCGGTGTCGGTCACGAGATAGCGGGTGACCCGCCAGGAGAGGTAGCCGTAGAGGGTGGCGCCCAGCACCAGCACCGCCACGATGAGCAGCAGCCAGCCCAGCCCGGCGCCCTCGGCCTGGTCGCGCACCTCGGCCGCGTTCTGCAACGCGACGGCGAACAGCCCGGCCAGCGGCGCCCAGGCCCGCCGCCAGGGGGTGAGCGGGTGCAGCCGCTTGCCCTGCCCGACGGGGATCTCCGGCCCGTTCCCGCTCTCCGCCGGGGCGTTCTCCCGACCCTCCTCGGCGGTGCCGGGCGAGCGGTCCGCCGGCCCGTTCACAGCCCGGCCGATCGCGCTTCGCCCAGCTCGGTCAGCCGGTCCCGCAGCCGCTCCGCCTCCGCCGGGGCCAGCCCGGGGATGGCGGCGTCCGTCGCGGCGGCCGCCGTGTGCAGTTGCAGCCTGGCCAGCCCGAACCGCCGCTCCAGCGGCCCCGAGGTGACCTCGACCAGCTGCATCCGGCCGTAGGGCACCACCGTCAGCTGCTGCCAGAGCACGCCCCGGCTGATCAACAGGTCGTCGTCCCGCTCCAGATAGCGCCACGAGCGCCAGTTCCGCGCGAGCGCCCACCAGCCCCAGCCGCCGGCGGCCAGCACCGGCAGCGCCAGCAGCGCCCACAGCGGCGCGCCGAGCAGCGGCGGCAGCACCGCGCCGACCAGCGCCAACGGGCCCAGCCAACAGACCAGCAGCAGCCGGCGCAGCGAGAGCACCCCCGCCTCGATGGGCCGCCAGCGGTCGTCGGCCATCCCGGGCCCGCCGCCGGACCCAGGTCCCCGTACCACCGTGTCCATGTCGGAAAGCTTAAGTCGGAACGCCCGGAACGTGACGCGCGTCGCTTCGCCCCGGGCCGAGACGTTCCCCGGGGGCGAATGACAGACTGGCCGGCATGGCGGAGACCGGGACGGCTCAGACGGGAACGGCGGCGGCGTTCGACGGGGTCACGGCGGCCACCCACACCACGGTCGGGGTCGGCGGCGCGGCCGAGAGCACCGACATGGTGCTCAACATCGGCCCCCAACACCCGTCGACCCACGGGGTGTTGCGGCTGCGGCTGGTGCTCGACGGGGAGCGGATCTCCGAGGCGGAGCCGATCGTCGGCTATATGCACCGGGGCGCGGAGAAGCTCTTCGAGGTGCGCGACTACCGCCAGATCGTGGTGCTCGCCAACCGGCACGACTGGCTGTCCGCGTTCGCCAACGAACTGGGCGTGGTGCTGGCCGTCGAGCGGATGCTGGGCATGGAGGTGCCGGAGCGCGCCGTGTGGCTGCGCACCCTGCTGGCCGAGTTGAACCGGGTGCTCAACCACCTGATGTTCCTCGGCTCCTACCCGCTGGAGCTGGGCGGGCTGACGCCGATCTTCTATGCCTTCACCGAGCGGGAGAGCCTCCAGCGGGTGATGGAGGAGGTCTCCGGCGGCCGGATGCACTACATGTTCAACCGGGTCGGCGGCCTCAAGGACGAGCTGCCCGCCGGCTGGACCGGCCGGGCCAGGACGGCGGTGGCCGAGGTCCGTGCCGGGCTGCCGCGGATCTCCGAACTGGTCCTGGGCAACGAGGTGTTCCGGGCCCGCACCCGGGGCGTCGGCGTGCTGCGGCCCGAGGTGGCGCGCGCCTACGGCGTCACCGGGCCGATCGCCAGGGCCAGCGGCGTGGACTTCGACCTGCGGCGCGACGAGCCGTATCTGGCCTATGGCGAACTGTCCGAAACGCTGCGGGTGGTGACCCGGACGGCGGGCGACTGCCTGGCCCGCTTCGAGGTGTTGCTGGAGCAGACGAGCAACTCCCTGGACCTGGCCGACGCCTGCCTCGACCGGCTGGCGGAGCTGCCGCCGGGCCCGGTCAACCAGCGGCTGCCCAAGGTGCTCAAGGCCCCCGAGGGCGCCACCTATGCCTGGACGGAGAACCCGCTGGGCGTCAACGGCTACTACCTGGTCTCCAAGGGCGAGAAGACGCCGCACCGGCTGAAGCTGCGCTCGGCGTCGTTCAACAACATCCAGGCGCTGCGCGAGCTGCTGCCCGGCACGCTGGTCGCGGACATGGTGGCGATCCTCGGCTCGTTCTTCTTCGTGGTCGGCGACATCGACAAGTAGCCGACCCGTTCACCCGGCCGGGCCGCGCGGGTCACAACGGCGAGGCCACGCCCACCGGTTGCAGCAGCCAGCCGAAGCCGCCCAGGCCGCCCGGGTCGGTCAGCTCGGCCGCCTCGCCGGCCTCGGCCAGGGCGCGCACATAGCCCGCCGGGTCGGTGCGCGCCCGCTCCCACGGCGGACGCGCCCCCCGCACGCCCAGCGCGCGCAACGCCGCACGCTGGCTGAGCATCCGCGCGCCGGGGCGCACGGCAGCGCAGGAGTCCAACGCGACATGCGCCGTCAGATCGCACCGCCCGTCCGGCACCGGCGGCACCGCGCGCCCGTGCCGGTAACCGGTCAACGTGCCGCCGGCCGGCCGGTCGGCGGCGGTGTGCGCGTAGTCCACGGCCACCGCCAGCCCCCGCGCCAGCGTGGCCACCGCGCCCGCCCAGGCCGCGTCCCTGGTCAGCCCGATCTCGGCCCGTTCCCCCGGCTGCCCGGACAGCGGCCACCAGCGCCGCAGCCACGCCTCCTCGGCCGTCGTGAGCGGCGGCCCGAGCCGTTCCACGCCGGCCCCGTCCCCGTTCTCTTCCCCGGTCTCGTCCCCGTCCCCGTCGGTCAGGTCCACCAGCACCCGCCGCGCCACGCCCGCCGCGTCGGTCTCGGCCACCTCCAACGGCACGTTGTCCAGCCACTCGTTGGCGAAGAGCAGCCCCACCGTTCCCTCGGGCGGCGTCGCGCGCCAGGTCACGCGCGGGTCGAGCCCGGCCGGCCGGTCGGCCAGCTCCACGGCGAACGGCCGCAGCCGGCCGGCCAGTTCGGGCGGCGCGGCCGCCAACACGCCGGTCAGCAGCTCGCCGCGCCCCGCGCCAAGGTCCACCAGCGCCAGCTCGGCCGGGTGGTCCAGCGCCGCGTCCACCCTGGTCAGAAGTTCGACGACGGCCCGCGCGAAGAGCGGCGACGCGTGCACCGAGGTTCTGAAGTGCGCGGCCGGCGGCTGCTCGCGGTAGAAGCCGCCCGGCCCGTAGAGGGCGCGCTCCATCGCCGCGCCCCAGCCCCGCGCGGGGGTGTGCCCTGCCATCCCCGGGCCCCTCCGTCCACCTTGAGGAGTAGTTGAGCGCTTCACGTATCGGCCGCCGGGCTGACTCCCTGGCCGATCCCAGTGCCTACGCTGGGTGAAGTGAACCGGCTCTATGACTTTCTCCGCCGCCACCCGACAGGGGTGGACGGCTGCTGGGCGTTTGTGCTCGTGTTCACCTCCGTCGTGGTCGTCACCCTGCCTACCGAAGGAGGGTACGAGGGGCCGGTGACCGGGGCCCTGGTGGTGACCCTCGCCATGGGCGTGGTCGTGCTGCTGCGGCGCCGCTGGCCCGAGCAGATGCTGGGGCTGGCCATCCTGACCGGCCTCGGCCAGATCGCCGCCAACATCACGCCGCTGCCCGCCAACTTCGCCCTGATGGTGATCATCTTCACGGTGGCGGCCCGCCCCGAGCGCTGGCCATCCCGGCTGGGCCTGCTGACCTCGGTGGCCGCGCCCGCGCTGGCCACCGTGCGCTGGCCCGACGCCCAGGAGCCGTCGCTGGCCAACCGCGTCATCGCCGGCATCTTCCTGACCGGCGCGTTCTGCCTGGCCTGGGTGCTCGGCGACTCGCTGCGTACCCGCCGCGCCTACTACGCCGAGCTGGAGGCGCGCGCCGACCGCCTGGAGCGGGAGCGGGAGACCCAGGCCAGGATGGCCGTCGCCGCCGAACGGGCCCGCATCGCCCGCGAGTTGCACGACGTGGTGGCGCACAACGTCTCCGTGATGGTGGTGCAGGCCGACGGCGCGGCCTACGTCCTCGACAGCGCGCCCGACCAGTGCCGCAACGCGCTGCGCACCATCTCGGGCACCGGCCGCCAGGCGCTCGCCGAGATGCGCCGGCTGCTGGGCGTGCTGCGCACCGAGGACAGCGCGGTCGGCGCCCAGGACTATGTGCCGCAGCCCGGCGTCGAGCAGCTCGCCGAGCTGGTGGACCAGGTCAGGGACACCGGGCTCGCCGTCGACTTCCGGATCTCCGGCGACCCCAGGCCGCTGCCCAGCGGCGTGGAGCTGACCGCCTACCGGATCGTCCAGGAGGCGCTGACCAACACCCGCAAGCACGGCGGCCCCGACGCCGGCGCGACCGTCACCCTGGAGTACGGCGGCGACGCGCTGACCGTGCTCGCCGAAGACGACGGGCGTGGCGCGCAGCAGGAGCTGTACGAGGGGCGCGGTGTCGACGGGCAGGGCCACGGCCTGATCGGGATGCGGGAGCGGGTCGGCATGGTCAACGGGCTGCTGGTCGCCGGGCCCCGACCCGGCGGCGGCTTCCGCATCAGCGCGACCCTGCCGCTCAACGGGGGCCAGTGATGGCTCCGGCCCTTGACCGGGGCGACCGGCTGCCGCACCATCCAGCGGACCCGTCCACCCACCAGCCCGCCCACCAGCCCGCCCACCAGTCAGCGAGGAACAGCCTCCGATGCCGATCCGCGTGATGCTCGTCGACGACCAGGCGCTGCTGCGCACCGGCTTCCGGATGGTGCTCTCGGCGCAGCCCGACATCACGGTGGCCGCCGAGGCGGGTGACGGCGCCGAGGCCCTGGAGCTGCTGCGCACCACCGCAGTCGACGTGGTGCTGATGGACGTGCGGATGCCCAGGATGGACGGCGTCGAGGCCACCCGCCGGATCTGCGTGGGCGGCGAGGGCGGGCCCGGCTCGCCCCGGGTGCTGATCCTGACGACGTTCGACCTCGACGAGTACGCGTTCAGCGGGCTCCAGTCCGGCGCCTCCGGGTTCCTCCTCAAGGACGTCCCGCCGGACGAACTGCTCACGGCGATCCGCGCTGTGCACAGCGGCGACGCGGTGGTCGCGCCCTCCACAACGCGGCGGCTGCTCAACCGGTTCGTCACGCTGCTGCCGAGCCCGCGCGAGCGGGAACGCCCCGAGCTCGACCTGCTGACCGAACGGGAGCGCGAGGTGCTGCTGCTGATCGCGCAGGGCCTGTCCAACGCGGAGATCGCCGCCCGGCTCGTCGTCTCCGAGGCGACGGTGAAGACCCATGTGGGCCGGGTGTTGAACAAGCTGCACCTGCGCGACCGGGTGCAGGCCGTGGTCCTCGCCTACGAGGCGGGCCTGGTGCGGGCCGGCGGGCAGTAGCCCGGCGCCCGTTCTCCCCCGCCGGCGGCGCGGACGGCTACGGCGCCGGCGCCGTAGCATGAGGGGGACGTCCGGTACCCGTGGACGGACCGGAACGCTCGACCAGGAAGAGAACCCACGTGAACGCCGCCCAAGCGCCCCGCGCCGCCGAGGCGCACGACCGCCCGGCGCGGCTGCGCGTCGGCGTCGTCGGCGCCGGCCGGGTCGGCCCGGTGCTGGCCGCCGCGCTGCGGCTGGCCGGGCACCAGCCGGTGGCCGCCTCCGGCGTCTCCGACGCCTCCCGCCGCCGCGCCGACGCGCTGCTGCCCGGCGTTCCGCTGCTGACCCCCGACGAGGTGCTGGCCAGGGCCGACCTGGTGCTGCTGACCGTGCCCGACGACGCGCTGCCCTCGCTCGTCGCGGGGCTAGCCGAGACCGGCGCCGTGCGCCCGGGGCAGCTGCTGGTGCACACCTCGGGCCGGCACGGCGTGGGCGTGCTCGCCCCAGCGCTGCGCGCCGGGGCGCTGCCGCTGGCGCTGCACCCGGTGATGACCTTCACCGGCAGCACCGTCGACGTGCAGCGGCTCGCCGGCTGCTCGTTCGGGGTGACCGCGCCGGCCGAGCTGCGGATGGCCGCCGAGGCGCTGGTCATCGAGATGGGCGGGGAGCCGGAGTGGATCGAGGAGCGGGACCGCCCGCTCTACCACGCCGCGTTGGCCATGGGCGCCAACCACCTGGTCACCCTGGTCGCCCAGTCACTCGACGTGCTGCGGGAGTTGGGCGTCTCGGCACCCGACAGGATGCTGGGGCCGCTGCTGGGCGCCGCGTTGGACAACGCGCTGCGCTCCGGCGACGCGGCGCTGACCGGCCCGGTCGCGCGCGGCGACGCGGGCACCGTGGCCGCGCACCTCGCCGAGCTGCGGGCGCACGCGCCCGGCACCCTCGCCAGCTATCTGGCGCTGGCCCGCACCACCGCCGACCGCGCCCTCGACTACGGCCTGCTCCGCCCGGAGTCGGCCGAGGCCCTGCTCGACGTGCTCGCCGGCGACGACGCCGGCGGCCCGGGCGGCGGCCAAGGAACGGACGGAGCCGACCGATGACCGTGACCGTGACGCACACCGCCGCCGAACTGCGCGCCCGCTACCGGAACGGGGCCGAGCGGGCCGTGGTGATGACGCTGGGCGCGCTCCACGAGGGCCACGCGGCCAACATCCGCGCGGCCAGGGAGCGCGTCGGGCCCGCCGGCCAGATCGTGGTGACGGTCTATGTGAACCCGCTCCAGTTCGGCGCCGGCGAGGACTTCGAGCGCTACCCGCGCACCCTGGAGGCCGACGTCAAGGTCGCCGAAGAGGCCGGCGCCGACCTGCTGTTCGCGCCATCGGACGCGGAGATGTACCCGGACGGCCGCCCGTTGGTGACGCTCTGCGCCGGCCCGCTGGGCGAACGCCTCGAAGGCGCCCACCGGCCGGGCCACTTCGACGGGATGCTCACCGTGGTCGCCAAGCTGCTCCACCTCACCCGCGCCGACGTCGCGACCTTCGGCGAGAAGGACGCCCAACAGCTCGCGCTGGTGCGGCGGATGGTCGCCGACCTCGACTTCCCGGTCGAGATCGTGCCGGTGCCCACCGTCCGCGAGCCCGACGGGCTGGCCCGCTCCAGCCGCAACCGCTATCTCTCGCCCGCCGAGCGCGGCACGGCGCTGGCGCTCTCCGCCGCCCTGGCCGCCGCCGCCGAACGCCCCGACGCGGCCGGCGCCCGCGCCGCCGCCGGCGCGGTGCTGGAGGCCGCCGCCGGCCAGGACCCACCGCTCGAACTCGACTACCTGGCGCTGCTCGACCCGGCCGACCTGCTGGAAGTCGCCGACGACTTCGCCGGCGAGGCGCTGCTCGCGGTGGCCGCCCGCGTCGGCACCACCCGGCTGATCGACAACCGCCGGCTGACCCTGCGCGGTCCGGCATGAGCGCCCTGACCGCCCTGCCCGCCGGGATAGCGGGGCCGCTGCCGGCGCCCGCGCCCGGCTGGGCGATCGAGGCGGACGTGGTGGTGGTCGGCTCAGGCGTCGCCGGGCTGACGGCCGCGCTGCGCTGCGCCGCCGCCGGCCGGCGCACCGTGATCGTCACCAAGGCCCGGCTGGACGACGGCTCGACGCGCTGGGCGCAGGGCGGCATCGCCGCCGCGCTCGGCGAGGGCGACAGCCCCGAGCAGCACCTGGCGGACACCCTGGTCGCCGGCGCCGGCGTGTGCGACGAACGGGCCGTGCGCACCCTGGTCACGGAGGGCCCGGCCGCCGTGCGGCGGCTGATCGCGCTGGGCGCCACCTTCGACACCGCGCCGGACGGCGGCCTCTCGCTGACCCGGGAGGGCGGCCACCACCGGCGCCGGATCGCGCACGCCGGCGGCGACGCCACCGGCGCCGAGATCTCCCGCGCCCTGGTGGCGGCCGTGCGCTCCGCCGGCATCGAGACCGTGGAGAACGCCCTCGCCCTCGACCTGTTGAAGGACGTGAACGGGCGGGCCGCCGGCGTCACCCTGCACGTCATGGGCGAGGGCCGGCACGACGGGGTCGGCGCGGTCCGCGCCCCCGCCGTGGTGCTCGCCACCGGCGGCATGGGCCAGGTCTACTCCTCGACCACCAACCCGGCCGTCGCCACCGGCGACGGCGTCGCCCTCGCGCTACGCGCCGGCGCCGAGGTCTCCGACCTGGAGTTCGTCCAGTTCCACCCGACCCCGCTCTTCCTCGGCCCGCAGGCCGAGGGCCAACAGCCGCTGATCTCCGAGGCGGTGCGCGGCGAGGGCGCCCACCTGGTGGACGCGGCCGGCGTCCGCTTCATGCTCGGCGCGCACGAACTGGCCGAGCTGGCGCCCCGCGATATCGTCGCCAAGGCCATCACCCGCCGGATGGCCGAGCAGGGCACCGACCACATGTTCCTCGACGCCCGCCACTTCGGCGCCGCGATGTGGCAGCGCCGCTTCCCGACCATCCTGGCCACCTGCCGTTCCCACGGCATCGACCCGGTGACCGAGCCGATCCCCGTCGCCCCGGCCGCGCACCACGCCTCGGGCGGCGTCCGCACCGACCTCGCCGGCCGCACCACCGTGCCCGGCCTCTACGCCTGCGGCGAGACCGCCTGCACGGGGGTGCACGGCGCCAACCGGCTGGCCTCCAACTCCCTCCTCGAAGGGCTGGTCTTCGCCGAGCGGATCGCCGAGGCCGTCGTGGCCGACGCCCCGGCCGCCGGCGAGCCGGTCCTGCCGTCGCCGGCCACCGGCGGCCCGGGCCTGCTGCCGCCCGAGGCCCGCCTCACCATCCAGCGGCTGATGACGGCCGGCGCCGGCGTGCTGCGCTCGGCCGCCAGCCTGGCCGGAGCCGCCGCCGCGCTGGACGCGCTGACCTGCGACGACGACCGCAAGCCCGCCGAGCCGGGCGCGGACACCTGGGAGACGGCTAACCTGCGTCTGGTCGCCCGGGTGCTGGTCTCCGTGGCCCAGTCCCGGACGGAGACGCGCGGCTGCCACTGGCGCGAGGACCACCCCGAGCGGAACGACGCCCGGGGCCGGTGCCACCAGATCGCGGCCCTGCGCGCCTCGGCCGACGGGCACCAACTCGCCGTTCACACCACCGAATCGACCGCGTTTCCCGACGGGCCGGTCGTCCCCTAGGAGAGCCTTCACCGTGACCAGCAGTCCCCGTACCCCAGGCACACCGCCGGCCCCGCCGGTCGAGTTGACCCTGCTGCCGCTCGGCAGCCGTCCGGCGTCGGACGAGCCGGTCGGCGGTGGCTGCGGCGCGGGCTGCGGCTGCGGCGCCGGCCACGCGGACGGCGACGACCCGGCCCTCGACCCGCTGGAGTGCGGGCTCGACCCCGACCTGGCCGCGCTGCTCGCGGCCGGCGGCCTCGACCCGGTGCGGGTGGAGGACATCGCCCACCTCGCCATCGAGGAGGACCTGGACAACGGCGCCGACCTGACCACCGTCGCCACCGTTCCCGAAACCGCCGTCTCCACCGGCGACTTCACCGCCCGCCAGGCCGGCACCGTGGCCGGGCTGCACATCGCCGAGGCGGTGCTCTCGGTGGTCTGCTCCGACGCCTTCGAGGTGGAGCGGCACGTCGCCGACGGCGACCGGGTCGAGCCGGGCCAGGTGCTGCTCTCCGTCACCGCCCGCACCAGGGACCTGCTGACCGGCGAACGGTCCGCGCTCAACCTGCTGTGCCGGCTCTCCGGCATCGCCACCGCCACCCGCGCCTGGGCCGACGCCCTGGCCGGCACCGCGACCCGGGTGCGCGACACCCGCAAGACCACCCCGGGCCTGCGCGCCCTGGAGAAGTACGCGGTCCGCTGCGGCGGCGGGGTCAACCACCGGATGTCGCTCTCCGACGCCGCGTTGATCAAGGACAACCACGTGATCGCGGCCGGCGGGGTCGCCGAGGCGTTCCGCCGGGTGCGCGCCGAGTTCCCCGGCGTGCCCGTGGAGGTCGAGGTGGACCGCCTGGACCAGATCGAGCCGGTCCTCGCCGAGGGCGCCGACCTGCTGCTGCTGGACAACCTCACCCCGGAACAGACCGCAGAGGCGGTCCGACTGGTCGACGGGCGGGCCGCGTTGGAGTCCTCCGGCCGGCTGACCCTGGCCGACGCGCCCGCCTACGCGGCCACCGGCGTCACCTATCTCGCGGTCGGCGCGCTCACCCACTCGGCGCCGATCCTGGACATCGGCCTCGACCTGCGCGAGGCCGACCCGGCCGAGGGGCGCGACTGACCATGCTGCTCACCATCGACGTCGGCAACACCCACACCGTCCTCGGCCTCTTCGACGGCGAGGAGATCGTCGAGCACTGGCGCATCTCAACGGACGCCCGCCGCACCGCCGACGAGCTGGCCGTCCTGCTCCAGGGCCTGATGGGGATGCACCCGCTGCTCGGCGAGGAGCTGGGCGACGGCATCGACGGCATCGCCATCTGCTCGACGGTGCCCTCCGTCCTCCACGAGCTGCGCGAGGTCACCCGGCGCTACTACGGCGACATCCCGGCCGTGCTGGTCGAGCCGGGCGTCAAGACCGGCGTGCCGATCCTCACCGACAACCCCAAGGAGGTCGGTGCCGACCGGATCATCAACGCGGTCGCCGCCGTCGAGCTGTACGGCGGCCCCTGCATCGTGGTCGACTTCGGCACGGCCACCACCTACGACGCGGTCTCCGCGCGCGGCGAGTACGCGGGCGGCGCCATCGCGCCCGGCATCGAGATCTCCGTCGAGGCCCTCGGCCTGCGCGGCGCCCAGCTGCACAAGGTCGAGCTGGCCAGGCCGCGCCATGTGATCGGCAAGAACACCGTGGAGTCCATGCAGTCCGGCATCCTCTACGGCTTCGCCGGCCAGGTCGACGGCATGGTCGAGCGGATGTCGCGGGAGCTGGCCGACGACCCGGACGACGTCACCGTCATCGCCACCGGCGGTGTCGCCCCGATGGTGCTGCGCGAGTCCACCGTCATCGACGAGCACGAGCCCTGGCTGACCCTGATCGGGCTGCGGATGGTCTACGAGCGGAACGTCTCCCGCCTCTGAACGCCCCCCGCCGGGCCGCCGCCTCCGCCTGGGAACACGCCGCCCGCGCCGCGAATCACCGGGGATTGTCTGTTTAGTACTTAAAGTCGGTTTATGGCTATGTCTCAGGCTTCCTCCCCGACCCCAGGCGGCGACGGGGATGACAACGGTGAGCAGCAGTCACGGCGGCCGGCGGCCCGCCGCCCGGTGCCCACGCCGGCTGAGGTCTTCCCGCCGCGCCGCAGACGCGCCGCCCCGCCGCCCGCCCCGGGCGGGGGCGGGGGTGGGGCCGGCGAAGGGAACGGCGGGGAAGGGCCGGGGCCCGGCGCGGGGGAGCGTGCCGAAGGGGAGGAGTGAGGCGAAGCCGGCACAAGGCGGTCGGTAGGCTGACTCACCCGAGCAGCTCCCAAGGAGGCCGATTCCCGTGGACTACGTCGCCGCGCTCTTCGCCCCCACGGTGATGGCCGTGGCCTTCACCTTCCTGATCATCACCATCGTGCGCAGCCAGGGCGGCGCCAACAAGTACAAGGAGGACGCCGCCGTGGACGCCGCGCTCGCGGCGGCCAACTCCCGCCCCGCCGACCCCGATCGGGGCGAGGCCGCGCGCTCAGCCGACTGATCCGACCCGCCTCCCGACGGCCCCCGGAGGGCGCCCGGGCGGGTCGCGGGAACGCCCGTTTTATCCCGGCGCACTATTGTGCTTCCTGTGCCTCGGCCTTTGGGAGACCTGGAAGACGCGGTGATGACCCGCGTGTGGGAGTGGAACCGTCCGGTCACGGTGCGGGAAGTTCTCGAAGATCTGCGCCAGGACCGTTCGATCGCCTATACGACGGTGATGACGGTTCTGGACAACCTGCATCAGAAGGGCTGGGTCCGCCGCGAGCAGGAGGGCCGCGCCTATCGCTATGAGGCGATCTCCACTCGCGCTGCGTACTCGGCGGCATTGATGAATGACGCGTGGTCGGAGAGCGACAACCCGGCCGCCGCACTCGTCGCTTTCTTCGGCATGATGTCCCCTGAGCAGGCCGCCGCATTGCGCGGGGCGCTGCGGGTGGTGGACGTGCCGGGAGTTCGGGTCACCGCCCCCGAAGACGAAGACGAGCCGCCGCAACGATAACCTCGCCGCTGTGTCGGAAACCCCAACGGAAGTCACCGTCCGCCGCGCCAGGACTACGGATGTCACGACTGTGCGCCGGCTCATCGACGCGTACGCCCGGCGGGGCATCCTGCTCGACAAGGCCACGGTGACCCTTTACGAGGACATTCAGGAGTTCTGGGTGGCCGAGCGGGACGAGGACGGCGCGGTCGTGGCGTGCGGCGCGCTCCACGTGATGTGGGAGGACCTGGCCGAGGTGCGCACCCTCGCCGTCGACCCCGAGGTGAGGGGGCGGGGCGTCGGCCACCGCCTGCTGGAGAAGCTGCTGGGCACGGCCAGGTGGCTGGGCGTTCGCCGAATTTTCTGTCTCACCTTCGAAGTTGAGTTCTTCGCCCGGCACGGGTTCGTCGAGATCGGTGACACCCCGGTAGACGGGGATGTGTACAGCGAGCTGCTGCGTTCCTATGACGAGGGTGTGGCCGAGTTCCTGGGACTGGAACGGGTCAAGCCCAACACATTGGGTAACAGCAGGATGCTGCTGCATCTCTGATTCATGTGACGAGCGGCGGTTATGTCCGAATCGTCCCACCCTGTCTTATGCTGCCGCCGGGCTAATCTCGGCCCGGGGTTTGTGTTTTCCCGGCAATGGCGGTTTGATTACATCCGCAGTACCCCTAATGGTATTCCGAACTATGAAAGAGGAGTAGCCCGGTGGCACAGAAGGTTCAGGTCCTTCTCCTCGATGACCTCAGCGGGGGCGAGGCGGACGAGACAGTTACGTTCGCGCTCGACGGGAAGACTTACGAGATCGACCTCAACTCCGAAAACGCCGAGAAGCTGCGCGAAGCCCTCGACCCCTATGTCAAGGCGGGGCGCCGGGCCGGCAGCGGCCGGGCCGCCCGTGGGCGTGGTCGGGGCGCGGCGACGGGTGCGACCGCCGGCGGCGCGACCCAGGACACCGCGAAAATCCGTGCGTGGGCTAAGGAGAACGGATACGAGGTCAATGACCGGGGCCGCGTTCCCGCGAACATCCGCGAGGCGTACGAGAAGGCCGGCGTCTGAGGGACGCCGACAACCGACGGTCCTCGACCCGTCACCGCCCGACCGGGCCGGTGCGCGGCGAAGGCCCGGGTCCCGTGTGCGGGGGGTCGCCAGGTGCGGCCCCCCGAGACGTGTCGGGGGAGCGTTCCGCCCCGCGCCCGGCCGACCGAATCCGTGACGCTGCGCCCGCGTACCGCCGCTCAGGGTGGTTCGCGTTCGCCTGTAGCGGATGTCCGGGCCCCCGGCGGCATGGAGTGTCAGCCTTGGGGGGTAGGAAGTCCCTAATGGATGAGGGGGGCGGTGGTTTGTGGGCCACGACCGGTATTCCGGGGTGCGTTCGCCGACGGCGTAGCCGTCTCGGGCGCTCTGCCTTGGCCTGCGGGAACATCGTCTCGCACTATCGGGTTGGAGCTGTTGTCGCCTGTTCGGGGCACGGAGCCGGGGACAGGAGCACACAGTTGGAATGAGCGGTCCCCCGTTGCGGGACTAAGCTGCGGAAGGACAGGGAGGGGACCGACCCCTTTACTGCCTGACCGCTCTGAGGAGCGATTATCGATGTTCGAGAGGTTCACCGACCGCGCGCGGCGGGTTGTCGTCCTGGCTCAGGAAGAAGCCCGGATGCTCAACCACAACTACATCGGCACCGAGCACATCCTTCTGGGCCTGATCCACGAGGGTGAGGGTGTCGCCGCTAAGGCCCTGGAGAGCCTCGGGATCTCGCTTGAGGCGGTCCGCCAGCAGGTGGAGGAGATCATCGGGCAGGGCCAGCAGGCGCCGTCCGGGCACATCCCCTTCACCCCCCGGGCCAAGAAGGTTCTGGAGCTGTCGCTCCGGGAGGCACTCCAGCTCGGCCACAACTACATCGGCACCGAGCACATTCTGCTCGGCCTGATTCGCGAGGGCGAGGGCGTCGCCGCCCAGGTCCTGGTGAAGCTCGGCGCCGACCTGAACCGGGTGCGGCAGCAGGTCATCCAGCTGCTCTCCGGCTACTCCGGCGGCAAGGAGGCGGCCACGGCCGGCGCCCCGTCCGAGGGCACGCCTTCGACCTCCCTGGTGCTCGACCAGTTCGGCCGGAACCTGACCCAGGCCGCGCGGGAGAGCAAGCTCGACCCGGTCATCGGGCGCGAGAAGGAGATCGAGCGGGTCATGCAGGTGCTGTCCCGCCGCACCAAGAACAACCCGGTCCTGATCGGCGAGCCCGGCGTCGGCAAGACGGCCGTCGTCGAGGGCCTGGCGCAGGCCATCGTCAAGGGCGAGGTGCCCGAGACCCTCAAGGACAAGCACCTCTACACCCTGGACCTCGGCGCGCTGGTCGCCGGCTCCCGGTACCGCGGTGACTTCGAGGAGCGCCTGAAGAAGGTCCTCAAGGAGATCCGCACCCGCGGCGACATCATCCTGTTCATCGACGAGCTGCACACCCTGGTCGGCGCCGGCGCCGCCGAGGGCGCGATCGACGCCGCCAGCATCCTCAAGCCGATGCTGGCCCGTGGCGAGCTTCAGACGATCGGCGCCACCACGCTCGACGAGTACCGCAAGTACCTGGAGAAGGACGCCGCGCTGGAGCGCCGCTTCCAGCCGATCCAGGTCGCCGAGCCGTCGCTGCCGCACACCATCGAGATCCTCAAGGGCCTGCGGGACCGGTACGAGGCGCACCACCGGGTCTCCATCACGGACTCGGCGCTGGTCGCCGCCGCCCAGCTGGCGGACCGGTACATCTCGGACCGCTTCCTGCCCGACAAGGCGATCGACCTGATCGACGAGGCCGGCTCGCGGATGCGCATCCGCCGGATGACGGCCCCGCCGGACCTGCGCGAGTTCGACGAGAAGATCGCGAACGTGCGCCGGGAGAAGGAGTCCGCGATCGACTCGCAGGACTTCGAGAAGGCCGCCTCCCTGCGGGACAACGAGAAGCAGCTGCTCACCGCGAAGGCCCAGCGGGAGAAGGAGTGGAAGTCCGGCGACATGGACGTCGTCGCCGAGGTGGACGAGGACCTCATCGCCGAGGTGCTGGCCGCCTCCACGGGCATCCCGGTCTTCAAGCTGACCGAGGAGGAGTCCTCGCGGCTGCTGCGCATGGAGGACGAGCTGCACAAGCGCGTCATCGGGCAGCAGGACGCGATCAAGGCGCTCTCCCAGGCCATCCGCCGCACCAGGGCCGGCCTCAAGGACCCGAAGCGCCCCGGTGGCTCGTTCATCTTCGCCGGCCCGTCCGGCGTCGGTAAGACCGAGCTGTCCAAGACGCTGGCCGAGTTCCTCTTCGGCGACGAGGACGCGCTGATCTCCCTCGACATGTCGGAGTTCGGCGAGAAGCACACGGTCTCCCGCCTCTTCGGCTCCCCGCCCGGCTACGTCGGGTACGAGGAGGGCGGCCAGCTGACGGAGAAGGTGCGGCGCAAGCCGTTCTCCGTGGTCCTCTTCGACGAGGTGGAGAAGGCGCACCCGGACATCTTCAACTCCCTGTTGCAGATCCTGGAGGACGGTCGCCTGACCGACTCCCAGGGCCGGGTGGTCGACTTCAAGAACACGGTCATCATCATGACCACCAACCTCGGTACCCGGGACATCTCCAAGGGCTTCAACCTCGGCTTCGCGGTCGCGGGCGACGTCACCACCGGGTACGAGCGGATGAAGGCCAAGGTCAACGACGAGCTGAAGCAGCACTTCCGCCCGGAGTTCCTGAACCGCGTCGACGACACCGTCGTGTTCCACCAGCTCACCCAGGAAGACATCATCAAGATCGTCGACCTGATGGTGGCCCAGGTGGACGAGCGGTTGAAGGACCGCGACATGGCGATCGAGCTGTCGACGGACGCCAAGGAGCTGCTGGCCAAGCGCGGCTACGACCCGGTGCTCGGCGCCCGGCCGCTGCGGCGCACCATCCAGCGGGACATCGAGGACGTGCTCTCGGAGAAGATCCTCTTCGGCGAGCTGCGCCCCGGTCACATCGTGGTGGTGGACACCGAGGGCGAGGGCAAGGACCGCACCTTCACCTTCCGGGGTGAGGAGAAGTCCGCGCTGCCCGACGCCGTCCCGGTCGAGCAGGCCGCCAAGGGTGGGCCGAAGCTCTCCAAGGACTGAGGTCTCCAAGGACTGAGGCCCGGCGCCTCGGCCCCGATCACCCGGGTGCCCCCGCGACCACTGCGGTCGCGGGGGCACCCGTTCGTTTGTGGGGCGGTTCGTGCGTTCACGGCTCTCTGCGCTCGCCGGCGGGGCCGATCGCGCCCACGATGGAGGTGAGGGAACGGGCTGGTTCCGGCCGGCCCGGGCCCGTTCGACCGGTTGAACGCTGGGAGGTGCGACGCCCATGCGGCACGTGATGCGGGCCGAGTATGCCGCGACCGCCGAGGGCCGGGAGGCGGCCGAGGGGACGGACGAGGCCACGGGCCGGGAACCGTCCGGGCCCTGGCCGGTCAAGACCTGGCACATGGTGCGGGAGGGCGAGGAGAGCGCGATGTGCGGCCGCGAGCTGCGGCCCGACGCCAGGAGCCTCTCCGACGAGGAGTGGGGGCGCACCCCGGAGCCGTTCTGCCACACCTGCGGCGCGCTCTATCTGCGCGAGGTGCCCTGAGCGCGAGGGCGGTGCGCGAGGTGCTCGGGCACCGGGCCTGAGCTGGGACGATGCCGGGGCCGGGGTGGACTGTCAGTGGGCTGGTGCAGACTGCCGGCATGACAGAGAAGTTGGCCGTCACCGGCGCCGACGGGCTGGCGCGCTGCCCCTGGGGGCTGGAGCCGGAGGAGTACCGGGTCTATCACGACGAGGAGTGGGGCCGGCCGGTCCGGGGGGACGACGCGCTCTTCGAGCGGATCTCCCTGGAGGCCTTCCAGTCCGGGCTCTCCTGGCTCACGATCCTGCGGCGCCGACCGGGCTTCCGGGCCGCGTTCGCCGGGTTCGAGATCGCCGCCGTGGCGAAGTACACCGAGGAGGACGCCGCCCGCCTGCTGACCGACCCCGGCATCATCCGCAACCGGCTGAAGATCGAGGCCACCCTGCGGAACGCGCGGACGATAGCGGACTGGGCGCCCGGGGAGCTGACGGAGCTGATCTGGTCCTTCGCGCCGGACGCCACCGCCAGGCCGACGCCCCGCAGCACGGCCGAGGTGCCGGCCACCACCTCCGAGTCCACCGCCCTCGCCCGGGAGCTGAAGCGGCGCGGCATCCGCTTCGTCGGACCCACCACCGCCTATGCCCTGATGCAGGCTTGCGGGCTGGTCAACGACCATCTGGCCGACTGCCACGCCAGGGGCGCCCTGGCCGGTTGAGGGCGTCCACCGGGGCCGCGCTCTGCCGTTGGCCGAACGGGGGCCGGGACGGGTGCCCCTCGGGCGGTCGGGCCCTAGGGTGGTGGCTCCCGCGCCGCCGTGCTCCGACGGGCGGGGCGGGGAGGGGAGGTCGTCGATGGCCGGTGTGCTGCCCGAGGACGCCGTCTCGGGGACGGCGGGCGGGGTGCCGTTCACGGCGCTGCCGCCCGCCCGCGCCACGGGCCGGCCGGCGCCGCTGCTGGTCGGCTGGCACATGATGGAGCCGCCGCGCACGGACGCGGCGTTCGCCGCCGCGCTGCCGCTCGCCGGGCTGCCGGCCTGGCGGGTCTACCTGGGGATGCCGTGGTGCGGCGCCAGGGAGCCGGCCGGGGGGACGGACGCGGCGTTCGCCCGCGCCACCCGGGACGGCGAGGCGCTGCTGGGCGCCCTGGCGCCGGTGGTCGACCAGGCGGTGGCGGAGTTCCCCGGGGCGCTCGCTGAGCTGCGGTCCCGGCTGCCGCTGGCCGAGGGCCCGCCCTGCCTGCTCGGGGCCTCGCTGGGCGGGGCGGTCGCCCTGACCGTGCTGGCGGCCGGCGTCACCCGGGTGCGGTCGGCGGCCGTGGTCAACGCGGGCATCAGGGCGCGTTCGGTGCTCGACGTGGTGGAGGCGGCGACCGGCCTGGCCCAGCCCCTGCGGGCGGGCGCCCGCGAGGCCGCCGACCGACTGGACCTCGTCGCCAGGGCCGGCGAGATCGCGACGGCCTCCGGCGACGCGCCGCTGCTGGTCGTCAGCGGCGAGCGGGACTATCCGGCGCTGCGCGCCGACGCGACCGCGCTGGTCGACGCGGTGCGCGCGGAACGCGCGGCGCGCGGGGCACCGCCCGGGACGGTGCGGCTGCTGTCGGTCCCGGGGCTGGCCCACCCGCTGGCCGAGCCGCCGGGGACGCGGCCCGCGCCCCAACTGCCCCTGGCGCGGGCGGTGGACGCGGCGCTGACCGCATGGTTCGCGGCGGCGCTGGAGGACGACGGGAGCGACGAGACGGACGTGAACGGGGGAGTTGTGCCGCATGACCGAACGTGACTGGTGGATCGTCGAGGCCGGGACGGTCGGCGAGGTGGTGGGCGCCGAGGCGCTCTACGACGGCCCGGCGCGGCGCGAGTGGGCCGAGCGGTTTCTGGCCTCGCCCGGCCACCACCTGCTGTTGGCCAGGGCCGGCGACGCCGAGGGGCCGGTGGGGATGGTGACGGGCGTGGAGCTGACCCACCCGGACAAGGGCACGGAGATGTTCCTCTACGAGCTGGGGGTGGCCGCGTCGCACCGGCGCCGTGGCATCGGCCGTGGCCTGGTCGACGCCCTGGCCGAACTGGCCCGCGCCAACGGCTGCTACGGCATGTGGGTGGCGGTCGACGCGGACAACGAGCCGGCCCTGGCGACGTATGCCGCCGCCGGCGGCCGGACGGAGGGGCCGCCCTGCGAGGTCCCCCTCTGGCACTTCGACCGGCGGCCGTAGCCTTCGACGGGCGGTGGGACGGCACGGACACCGGTCCCGCCGTTCCCGGCGCCGGGGCGCCGGGCCGGCGCGTCCGGGTACCCACCCGCCGGGCTCCACGGTGCCGGTGCCCGTGGGCGCCGGCCCTGCTCGGGTGGCCGGCGAGGAACGGGCCCGCGTGACCGCACCGCCGGCGCTTCGTTCCCTCAACGCCCGGGCCGCGCCCGGTCATCGCGTCAACGCGGGCGCGGCCCCACCCCCACGCGGCTGGCCCCGGCGCGCGCTCCCGCGCACGGGTCGGGGTTCCGTGCCGCCGTTGGCGCGAACGCCGCCCAGGCTGGGCGGTCGCCCTACCGCCGCCCGCCGGCGGCTCTCTCTTGCGGCGCGGAGCGCCGCCTGGGCGGCGCTGCCGCCTCCTCTTCCCGCGCGGCAAGCGCCTGGGCCCAGTCGCCGGCGGCCTGGAGGGTGGGGAGGAGGGTCTCGCCCAGCGGGGTCAGGCGGTACTCGACTCGGGGCGGCGCCTCGCGGTAGCGCTCCCTGGCGACCAGCCCGTTCCGTTCCAGCCGGCGCAGCGTCTCGGTGAGGACCTTGTTGCTGATGCCGCCGATGCGGCGGCGCAGCGTGGCCGGCCGGGTCGGGCCGTCGCGCAGGGCCCAGAGCACCACGCCGTTCCAGGTGTTGCCCAGCAGGTCGAACGTCAGCCGCGCCGGGCAGTCGGCGATAAACGCGGGCATGGTCGTCTCCTGGCGTTCTCGGTTACCGAACGGTGCCTTTCGGTCTGTCTACGCTCCGATGGTCACCCCAGGCGACAACCGCCGGGGACGGAAGGGGAATTCCCATGCGGATCGGGATTCTGGGCGCCGGCCGGATGGCCGAGGCGCTCGGCGCGCAGTGGGCGCGGGCCGGACACCGGCTGATGGTCAGCGGGCGGGACCGAACCCGCGCGGCGGCGCTCGCGGCGCGGCTGGGGGCCGGCGCCGAGGCCGGCACGTTCGGCGAGGCGGCGCGGTTCGGGGAGGTGGCGCTGCTCGCAATCCGCGCCGAGGGCGTCTTCGCCGCGCTGGCCGCCGCCGGCGCCGGCGAGGGCGCCCTCGCCGGGCGGGTGCTGGTGGACTGCGTCAACCCGGTGGTGGAGGGCTTCGTGCTGGCCGAGGGCGACGGCCGTTCGATGGCCGAGCGGGTCGCGGCGGCGGCGCCGGGCGCGCGGGTGGTGAAGGGGTTCAACCTCTGTCACGAGGACGTCTGGCGGATGACCCCGCCGGTCTTCGACGGGGTCCCGCTCGGGGTGCCGCTGGCCGGGGACGACCCGGCGGCGGTCGCCGCCGTCGGCCGGCTGGTGCGCGACATGGGCGGTGTGCCGCAGAACGGCGGCGGCCTGGCCAGGGCCGGACTGCTGGAGGCGACGGCCGCGTTGGTGATCGGGCTGTGGGTGGGCGCGGGCGAGGACGCGCGGGCGATGCTGCCGCCGTTGGCCTATGCGGCCGGCCCACCCGGCGACGCTCAGTCGGAGCCCGGCAGCCGGTAACGCCCGTCGGGCAGCCGTTCGATCAGGCCGTCGCTGAGCAGGCCGCCCAGCGCGCGCGACCGTTGCTCCGGGTCGTGCCAGACCCGGTCCAGGGCGGCGCGGGGCACCGGCCCCGGCATCTCCCGCAGCACGGCGAGCAGCTTGCCGCGCACCTGCCGGTCGGTGCCGACATAGGTCTGGCCCCGGCGCGGTGGACCCTGGTGCGCGGGTGCGCCGGCGCGCCGCCAGGCGCACTGTTCCAGGATCGGGCAGCGCCCGCAGTCCGGCGTGCGCGCCGTGCACAACAGCGCGCCCAGCTCCATGGTGGCGGCCGCCCAACGGGCCGCCGTCTCCGGTTCGTCGGGCAACAGCAGCCTGGCGAGCTTGCGTTCGGCGGCCGTGGTCGCGTTCGGCGGGTACTCCGTGCCGGTGACGGCGCGGGCGAACACCCTTCGCACATTGGTGTCGAGCACCGCGTGCCGCTGTCCGTAGGCGAAGGAGGCGACCGCCGCCGCCGTGTACTCGCCGACGCCGGGCAGCGCCAGCAGCTGGTGGTGGTCGGTGGGAACCTCGCCGCCGTGCCGTTCCGCTATGGCGGCCGCCGCCCCGTGCAGCCTCAGGGCCCGGCGTGGGTAGCCGAGGCGGCCCCAGGCGCGGACCGCCTCGCCGGCCGGCTCGGCGGCCAGGTCGGCGGGGCGCGGCCAGCGCCGCATCCACTCCTCGTAGACCGGCAGCACCCGGCTGACCGGCGTCTGTTGGAGCATGAACTCGCTCACCATGACGCCCCACGCGCCGGCTTCGGGCCGTCGCCAGGGCAGGTCACGGGCGTTGTGGTGGAACCACTCGATCACCGGCGCGTGCAGGGCGACGGGGTCGGTCCCGAGGGACGCCCCGCCCGGCGCTGTGTCAGTCGCAGTCGTCGCAGTCGTCGCAGTCATGGCAAGGGCGATCCTGGCATGAGCGGGCCACGGCACAAAGCGGACGGCGCCTCGCGCGTGTTGGTACGTGCTGGCGCGGGGTGTTGATACGGAACGGTGTCCTGGCAAGCCGAGGGTGGGGCATTCGGGTGTGGCCGAAGTCTCGTAAGGTTTCCGCGTGGGATCACTGCGAACTCCGGTCGGCCCGTTGCCCTCCGCCATCTACTGGCGCCGCAGGGCGGTGGTGCTGCTGCTGCTCGCGGTGGTGCTCCTGCTCGTCTTCTGGGCGGTGCGTTCGACGGGTGGCGGCGCCGACCCGGCCGGCCAGGACGACGGCAAGGGGCCGGCCGAGTCGATCACCCCGGGGCCCACGCCCTCGGAGTCGCTGATCGAGGAGCGCCCTGGCGGCCGCGAGGACGGCGACGAGGACGGGCAGGACGACGAGGGCGGCGAGGGCGACGACGCCGGCGGCTCGGACGGCGAGGACGACGGCGGCAACGGCGTCTCCGCCGGCGGCGACGAGGGCTCCGCCGGTTCCGGCGGCACGGACGACGGCGGCAACGGGGAGAGCGGCGGGAACGGCGGCGGTGGCGGCGGCGTGCCGGACTGCGACCCGTCCGAGGTCACGCTCTCGCTGCGCAGCGACGCCAACGACTACGCCCCGGGGCAGCGCCCCGAGCTGCGGCTCACCGCACGCAACGCCGGCGCGGCCTCCTGCCAACTGGACTTCGGCCACCAGGCGTTGATGCTCACCCTCGCCGACGACGAGGACAACGAGGTGTGGTCGTCCGCCGACTGCCCGACCGTCGCCGCCGCCCTGCCCACGGTCGTCTCCGCCGGCGGCACCGCCGACCACACGGTCACCTGGGACCTGCGCCACTCGGTGGCCGACTGCGAGCAGGACCAGGGCCCGGCCGCCTCGCCCGGCACCTATCTGGCCGAGGCCCAGCTGGCGGGCTACCCGGTCGCCCAGACCTCGTTCCGGCTGGAGGCCGACTAGGGAAGCCCGGCCGTGCCCAGGAGCGCGGCCAACGCCGGGTGGACGCGGCCGGGTTCGACGGTGGTCACGGTGTAGCGGGCGACGCCCGCGCGGACGAACGGGTCGCGCGCCGCCACGGCCTCGGCCGTGGCCCGGTCCACGCCGGCGACCAGGATCACGCCGCCGTCCTCGGTGGGCACGGTCTGCCCGGACAGCAGGAAGACGCCCTCGGCGTGGTGGCGTTCCAGGAACGCCACATGGTCGGCGACATGCGGCGCGGCCTCCCGCTCGGAGGCCGTGTAGCGCAGCGCCAGCAGGTGCAGCGGCGGGACCTTCCCGGCGGCCGGGGGCATCAGACGTAGCGTTCCAGGATCGAGGACTCGGCCAGCCGGGAGAGGCCCTCGCGGACCGAACGGGCCCTGGTCTCGCCGACGCCGTCCACCGCCTGGAGGTCGTCCACGCTGGCGGCCAGCAGCTTCTGGAGGCCACCGAAGTGGTCGACGAGCCGGTCGATGACCAGCCCAGGCAGCCGGGGGATCTTGGCCAGCAGCCGGAAGCCGCGCGGCGAGACCGCCGTGTCCAGCGACTCCGGCGCGACGCTGTACCCCAACGCCCTGGCCACCAGCGCCAGTTCGAGCAACTCGGCGTGGCCGAGGCCGTCCAGCTCGGCCAGCGCGGTGCCGACCTTGCGGGACCGCTTGCCGCCGGACTCCGGGAGGTAGTCGCGGACGATCAGCTGCCGTTCGGGCTCGACCCCGGCGATCAGCTCGTCCAGCTGGAGCGAGAGCAGCCGGCCGTCGGTGCCCAGCTCCACCACGTACTCGGCGATCTCCACGGCGATCCGGCGGACCATCTCCAGCCGCTGCGCGACCGCCGCCACGTCCCTGACCGTCACCAGGTCCTCGATCTCCAGCGCGGAGAGCGTGCCGGCGACCTCGTCCAGCCGCAGCTTGTAGCGCTCCAGCGTGGCCAGCGCCTGGTTGGCCCGGGACAGGATCGCGCCCGAATCCTCCAACACCCGCCGCTGGCCGTCGACATAGAGCGCCACCAGGCGCATCGACTGGCTGACGGAGACCACCGGGAAGCCGGTCTGGATGGAGACCCGCTGCGCCGTGCGGTGCCGGGTGCCGGTCTCCTCGGTGGGGATGGACGGGTCGGGCACCAGCTGCACCCCGGCCCGCACGATCCGGGAGATGTCCCGGTCCACGATCACCGCGCCGTCCAGCTTGCACAGCTCCCGCAGCCGGGTCGCGGTGAACTCGACGTCCAGCACGAAGCCGCCCGTGCACAGCGACTCGACCGTGCGGTCCACTCCCAGAACGATCAGGCCGCCCGTGTTCCCCCGCAGGATGCGCTCCAGGCCGTCCCGCAGCTGGGTGCCGGGCGCGACCGCGCTGAGCGCCGCGCGCAGCAGGCTGTCCGCTCCCGAGCCACCCCCGGCCCTGCCGGGGTTCGCCGGCCGGTCGCTGGCTGCCATGGACTCCTCCGGGGGACGAAAACCGCGCTTCTGCGCCGCCGAGTCTACCGGCGTGCCCTCTGCCGGCCGGGGGACTCCGCCCGATAGGCCGGCAACACACCCAGCGCCTCCCCGATATTGGCGACCTCAAGCACCCGCATGTCCCCGGGCACCTCGCCCGAGTCGACCGGCACCAACGCGTGCCCGAAGCCCAGCCGGGACGCTTCGGCCAGCCGCCGCTGCACCCCGGTGACCCGCCGCACCTCGCCGGCGAGCCCGACCTCGCCGATGGCCACCAGGTTCTTCGGGAGGGGCGTCGCGCTGGCGGCGCTGGCCAGCGCGAGGGCGACCGCGAGGTCGGCCGCCGGCTCGGAGAGCCGCACGCCGCCGACCGTAGCCGTGTAGATGTCGTTCTTCCCCAGGGCGGATATCTGGCCGCGCTGCTCCAGAACGGCCAGCATCATCGACACCCGCGAGTTCTCCAGGCCGGAGGTGGTGCGCCGGGGGGACGGAATCTGGCTGTCGACCGTCAGCGACTGCACCTCGGCGACCAGCGGGCGGCGGCCCTCCAGGGTGACCGTGAGGCAGGTGCCGGGCACCGGCTCGTCCCTGCGGGTCAGGAAGAGGCCCGACGGATCGGCGAGCGAGGTGATGCCCTCGTCGTGCAGTTCGAAGCAGCCCACCTCGTCCGTCGCGCCGTAGCGGTTCTTCACGCCGCGCACCAGGCGGAGCCTGGCGTGCCGGTCGCCCTCGAAGTGCAGCACCACGTCCACCAGGTGCTCCAGCAGGCGGGGGCCGGCGATGGCGCCGTCCTTGGTGACATGGCCCACCAGCACCGTGGACATCCCGCGCTCCTTGGACGCCCGGATCAGCGCGCCCGCGACCTCCCGCACCTGGGCCACCCCGCCGGGCGCGCCGTCCACCTCGCCCGAGGCCACCGTCTGCACCGAGTCCAGCACCAGGAGCGCCGGCTTGACCGCGTCCAACTGGCCGAGCACCGCGCCCAGATCGGTCTCGGCCGCCAGATACAGGTGGTCGTCGATGGCGCCGATCCGGTCCGCCCGCATCCGCACCTGGCCGGCGGACTCCTCGCCCGTGATGTACAGCGTGGGGCGGGCCTCGGAGGCGGCCTTGGCCGCCACGTCCAGCAGCAGCGTGGACTTGCCGACGCCCGGCTCGCCCGCCAGCAGCACCACGGCGCCCGGCACCAGGCCGCCGCCCAGCACCCGGTCGAGCTCCGGGACGCCCGTGCTCCTGGCCGCCACCGCGCCGCCGTCCACCTGCCCGATCGGCAGCGCGGGCGAGGCCACCCGCGTCGCGGCGACCGTGCGCACGGCGGGCGTGCCGCCGACCTCCTCGACCGTGCCCCAGGCGTGGCACTCGGGGCAGCGGCCCAGCCACTTCCCCGTGGACCAGCCGCACTCGGTGCAGCGATACGCCGGACGGTCACCTTTACGAGCCATGGGCGGAACGCTACCGCCGCCCACTGACAGCCCGACCCGGCACCCGGCGCCACCCGTTCCCCCGCCGCTCCCGCGCCGTTCGCGAACGCGCCCCCGAACGTCGCGCCGGCTCCCCGGACTTCACCCGTTGGGGGGAACCTGGGGCGCCCAGCTAAGCCGGTTGGCCGCCGGGCGCCTAACGTCACCAGGTGATGACCAGCTGCCGCGCCCAACCCTCGACGTTGACCGGGTTGTCGGGGAGGAGTCCCCGGCGCGCCGCCTCCCCGGGGCCGCGCGCCCGACGTGCCGCGCGCCCGGCGGCCTATGCCGACGCCGACCTGGACGGGCTCTTCACCTACTGCCTCTCGGTGATGTGCGAACACGACGCCGCCATCGCCGCGTTGGGCGAGGCGTTGGCGCTGGCCGAGCGGCAGCAGGAGCGCGGGCGGCGGCCCGAGGCGCCGGAGGTGGCGCGTTCCTGGCTCTACGCGCTGGTGCGCTGGTGCTGCCTGCGCCGGCTCGCGCTCCAGCGCGAACGCGGCTTGGGCGCCGGCCCGCGCGCCGTCGGGGAGGACGCCCAGCGGCGCCGGGAGCTGGCGATGCTGGCCTGGCCCGAGGCCGCCGGCACCAGCCACGAGCAGCGCGAGGCGCTGGAGTTGGCGGTGCGGCACCGGCTGACGCCGGCCGAGGTGGCCCGGGTGCTGCGGCTGACCGACCAGGCGGCGCGCGCCCTGCTGACCACGGCGACCTGCGAGGTCGAACGGACCACCGCCGCGCTGGCCGCCGTCGACTCGGCGCACTGCCCGGCGATGGCCACGCTCTCCGGCGACGACCGCCGGGTGCTGCTCGGCCCCACGCTGCGGCGGGAGTTGGTGCGCCACGTGGACGAGTGCCCGGCCTGCCGGCTGGTGGCGCAGCGCGCCATGGCCGGTCTCGGCTGGCCGGGGACGGCGCCGGCCGGCCGGGCGCGGCTCGCGGTGGTGCGCGCCCCCCGGCCCGCCGTGCACGCCGCGCGCCTGGCGGTGCGCCGGGCGCGCTCCCAACCGGGGCCGCGCTGGGACCGGTTGGGCTTCCCGGTGCCGGAGCGGGACCGCGCCGCGCGGCGTGAGCGGCTGCGCGGCCGGGCCGTCACCGGCACGGTGGTCGCCACGGTGCTGGCGGCGCCGGTGTTGGCGCTGTGGGCCGCCTACCGGGGCGCGCCGGTGACGGGCGAGGCCGCCGAGCTGGAGGGGATGTCGGCCAGCGCGCCCGACGAGCCGGTGGACGACGGGGGCGGCGGCGCCCGGCGGCAGCCGAACGGGGAGCGCGACGCGTCGCGGCCCGCGCTGCCCGAGGAGCCCACGGAGGACGAGCGGGCGGACCGCCGGGGCCACCAGCCGTCGGCCGAGTCCTCGCCCGAGCGGGAGGAGAGCCGGGAGGCCGAGCCCGAGGAGCCCACGACGCCGGCCCCGGGCGAGCTGTCCGTCGACGCGGTGACCACGGACTCCGGCACCCTGCTGACGCTCACGGTCTCCGGCGGCTCCCCGGTGAGCTGGACGGCGACGGCGGACGCCGACTGGCTGCTGCTCGGCCGCTCATCGGGCACGCTCTGGCCGGGGGAGACGCTGGTGATCGAGGTGTTGGTCGACACGGCGCGCCAGCCGGCCGGGCCCTGGTCGGCCTCGGTCACCGTCGAGCCGACGGGCACCCGGGTCACCGTCGAGGGCACGGGCGGGGAGCCGGGCGGTGAGGAGCCGCCGGATGACCCGGCTGAGCCGCCCGAGGAGGAGCCGACCGAGCCGCCGACGGAGGAGCCCGTTCCCCAGCCGCGCCCGGCGTGAGGCCGCGCCCGGCGTGAGGCCGCGCCCGGCGTGAGGCCGCGCCCGGCCTGAGGCCGTTCCCGGTGTGGTGCGAACGGGCGGCCCCCTCCGCCCGTTCGCTCAGGCGGCGGGCGGGGGCGTGCCCGGTGCCCCGGTGAGGTGGTGCTGGACGACGGGCGCCAGGCGCTCGACCAGGATCTCGACGTCGGTGCTGGCCAGCGGCTCGATCTCCAACACATAGCGGCCGAGCGCGGTCCCGACGAGCTGCATCGCCGCCAGCTCCACGCGCAGCCTGGCGTCGGGCCCGGGCACCTGGCCGGCCACCCGGGCCAGCAGCTCCTCCGTGACGGCCGCGCGGAAGATGCCGGCGGCCGTCTCGTTGTTCACCGCCGAGCGGAGGACGGCCAGCAGCGGGTCGCGGGTTCTCGGGGTCTCCCAGATCGAGAAGAAGACCCGGGTGAAGTGCCCGCCCAGCACGTCGAGGCCGGGGAGCGTCTCCTCGGTCAGGACCCGCACGGCGGACTCGGTCGCCGCGTGCACCGCGGCGGCGAAGACGCCCTCCTTGGTGCCGAAGTAGTGGTGCACCAGCGCCGGGTTGACGTCGGCGCCCCTGGCGATGGCGCGGACGGAGGCGAGGTCGAAGCCCCGGCGGGCGAACTCGGTGCGGGCGGAGTCCAGGATGCGTTCCCTGGTGCCGGGTTCGCCCGCCGCCCGCTCGGCCAGGGAGGGGCGGCCCCGGCGGCGGCCCGGGACGGTGCTCATCGGCTCGGCTCCTCCCGGGAGGAACGCTCCTCCCGGGAACGCTCCTCGCGTGGGCGTGCCTCCCGGGGGCGCTCCCCGCCGGGCGGGGTCAGGGCTGGGCGGGCCAGGTGCAGGCGGGTGAAGGCCAGCGTCTCGGCCAGGTCGGCCTCCCGCTCGCGGGCCGACATGGCCCGGCGGGTGTTGATCTCGGCGATCACATGGCCCCGGTAGCCGGTGGCGGCCAGTCGGGACAGCACCCCGGCGCAGGGCTGCGCGCCGCGCCCGGGGACCAGGTGTTCGTCCTTGCCGGAGCCCGAGCCGTCGCCGATGTGCACATGGGTCAGCCGCTCGCCCATCCGTTCGGCGAGGGCGAGCGCGTCGGTCCTGGCGGTCGCGGCGTGCGAGACGTCCAGCGTCAGACGCGGGTAGTCCTCGTCGGTGACGTCCCAGCCGGGGGCGTACGCCTGCACCTCGCGGTCGCGGTAGCGCCAGGGGTACATGTTCTCGACGGCGAAGCGGACCCCGCCGCCGGCGTCGGCCTCCGCGTCGAGCCGCGCGATGCCCTCGACGAAGCCCTTGGCGTAGGCGCGCTGCCAGCGGAACGGCGGGTGGACCACCACGGTGTCGGCGCCGAGGCGCTCGGCGGCGGCCCGCGCGGTGAGCAGCTTCCGCCACGGGTCGGTGGACCACACGCGCTGGGTGACCAGCAGGCAGGGCGCGTGCACGGCGAGCACCGGCACCTCGTGTTCCTCGGAGAGGCGCCGCAGCGCCTCGACGTCCTGGCTCACCGGGTCCGTCCACACCATGACCTCGACCCCGTCGTAGCCGAGCCTGCCGGCTATCTCGAAGGCGGCGGCCGTGTTCTCCGGGTAGACGGAGGCCGTCGAGAGCCCGACCTTCACCTCGCCGACGGGTTCTGGATCTGCCACGGCGACCAGCCTACGCGTCCGGAAGGGCGGGCCGGCTTGACGGCGGGCCGGCACCGGGAGAATAATTAAACGCATGATTAATAAAATCGCCGAAGGGGGCTCCCCTGGCGACCAACCGGCCGTTCGGGCAAGCGGGTTGCGGGTGACGCGCGGACGGCGCGAGGTGCTGCGCGGCCTGGACTTCGCCGTGCCGGCCGGCAGCGTCACGGGCCTGCTGGGGCCCTCGGGCTGCGGGAAGACCACGTTGATGCGGGCGATCGTCGGCGCCCAGAGCCGGGTCACCGGCACCCTGGAGGTGCTCGGCGAGCCGGCCGGCGCGCCCGCGCTCCGCCCGCGCCTCGGCTATGTCACCCAGGCGCCCTCGGTCTACGCCGACCTCACCGTCCGGGGGAACCTCGACTACTTCGCCGCCGTCCTCGGCCTGCCGCGCGCCGAGCGGCCCCGCGAGGTCGAACGGGTGCTGGACGAGGTGGACCTGGCCCGCCACGCCACCGCCCTGACCAGGGACCTCTCCGGCGGCCAACGCTCCAGGGTCTCGCTGGCCGCCGCCCTGCTCGGCACCCCCGAGCTGCTGGTCCTCGACGAGCCGACCGTCGGCCTCGACCCGGTGCTGCGCAACGCGCTGTGGCAGCTGTTCCACCGGCTCGCCGAGGAGCGCGGCACCACGCTGCTCATCTCGTCCCATGTGATGGACGAGGCCGACCGCTGCGAGCGGCTGGTCCTGATGCGCGAGGGCCGGGTCCTCGCCGACGGCACCCCCGAGGCGCTGCGCCGCCGCGGCGGGGCCGACTCGGTCGAGGGCGCGTTCCTCGCCCTGGTGGCGGCCGACTCCGACAACGAACGGGGCGCCGCCGGCCCGGCCGACCCCGACCACGAACGGGAGCCCCGACGATGAGCCTCGCCCGCACCCTCGCCACCGCCCGCCGGGTCCTGGCCCAGCTGCGCCAGGACCCGCGCACCATCGCCCTGTTGCTGCTGGTGCCCGTGCTGCTGCTGGTGCTGCTGCGCTATGTCTTCGACGCCGACCCCGGCTCGTTCGACTTCATCGGCTCCTCGCTGCTGGGGATCTTTCCGATGATCACCATGTTCCTGGTCACCTCGATCGCCACGCTCCGCGAGCGGACCTCGGGCACCCTGGAGCGGCTGCTGGTGATGCCGCTGGGCAAGGGCGACCTGATCGTCGGCTACGCGCTGGCGTTCAGCCTCTTCGCCGCGCTCCAGGCGGCGCTGGCCACCGGGGTCGCGCTCTGGCTGCTCGACCTGGACGTGGCCGGCTCGCCCTGGCTGCTGCTGTTGGTCGCGGTGCTCAACGCCCTGCTGGGCACGGCGCTCGGCCTGTTCGTCTCGGCGTTCGCGTCCTCGGAGTTCCAGGCCGTGCAGTTCCTGCCGGCGCTGATCTTCCCGCAGCTGCTGCTCTGCGGGCTGTTCGCGCCGCGCGAGACGATGCAGCCGGTGCTGGAGTACGCCTCCAACGTGCTGCCGATGTCGTACTCGGTGGACGGCATGAACGAGGTGCTGCGCCAGAGCGAGGTCACCGGCGACTATGTGCGGGACGCGGTGGTGGTCAGCGGGGTCGCCCTGGCGGTGCTCGCGCTGGGCGCCGCCACGTTGCGCCGGCGCACGAACTGAGGCGACGCGCGCCGGCTCGCGGCGTCTCTCTGGCTCAGGGGGCGCGCATCCGGTCAAGGCGGCGCAGGATCACGCCCTCGCGCAGCGCCCAGGGGCAGATCTCCAGCGACTCCACGCCGAAGAGGTCCATCGCCGCCTCCGCCACCAGCGCCCCCGCGAGCAGCTGCCGGGCCCGCCCCGGCGAGACGCCCGGCAGCTCCCGCCGCTCCGCGACCGGCAGCTCGGCCAGCTTCTGGCTCCACACCCGCAGGTCGGCGCGGGCCAGCTGGCGGCGCACCAGCTGGCCCTCGGTCGAGCGGGCCGCGCCGGCGACCCGCGCCAGCTGCTTGAACGTCTTCGAGGTGGCCACCACCCGGTCCGGCGCCCCCAGCCGGCTGAACTGGCCGACCACGCCCGCCACTTCGGTGCGCACATCGCGCCGCAGCGCCCGCACGTCGGACGAGGCGGGCGGGTCGCCGGGCAGCCGGGCCGCCGTCAGCCGGCCCGCGCCCAACGGCAGCGAGACCGCGACATCCGGCGCCTCGTCCATCCCGTAGGCGATCTCCAGGGAGCCGCCGCCGATGTCGAAGAGCAGCAGCCGGCCGGCCGACCAGCCCAGCCAGCGCCGCGCGGCGAGGAACGTCAGCCGCGCCTCGTCCGCGCCGGAGAGCACCTGGAGCGCCACCCCCGTCTCGGCCGCGACGCGGGCCAGCACCTGCTCGGCGTTGCCTGACTCGCGCACCGCCGAGGTCGCGAACGGCAGCAGGTCGGCCACCCCGTGCTCCTCCGCCACCTCCAAGGCCTCCCGGACGGTGGCCACCAGCCGGTCCACGCCGGCCGGGCTGATCGCGCCCTTCTCGTCGAGCAGTTCGGCCAGCCGCAGCTCCGCCTTGTGGGAGTAGGCGGGCAGGGGGCGGGCGCCGGGATGGGCGTCAACCACCAGCAGGTGAACCGTGTTGGAACCCACGTCGAGAACTCCGAGTCTCATGACCGTCAACGCTACCCCGCCCTCTACCCTGGCGGTGTGGCGAAGACGAAGAGGGCGAAGCCGGACAGAAGCGCCCCGGCGGACGGCGAACGCGACGGCGTGGAGGCGCGCGGCGGCACGGAAGCGCGCGGCGGCACGTGGGACGGCGCCCGGCGCCGGGCCGCCGGCGAGGAGGTGGCGCTCGACCACCCCAGGGCCTGGGTCGAGTTCCCCGACCCGACCGACCCCGAGCAGTACTTCCGCTGCGACCTGACCTGGCTGACCTCCCGCTGGAGCTGCGTCTTCGGCCGCGGCTGCCAGGGCATCCAGCCGGGCCGCGCCAGCGACGGCTGCTGCACGCTGGGCGCGCACTTCTCCGACGAGGAGGACGAGCAGCGGGTCGCCGGGCACGCCGCCCGGCTCACCCCCGAGCAGTGGCAGTTCCACCCGGAGGGCAACTCCCGTGCCGGATGGGTGGAGTTGGACGAGGACGGCGAGCGGCGCACCCGCCGCCACCAGGGCGCCTGCGTCTTCCTCAACCGCCCGGGCTTCCCCGGCGGGGAGGGCTGCTCGCTGCACATCCTGGCGCTCTCCGAGGGGCGAGAGCCGCTGGAGACCAAGCCCGACGTCTGCTGGCAGCTGCCGGTCCGCCGCACCTACGAGTGGGTGGAGCAGCCCGACGGCGAGCAGAAGCTCTGCGTCTCCATCGGCGAGTACGACCGCAGGGGCTGGGGCGGCGGCGGCCACGACCTGCACTGGTGGTGCACGGGCGCGCCGGCCGCGCACGGGGCGGCCGAGCCGCTGTTCGTCACCTACCGCGCCGAACTGGTCGAGCTGATGGGCAAGGACGGGTACGACCAGCTCGTCGAGTTGTGCGAGGCCCGCCTGGCCACCCAGAACGTCACCCCGCCCGGCGCCCGCTCCCTCCCCCTGCTGGCACCCCACCCGGCGGACCCCGTACCGGGTGTTTAGGGCGCCGGCGTGCGCCCGCGTGCCCTGTCCGGATGCCGGTATTGCCGTCCCGGAACGCGGCGCGCGGGCGTAGCCTCGGGGAGGTAGCCGCACCGTCTCGCGAGGAGAGGCATCATCATGGGCAGCCTGAGGTCCAGAACCGTCACCCACGGCCGCAACATGGCGGGCGCCCGCGCCCTGCTCCGCGCCGCCGGGGTAGCCCGGGAGGACTTCGGCAAGCCGATCATCGCCGTGGCGAACAGCTTCACCGAGTTCGTGCCCGGCCACACCCACCTCCAGCCCGTCGGCCGGATCGTCTCCGAGGCGATCAAGGAGGCGGGCGGCATCCCCCGCGAGTTCAACACCATCGCCGTGGACGACGGCATCGCCATGGGACACGGCGGGATGCTCTACTCCCTGCCGTCCCGCGACCTGATCGCCGACTCCGTGGAGTACATGGTGGAGGCGCACTGCGCCGACGCCCTGATCTGCATCTCCAACTGCGACAAGATCACGCCCGGGATGCTGATGGCCGCGATGCGGCTCAACATCCCGACGGTCTTCGTCTCCGGCGGCCCCATGGAGTCCGGCACCACCACGCTGGTCGACGGCACCGTCCGCAAGCTCGACCTGATCAGCGCCATGTCGGAGGCGGCCAACGACTCCGTCTCCGACGAGGACCTGGCCAGGATCGAGGAGAACGCCTGTCCCACCTGCGGCTCCTGTTCCGGCATGTTCACCGCCAACTCGATGAACTGCCTGACCGAGGCCATCGGCCTCTCCCTCCCCGGCAACGGCTCGGTGCTGGCCACCCACACCGCCCGCCGTTCCCTCTACGAGGCCGCCGGCCGGAACGTGGTGGAGATCACCCGCCGCTTCTACGAGGACGACGACGCCACCGTGCTGCCGCGCGCGGTCGGCTCGCGGGCGGCGTTCGAGAACGCGATGACCCTGGACATCGCGATGGGCGGCTCCACCAACACCATCCTCCACCTGCTGGCCGCCGCCCAGGAGGCCGAGCTGGACTTCGGGCTCAGGGAGATCGACGCGCTCTCCCGCCGGGTGCCCTGCCTCTCCAAGGTCGCGCCCAACGGCACCTACTACATGGAGGACGTGCACCGCGCCGGCGGCATCCCCGCCATCCTGGGCGAGCTGTACCGGGCCGGCCTGCTCAACGAGGACGTGCACACCGTGCACAGCGACTCGCTCGCCGACTGGCTCAAGTCCTGGGACATCAGGGGCGGGTCGCCCTCGCCCGAGGCGGTCGAGCTGTTCCACGCGGCGCCCGGCTGCGTCCGTTCCGCCGAGGCGTTCTCCCAGTCCGAGCGGTGGGACACGCTGGACACCGACGCCGAGAACGGCTGCATCAGGGACCTGGCCCACGCCTACTCGGCCGAGGGCGGCCTGGCCGTGCTCTACGGGAACCTCGCCGAGGACGGCAGCGTGGTGAAGACCGCCGGCGTCGACGAGTCGATCTGGACCTTCGAGGGCCCGGCGGTGGTCGTCGAGTCCCAGGAGGAGGCCGTGGAGGCGATCCTCACCAAGCGGGTCAAGGAGGGCGACGTGGTCGTCGTCCGGTACGAGGGCCCCAGGGGCGGCCCGGGAATGCAGGAGATGCTGTACCCGACGTCCTTCCTCAAGGGGCGCGGCCTGGGCGCCAAGTGCGCGCTGATCACGGACGGCCGCTTCTCCGGCGGCACCTCGGGCCTGTCCATCGGCCACGCCTCGCCCGAGGCGGCGGCCGGCGGCACGATCGCGCTGGTGCGCGACGGTGACCCCATCCGCATCGACATCCCGTCCCGGGCGCTCGAACTGAAGGTGCCGCAGGAGGAGTTGGACCGCCGCCGCGCCGAACTGAACGGCCGGTACGCGCCGAAGTCCCGCGACCGCAAGGTCTCGCAGGCGCTGCGCGCCTACGCGGCGATGGCGACCAGCGCGGACCGGGGCGCGGTGCGCGACCTCAGCGGCCTCGGCAACCTCGACGGCCTCAACGGCTGAACGCCTGCGGCGCTTGCCGTTCTTGGAACGCGCGGGGCGTTCGCCGGGGCCGGTCCGGCTCAGGCGTTCGCCCGGCGCAGGCGCTCGGCGGCCTGGGCCCGGAGGGCGTCGCCGCACTCCGGGCGGTCGCCGTGCAGGGCCTCCCAGCGGGCGTTGTGGGCCGCCGGCCACAGGCTGGCGGCCCAGGCGACCTCCCGTTCCGCCACGGTGAACGGACGCCCCCGGAGTTCCTGGTAGGCGGTCAGGAACGCGGCGGAACTCGCTACCGGCGCCAGCGTCGGCGGCGAGTCGCTGGCGAACGTCCCCGAGGCGGCGCCGACCAGGGCCGCCTCCGGCTGCCACGCCAGGCTGTCCCAGTCGTGCACGGCCCACACCGCGCCGTCGCGCCAACGGAGGTTCTGCGCCTCGAAGTCGGCGTGGCCCAGCACGGGCGGCAGGTCGGCCGCCACCAACCGCCGGCGGGCCCGGGCGGCCGTCTCGACGACGAACGCGGGCACCGCGCGCTGGTCCCGCTCGTCGAGGAGGCCGATCGCCGGCCACAGCCCGGCGTCCGTGTGGTCCCAACGCGCCCAACGTGGGCTGGGCAACGGCGGCGCGACGGTCACCTCGGCCAGTTCGGCCATCAGCCGCGCGAACACCGCCGCGTACCGCACGGCGACGTCCGGCGTGGCGCCGGGCAGCACCGCGCCGCCGGGCCGCGACTCCTCGGCGTGCACGACCAGCGCGCCCACGCGGACCACGGGCGTGAGCGGCCGGGCACACGGGAAACCCCGCTCCGCGAGCCGCGCCTGCGCGGCGACACAGGCGACGGCCCGGCCGTCGTCCTCCCGCGCCTTCACCACGACCTCCCGCCCGTCGGCCAGCCGCAGCCCGAACACGGCCGACATCGACCGCCGTTCGAACAGCAGCCCCACCGGCTCGCTCCCCAGCCGCTCCCCACACCAGCCGACCAGCCAGTCCGGACCGTCACCGTCCCGCGCCATGCCAACGACTCTCCCACGGGGCCCTTGCCGGGCGGAACGGGACCGGGCCGGGCCCCTGGGGGCCCGTGCCCGGCGGGGGGCCCGGTGTTGCCCCTGGGGGGTTGGCGCGGCGGCGGTAGCCCTTGCCGGGCGGGGCGGGGCTGGTTCGGGTCCCTGCGGGGCCCGTGCCCGGCGGTTGGGCGGGGCCCGGTGCGCCCCTGGGGGGTTGGTTCGGCGGCGGCGGGTTTCTCGGTGGCCATTGCGGGGCTGGTTCGGCTGCGCCGGGCTCTGCCGGTGGCCCTTGCCGGGCGGGGCGGGGCTGGTTCGGGTCCCTGCGGGGC